>NZ_JANQOM010000070.1 GCF_028289625.1 Winogradskyella sp. | reverse complement strand
AGCCCGGCCATTTGGATATTGCCTTTGCCAACGCCTTCGGTGTTGACGTATCGACCTTTGGGAACCACGAGTTCGACCAAGGTCCGGGAGAGCTGTTCGACTCGGCTTTCCTTAGCGAATCGAGTGGTGGTGTGACCTTCCCTGGTTCTGAGTTCCCGTGGTTGTCCACTAACATTGACTTTTCCCAGGATGGCGATTTCTCAGGGATAATAGGAACGGACGGCAACGACATATCGACCTTGAACAGCCAAGTGGCTAAATATGCCGTGGTCACTATTGATGGTGAGACCATCGGAATTGTTGGGGCAGCATCGCCTAGCTTCCCCAATATCACTACATTGGGAGACGTCACGGTTTCACCGGCTCCGGATGCCACTGTAAACGCACTGGCCGCTGAAATACAGACCAGTGTCGACGCCCTTACAGGTAGCGGCGTGAACAAGATTATCCTATTGGCGCACATGCAGTCCATTGCCATCGAAAAGCAGTTGGCAACATTGCTTGATGGTGTTGATATCATCGTAGCGGGAGGTTCCAATACCAGAATGGGTGACGGCAACGATACGCTCTTTAGCAACACATTCGTAACCGACAACGCCTTTGACGAGACCTATCCATTCCAGACCACTGATGCTGGTGGCGACCCAGTGCTTGTGGTCAACGTTGACGGTGACTACAAATACCTTGGAAGGTTGGTCGTTGAGTTCGATACCAATGGTGTATTGGACCTTAGCGCCTTGGACGATACTATAAATGGGGCCTACCCGGCCACCGAGGCCTTGGTGGCTTCGTTTAGCGCAACACCTGACCCAGCGGTCGTCGCCTTGAGGGACGCCGCGCAAGGCGTCATAGATGCCCAGTTCAGTAATATTGTGGGATTCTCCAGTGTCTATCTGGATGGAAGGAGAGCACAGGTAAGGACCCAAGAAACGAACCTAGGGAACCTTACCGCGGATGCCAATCTTTGGTATGCCAACCTACTGAACCCTGATACCGACGCTGACGTTGATATATCCTTGAAAAACGGTGGGGGCATAAGAACTCAGATTGGTTCGGCGGTTCTTCCAGGTGGGTCCAATGACCCAGACGATATCGTGTTTTCCCCACCGCCGAACAACGAAGTTTCTGAGGGTAACTTAAGGGCAACATTGCGTTTTGACAACGGACTGGTGCGATTGACCATGACACCTGCGGAATTGATAACCATCGTTGAGCACGGTCTTAGCGGAGTTGCTCCTGGTGAGACCCCTGGCCGTTTTCCTCAGATTGGTGGTATGAACTTTGTGTACGATCCCAACCTTGCACCTGGAAGCAGGCTCGTTGAATTGGTTGTTGATCGAGGGGATATGGACGCTTCAAACGATGTTGTGGTCGTGCAGAATGGCGCGAACGTAGCCCCGGGCGGGATTACCTTCAACATGGTGACCTTGAACTTTTTGGCCAATGGCGGTGACGGTTATCCATTCGACCAATTGGCGTCACCGAACAGGCTTAACTACTACGACGGCTTAGGTTTTGGGGACCCGATGGACTTCCCTGACGGTGTTCTGGCCAACGATCCTGGCAACAATACCACGTTTAGCGATACCGGAGGTGAGCAGGACGCTCTGGCCGAGTTCATGTTCGCGTTCCACCCTGACAATGCTTCAGCGTACAACGTGGCAGAAACACCAGCTGACCAAGATATGAGGATTAGAACAGGGTCACTTCCAATAGTCACTTTTGATACTGATTACGCCTCTGTTTCAGAAGATGGAACAAGTATTACTGTAACGGCAACAATTTCTGAAGCACCATCTTCAGTTGTATCTGTTGATGTTGTATTGGTTTCAGGAGGTTCCGCTGTTGAGGGCACAGATTTTACATATCCCACAACGCAAACTATTACGTTCCCTATGGGATCTGACGCTGATCAAACAATCAGTATCCCAATTATAGATAACGGTGATGATGGATCTGATGTATTCTTTGTAATCGAGCTTCAGAACGCTAGTAATGCGGTTATAGGTGATGACGATACGTTTTCAGCCTATATTTTAGACGATGACACGATTGTTCCAACTGCCGATGCAACTGTTTTGAATGCCAATTATTTGACAAGTTATTTGGTCGATGCTAGTGGCACTGCAGAAATAACGGCTTATGATGCAACTACACAACGTTTATTTGTAACAAATGATTCTTCTATTGAAGTTTTAGATTTTTCAGATCCGAGTAATATCAGCTCAATAACGAGTATTGCGTTACCTCCAAATACAGATGGAGTTCAAAGTGTTGCAGTAAGTAATGGAGTTTTGGCTGCGGCGATTGCTGCTGACCCAGCAACTGACCCTGGATTAGTCATGTTTTCCGATACTGATGGTAACAATCAAGTGATGGTTACTGTTGGAGCCCTACCAGATATGATTACCTTCACACCAGATGGTACCAAATTATTAGTGGCCAATGAAGGTGAACCTAATGATGATTATACAATTGATCCAGAAGGCGGTGTATCTGTTATCGATGTCACTGGTGGATTAGGTGCAATCGACCAAAGTGATGTAACCAACTTGGGCTTTACGGCCTTTAATGGGGATTTGGCAGCATTATTAGCCGCTGATGTGAGGATTTTTGGACCTGGTGCCACAGTTGCACAAGACTTGGAGCCTGAGTATATTGCAGTTTCGGATGATAGCAATACAGCCTATGTAGCACTTCAAGAAAACAATGCTTATGCCATTGTCGATCTTACAGTACCTACTATCACTCAAATTGTACCATTCGGTCTAAAAGATCATAGCATCGCATCCAATTCCTTAGATACCAGTGATGAACCTGACTTTATTTTCAATGCGTCTTGGCCAATTTTTGGTATGTACATGCCAGATGGTATTGACTATTACAATGTTGGTGGTACAGCTTACATCGTTACAGCCAATGAAGGTGATGCACGCGAATACGATACCTTTGAAGAAGAACGCAAATTAGATGACTCAGATTATAATTTAGACCCAGCGGTTTTTCCTAACGCGTCCATACTGGAACTAGAGAATAATCTTGGCGATATTAACATTTCGAATGCATCTGGTAATACGGATGGTGATCCAGAGTTTGAAGAAATTCATGTATATGGAGGTCGTTCCTTTAGTATTTTTGAAGCGAATTCTGGAAATATCGTTTATGACAGTGGTAATGACTTTGAAGTGATTACAGCAGCAGATGCAACCTATGGAGGTATTTTTAATGCAAGTAATAGTAATAACAACTTTAAAAATAGAAGTGATAATAAAGGACCTGAGCCTGAGGCTGTAATAGTAGAAGAAATTGAAGGTGCGTTTTATGCCTTTGTTCTTCTAGAAAGAGTTGGAGGTGTTATGATTTATGATGTGACAGATCCAAATGCTCCAGTTTTCTTGCAATATTTGAACAATCGTGGTAGTGTAGAGGGTGATCCAGAAAGTGGTGACCTTGGTCCTGAAGGTATCGTTTTTGTTGATGCGGATGATAGCCCAACAGGAACAGCCTTAATAGTGGTGTCTAATGAAGTGAGTGCTACCTTAAGTATTTATTCACTAGATAATATTTTGAATGTAGAGGATTTTGAAAATCCAAACAACGAATTTAAAATGTTTCCAAACCCAGCAAAAGAAATAGTTCATTTTAGCATAGCAGATGATTATAAGCTTTTTGATATATCAGGTAGATTGGTGAAACAAGTTAGTAATCAGGATTATATAAATATTGAAGGTTTAGGTGCCGGAGTTTATATAGTGAATAATGCCAATGGCCTATCAAAGAAACTGTTGATTGAATAATTTTTTAAATTGTGAATTTAAAGCCTCATTTTTAATGGGGCTTTTTATTTTTGTATTGTGTTCAAGAAAGACCCACTACAAATTATTCCATTTGATTCCTACGGAACATCTTCGCAGTTGTATCTTAGAGGCAGGGCTTTAGAAGATGAAGGTATCGACTTAAAAAAGAAAAGCTGGATAAGTCTTTTTATAAACTCTTGGAAACGATTCGAAACTGATGAAATTCGAAACACGCCTCTATCTATCAAGCTACCCAACAATGAAATTATAAATTTTAGAACAGATGCCGAAGGCTATTATCTAGCAGATAAAACTATTAAAGATTTAGAAAGCTTTGTTTCAAACGATAGATGGCTAGACTATGAGGTGTCTTATGCATCTTCGCACAAGAATAAAATACAGAATGATAATAGGTTCTTTGGAAGAATGCTCGTTCCAAATGCAAATTCATCCTTTGGTGTGGTCAGTGATATCGATGATACTATTTTATACACAGGAGTAACCTCTAGATTAAAATGGCGTGTTATTATTAATACATTTTTTAAAACACCACATAAGCGTCAGGCCTTGGAAGGTGCCGCAGATTTTTATAAACTGCTCCATAAAGGAAAATCGGGAAACGGTAGTAATCCCATCTTCTATGTAAGCAATAGTCCTTGGAACTTATATCTTTATTTGAGCATGTTTTTATCGGTGAATAAATTTCCAGATGGGCCTATTCTTCTTAGGGATATTCGAATGCCTTATGATAAAACTCCAAAACCGGAATTGGCGCATAAGTATAATGAGATCTATAAAATTTTAAATACCTATCCTAATTTAGACTTCATTCTTATTGGCGATTGCGGTGAGAAAGATGCCCATATTTATTTAGACGTTGTAAAAAAGTTTCCCAATAGAATTTTGACCATTTATTTAAGAGCTGTTAAACACAACAGACGTATGCAACGAATTAAAAATCTGTTTTTAGACTATGACGAAGTCCCTGTTTTAATTGTTGAGAGTGGTGAAGAGGCATTGGCTCACGCAAAAAAACTTCAGTTTATTGTTTGAGATAATTGCGAATAGGTTTCTTAAAAAAAGATTTGTGTCTTCTTCTGAAATTACTGAAACTGGAAGCGCAAAGTCTGAACCTTGTATAATGGAGCTAATTATAGAATTAAAAGTTTACCTTTTATGCTCTGGGCTATCGAAGCCTGCTTTGCAACCGGCACTCCACTCGTCTGGCATGTTGCCGTAAGCCGGAATACCACCATTATCTTTCAACATTCTGGCAAGATGAAGACAGTTCCAAACTAAAAATGTGGTATTACGGTTGGTAAAATCATTTTCAGGTCCGCCAGACCCTTCATCTCTATACGATGGGCCAGGTCCTGCTTCTCCCATCCAACCAGCATCAGCTTGTGGAGGAACCGTATAGCCAATATGTGATAGAGAAAATAATATATTCATGGCGCAATGTTTTACACCATCTTCATTTCCTGTTATTAAAGTAGCACCAACTTTTCCGTAGTCCCTGTACTGTCCTTTAGAATTAAAGTCGTGTGTGTAGCCATACATACGTTCTAAGGTTCTATTACAAACCGAGGATTTTTCACCAAGCCAAACAGACGTGCATAAGATGAGAATATCACAGTCGTCAATTTCCTTTTGAATTTGAGGCCAATCGTCCCTGTCCCATTCGGGAGTTTCTGACATATCATGACCCAAACCTGCCGGAATAACATAATCTACAGGTCTAATAATTTTGGTCTGTACACCATTGGCTTCAAAAATCCTTTGGGCAACATGAATGAGCCCTTCGGTGTGGGATAATACAGGTGTTCTATTTAAAGTACAGTTAAGGAAAAGTACTTTTAGATCGTCATACTTTGCTGGTGGATTCTTACAAAGCGCATTAATCTTTTCATCGAGTTGCCTAGACATTTTGGAAGATTTTAAAATTAGTGAATTACTAAAGTTACAACCTTTTTGTTAAACTCTAAATCGAAAATTATTAAATCTACATGATGCTTAAAATAGACCGTGAATTTCGGCATCAATTTTATTGATGATGCCACCTAGATCTTCAGGATTGACTACAAAATCTAATTTATCGACGTCTATAATCAATAATTTGCCTTTGTTATACTTAGTAATCCAAGCTTCGTAGCGTTCGTTCAAACGGCTTAAATAATCAATACTGATAGTATTTTCGTAATCGCGGCCACGTCTATGAATCTGGGCTACTAAATTAGGAATAGAACTCCGAAGATAAATTAACAGGTCAGGACCTTTTACAAAGGATTCCATTAGCTCAAAAAGGGAAGAATAGTTCTCAAAATCGCGATTGGTCATTAAGCCCATGGCATGCAAATTTGGTGCAAAAATATGAGCGTCTTCATAAATGGTTCTGTCTTGAATAATGTCTTTACCGCTATTTTGAATTTGGTTGATTTGACGAAATCGACTGTTTAAGAAATATACCTGAAGATTGAAGCTCCAACGTTCCATCTGGTTATAAAAATCATCGAGATAAGGATTGTCTACAACGTCCTCTAATTGGGCTTCCCATTTGTAATGTTTTGCTAATAATTTGGTCAGAGTCGTTTTACCTGCTCCTATATTTCCTGCAACAGCAACATGCATAGTCTATTCTGGTTTAAGTTGGTATTGACGTAGAATTTCGTCGTGGTAAATATACAAGCTTTCGTTGGTTACCAAAAACTGATTTATTAACAAATTTGGATGTGAAATGGGTTTTATCTCACCACTATTTTTGGATAATATACAGAGGCTTTCTGCTTTTCTGAGCACTAAATGCGCTTTACTAAACGCCATATTTTCATAACCTTCATTCTTATGTTTAGCGATTAAGCTGCCAAAGTAATTATAGACATACAGATAGTTTTCGGTAAGCATGTAGCAATTGTTATAATCGCTTTTAAGATCTAAAATCTCTGATTGAATGGGGACAGTTTTGAGTCTTATTTTGTTACTCTTGTAATCGTAAAGTTCGAGTTGCTGTAAGTCCTGATTGAAAATCCAAATGGTATTATCAAAACCTGTTGAGACAAAACTTACATTTTTATAAGGTTGTGTGGTATTAAAATCTATTTTAAATACTTCTGCCAAACGATTATCTAAAATAATAACCGTATTAAATTCTTGATAAAAAAGATTGATTTTTAAAGGGTTAAAGGCATTGGCGGTTGTGATTTCACTTAGCTGAAAATTGGTATAGGTAATGGTAGTGTCTTTGGTCTTTTTATTAAAAGTATTATCATCGGTTGAATAATACAATGTCCCGAAAGTATCAATGCCAAAAATATCTTTCGCTTTTAGCAATGTGGAGTCTTTTAAATGCATTTGTGCTTGTTTTTGCGCAAATACAGAAATACTCAAAAAAAAGAAGAAATAAACTAACTTATGCATACGAGATAGAAAAATACAAAAATTGCACCATTCTATAACTCAAAAGAATCTGTATTTAGTGTGTTATACTTTAAACAGTGAGCTTATACCCAAAGCCTCTAACATTTATGATTTGTATACTTTCGTCTTTTTTTAGTTTTTTTCGAAGTTTGGTAATAAAGACGTCCATGCTTCTTGCCGAGAAAAAATCGTCAGTGCCCCAAAGTTTGTTTAAGATTAATGAGCGGTCTAAAACCTGATTTTTATTCTTAATGAGATGAAATAACAAATGGGCTTCCCTATGGGTGAGTTGAGCAGGTACTTCGTTGTTATACTGTAATTGCTGTTTTGGAAAATCGAAGGTGTAACCACCAATTTCCAGAATTTTGGATGTTTTTTGAACCTTCGTTCTATTCAAAAGATTATGAATTCTCACGATTAATTCTTCCATACTAAAAGGTTTCTTCAGGTAATCATTACCACCAATAGAAAAGCCTTCAACTACATCAGCAGTTTGAGATTTGGCCGTTAAGAATATAATAGGAATGGTATCGTCTATAGCCCTAATCTCCTTGGCTAAAGTAAAACCATCTTTTTTTGGCATCATTACATCCAAGACCAAAATTTCGGGATTATCAGATTGGTAGGTCTCAAATGCTTTTTCACCATTGTTGCACAACACCACTTCAAAGTTCCTGGTTTCTAGACTTTCTTTTATAATTTGCCCTAATGCTGCTTCATCTTCGGCCAAGAGCAATTTAATCTTATCTGTCATTGGGAAGTGTAATTTTAAAAGTCGTTAAATTTTTGGTTAAGTTTAAATCTATTGAACCACCATGTTTTTCAATAATAGTCTTAGTATAGTATAAACCAATACCAAAGCCTTTGACATCGTGAGTATTTCCCTTGGGTACACGGTAGAATTTTTCAAAAATTCGATCTTTATTGACTTTTGAAAGCGTATTGCCGCTATCTGAAATTAAGATATCAAAGCTATTTTGCTTTGGAATTAAATCGACGGAAATAATGTGCCCTCCGTATTTTACAGCATTGTCCAAAATATTGTTTAGTGCGTTTTCAAAATGAAACAGATCGACCTTAGCTTCAAGATTTTCAACTTTAAGGCTAATGTTAAATTCCTTTTCAGGATATTGTATTTTAAATCTATTGGCTAAATCATTAAGAAGTGCTACAATATCAATACCTTCTTTATTCAATTCTAAACTATCGCTATCTAGAGTTGCAGTCTCTAATAATTTTTCAACCATAATGTTCAACTTGTTAAGTTGCTCAGAAGACATATTGATGTATTTTTTGGTTTTTTCTTTATCATCAATACCATTAAAACTACTAATACTTTCCAAGGCTACTCCAATGGTTGCGATTGGTGTTTTAAACTCGTGTGTTATATTGCTAATAAGGTCATTTTTAACCTCGGCCAATTGTTTTTGGTGCTTAATGATTTTTAACAAGTAGAACAGACAACTAATCACGGCTAAAACCAAAACAGTGGAAATTAAAACTCCACTTAGGCTACGTTTAAGTACGGTAGCTGTTTCATTGGTGAAATCGACTTTTAGAGTACTACCTTTTGGTAAAAAAGTAGATTTGGATGTTGTACTTAAGGTATATTGTGAATCTGGGTTAGTTTCTGAAATTATTGAATCTCGCTTTTTTGAAAATCTATTGAACCTATCAGATTCGTAGAATGTGAGTTTACTTTTTAGGTCAATGTTTTTTCTGTTAAGCTCATTTTTCAATATGCTATCTACCACTTTAACATCTAAGGTATCGTTACTAATAGAAATAAAAACTTTAGAGGTTAACATCGAAATATTTTTTAAATCTATACTATCATTTAATTTAAACTCATCTACTTTTAGTTTAAAGGAATCTGCACTGATAGGTTTGTGCCTTTCACGATAGTCAGCCATCATAGAGTCTGCCTTCCGTCCTCTTACTACGGTGATGCCTTCTAAGTTATCGACCTCAAGAGAATCAAGGTTATTAAACTCTGCGGTGGTTTTGTCAATTTTTTCTAGGAATTTTGCCAGTTCACTGTCTTCGCCAAAAGCATCTAGTTGATTTTCGCCAACCAGAGAGACTCCTAGGGTGGTGCGTTCTGCTAAATCTGCATAATAATCATCTACAGCTTTGTCTAAACTTACTTGTACGTCATTGATAAGCTGTTGTTTATTAGCCTGATAATTCTTATAGTTCCAAAACACCTGAATACCAATAGTAACTACGATTACGGCTACAATTGTATACAAAATCCATTGATATCGTTTATCATTCATGCTTCAAAAGTAAATGTTAAAATCTAGTTTGACGAATCGGTTAACACACGTTAACACTAGTTAACTAAAAAGACAAAATTGTGTTTTGATATTTGTGGTGTACTAAACTTAAAAGCACATAATTATGAAAAACTTAATTACAGGCTTAGCAATAATCATTACAATGTTAGGCTTTAGTCAATCGCAATCAATTAGTGGAGTAGTTGCGAAAGAACAACCAAAACTAGAAGATGTTTCCGTAACGGTTACCGTAGATTCCGCTGCCGAAATTGAATCAACGTTTCAAGTAGAGGATATCAAAGAAATTTTGGACGCCACAGGAAAAAATGAAGCACTTACATTTAAGATAATCTGTAATGGCAGAACAATGTCTAATGGTGAAAAATCCCATATGTCCTATTCAGTGGAAGGGAACTCTAGTAAGCCCGAAGAATTTCTGAAAAGTGTAGAGAAAATTAGAACTTCAGCAATCAATTATTATAAAAACAAAAATTAAAATCAATCAAATGACAACAATTATTAGAGTTTTAGTTTTGGCATTAACAGCGGTCTTTACCACTGTTGGTGCTCAAGACTTTCAGGGAGTGGCGACTTACAAAACGCAACGACGAATAGATGTAAAGATCGATAGTACTAAAGTCGATGCGGGAATGCATGCCAAGATGATGGAAATGATGAAAAAACAGTTCCAAAAAACATTTAAACTAACCTTTAACAAAGAAGCGTCCATTTATAAGCAAGATGAAGAATTAAGCAAACCTCAAGTAGGCGGAGGGGGATTTGAGGTAGTAATGATTGGCGGTGGCGGTGGCGGCGACGTGCTTTATAAGAATACTAAAGAGCAACGTTACGCAGAGCAAGTTGATACCTACGGAAAAATCTTTTTGGTGAAAGATGCAATAGAGAAAATAGATTGGGAATTAGGTTCCGAAACCAAGTATATTGGTGAATACCCATGTTATAAAGCAACCTATACCAAAATGGTGCCTAAAACCATTGAGATGACCAGTGAGGACGGGGAGATTGATTTAGATGCCGAGCCAGAAATGGAAGAGCGTACGGTTACGGCTTGGTACACACCACAAATTCCCGTAAATAATGGTCCTGACGACTATCAAGGTCTTCCAGGTCTAATATTAGAAATTCATGATGGTAAGTTAACCATAGTATGTAGCAAGATTGTATTGAATCCTAAAGAAAAAGTTGAAATTACTGAACCTACAAAAGGTAAGGAGGTTAGTAGGGAAAAATACGAAGAAATCATGGAAAAGAAAGCTAAAGAAATGATGGAGCGTTACAGACCTAAAAAAGGAGATAGAAATGATGGTAGTAGCTTTAGTATAAGCATTGGAGGTTAGGATATATTGGTATTCACTTTGTTAATTTTATGATAAACAGAATTAATTTTGTTTAATGTTTAAATATATTTGTTAAACAAAACAACAACCAATCCAAATTCTTTTTTGACATGAAATCAATTTTTATCAAATCTGGCTTTCTTTTATTTCTATTTTTATTTACCAACGAATTAAATGTAAACAATGTCGTTTTACCTATCGAAGACAATAAAGCAGAGGACTTTCAAGGTCAGGCTTTTTATGTATCAAAGTCTACTATGGAACTTGGTCGATGGGGAGCACGTCTAAGTGAAGCGCAAAAGAAGCAAGTTGAAGCACGTTTAAAAAACAGGTTGGAAAAAGAATACATTTTAACCTTTAATAAAGAAGAAGCATTATTCTACGAGGATGAAAAGTTAGATGCCATGACAGGAGCAACAGATTCTTGGGGGAAAAATTTTGCGCCAGGTAAACAGTATAAAAATGTTAAAACCAACATGCAGATTCAAAGTCAAGAATTTTACGGTAAAAAGTTTTTGGTAAAGGATAAACTTCAGGATATAAAATGGATTTTGGGAAAAGAGACAAAGCAAATAGGCAATTATACTTGTTTTAAGGCTACGGCTTCAATACCAACTAACGATTTGGCATGGTATGATTTTTCATGGAGTCGATTGAGAAACACTACTAATGCTGAAAAGAAATCAGATTCAAGTAGTACAGCTACTGAAGAACCAGACGTAGCTATGACAGATGTCGAAGCATGGTATTCACCACAAATTCCTGTTGGCCATGGGCCTCTGGAATATTGGGGACTTCCAGGATTAATCATGGAAGTTAATGCTGGTAATACCACGATGCTTTGTACTAAAATAGTGATGAATCCAAAAGAAAAATTAGAAATTGAGGCTCCGGATAAAGGAAAGGTAATTACTAAGTCTGGGTACCAAGAAACCATCGTCAATAAGATGAAGGAGTTTCGAAATAATCGTATAGGAAGAAGACGTGGTTAAAGTATTAACAGAAGTTTAACGTTATTGAACTTAACTATTGGCATTTATATTAGTCTAAGGTTATGTTTATTGATAGACAAAAATCAATGTAACTTTTTTTTAAGAAACTCTTAAAATTATAAACTTACATTTGTTAATCAACCTTAAACTCTTAAGATGAAAAAGCCACTCATTAAACTAACATCATTATTATTGTTATGCTTCTGTACATTGACCTCTGCACAGCAAGACTTTCAAGGTAAAGCTTATTATATGTCCAAAACTACTATGGATTTAGATCAGTGGGGCGGACGGGAACTGACACCAGAACAAAAAAAGCGAATGCAAGAACGTATGAAAAGTTTTCTTGAAAAGGAATATATATTAACGTTCAACAAAGAAGAGTCAATCTACAAAGAAGATGAACGATTGGAAACTCCAGGATCTGGAAGAGGTTGGGGAGGTTTTAGTAGTAGTTTTAGTGGTGGCCCGAAGTATAAAAATGTAAAATCCAAGGAGTTGTTGCAAGACCAAGAGTTTTTTGGTAAGCAGTTTTTAATTAAAGATGAACTTAAGTCATTAGAATGGAAAATGGGTACTGAAACCAAGCAAATAGGTAATTATACTTGTTTTAAGGCTACAGCAACTAAAGAGGTCGACCAATTCGATTGGCGAAGTATGCGAAGAAGGGGAAGAAATAATGACGATAAAAAGAAAGGGGAAATTGCTAAAGACTCCACGAATAAAGATCGTAATGACCCTATGAGTGATATTGAAGTGCCAAAAACTATAGAGGTAGTGGCTTGGTATACACCACAGATTCCAATTAATCAAGGGCCAGATGATTATTGGGGTTTGCCAGGATTAATTTTAGAAGTGAGTGCAGATAGAACCACAATATTATGTAATAAAATTGTTATGAATCCCGAAGAAAAGGATGATATAGAGAAGCCTAAAAAAGGGGATGAAGTCACGCAAGCCGAATACAATGATATCATTACTAAAAAAATGCAAGAAATGCGCGAAATGTACCGTGGTCGAAGAGGAGGGCGCAGAAACTAATATGTAACACATTAAAATTTATGGAACTGGACAGCGAAAAAGTTCCATATACCAATCAAAGAAAACAATCAAAAAATGAAAAAAATAATAGTACTACTATGTTTAGTAGTAGCAGGCAATTCCTTTGCTCAAATTAAAATGCAAGGAGTTGTAAAGGATAGTATAGGGCAGCCTTTGGAATTGGCTAATATTATTGCCATAAACCAAGAGACCAGTGCATTAGAATCTTATGCCATTACCAACGACAAGGGTAAATATATATTGTCACTAGGAAAAAACGGGAAGTATAAAATCCAAGTGAGTTACATAGGTCTTAAGACGCTCGAAGAAATCATAACTACTCAAGAAGCCAACATTGCAAAGGACTTTACTCTATTACCAGATAAATCCTTAGACGCAGTGGAGATTACCTATGAAATGCCAGTAACCATTAAAGGGGATACCATTGTATATAATGCAGATTCCTTCAAAAACGGCTCTGAACGAAAGTTAGAGGATGTCCTAGAAAAATTACCAGGTGTTGAAATAACAGATGATGGACAGATTGAAGTTGAAGGGAAGCCGGTGTCCAAAATCATGGTTGAAGGGAAGGATTTCTTTGACGGCGATACCAAATTAGCGACTCAAAATATCCCTTCAAACGCTGTGGATAAGGTACAGGTATTACGAAATTATGCTGAGGTTGGACAGTTAAGCGGTGTTACTAATAACCAGGATAATGTTGCTATTAATATTAAATTGAAAGAAGGGAAAAAGAACTTTTGGTTCGGTGATATTACTGCTGGAGCAGGGATTGCTCCTTCCCCAAATGATGAACTCTATTTAGTGCAACCAAAACTTTTCTACTACAGCCCAAAATATAGTATCAACCTTATTGGTGATATGAACAACATCGGTGAAGTAGCCCTTACTAACAGAGATTTGAGAGGTTTTGGTGGTGGATTTAGATTGCCAAGTAGAACCAGTGGTACCAATATTAGTCTTGGGAATAATGGTTTAGGTGGACTTACCAGTATTGCAAATGCTCAAGAAGTCATAACAAAATTAGGTTCTGCTAATTTTAGTTATTCTCCAAATAAAGCATTAGATCTCAGTGGCTTTTTAATCTATAACAGTAGTCGGTTAAGAACAAGAGAAGAAAACTTTATTGATTATATTGAAGTAGAAGATGATCCCAGCACACCAATAGATGAATCTACAAGTATTCCTCCAGATGAAGCTACAGTTTCGAGAGGAAGAGAAGCCTCTAATCAATTTATTGCCAAATTAAGTGCGTCATATAAACCAAACGTAAACAATCAATTGGATTATGATATATTGGCACGTGTATCTGATGATGAGGAACGTCAAAGCTTGGTGTCGTCAGTAGTTGGGGCAACCGAACAATTAGATCAGGTCAACCCTTACAGTATAAACCAAAATCTAAATTACTATTATACCCTTGATGAGAATAATATTTTTGCTTTTGAGGCGCAACATTTGTTAAGGGATGAAGATCCATTCTATAATGCATTGCTAGTCAATGATCCCACCAATAACGATAATCCAGACAATGATGCCTTTGATAATACAGCTGAAGGACTAGGTTTAGACAGAGATCAATTTGGCTATAATATTAATCAAGAAAGGTTTGTTAAATCTAACCAGTTGGATGCTAAGCTTGATTATTATAATATTTTAAACGCAAAGAGTAATATCAATTTAACCTTAGGTGCCATTTTTAGCAATCAAGATTTTAATTCTAATATTTTTCAATTTTTAGATGACGGAACACGCCTAGATCCTTCACCATTAATTACAGATTTGGATGGTAACCTTTTATCAGCAGAGAATAATGACGTCGAGTACCGCTTTAGTGATGTATATTTAGGAGTGCATTATCGCTTTAAAACAGGTAAATTTACTTTTACACCTGGTATGTCTTTCCATGCCTATGGCAACCAAAATATGCAAGATGGTGATACTTTTGAAGATAACTTTTTTGATATCCTTCCGGATTTTGAAATGCGGATACAGTTTAAGAAAAGTGAAGCACTCCAACTTAACTACAATATGTTAAATACTTTTACCGATGTTACTAATATTGCGGAAGGTTTAGTATTAAATAATTTTAATAATATTCAGTTTGGTAATGCGGAATTACAGAATGCTTTATCTCACAATATAAATTTAGTCTACACAAGCTTTAATTTATTCAACTACACCAATGTATTTGCAAGGGCCGCTTATAGTAAAAACATTGATCAAATTAGACCCTTGACTAATTTTGAAAGTGTTATTAGAACAAGTACGTATTTTAATTCGCAATTTGCCGACGAGACCGCTTCTCTAGGTGGTCGTGTAGAGCGAACCTTTGGAAAAATAAGAGCACGATTAGGGGCTAATTTCTCTTACAGTAAGTTTAACCAGTTCATACAGAATGAAAGATCAATTAATGAGAGTTTTGCTCAGACGTATTCTCCAGAATTACGCACTAACTTCAGAGAAGCACCAAATATTAGGCTTAGATATACGCATAGAATAAACAACAATGATCAAGGGACAAATTCGACACGATTTGTAACCAGAGCCCCATCCATACGTTTCGATGCTTATATCTGGGATGCTATAACATTTATTACGGACTTTCGTTATACAGAACAAGATAATGACGATCAAGTAGAGTCCTTTAAAACATGGGATGCTTCCTTGCGCTATAGAAAAGACAGAGATGCCAAATGGGAATACTCACTTAGAGCATCTAATATTCTAGATATTGATTCTAATATTAGCAATGGTGCTGGTAATATTTCGGTCTTTAGTTCCGAAACCTTTATACAACCACGATTTATTACGTTTAGACTAACGTACACACTATAGAACAAAAAAGCCTGCTACACTTCGACTACGCTTAGTGAATAGCAGGCTTTTACCCTAACATATGATTATTAGTTCTAATTATCCCTTAGAACATGGACAACACCTGTAATAGTATGAGGATTTCCTTGATAATCCTCATAGGATCCGTTAAAATTAATATCAATATATTCACCAACGTCTCCTAGAGCTGTTAAGTTGTATATGATATTATTATTGGTGTTTGAAACACTGATACATTCACCTATAGTGAACCCTGTATCATTCATTACATCCCAATCTAGGAAATCGTAAGTGCCTACATACTCTGGCTGATTTAAAACAGCAAATAAATAAAAGCAATTGTCCTGATTGTTATTGTTTCCAAAAATATCTAGAGATGGACCTTCCGTTTGTCCTTGACCTTCGGTGTAAAAGTTAGCACTGATATTTTCGAAAATAAGCACACTTTCCTCATCGTCAATGGTATATTCAATAAATTCCGTGACAGCATTGCAGGCACTAATGGTTCCTATATCGGTATTAGGAGTTGTAAAGGTATAAGCAATCTCATCAGTAGTTTGAACATTGGCATAATCACTTCCTTTGATGCTAAACGTGTTGTCCTCATCACATCGTATCAAATTGATTTCAAAAGTACCGTCATCTACGGCATCAATAAAAGTCTGGTTGCCATAAGTGAGTTGCACATAGCCATCGGATACAGGGTCACCATTGCAGGTGTTAAATGTTCCGGTGACCGTTTCATTGATGGTGTCTGAAGAACTGCTGTCAATGGTTATTTGTACAAAGGAGTCGACAGTAAATGGTCCTACGGATTGTGTGTAAAGCGAATCACTGCCACAAACATTATAGCTATAGACGTTGAGTTCTAAAATTTCATTACTTGGTACATAACCGCATACTTCACCCTCATCATTGGTATAACCATATGTGGTTCCGAAGGTTGTGCTAGTAATGGATACTTGTAGATTGCTTAATGGCATATTATTACCATCAGTAGTCGTCACACAAAGTACAATAGCTTCTGCAGGTATATCACAATTCCAGAATGAAAAATGGGAAACCGTACCAACATACATATTGCCTTGCAAAGTCGCTACACCCTCTTCCTTCCAGTAGCCATTTACTTCATCGAAATACCAAAGCGGAATGGAAGCAGGTGCCAAAGGCATTAAACTGGCATCAACGGGAATTTTAATTTCGGATGTTGACCCTGTAGCTAAATTTAAGTCTTCACCACCAGTACCACGCAGTTCCACAGCAAGCATACCAAGGGTTTGCAACATACGTTCAGCACCAGCTTCATTTTGGGCATAGAGCATACCTGG
The DNA here is from genome assembly GCF_028289625.1 of Winogradskyella sp. GTDB lineage: Bacteria > Bacteroidota > Bacteroidia > Flavobacteriales > Flavobacteriaceae > Winogradskyella. The sequence goes on along the minus strand of NZ_JANQOM010000070.1, from coordinate 31,388 downwards.
CATTTGCATAGGCATATCGTCATCGGTTGGGTCTAAATGATGCATGATTACATCCACAGAACCTTCGTAGGCAGTACCATCTTCTTTAATAAAGTTTCCGTCAAAGCTTACGGAACTTCCATCGTTACCAGTAACGGAATCAGAAATACCACTATTTACTGTACCAATAACTGTGGCTTCGAGCATCATAATGGTCACCTTGTTAGTGCCATCTGAAGGCACAACACTCCGAGAGGCATGGATATAGCCTGCTTTTTCGGCCTTGATATAGCCAAAACGTTCATTGACTGGAGCATTATTAATAATGAAAACACCATTACTATCAGTAATTGCAGTTTCAGTGCCTATAGTTACAGTCACGCTCTCTATTGGCAGATGATTTTTGTCAATGACGTTGCCAATAAAATCTCTTGAAATTGGATTTCCAAAATACTCGGAAAACGTATCTGGAATATCTTCTTGTTGTTGCTGACTAGGTGAAACACCATCATCCTCTTGGCAAGATGTTACGATCAATAGTGAAAGTAAAAGCATTAAAATAAGATTTGGGTAGTTTTTAATTCTCTTCATTGTTTGTAGGTTTAGTTTTAAACATGCCATATTTGGCGTTTTTGAAATAGAACAATTGAAATTGTAAAATTCCTACCAATGGCAAAAATAACTGACAATGAAAAACCCTGATTAACTGTACTAATCAGGGTATTAAAAAAATATTAATAGCATATATTTTAAATGCCAAATGTTGCCTTAACCTTATTTACATAGTCCAATTTTTCCCAAGTAAATAATTCTACATCTAAAGTTTTGGATTTGCCATTAGGTTGAACAAAAGTCTTACTAACGACTTCATTTTGTCGTCCCATATGGCCATAAGCTGCAGTTTCACTATACATAGGCTGACGTAATTTTAAACGATTTTCAATCGCAGCAGGGCGCATATCAAATACTTCAGAAACTTTTTGGGCAATCTCACCATCCGTTAAATTGAAAGGACAGGTACCATAGGTATCAATAAAAATTCCCATGGGTTCAACAACTCCAATAGCATAAGACACCTGTACTAAAACTTCATCACAAATTCCCGCAGCAACTAGGTTTTTGGCGATATGCCTTGTAGCATAAGCTGCACTGCGATCTACTTTACTAGGATCTTTTCCAGAAAATGCACCACCCCCATGAGCGCCTTTACCACCATAAGTGTCCACAATGATTTTACGCCCTGTTAAGCCTGTATCACCATGAGGGCCGCCAATAACAAATTTTCCAGTTGGGTTGATATGATAGGTAATATCTTCAGTAAATAAAGGTTTAATATGGTCCGGTACCTTGGCAACAACTCTAGGCATTAAGATGTCAACGATGTCCTTTCTGATTTTAGCTAACATGGCTTCATCAGAGTCAAAATCATCGTGTTGAGTAGATATAACAATCGCATCAATTCGTTGAGGTGTATTATCGTCGCTATATTCTATGGTTACTTGACTTTTAGAATCAGGTCTCAGATAGGCAATGTCTTTATTTTCTCGGCGTAGCGCTGCCAGTTCCTTCAGAATAAGATGGGAAATATCTAAGGCTAATGGCATATAATTGTCTGTTTCGTTGGTAGCATAGCCAAACATCATACCTTGGTCACCAGCACCTTGCTCTTCTTTAGAAGCTCTATCAACGCCACGATTGATATCTTCAGATTGCTCATGAATAGCAGAAAATACACCGCAAGAATTACCATCAAACATGTATTCGCCCTTTGTATAACCAATTTTATTGATGGTGTCTCTAGCAATCTTTTGCACATCTAAGTAGGTGTTTGATTTTACTTCCCCAGCTAATACAACTTGTCCGGTCGTTACTAAGGTTTCGCAAGCCACTTTAGATTCTGGGTCAAAAGCTAAAAAGTTATCAATTAACGCGTCACTAATCTGATCAGCAACTTTATCTGGATGTCCCTCTGAAACACTTTCAGAAGTAAATAAATAAGGCATATCTCCTGTTTTATGTTAATTTTTGAATTTGCTAGATTACTTGGTCGCTAGAGAAGTAGAAAGTTTACTGCTTTAGCATTTTTTTACAAGGTTGCAATCAGACAAATTTTTCCTTTTTAAATCGAAGTGCAAAATTAGAAAATTAAATTAAATGAAAGGCCAATTTTATATTTTTATAAATTCATTAGGATATTAATTCTTTGTAGACCATATTTGTATTTGTTAAGTTCAAATAAATTACTGAAATGTTATCAAGAAAGGTGGAGGGATTAGACCCAATGAAACCTTAGCAACCCTTACTCGTAAGAAGGTGCTAAATTCTACTGTTAAACAGAACAGATAACGGAAATTAAATCTTCACTTTCCTGATAACAATAATAATTAATCAGGATGCCTAACATATATACTGAATTACAAAAACGAATCCTAGTCCTTGATGGAGCCATGGGCACCATGCTTCAAGCTTACAACTTCACAGAAGAGGATTTTAGAGGAGAACGCTTTAAAGATTACCCATCTCCCTTGAAGGGAAATAATGACTTGTTGTCCATAACACAGCCTAAGGCGATTGCTGAGGTACATACCAAATATTTTGAGGCTGGTGCAGATATTGTAGAAACGAATACCTTTTCAAGTACAACCATATCAATGGCTGATTATAATATGGAAGATTTGGTTTATGAACTGAATTTTGAATCTGCTAAAATAGCTAAGGAAGTAGCGAATAAATTTACCTCCCTTAATCCAGATAAGCCACGGTTTGTAGCTGGCAGTATTGGGCCTACCAATAAAACAGCGAGTTTGTCTCCAGATGTCAATAGACCAGAATATAGAGCCATTACCTTTAATGAGTTGCGAATTGCTTACAAAGAACAAGTAGAAGCTTTGATAGATGGTGGAGTTGACACACTTTTTGTGGAAACCATCTTTGATACTTTAAACGCAAAAGCTGCCTTATTTGCTATTGAGGAGGTTAAGGAGGAGCGAAACATTGATGTGCCAATTATGGTATCTGGTACCATTACTGATGCTTCAGGAAGAACCTTATCAGGACAAACCGTAGAGGCCTTTTTAACATCTATTTCCCATATTCCACTATTGAGTGTTGGGTTTAACTGTGCTTTAGGCGCAAAACAATTAAAACCCTATTTACAGAGATTGTCTAACGAAACCACCTTTTATACATCCGCACATCCCAATGCAGGATTACCGAATGCATTTGGTGAATATGATCAAACAGCAAGAGAAATGCAAAGCTTAATAGAAGAGTATTTACAAGATGGATTGGTCAATATCATTGGTGGCTGTTGTGGTACAAATCCTCAGTATATAAAGGCCATAGCTGAAGTTACCCAAAACTATCAACCAAGATTAACACAAGATTTAGCCTAATGTCAGAGAGTGATTGTAAGAAATATTTAACCCTATCTGGACTAGAGCCTTTAGTGGTGACTCCAGAAAGTAATTTTATAAATGTAGGCGAACGTACTAATGTTACAGGGTCGCGAAAATTTCTTCGATTAATTAAGGAAGAAAAATACAATGAGGCCTTAGAAGTCGCAAGAGATCAAGTTGATGGTGGGGCGCAGATTCTAGATGTCAATATGGATGAAGGAATGCTCGATGGTGTAGAAGCGATGACCACATTCTTGAATTTAATTGCGTCAGAACCCGATATCGCAAGGATTCCCATAATGATAGACAGTTCTAAATGGGAAATCATTGAGGCTGGTTTGCAAGTTGTTCAAGGCAAATGTGTTGTCAATTCCATAAGTTTAAAAGAAGGTGAGAAAGAGTTTAAGCGACAAGCCAAATTAATAAAGCGTTATGGAGCAGCAGTTATCGTTATGGCTTTTGATGAAAAGGGTCAAGCCGATAATTATGAAAGGCGTATAGAAATTTGTCAGCGCTCTTATGATATTCTAGTTGATGAGGTCAATTTTTTTCCACAAGACATTATTTTCGACCCCAATATTTTTCCCGTAGCCACAGGTATGGATGAGCATCGCAGAAATGCGCTCGACTTTTTTGAAGCTACTAAGTGGATTAAGGAGAATTTGCCCTGCGCTAATGTATCGGGTGGCGTGAGTAATGTGTCTTTTTCGTTTAGAGGCAACAATGTGGTAAGAGAAGCCATGCATTCGTCGTTTTTATACCATGCCATACATAACGGGATGAATTTAGGTATCGTTAACCCAACGATGCTTGAAGTTTATGACGAGATTGATAAAGACTTATTGATGCATGTTGAAGATGTTCTATTTGATAGGCGAGATGATGCCACAGAGCGTTTGTTGGATTTTGCAGAATCTGTAAAAGGACAGAAAAGAGCTCAAGAATCTCAGACGCAAGAATGGCGAAATGATGCCTTACAAGAAAGAATTACCCATGCACTAGTTAAAGGAATAGATACTTATATCAATGACGATGTCGAAGAAGCCAGATTATTATCTAAAAAACCTATAGAAGTCATTGAAGGGCATTTAATGACTGGGATGAATGTGGTAGGAGATTTGTTTGGAAGTGGAAAAATGTTCTTACCACAAGTCGTTAAATCCGCTCGTGTAATGAAAAAAGCGGTAGCCTATTTGCAGCCTTTTATTGAAGCTGAAAAAGATGGGAAACAAGAATATGCTGGCAAGATTTTAATGGCAACCGTAAAAGGCGATGTTCATGATATAGGAAAGAATATTGTAAGCGTGGTTTTGGGTTGCAACAATTATGAAATTGTTGACTTAGGCGTTATGGTGCCTCCAGAAAAAATTATTGAAACCGCACAAAAAGAAAATGTTGATATTATTGGGTTAAGCGGGCTAATTACGCCATCATTGGACGAAATGGTCTTTGTGTCTAAAGCTATGGAAAAAAAGAAGCTCGGTATTCCATTGATTATCGGTGGGGCAACGACCTCCAGGGCACATTCAGCAGTTAAGATTGCGCCACATTATAGTCATACCGTAATTCATATCAATGATGCATCAAGAGCAGTTACCGTAGTTGGCAATCTGCTTCAAAAAAATAATACTGTTTACAAAACTCAAATCCGCGAAGAGTATGATACGTTTCGCGAACAATTCTTAAAACGGGGAAAGAAAAAGGAATACCTTACCATACAAGAGGCACGGAAAAACAAGTTTCAAATTGATTGGGAAGCCTCTGAGATTATTACACCAGAGCATTTGGGAATTCATGTTCTAAAAGATTTTGACATTACAAAGCTCGAAGCATTTATTGATTGGTCGCCATTCTTTAGGAGTTGGGATTTACATGGTCGATATCCAGATATATTGGATGACGAAGTCGTTGGAGAACAGGCTAAAGAGCTCTTTAAAGATGCACAAGACATGCTAAGAAGTATTTTTAAAGAAAGGCTCTTAAAGGCCAAAGCTGTTTTTGGACTTTTTGCTGCAAATACAGTCAATGATGATGATATTGGAATTGTTTTAAAGGATAGGGCACAAAATGAAAGCATCTATAAATTCTTGACATTACGACAACAATCAAAGAAAGCTCAAGGAAAACCTAACATGGCTTTGGCAGATTTTATTGCACCTCTGGCCTCAGGAATACAAGATTATATAGGCTGTTTTTGTGTGTCGACCGGATTTGGAACTCAAGAAATAGCTTCAAAATATGAGGCGGGAAATGACGATTACAATTCCATAATGATTAAAGCCTTAGCCGATAGATTGGCTGAAGCCTTTGCGGAGTATCTTCATAAAGAAGTGAGGACAAATTATTGGAGTTATGCTAAAAACGAGAATCTTACCAATGAAGAATTAATTAAGGAAGTCTATAAAGGCATAAGACCAGCACCTGGTTATCCGGCTTGCCCAGACCATTTAGAGAAACAAACCATTTGGGATATTCTTAAAGTAGAAGAAACCATTGGTGTAAAATTAACTGAAAGCTTAGCCATGTGGCCAGCAGCGAGCGTAAGTGGTTATTACTTTGCAAACCCAGAAGCAAGATATTTTGGTTTAGGAAAAATTACAGAAGACCAAGTTGAGGATTATAGTAATCGAAGGGGAATAACTGTTGAAGAAGCCCAAAAGTGGCTCAACCCAAATATTGTGAGCTAACATATGAAAGTAACTGAGCATATAGAAAAGTCGAATGGGAGAACGCAATTTTCATTTGAAATTTTACCACCATTAAAAGGACAACACATTCAATCTATTTTTGATAATATAGATCCTTTAATGGAATTTAAACCGCCATTTATTGATGTCACGTATCACAGAGAAGAATACGTATACAAAGACGTTGGAAATGGACTTCTAAAAAAACAAGTTGTTAAAAAACGACCAGGTACCGTTGGTATTTGTGCTGCTATTCAAAACAAATATGATGTAGATGCCATACCTCATATATTGTGTGGTGGATTTACGAAAGAAGACACTGAAAACTTTTTGGTCGATCTCGATTTTTTGGATATAGATAATGTGATGGCACTGCGTGGCGATGCCGTTAAGAGTGAAACTTATTTCAGACCCGAAAAAGAAGGGCATACCTATGCGAGTGAGTTGGTTGATCAAATAGAAAATCTAAACCATGGTAAATTTCTAGATGATGAACTACAGAACACCTCTTGTACCAATTTTTGTATAGGTGTCGCCGCTTATCCAGAAAAACATATGGAGGCACCAAGCTTAGAAAGTGATATTCATTTCTTGAAAAAGAAAATTAAGAAAGGGGCAACTTATATCGTTACCCAAATGTTTTTTGACAATAAAAAATATTTTGATTTTGTTGAGAAATGCAGAAAAGAAGGTATAACAGTTCCAATAATCCCTGGTCTAAAGCCCATTGCCACAAAAAAACAATTGAATTTAATTCCGCATCGTTTTCACGTGGACTTACCTGAAGCGCTAATTATCGAAGTTGTGAAATGCAAGGACAATAAACAAGTAAGGCAGGTCGGTATTGAATGGTGTGTGGAGCAATCCAAAGAACTTCAAAAGGCTGGGATTCCTGTATTGCATTATTACTCTATGGGGAAAAGTAATAACATTAAAGCCATCGCCAAAGAGATTTTCTAAAACGTGACATTTTATTAAGTTTTTCGTAACATTTGCAATATGGATTTATTCTTAATTTTGCGCCGAATTTAATGCCCAAATCATGAAGTTTATAAAGCGAAATAAAACCGAGTTTAAATTTGCACTCCAGCTATTAGCAATTGCTGTAGCATCTTTATTAGTAGCCTTCTTCATAAATTAAATAATCTATTACTTTTGCCAGTAATAGATTATCCATGAAATATAGACTTACGAGTTTAGTATTCCTTTTAGGGCTCATATTATTTTCACAAGAAAAGAAAGTCACTGACTCTTATTTCGATATCAATTACTTTTCAGGAACTATAGCGCTTCACAATAATGATATCTTACATCTTATTACTGGTCATCCCGAAGGTATCATCTTTAGTTGGAATAAGAAAACTTTTGGTGATGAGGACTGGCAACAGCGCTTTAATTATCCTGACTATGGGGCCTCATTTATTTTTCAGAATCTAAGAAATGATGTTTTGGGTAATAATTATGGATTATATGCCCACTATAATTTTTATTTTTTTAAGAGACATCTAATGCTGCGTATTGGACAAGGCATCGCTTATAACACCAACCCTTATGATAAGGTTGAAAACCATAAGAATATTGCTTTTGGATCACACTTATTAAGCTCAACCTACCTGATGCTGAACTATAAAAAACCACGTCTCTTTGATCGTGTTGGGTTAGAGGGAGGATTGTCCTTAATCCATTATTCTAATGCCAATGTAAAAGCACCAAACACAAGTATTAATACTGTGGCGATTAATTTAGGATTAACTTACGATTTAGATGAGGAAGATTCTGAATATATAGATGATTTGGAAGACGAGAAGTACACCGAACGAATTAAATATAATCTAGCCTTTAGAAGTGGTATTAATCAAAGTGATATTATAGGCAGCGGGCAGTTTCCATTTTATATTCTATCTGCTTATGCCGATAAGCGTTTAAGCCATGTCAGTGCTATTCAGTTAGGCGCTGATGTCTTTTTTTCCAATTTTTTAAAGGAATTGATTTATTATCAGTCAGTATCCTTTCCTGAATTGGATGTCAGTGGCGATGAAGATTTTAAACGCGTTGGTCTTTTTGTTGGGCACGAGTTATTCATCAATAAAATGTCCATAGAGACACAATTGGGTTATTATGTGTATTACCCATTTGATTTTGAAGGTAGAACATATTTTAGAGTCGGTTTAAAACGCTATTTTGGCAACACATTTTTTGGTGCCATCACCTTAAAGTCACATGGCGCCAAAGCAGAAGCTGTTGAATTTGGAATAGGTGTAAGATTATGAAAAAACTAATTTTTATAGCTGTGTTATTTGTTTTTGCTTGCAATAGTGAAGATGCCAATGATTGTTTTCAAACAGCAGGAAAAATTATTCAAGAAGAGGTTTTGGTGCCTTCTTTTAATAGGATTTTGGTGAATAGGAATGTGGAGCTGATTATTTCTCAAGCCGAAAACTACAAAGTGACCATTGAAACAGGTGAAAATTTATTGAATGATGTAAAAGTGGAAGTCATTGAAAACCGATTAGTACTTACTGATAATAATACATGCAATTTTGTGAGAGACTTTGGCATTACAAAAATATATGTAGAAGCTCCCAACATTACAGAAATACGTAATTCATCACAGTATGAGGTGTCTTCTAACAATAGTTTGTCTTATCCAAGTTTGAGTTTAGTTTCTGAGGATTTTAATGAGAATATGGAATTTACTGTTGGTGATTTTAGACTAAGTGTACACAATCAGGATTTAGATATTCTTTCCAATAACATTTCTTCATTTTATATCAAAGGAATAACGGAGAACCTTTCTGTTCGATTTGCTTCTGGTTCTGGTAGATTTCAGGGCCGAGATTTAATTGCTCAAAATGTTCGGGTGAATCATCGCGGAAGTAACGATATGATTATCAACCCTATCCAATCTTTAATAGGCATACTTAGAGGTACTGGCAATGTCATTGCAGTTAACGAACCACCTTTTGTAGATGTGGAACGCATTTATACAGGGCAATTAATTTTTGATTGATGGAAATCCTTCTTTTCTAAATCACTTCCTTAACCAGCCTAAAACACGAGAATTATTAATTAGCCATTGCCCATCCTCAAAGGATAAACTATATGTTTCTCTTGAATTACCATAAGGTCCAGGATTCTGTTGTATAATTTCAATTTCTTTCTCTTTAACTTTAGAAATAATTGAAACATGCCCATATTTATTTGAAAGTGTTCCTGAATAAACCAACAGGTCGTTTACTTTGGGTTTTGATTTACTAGGATTGGTATGTTGAATTAAACCTCGCTGTTTATTTATCTGTCCATCTTTTAGATTTGAGTTAAAAAAATCTTTAGCATGACCATAACTTTCAGGCATTTTATGGTTTAATGCTTCATAGTAGTAGCGTTTAACGAATTCAACACACTGGAATTTTAATCCAAGATTATAACCATCTTCAGTTAATGCTCTACCGTTGACATTATCAACTCCACCATTATAATAAACCGATACTCCATTTAGATTGTCTAGTTCTTCACCCACATTATATTTAGGGTTTAAGCTTATCTTTTTTAATATAAGAAATCCACTTATTGTAAAAATGGAAATTCCAAATAAAAATAGACCCCATTTTTTAATTTATTCATAGCTGTTTTCTAAACTAAAGGTGAAAAATCTCTTTCCTTTGGAAAGGTAAAGATGGACCTTTTCTAGCTTGTCAATTCTCTAAACAAACTTTCCAAACTTGCATTTTTCTGATTGAGTTGTAGAATTTTCAATTCATTATCGTGCGCAAAATCAAACACATGAGAGCGCATATCTTCTTTTGTAGAGAACGTTACTTCATAAACAAAACCATAGGGATTTTTCACCGATGCTACTTTTGGTAATTTTAATAAAAAGGTATCTTCAACTCTATAATCAAATTCAACCACTACAACTTGTTCTTGCCCTTTCCTTAAGTCTTTTAAGTATTTGTCAGCAACGATTTCACCTTTGTTGATGATAATCACACGGTCACACATGGCTTCAACTTCTTGCATAATATGTGTTGAAAGGAAAACAGTTTTTTCTTTACCAATAGTTCTGATGAGGTTTCTAATCTCTACTAACTGGTTTGGGTCTAAACCTGTGGTGGGTTCGTCTAAAATTAAAACATTAGGATTGTGTAGTAAGGCATTAGCTAAACCTACACGTTGTCGGTAACCTTTAGATAGTTGACCAATTTTTTTATGCGCCTCTGGTTTAAGTCCTGTCAGTTTTATAACCTCGTCAATTCTAGATTTTGGAGTACCATAGACATTGGCATTAAAGCTTAAATATTCCCTAACGTATAAGTCCATATAAAGAGGGTTGTGCTCGGGCAAATACCCAACACTGCTTTGTACATTTTTTTTGTTAGTATTAACATCAAAACCATTTACGTTAGCAGAACCTTCAGATGCTTCAATATAAGTGGTCAGAATCTTCATCATTGTAGACTTACCTGCGCCATTTGGTCCTAAAAAGCCAACAATTTCGGCGTCATTCACTTTAAAGGAAACATTATTCAGCGCCTTTTGGTCTTTATAAAGTTTGGTTATGTTTTTTACTTCTATTGACATTTCTCGGAATATTTAATCAAAAATAATAATATAAAACAGGACTCAAGGTTTATCACTAAATCTTTAAAATCGTACTAATTTGTTAAAAAGCAGGGTTAACAATTTTGATTTGTAAAAATATTAATTACATTAGCCATTCAAATAATAAGAATGAATATATCTAAAACATATTTTAACTGGTTTTATTTCTTTTTTAAGTAAAGGAACGAGACTGCGTATGTTTTATTTAAATATAAGTTATGAAAGTCTCGATTTAATCGAGACTTTTTCTTTTTCAACCAGTAAAGATTGAAAAAGTCCAGAACTGTCACACTGAGCTTTGCCGAAGTGTTGATTTAGGATTATATAATAAAGAAAGACATTTGAGAAAACCAATAGCAATACAAGGCATAAAGGGATCGTTTCATCACGAAGTGGTACAGCAATACTTCAATACCCGGGCAGAAGTTGTTGAGTGTATGTCTTTTGACAGTGCTGTAGATAGTCTTATTAATGGCGATACGGATAACATAGTGATGGCTTTAGAGAATTCAATTGCAGGTTCCATTATTCCAAACTATGCGCTTATAGATAAGCATAATTTAAGTATAGTAGGGGAATATTATTTAGAGATTCAGCATAATTTATTGGCTTTACAAGGTGAGACTATAGCATCGATTAAGGAAGTGCATTCGCATCCAATGGCGTTGTTACAGTGCAAAGTCTTTCTTAAGGATTATCCACATATCAAATTGGTAGAAGCAAAAGACACTGCTGATGTGGCAAAGCAAATTTCAGATGGTGAAGTTAAAGGAATTGCAGCGATAGCGAGTAAAAATGCTGCAAGTTTATATGGACTCAATATTTTAGCAGAGAGTATTCAAACTATAAAGCATAACGAAACGCGATTTGTCATTGTAAGGCGTCAAAATCATATTTTTAAAAAAAGTGAACTCAGTAAAGCATCGTTAAAATTTGAATTGGACCACAAACGTGGTAGTTTAGCCACAATACTCAATGTTATGAGTGATTGTAAACTCAACCTAACCAAAATTCAATCCTTGCCAAAAATCGAGACGCCTTGGAAATATGCTTTTTTTGTAGATGTTACTTTTGATGACTATAAAGACTATGACAAAGCCAATTCCATTATGAAGATTATGGCAGAGAATTTTAAAGTATTAGGCGAATATAAAAATGCGAGATTATGATAGAGATTGCCGACCGTTTAAAACATGTAGAAGAATACTACTTTTCTAAAAAACTTAGAGAAGTTGCGTTTTTAAAATCGCAAGGAAAACCGATTATTAACTTAGGGGTTGGTAGTCCGGATTTAGAGCCACCTTTTAAGGCGACCATGTTGCTAAAAGATAGTTTAGATGAAGAAGGCGCAAACAAATATCAGAGCTATCAAGGTCTTCCAGAGCTTAGAGAAGAAATCGCCAATTTTTACAAAAAGCGTTATAAAGTTAGTTTAAGCGGTCAGACCGAGATACTTCCACTCCTTGGAAGTAAAGAGGGGATTATGCATATATCGATGGCGTTTTTAAATAAAGGTGATGAAGTATTGGTGCCAAATCCAGGATATCCAACCTATTCAGCTGTGACCAAACTTCTAGAGGCCAAACCTGTACTTTACGACTTAACAGAAGACAACCATTGGTTGCCAGACTTTATTGCGTTAGAACGCTTAGATCTTAGTAAAGTAAAAATAATGTGGATCAATTATCCGCACATGCCCACAGGTGCCAATGCACCTAACAAGTTTTATGATGAAGTTATCGCTTTTGGCAGACGTCATAGTATTCTAATTGTAAATGACAATCCTTACAGTTTTATATTGAATGAAAAACCGATAAGCATAATGCGTTACAACTATGCAAAAGAGGTATGCTTGGAGTTAAATTCTTTTAGCAAGACTTTCAATATGGCAGGTTGGCGTGTGGGTATGGTCGTTGGTAGTTACGAGCATCTTAGTGCCGTATTAAAAGTGAAGAGTAATATGGATTCTGGAATGTTTTATGGCATTCAGAAAGGTGCTATCGAAGCTTTGAAATGTTCGGATATGTGGTTTGTAAGTTTAAATAGTGTTTACGAACAAAGACGTGAACTAATTTGGAAATTGGCTGAAGCGTTAAACTGTACATACGATGAATATGCATCAGGACTATTTGTGTGGGCAAAATTACCACCACATATAAAATCGGAGGAATTTTCGGATGTTGTGCTTAAAGAGCATTCCATATTTATAACGCCAGGAACTATTTTTGGAAGTAATGGTGAAGGCTATGTGCGTTTTTCTTTATGTTCACCAGAAAAATTAATAGAAGAAGCAATAGCAAGGGTTTAGGCTTATGAAGGATATTTTTGTCATTGGAGTAGGATTAATAGGAGGCAGTTTTGCACTAGATATTAAGAAGCAAAATTCTGAATGTACAATTTTTGGAATTGATAATAATGAGGGCCATTTAGAAGAAGCTATTGAATTAGGAATAATAGATAAGAAAGCTAACTTTGAGAATTTACATAAAGCTGACTTGGTAATACTAGCTATTCCTGTCGATGCAGCTTTAGAGGTGTTGCCAGAAGTTTTAGATAGTGTTTCTGATGAAGCCATTGTATTTGATGCCGGATCTACCAAAGAAGATATATGCCTCAAAGTGAAAAACCACCCAAAAAGAAGAAATTTTCTTGCAGCACATCCTATTGCAGGTACAGAATTTTCAGGTCCTAGAGCTGCTTCAGAAGGATTGTACAAGAACAAAACCAATATCATTTGTGAGGTTGAGGAGACCGCCTTCAAGCTTCAAGAAAAAGCCTTAAAATTGTTTTCGGATTTAGGCATGCGCATTCGTTACATGAATCCTAAAGCTCATGATAAGCATATTGCTTACGTATCGCACTTATCTCATATCAGTTCATTCATGTTAGGAAAGACCGTGATTGAAAAAGAAAAAAACGAGCGAGATATTTTTGATATGGCTGGTAGTGGTTTTGAAAGTACCGTGCGCTTGGCAAAAAGTTCACCAGCTATGTGGACACCCATTTTTGAACAAAATAAAACCAATGTTATTGAAACGCTAGATGAGTATATTAATAACTTGAAACATTTTAAACATCTGATGGAAGATGGTGATTTTGAAGCGGTTTACAATGAAATGGAAACTACAAACCACATTAAAGATATATTGAACGGAATACAATAAAAATTAAGAAAGAGAAGATTAATAGTCCTATGGAAAATAAAAAACAATTGAGGAATTGGCTAGATGCATTTAACTTAGAACACCCTTTGGTTATTGCTGGGCCGTGTAGCGCAGAAACTGAACAACAGGTGCTTCATATTGCACATCAACTAAAAGACAGTGATGCGACAGTTTTTAGAGCTGGAATCTGGAAGCCAAGAACACGTCCAGGAAATTTTGAAGGTGTAGGAGCACTTGGTTTAAAATGGATGCAAAAAGCAAAAGAAGAAACTGGGATGATGATTACCACCGAAGTTGCCAACCCCAATCATGTCGAGTTAGCTTTAAAACACGATGTGGATATTCTTTGGATTGGTGCCCGAACAACGGTAAGTCCATTTATAGTTCAGGAAATTGCTGATGCTCTAAGAGGCACCGACAAACCTGTATTAATTAAAAATCCTGTTAATCCAGATTTATCCCTGTGGTTGGGTGCTGTAGAGCGTTTTTACACAGCAGATGTAAAAAATCTTGGTGTAATTCACAGAGGGTTTTCGACTTATGAGAAAACGCGTTACAGGAATAACCCAGAATGGCAGTTGGCCGTGGATTTACAGAATCGCTTTCCAGATTTGCCTTTAATCTTAGATCCTTCGCATATCGCTGGACGTCGCGATATTATTTTCGATTTAAGTCAAACGGCATTAGATTTAAATTACGATGGATTAATGATAGAAACCCATCACGATCCCGATAATGCTTGGAGCGATGCCGCGCAACAAATTACACCTGATACTTTGATAAAATATACCGAGGATTTGCGCATTAGAAAAGAAGTAGGTGAGGACGCTGAGTTTAAGAACAATATAAATACTTTAAGAACTAAAATTGATGTTATCGATCATCAACTGATTGAAATTTTGGGAAAACGTATGCAAGTCGTAGAAGGCATCGGAGCCTTAAAGAAAAAACATAATGTGGCGGTATTGCAAAACAAACGTTATAACGAAATTCTAGGTAAGATGATATTGGAGGGCGAAGAAAAGAACTTAAGTGAAGAGTTTATTCTACGTATGTTTAAAGCGATACATCAAGAATCGATTAATCATCAGGAGGAAATCATTAATCACTAAAAAAAGGCTCGCCATGGCGAGCCTTTTTTCAACTTTCGGTCCATTCCCAATCACTTTTAAAATAGACCACTTTCATCATATCATTCCAGTTGTTTACGTGCACCTCAAACTGTTGTTCTGTTAAAATAGGTTCTATTTTCGCGTTCATTTTAACAATCAGTTTCTCAAGTTCCTCCTTAATTTCTTCTTTGGTGTAATCTTTGTCTCTGTCATTAAGACGGTGCATATCATACACATAGTGCAGAAGGTATCTGTAGTACTCTTCCTCAACTTTTTCGGTGAGGTTCATTACTTTAGTTTTATCGTAGAACAGTAATTGTAAGTTTGCCCGTTCTTCGACCGAGAATATTTCGACTTTGTTTTTTTCTCTTTCTAGTTGTTTTTGCGATTGTCCAATAACTGAAGTGCATGTTAATGCAAAAATTGGGACAAAAATTAGTTGAATAGTTTTCATAATGTTATGTTTTTAAATCTATACCAAAAGTAATTCTGAATGCACTTATATTTCGGAATCAATTAACTGAACCGTCTTAATTACTGAGTGAATTAACCTTTTCTCAACCTAAAGCAAATCTGATTAAGAATTCATCCAACTTTTAACCTCGTTCGATTTTGCTTTACTCACAACAATGCGCTCTTGGTAAGGTGGTTGTGTTATAACAATTAACTTACCGTTGAAGTAATATTTGATTTTTATAACGGAATCTTTATTTAGAATAAATTGGCGATTTACGCGAAGGAATAATTTAGGGTCTAATTCTGTTTCAATATCCTCGAGCTTTTTATTTATGATGTAAGATTGGTTATTGAAAGTTATTGCTTTTACAATACTAGAATCTATAAAGAAATAGGCAATGTCTTTTGTTTTTAAGGGTAATAACTCATCACGTTTTTGAACTAAATAGGTGGATTTATAATTGGCGGATTTTGTGTCTAACATTTGCATTAAGGCCTCAATATTGTTTAAAGTAGAACCTGAGGGCTGCTTTGCGGATACGAACTGGTTTATGGCTTCCGAAATCTCTTCCTTGTTAAGAGGTTTTAATAAATAATTGACACTATTCACCTTAAATGCTTGGATTGCATATTGATCGTATGCCGTCGTGAAAATGATAGGTGTAGTAATAGTAACTTGCTCAAAAATTTCAAAAGAAATGCCGTCTGCTAAATGAATATCCATAAAAATTAAATCGGCCTCTTGCATTTCAGAAAAATAAGCAACCGAAGACTTTACAGAATCAAGTGTTTTCAATACTTCAATAGTTGGGTCAATTTCATTCAATAAATAGATAAGATTTTCTGATGCTGCAATTTCATCTTCTACAATAACTACTTTCATAAGACTTTAAATTAGAGGTAATTTAACAATGAAAAATTCATTCTGTTTGGTAATCATAATCTCATTGCCTTTTAATAATTTATAACGCTTATTGATATTTTCAAGACCTTGCCCAGTACTATGGACTAAAGTTGATCTTGATCTAATTTTATTTTTAACGACGATTGTATGGTTTTCAAGATAGATACTTACTTTCAATGGGTTCTCCTCAGAGATTTCATTGTGCTTTATGGCATTTTCGACCAAGAGTTGCAAAGCAAGCGAAGGGATATTCTTGTTTAAGGTATTTTCAGGGATGTTAATGTCCAAAACAAACCGGTTACGATATCTGGTTTTTATTAGGTAGATATAGCTGTTCAAAAATTTAAGTTCTTCATTTAGGGTCACTAAATCTTGCTGCCCACTTTGTAAGATGTAGCGATACATGTATGAAAGTTCATTAACAAATGTGGTAGCTTCTTGGTTACCTCTTACCAATGTGTTTAAAGAATTTAAAGCGTTAAACAAAAAATGAGGATTGATCTGATTTTTTAGGGCTGTGAGTTCATTCTGTAGACTTTGTTGCTTTAGTAATTCCTTTTCAGCCAAATCATCGCGATGGATAACCTGAAACCGCAATATTCTTGATATAAAAATAACGATAACTAGAATCGTAAAATACACAAAGTAAGACATGCCTTTGCCAGAAGAGGTCAATGTCGTTGCTGTAATCATTTGATGACTGTAGAAAAAGGAGAAGACTGCTCCGAAAAACAGTCCTATATTAGCCAATACTGTAAATACGCCATTTGTGATTTTGCTATAGTTTAATCTATATCTCCAATTTGTGTTTAATTGAAGCCCAATAAAGGAATAAGCAAATAGAAAGAGCAGCCTCGTTAAAACATCTTTGACCGAAACCTGATCAAATGACTTACTAATATTACCGAATACTTCATATAGTTCTAGTGTTCTAGGTAGATTTATTAAAAACGAGATTAATAAAGCTATTGTGACTAATGTAGACGGTTTTACATATTTTACTTTCGAAGCCAAATTGTAAGATTGAATGCTATAGATTGGTAAAATAGTCAAAATATATGATTTAGTGCTTTTGATTGATTATTAGTAAGTCTATATCATCTTCAACTTCTATGACTTTAATATCGCTTGGGTCAATGACATCGAAATCTTCAATGTTTCCAAAGATTTTCTTTTCTAAGTGTTCAATTTCACATTCGAGACTACATTCATCAATGTCTAATGTACAATCATCACAGAAAGCCATCTCTTGTGATTTTTCGGTGTTGTAACTTTTATCATAGAGATCTAACTCTGTATTGACTCCGATAGAAGTAATTAAGCAAATAATAATTCCGCTAACGATTGTAAAAAGTTTGGTTTTCATAATTTCTGATTTTTAGTATTATTTCTTATACAAATTTACTTCTCGAAAGGGCTACAAATCATTGAAAAACAGGTGAAACGACTTAATTCTAACGTGAAATGACTTTTGTGAATTGTAAAGCAATTTCTACTAGATTGAAGACATAAAAAAACCTCTCACCATAGGGTGAAAGGTTTTTACGTAATAAAATGTCTATGTTCTACCAGCCTCTACGTTTCTTCTTTATATCATTTTCATTACGTTCGTTTCTATCATCTCTTCGCTCTCTTCGGTCTTCATTGCGCTCTCTGTTATCCTCTGCCAGTTCTCGTTTTGTAGCCTCTATATCCTGTTGCATTGAGCCGGCAAAATCTAAAACGAGTTGCTTTTTGGCTAGGGCATCTTCACTATTATCAAATGTGAAATTGTAGGACTTTAGCGTTTTTAAGATTTCCGCTTGACGATCAGCTCTAGCAATTTGCTGTTCAAAATCCCTGACATCGTCTCGTCGGTCTCTTTTGTCGTCTCTTTTATTTACTCGATCTCGAGCCATATCGCGTCGGTCATCGTCTCTATCGTATCGTCCTCTTTCGGAATCTTCCCTGTTGCGTCTTATTTCTCTTCGGTCCGATCGAACCTCTGCTGAACTTTGAGCTATCTCCCTTCTTGCTTTTTTAGCTTTTTCTCCGCTTTGTTCAACTTCCCTAACCATATCGGCCACTATATTAGCCTTTAATTGGTTGACCTCGTCAGAATTCTTGGTTTCAAACGATCTGTTCAATAATTCTAGCTGAGCTTTAAAGACTCCGAGTTCTTTAATATCGCGCTCTAGCATTTTTTTGCCTTCTACGATTTGCTTTGTGTTTTGTACAGCTTCTTTAGCATTTTGAGCATTGGATGTAAGGCCAAAACCTAACAGAACCAATACTAATTTTAGTGATGTTTTCATTGTGTTTGCAGTTTTATTTAAAATTGATAATTAGTTCTAATTATATACGACTTCGTATGTTACCTTTTCGTCAGAATCTATAGTCTTTTTGTAAAGAATCTCATTGTACTCGTAATAGGTTTTTCCATCGAGAACAACTTCTTCAGCATCTTCATGTATTTTAGAGACTACAGTTCCTACTGGTGGTTTTGCTACTTCATATTTTCCCTCATCTTCATCAGGTTCGGGAGATTCTATGTAATAGATGCCAGAGTGATAGAAGTAGACAGAAGAGCCCATAACAATTCTTACGTGGCCGACAGGTAACACCGTAATTCTAAACCCTACAGGTGGCATTACAACTATGTATTGGTCACCATATTGCGTATAGTAAATACCTGAATAATAGAAATATGGTAATCCTCTATAGACGATTCTTACATGATGTCTTGGTAATGTTCTTATAACACGTCTATGTCTTGGATACCTGTAATTTGGGTTTCTTCTAATGGATTGTGTACTGTATCTATCATCGTACCTGTTACGATTAGTGTTCACTCTGTCTTTTGTGCTGATACGTTCAGTTTTTACGCTTTTGTTTTTTGTGCCGTTCCGTTTTTGCCCGTTCATTTCAGTAGAAAATAAAAATGAAATAATAAGTAGACTTATTCCTAATGTGTGTTTTACTGTTTTCATGATTAATAAATTTTTAATGTGGTTACACTTGTTTTAAAATTCTCCTACAAAGTTATTTTGATAAATAGGTTATAAGTGTTGCTAAATAAGTGAAGCGACCAAAACACCCAGTGAAATGTCTATTGTGGAGTTTGAAATAATTTAGGAAATAAAAAAGGCTCGCCAATGCGAGCCTTTTAGTTAGGATGTTCTATTAATTTACCGACTTCTTTTAAAAATATATCTGGTAACAAAAATTCCTTGATTGTCACCTTTACCCGCATCGCTTTCAGATGAGCTACTCACAAAAGCAAGTTCCCAACCTTCCTCACTCATAGCAGTTAGTTTAGATGTAATAATGGCATCATTAGCTACAATGTTTTGAAATCTAATACCTCCAAGATTAAAGAAATTAAGAAGTTTGGTTTCTTCAAAATCCTTGACTCTTATGTCTTTTCTTTTAGATTTGTTTCGAGTGTTGTCCTCTTCAGTTTGTTCAGAAGTAAATTCACTATAATCCCTATTTGCGTTAGAGGAAATTAATCTAGATCGCCCTAGTCCATTTGGTACAATCGATTCTACACTAGTAATAACTTTGTACTCTACCTGAGCAATTGGTTTTTCGTCATTAGAGTCCTTCTTGTTTATAAACGAAAATGAAATTAATCCTGCAGCAAATGCTAAGAGAAATAAAAAATTTTTTTTCATGATTGTTGATTTTTGTTTTATGCTTATAAAGTAAAGACTTTTTTAGCTAAATGTTGTTACTTTGTTGTTATTGATTGGCTTAATGATAGGAACTGTTTATAAATCTACTGGAAGTTGGTATACCGTTAAAACAATGAACGGTAAGTTTTATGAGTGTAGAATAAAGGGAAAGTTTAGATTGCAGGGCATAAAAAGTACTAACCCTATTGCTGTAGGCGATAAGGTTCAGTTTGAGTTAGAAACCAAAAATAACAAGGAAACAGGAGTTATTAATCGTATTGAAGAGCGCACTAACTATATCGTTAGGAAATCCGTAAACCTTTCGAAACAAACCCATATTATAGCCGCTAATATTGATCAGGTTTTTCTTTTGATTACCATAGATAATCCGCCTACATTTACAAGTTTCATCGACCGCTTTTTGGTAACTGCTGAAGCGTATTCAGTCAAGACAATATTGTTGTTCAACAAAATTGACACGTATGATACAGAGGCCTTACTTGAAGTTAAATATTTGTCGAATATGTATAGAAAGATAGGGTACGAGTGTATTGAAATTTCAGCAAAGACGGGTCAAAATATTGATAAAGTAAAAGCATTAATGATGGATAAGGTGAGCATGTTTTCTGGGCACTCAGGTGTTGGGAAATCGACTTTGGTTAATATTATAGAACCGTCGCTAAACCTTAAGACTAAAACCATTTCAGAACAGCACATGCAGGGACAGCATACCACTACTTTTGCAGAGATGTTCGATTTAAGTTTCAATGCTAAAATCATTGACACACCAGGTATTAAAGGTTTTGGTGTTGTGGATATGGAAAAAGAAGAAGTTGGTGATTATTTTCCTGAATTTTTTGCGCTTAAGCAATATTGTAAATTCAATAATTGTTTGCATCTAAAAGAGCCCAAATGTGCAGTAAAGTTGGCACTCGAAAATGATGAGATTTCGTATTCGAGGTATCGTAGCTATCTTCAAATTTTAGAAGGAGAAGACGAGCATTACAGAACAGATAATTGGGATTAGGTATGCCCAAAAGATAAAATTCTAAGTCTTATATAAGTAAATTAATTATGAAAAAAACATTGTCCTTTTTGTTAGTTCTATCACTATTCCCATTAAAAATTCTATCACAAAACCATAATCAATATATTGATCAGCTATTTGTTAAGAAAATTGCGGATATAAATGCTGGGACAGCCACTTTTGAGAATATAAAGCATAAAATGTATTTGACCAGTGAATCGCAAATAGCTAAAATAGAAGGTTATCAGAGCAAATTTCATCTTATTTATAATTTGCACAAGGACGAGATGGAATTAAATTATCAAGGACAAGTTTATAATTTAAAAAAAACTATAGGGAGAATTGTTGAATTTGAAGAATTGGGACACCAATACAAGGTATTGTCATACGAAAAAAGGAAAGGATTTTTTTTGTTACATAATAAAGGGAAGAATGCCCTTTTAACAAAGCAAAGAGTTGTCTTAGAAATTAATAAAGCCCCTAGCGATGAATTTACTCAGGATTTGGTGGCGGATTTTAAAAGGAAAGAAGATACTCTTCTACTTTTAGTTAATAATAAGGTCCATAAGATACCATCCAGAAAAAAAGCATTCTGCAAAATCTTTGGAAATAAATTTGATGAAATTAATTTTTTTATTGAAAGTGAAAATCTAAGCCTAAAAAGTAAAGAACATTTAATCAAAATTGTTAATTTTTCTAATACTTTATAGTTTAGTTACGGGTTATGAAAATTGTTTTACAACGTGTTTCTGAAGCATCCGTTACCATAAATTCTGAATTAGTTGCATCCATTGATAGAGGTGTTTTAGTGCTTTTAGGTATAGTAGATGATGATACTCAAGAAGATATAGATTGGCTATGCAAAAAGATTGTTAACCTGCGTATTTTTCCTGATGAAAATAATGTGATGAATAGATCAATACTCGATTCAAATGGCGATATTGTTTTAGTCAGTCAATTCACATTGCATGCTAGTACAAAAAAAGGAAATCGACCAAGCTATATAAAAGCGGCTAAGCCAGATATCGCTATTCCTCTTTATAAAACCTTCATAGAAAAACTACAATTAGAATTAGGAAAATCCATTAAAACAGGGCAATTTGGCGCAGATATGAAAGTTCATCTAATCAATGATGGACCAGTAACCATAATTATAGATTCAAAAGATAGAATGTAATCGTGTTAAGTGCGATTAGAACCTTAAAAATCACCAATTGTCTAAAAATCAGCAGCTTTAGTGGTGTTTATGATAATTGTCATCTTATAAAATAGATTTGCGCTTTATCTTGTGTCTTCTATAAATCAATCCGCTGTATGCGTAGCATAAAAATTTTCCAGTTTGTAGCATTAATATTCATTTGCTTTTTTGGTTCTTCACAATCTGAGGATGCTTATATCGCATTAACTGTGCCTGTAGAATTAAAGATTAATGCTAATGCTGTAGTCCGATATGATAGCCAGGTTATTGAAATTAATGATTTTAATGATATGGTCGTTTTTACTAAACGTATCGTAACTGTTTACAATAAGTATGGAGATAAGCATATTAATGCTGTTGAGTTCTATGATGAAAACACCAATATTAAAGACCTTGAGATAAAAATATACAACAAGTTAGGTAACCAAATAAAAAGAATAAAGAAAAACGAGTTCTCAGATCAAAGTGCTGTAAGTGGTGGGACTTTATATTCTGATAGTCGTGTAAAGTTTTATGAATACAAGCCTATCGATTATCCTTACACCATTGAGTTTGTGTCTGAAGTGAAGTATAGAAGTACTGCCTTTGTGCCACAATGGCGACCCATTAGCGGTTATTATTTAGGTGTGCAATATTCAGAATATAAAATCATTAATAATTCTGATATTGAGATTAGAAAAAAGCTTAGCCCAAGACATTTTAATATTGAGGAGAATACTGAAGATTATTATCAGATTAAAAATACACCAGGTATAAAATATGAGACCTTCAGTCCATCTTTATCAGAGATTACGCCATTACTTAAAGTTGCTTTGACTAGTTTTAATATGGAAGGTGTGCCAGGGATTAACAACAATTGGCAAGATTTTGGAAAATGGATGCACGATAAGCTTTTAGTAGGTACAGATGACTTACCACAAGATGTTATTGACGAGGTAAAAGCGCTCACTAATGGTGTTGATGATAAAATTGAGCGTGCTAAGATAGTCTACAATTATCTACAAGATAAGACACGATATATAAGTGTTCAGATAGGTATTGGTGGCTGGAAACCAATAGCCGCCGAGGAAGTAGATCGTTTAGGTTATGGTGATTGCAAAGGTCTTTCAAACTACACTAAAGCTTTATTAGAGGTGGTGGATGTGCCGTCTTATTATACAGTAGTATATGGTAGTGATGACATAAAGAGCCTAGATTCTAGTTTTTCTGTTACAGAAGGTAATCATGTCATCTTATGCATACCAACTGAAGATGAAAATATTTTTTTAGAGTGTACTAGTCAAAGTAATCCATTTGGATTTACTGCTGGTTTTACGGATGACAGAGCTGTACTATTGGTTAAGCCAGACGGAGGTGAAATAGTCCATACTAAGACTTATAATGCCGATGATAGTGTTCAAAATACTTATGCGACCGTAGATTTAGATGAGACTGGTAGTTTTTCTGCAGACGTATCTATCTCTACCACAGGTTACCAATATCATTTGCACGAAGGCATTCAGAATGAAACTACAAGAGATCAACAAATGTATTACAAGGACTATTGGAGTCATATCAATAATTTATCCATTGAAGCTATAGATATAGAGAATGACAAAGACGCTATTGTTTTTAATGAAAAAGTAAAGTTGTCTACAGAGAATTATGCCTCTAAAAGTGGGCCTAGGTTAATACTACAGCCCAATATTTTTAATAGAGTTACTAAAATACCTCAAAGATATTCTGATCGACAATTAGATTTTAAAATAGATCGATCGTTTAAGGATACAGACGAGTTTATAATAACTTTTCCAAGTTCACTTAAGATAGAAGCCATGGGAGAAGGCGAAACCCTAAATACAGAGTTTGGATCTTACATGTATAAATTAGAAAAAATTGAGGATAATAAAATTAAGTACACAAGAACGTATGTTTTAAACAAAGGAAATTATACAAAATCAGATTATAAGGTATTCAGGGACTTCATGAAGTCTATCGTAAAGTATGATAAAACAAAAATTGTACTTGTAAAATCCAATTAATAACCATCAAACTCAAATCCAATGAAATATTTAATAACTATCGCTTTGTCGCTATTATTCTTTGTTAGTAATGCGCAAAACATCAAATTTGGAAATGTTTCCAAAGCGGAATTACAGCAAAAGGTACACCCTAAAGATTCTACTGCAAATGCTGCTGTGATATACAGAAAAGAATATATTTACTTTATTTATACGGATGATGACGGATTCATGCAGCATCGAGAAATCCATGAGCGCATAAAAATATATAACAAGCAAGGGTTTGATTTGGCAACCGAGAAGATTTATCTTTATGAAGGAAGTGGTGGTAACAAGGAGAAGTTGTTAAAATTAAAAGGCTACACGTATAATTTGACCGATGGTAAGATTGAAAAAGAAAAACTGAAAAAGGAGGGCATTTTTGAGGAAGATTATAACGAATTCACTGAGATTAACACCATTACGATGCCTAATATAAAAGAAGGTTCGGTGATTGAATATAGTTATAAGATTGTGTCACCCTTTTTAGTAATTGATGATGTGGTTTTTCAATATAATATTCCAATCAATAAATTTGATTTAGAAATAAAAACGCCAGAATACTATGTCTATGATACAAAAGTGAATCCTAAGGCTTTTTACTATCCTAATATAAAAACTTCAACTTCAGAATCTAAAGGAAAATATACTGCTACAAACCAAGCTGCGGCGAGTAACCTAACATCAGGCAGTAAGGGATATAGCCAAAGATCTTTTGATTATAAAGAGAATGTTTTATCGGCCAATGAAGTAGATATTCCGGCTCTTAAAGTTGAAGCTTATGCAGGAAGTTTAGATAATTACAGAGCAAAATTAACTTTAGAACTTTCGGCTATTCTTAATAGCTATGGAGGAATCGAAAAATCGTTTTCCACAGACTGGAACAAGGTCTGTAAATCTATCTTAGCAGATTCAGATTTTGGCGATCAATTAAGTCGTTCTAACTTTTTTAAGAACGATATTCAAGAAGTTGTGGCCATGGGTAATGATGATTTTCAAAAAGCGTTATTACTTCAATCTTTCGTAAAGTCAAAGGTGAAATGGAATGGGTTCTATGGATATACGGCTATGAAAGGGACAAAAAAGGCCTATAATGAAGGCGAAGGCAATGTTGCGGACATCAATTTATTACTTATTGCCATGATGAGATCGCAAGGTATTAGTGCTAGTCCAGTACTGGTAAGTACTAGAGATAATGGTATTCCTGTTTTCCCAACTCGAAAGGGATTCAATTATGTTATATGTATGGTAGAAAGTGATCAAGGCTATGTTCTGCTAGATGCTACTGAGCCTTATAGTATGATTAATGTACTGCCGTCACGAACTTTAAATTGGCAAGGTCGAGTTTTAAAAGACGATGGGTACTCTTCTTGGGTGTCACTAAGACCAACTAAACAATCGAGTGAAACCACCTCATTAAACATTAAAATCAATGAAGACTTTTCTATTGAAGGCAAAATAAGACAAAGTATTACAGATCATTTAGCATTGAGTTATAGAAAAAGCCATAGTAATTTGTCAACCGAAGATCATATAAAGCGATTAGAAAACGGTAAAGGGGATATAGAAATATCCAATTTAGAGTTTGAAAATGATATGGATATCACAAAGCCTATTAAGATTTCTTATGACTATGAAGCCTCTGATGCTATCGATGAAGTTGGTGGAAATCTCTATTTTTCCCCATTATTATTCTTTACGATGGACGAAAATCCATTTAAGTTAGAAACAAGAGAGTACCCAATTGATTTTGCATTTCCATTTAAAGATAGTTATTTAGTAAATATTATGTTGCCAGAAGGTTACGCAGTGGAATCATTACCAAAAAGCGAGATATTTGAGTTTAATGGAGGTGAATCGAAATTTAAATACATCATTAAGCAAAATGGTAGTTTTTTACAGTTAAGCATTGAATTAAATTTGGGGAACTCTTTAATTAAACCAAATGACTATTCTGTGTTTAAACAATTTTTCAATAAAGTAGTAGAAAAACAATCTGAACAAATAGTACTTAAAAAAGCATAAGATGAATATAAAATATGCACAGAAAGATGTCGATGATTGGATAAAAGCACATGGGGTCAGGTACTTTAATGAACTTACCAATATGGCGCAACTTACGGAAGAAGTGGGAGAAGTGGCAAGAATTATTGCACGACGTTATGGTGAACAAAGCGAAAAAGAAAGTGATAAGAATAAAGATTTAGGAGAGGAATTAGCTGATGTCGTATTTGTAGTGCTTTGCTTGGCAAATCAAACAGGCATAGACTTACAAGAGGCCTTTGATAAAAAAATGAATAAAAAAGCGAAACGCGACCACGATAGACACCATAATAATGATAAATTAAAGTAGATTTGCTACTTAATTAATATCAGAAGTTCGTGGATATTCATATTCTCCAATCAACGATTAATCGCAAATCGTCACTGACTATTACAGGGTCAAAAAGTGAGTCAAATAGATTGCTATTGCTTAAGGCTTTGTACCCACACCTAAGTATAGACAATGTATCCAAGTCTGATGACTCCCAACTTATGCAAAAGGCCTTGGCTTCTAAGGAGGAGCTTATTGACATTCATCACGCAGGTACAGCTATGCGTTTTTTAACAGCATATTTCTCTATTCAGGAAGGTAGGGAAGTCGTGTTAGCAGGTTCTTCTAGAATGAGGGAACGACCGATAAAAATTCTTGTAGACGCCTTAAGGGATTTAGGAGCTGATATTCAATATTTAGAAAACGAAGGGTTTCCACCATTACGAATCAAAGGAAAAAAACTCACTAATTTCGAAGTAACGCTCAAGGCCAACGTGAGTAGCCAATATATTTCTGCCTTATTATTAATTGCATCAAGATTACATAATGGGTTAAAACTTACTCTAGATGGAAAGATTACTTCTGTACCTTACATTACAATGACGTTACGTCTTTTAGAAAGACTAGGAATAGAAACAAGTTTTAAGGATAATGTTATTTCAATAAAACCTTTTTCTAAAACGCCTGAATCTAAGACCATAGTTGTGGAGTCTGATTGGTCTTCAGCATCCTACTTTTATAGTATTGTTGCTTTAAGTGAGTTGAATACCGAAATTACATTAAGCGCTTATAAGGAAGATTCACTTCAGGGCGATTCGGTTTTGGCAGAGGTATATCGAGAATTTGGTGTAGAAACAAGCTTTGATAGACATTCTATTCGAATAAAGAAATCACTCATCACTCATCATCCTTCACCAATACATTTAGACTTAAGTGATGCTCCAGATATTGCACAAACCATTGCGGTAACAGCTTTTGGTCTAGGGTCAGAATGTTATTTAACAGGTTTACATACCTTAAAAATTAAAGAGACTGATCGGTTGGTGGCGCTAAAAACTGAGTTGGAAAAACTTGGGGCAGAAGTTACCATTACTGATGCGACCTTGTATCTTCATCCATCAAATTCGATTGAAAGCGATATTTCAATTGCAACTTATAATGACCATAGAATGGCGATGGCCTTTGCTCCATTAGGATTAAAAACGTCTTTAAAGATTCAAGATGCTGATGTCGTGAGTAAATCCTATCCTCAATTTTGGGAAGATTTAAGAACAATTGGATTCCGTTTAAAATAAACCTTTAATTACTTGACAAGGCCTATTTTGAGATTGTATATTTGCAACTTCAAAAAAATAAACCACCTAATATGAAATTATCGCACTTCAATTTTAACCTCCCAGAAGAATTATTAGCAGAGCATCCAGCAGAACACAGAGATGAATCTCGACTAATGGTTTTGGATAGAGCTAATCAAACCATTGAACACAAATTGTTTAAGGATGTTATTGATTATTTTGATGAAGGCGATGTGATGATTTTAAATAACACCAAAGTTTTTCCTGCAAGACTTTATGGTAATAAGGAAAAGACAGGTGCACGTATTGAGGTGTTTTTGCTTCGCGAATTAAACCAGGATCAGCGTCTTTGGGATGTTTTGGTAGATCCAGCGCGTAAGATTAGAATTGGAAATAAATTATACTTTGGAGATGACGAAACCTTAGTGGCAGAAGTTATTGACAATACAACTTCTAGAGGTCGTACCTTACGATTTTTATATGATGGATCGTATAATGATTTTAGAAGAAAACTGACCGAGCTTGGCGAAACTCCACTGCCAAAATATATAAAGCGTGCCGTAGAGCCAGAAGATGAAGAGCGTTATCAAACCATATTTGCTAAAAATGAAGGTGCTGTAGCTGCACCAACAGCAGGATTACATTTTTCTAAGCACTTACTAAAGCGATTGGAGATTAAGGGTGTTGATATGGCCGAAGTAACACTTCATGTAGGCTTAGGAACCTTTAACCCAGTAGAGGTTGAGGATTTGTCAAAGCACAAAATGGATAGTGAAGAAATCGTAATTACCGAACGTGCAGCAGATATTGTAAATAGAGGTATAGATAGCAAAAAACGCGTCTGTGCTGTAGGTACAACGTCTATGCGTACTATAGAAAGTTCGGTGTCTTCCAATGGACGATTAAATCCTTTTGAAGGTTGGACGAACAAGTTCATTTTTCCACCTTATGATTTTAGTATTGCCAATAGTATGATTACTAATTTCCACACACCAAAATCAACACTATTAATGATGATTTCGGCATTTGCAGGACACGATTTTGTAAAGCACGCTTATGAAGAAGCCGTAAAAGAGAAGTACAGATTCTATTCTTATGGAGATGCTATGCTTATTATCTAAGCCGGAATTCAAAAACATATCAAAGCCTCTGAATAAGATAAAGTTCAGAGGCTTTTTCATTCTCAGTGGATTATATTTCATTTAAGTATTTTTGTATCAAATGGAAGTCAAAAAGAAAGACATACGTGCATTAACTAAGGATCAATTGAGAGCATTCTTTGTAAAGCAAGGGGATAAAGCCTTTAGAGGAAATCAGGTTTACGAATGGTTATGGCAAAAATCTGCACACAGTTTTGAGGATATGACCAACATATCTTTACAAACACGCGATATGCTCAAAGACCATTTTGTAATCAATCACATAAAGGTCGATCAGATGCAACGCAGTGCCGATGGTACTATCAAAAATGCTGTAAGATTGCACGATGATTTAATAGTTGAGTCGGTTTTGATTCCCACACCTACACGTACCACGGCGTGTGTGTCTTCGCAAGTGGGTTGTAGTTTGGATTGCAAATTTTGTGCTACGGCAAGATTAAAACGTATGCGCAATCTCAATCCAGATGAGATATACGATCAAGTAGTTGCCATAGATAATGAAAGTAGGTTATATTATGGGAGACCTTTGAGCAATATTGTATTTATGGGCATGGGCGAGCCACTTATGAACTATAAAAATGTACTCAAAGCCATCGACAAAATTACCTCACCCGAAGGTTTAGGGATGTCACCAAAACGCATTGTAGTTTCAACTTCTGGTGTGCCAAAAATGATTAAAAAAATGGCGGACGATAATGTAAAGTTTAAGCTAGCGGTGTCATTACATTCTGCGATTGATGAGGTAAGGACGTCCATAATGCCGTTTAACGCAACTTTTCCATTAAGCGATTTGCGGGAAGCCTTACAGTATTGGTATACTAAAACAAAAAACAGAATTACCTATGAATATGTGGTTTGGGATGGGATTAATGACCAACGAAAAGATGTAAATGCATTAGTTGAATTTTGCAAATTTGCACCAAGTAAAGTCAATCTTATAGAGTACAATCCCATTGATGATGGGGAGTTTCAGCAAGCAGATTCTAAGGCTTTAGATATGTACGTCAACATCCTTGAAGCCAATAATATTACAGTAACTGTTAGGAGAAGTAGAGGAAAAGACATAGATGCGGCTTGTGGGCAATTAGCAAATAAGAGTTAAATTTTTGAAAATTCTGTGATTAAGTAAGAAAAACCATATATTTAAGAAATAAATTTAAAACTAAAATTATGCGAACAAAATTACTTTCTTTATTATTTATTTTACCATTAATAGGCTTCTCCCAAGTCTTAGATTCAGATAATTTTGATGCCCTAACAATTGGTAACTTTGGAACAGACCTTACGGGAATGACTCCTGGTCAAGGCGGTTTCCTTACTTTTGGAAATAATGGCAATCCTCCTTCAACATCAACTAACGCTGCTGATTCAAATTTTCAAGTTGTTGCTTCTGGAAATAATGGTACTCAAGGCGCACAAATAACATCTCCTGATGGTGATGCTGGCGTACGTTTTTTATTTAAATCTATACAAACCGCTTGGGCTTCTAGAACTTCAGGGAATGATATAGTGGAGTTAGAGTTTTCTTTTTTCACGGGCTCTACCACTAGTGCAGCTCCTTTAAGAGGTCTTATCTTTGGTGACAATGCTGGTGCAGGCGCTACACTTGCAGCAATTCAATTCGATCCTGCAACTAACGAATTATCAGGTTTAGCAACTTTAAATAATGGTGGGACTATAGGACTTTTTGGATTTAACTTAGGAGCTGGTAATACGGATTTAATATTGCCTGCAAATACATGGGTTACTGCAGGTTGTGCTTATGACACCATTACGGGAGAGATAAGATGGAAAACGGATTTTATGAACGTTAATGCTACTTTTACCGTTGGAGCAAATATTATCCCAGGAATGGCGCCATTAGAAGCAAATTTTCTAAGCTTTGGTACTGGTGGTAATACAACTGCAACAAATTATATAATTGACGATTACACATCTAGAGCTTCTGATACAGATCAATTATTAAGTGTAGATGATGTTCAATTAGAAGCGTCTACAATCTCTTTATATCCTAATCCAGCAGATGATGTTATAACGCTTAAAACAGATATATCTATTAGTAACCTCTCAATAACTAACAATTTAGGCCAGGTGGTTATGACTAAAAGTGCAAACTTTAGCCAAACCAATGACATTGACACTTCTAGTCTAAGTCCTGGAATTTATATTATGTCTATAAGCTCTGAAGATAGAAGAACAGAAACTAGAAAGTTTATTAAGAATTAAGAAGAGTTAATTTAAGAATTAGCGCACATAAAAAGAGAGGTTTTGATTAATAAAACCTCTCTTTTTTATAATTGTATTTTAAATATTTTGGTAAGTTATTCTATTGTAATATTTTCCAAAACTTATAATTCCTGATTAGAAAGAGCAGGGTAATTCAAAGGGTGTCTAAAA
>NZ_JANQOM010000037.1 GCF_028289625.1 Winogradskyella sp. | reverse complement strand
TTATAGCTCCTGTTCGCCCTACTTGATAAGTGATTTCATTTAATCTGGTAGAGACTTGCTCTGCCTTAAACTTATAAGCCATGGCCCAACGTGGGGCTTTAGCCGTATAGCCCAGCTCTTCCTGTTGATACAAACTATTCACCTTTATTACAACTCCATCAATCTCATAAGGCAGGTTATGACGATGCTTATCCCAATAGGCCACATAGTCTAAAACCTCTTCGATAGAATTGACCAGTTTTGCTTCTTTGGGGACTTTAAAACCCCATTCCCTCGCTTTTTGAAGTCCTTCAAACTGGGTGGAAATATTTAGGTTATTGCCCTTAATACTGTACAATAAACATTCTAAAGGGCGCTTGGCAACTTCAGCACTATCTTGTAGTTTTAAACTTCCAGATGCGGTATTCCTAGGGTTCCTGTAGGGTTCTTCGTCATTAGCAATACGTTCTTCGTTCATTTTTAAAAAGCCCTCAATAGGTAAAATGATTTCTCCTCTAATATCAAAACGCTCTGGATAGTCCCCTTTTAGTTGTAATGGCACTGTATTGATGGTCTTTACATTTGTAGTTACCTCATCTCCTTGCACACCATCACCTCTAGTAACTGCTCTTAGCAACTTCCCGTTTTCGTAAGTGAGATTCATTGAAGCACCATCGTACTTAAGCTCACAGGTATATTGCACCTCTCCATCAACCAATTTCTTGATTCGGGTTTCCCAATCTTGTAAGTCTTCTTTTGAATAGGAATTATCTAAGGAATACATCCTAAAGTCATGAATAACGGTATTAAAATTCTTGGTTATCGTCCCTCCGACACGCTGTGTTGGTGAATTGGCATCAAAAAACTCTGGGTGCGCTTCTTCCAAGGCTTGAAGTTCCTTCAGCTTCATATCGAACTCGTAATCACTAATCGTTGGGTTATCGAGAATATAATAATTGTAATTATGCTGACGGAGTTCGTCTCTAAGGGATTGTATTTTTTGTTGATTGTTCATTGTTCTTGACTTAAGCTTATCCAAAATGAAATTGCTCCTAAAAATAATCCAACTGTAATAAAAATCATAAATAGGCTGGAATAATCACCATTTTGGAATGAAGAGATTAGTTGTTTTATAGGATATAGAAATGATGAAACCATAATAACCCCCAAAACTATTCTCAAAAAAATTCGAACTGGTCTTTCTTTAGACATTATTTTTAAAAGCTTATTTCTTGGGAACCATGACAAACCAAAAAAACAAATATGATAGAATAAATTAACAAATAAGACGAAAAAAATTTTCTCACTAAAATCCGCATCAGATAATGCCATAAAGGCAATACTCAGACAAAAATTAATCAGACCAAAAATCCTATATAATTTGCTAATGTTTTCTTGAGTAATTTTCAGTTGTTATCCTTTTATGAGATTTCTCACTACATTCGAAATGACGAAAAACTTATATAAAAATCTAAAATCATGAATCGTCAATCCTAAAGTCCTTCTTTATTCAACCATTTTGGCGTTGGTAATGGCACATAATTGTTCATTTTATCGAGTATGCCGTCAATCGTATTATCGATAACCACAGCATCTAGATTTTCTTGCTTTAAAAAACCACGTTCCACCATAGTTTTACACTGAGCGATTAAAGCATCATAATAACCATTAATGTTCAAAATACCTATAGGCTTTGTATGCAAACCCAATTGTCCCCAAGTCGTAATTTCAAAGTATTCGTCCATAGTACCAAAACCTCCAGGTAAAATGATAAAACCATCACTTTTTTCATAAATGAGAATCTTTCGGTCGTGCATGTTTTTGACGACGATTAATTCAGTCAAATTTGTATTGACGACTTCCTTCGTCTTCAAAAATTCTGGTATGACGCCTATAGCCTTGCCATTATTTTCTAAAACAGCTTCCGCAACGCGTCCCATAATGCCAATTTTTCCCGCACCATAAACCAAAGTTATATGCGCTTTGGCCATTACAACACCTAAATCATAAGATGCTTTAACAATATAAGGGTCATTGCCAGTACTGCTACCACAAAAAACTGCTATACGTTTCATATTAATTCTTTTGTGCTTTCAACATACGGTCATTACCATTAATATCCTTTCGTAACTCAACATTTTGAAAATTAGCATCCACTAGCAGCTGCTTTGTGTCTTTACCAAGATACTGGTTAATTTCAAAATATAAATGACCATAATGTTTCAAATTATTAACAGCAAATGTTGTAATTACTCTATAGAATTTGAGTGGGTTTTCGTCATCGACAAATAATGCTAAATGTGGCTCATTGTTTAACACATTTGGTTGCATTTCAGCTTTTTCCAATTGTCTTACATATGGTGGATTGGATACGATGATATCGAATTGTGATGCTGAAATAAGTTCAGCATCACAGGGTGTATTTAAAATATTTCCGTTAACGAAATTGACTTTAACATTGTTGCGCTTGGCATTATCCTTCGCAACTTCCAAAGCTTTCTTTGAAACATCCAAAGCATAAACTTTAGCATTTGGTAAGTGTTTTGCCAAACTTATCGCTATACAACCCGAACCGGTTCCTATATCTAAAATTTTAAGTTTAGATCTTATATTTGAACCAGACACTTCAAGAACCTCAGTGTCTAGCGAATTAACAATCCAATCTACCAACTCTTCGGTTTCTGGTCTTGGAATAAGTACGTTAGTATTGACCTTGAATTTTAAGCCATAAAACTCCATTTCTCCTAAAATGTACTGAATTGGTTTTTGCTGCTTTAAATCATCTAAGGTTTTAAAAAAGACATCAGTTTCAGGTTTTGTGAATGATAACTCTGGTTCTAAAGCCAATTGAATTCTAGCGATATTAAAATGGTGTTCGGTAGTTAAAAAGAAAAAGTTTTCAACTTCATCCTTACCATAAATAGCATCCAGTTCTTTGTGGTAAATATCTTTTAAGTCGAGTGCTTTCAATATTACAAATCTTTAAGCATCCAAACTGAGCAAGAATAATGACCTGTATCTCCCATAGGTTCACCTATGAATTCAAAACCTACTTTTTTGTAAAGCTTTCTGGCATCATCCATATAGGGCATAGTTTCTAAATAACACTGATCAAAACCAGCTTCTTTCGCAAATGTCAAACATTTTTGCATCATTTTACTGCCAAAGCCCTTACCTCTTGCTTCTGGCATAAAATACATTTTTTGCAATTCGCATACATTTCCTTCATAATTATCTAAAGGTGAAATACCAGCACCTCCAATAATCGCTTCACCTTTTTCTACCACAAAATAAATTTTACGAGGCTGATCATAAGTTTCAGTCATGCAGTCTAGGGATTTGTCCTCGTAGGCAGTACCTACTTTAGGTACGCCCATTTCTATCAAAACACTTCGAATGGCCTTAGCAATTTTAGAATCGTCCTTTTGTTCAATTTCTCGAATAACAATAGTATCTTTACCCACTTAATATTATGATTTAATACCGAATTTATTTCGGCATGAAGATAGCCATAATTATCTATGTTATGCTTAAAAGAACAGCGCTCATTTTATTGTTTTTTTCACTGGTTTTCAACTGTACCGTGACAGAGGAACCAGAATTTTTAGGTCTTGATAACATAAAAGTTGTAGACTCCAATATCAAAAATATCACACTTAGTGCTGATGCGTTATTTATAAATCCTAATGACGTTGGCGGTACTCTCAAAACTGATGATTTAAAGGTTTATATCAACGATACTGAAGTTGCCACCTTTGTTTCCGAAGCCTTTGATGTGCCTTCCAAAAAGAACTTTATAGTTCCTTTGACTGTAGCTATTGCGACGGATAGTATCATCGATAGGAAAAGTCTTGGTGGATTGTTAGGCAGTTTAATCTCACAAAAATTAAAAGTGCAATACAAAGGTGAAATAAAATATAAAGTTTTGGGCTATTCCTCAAGCTATGATGTTGATGAAACCCAAGAGCTTAAAATTAAACTCTAATTGTATAGTCACGAGGATTACATAAAACGCTGTTTACACATTGGTAAAAATGGATTGGGGACCACACGTCCAAATCCTATGGTCGGTGCAGTCATTGTTTGTAATAATGAGATTATTGGAGAAGGTTTTACAAGCCCTTATGGCAGTAGTCATGCGGAAGTCAATGCTATCAATGCTGTAAAAGATAAATCATTGCTTAGCAAAAGCACCATGTATGTAACGCTTGAGCCTTGCAGCCATTTTGGAAAAACACCACCATGCAGTGACTTAATCATTAAGCACAAAATTCCAGAAGTGGTGATCGGTTGTATTGATGATAATCCCGAAGTTGCTGGTAAAGGCATTGCAAAACTAAAAGCCGCTGGATGCCATGTTTTGGTAGGAGTATTAGAAGAAGAATGTAAAAATCATCTTAAGCGCTTTTTTTCCTTTCATAACAAAAAACGCCCTTACATCATTTTAAAATGGGCAGAAACTGTTGATGGTTTTATAGCGCCAAAAATAAAAAGCGAAAAGAAACCCGTTTGGATAACCAATAAGTACTCAAGGCAATTGGTCCATAAGTGGCGTGCAGAAGAACAGGCTATCCTGGTTGGAACTAATACGGTAATGGAAGATAATCCAAGTTTAACGGTAAGGGATTGGGAAGGGCAGAATCCAATAAGATTTATATTGGATAAAACATCCAAGTTGAAAAATGATTATGAGGTATTTAATAATCAATCTGAAACGATTAGAATCACTAATGACGATATTGATTTTGATCAGCCCATAGCAATTCAAGTATGCCATCTTTTATACAATAAGAACATCAACTCGGTAATTATAGAAGGTGGCTCAAAAACACTTCAAAGCTTTATTGATGAAGGCCTTTGGGACGAAGCACGAATTTTTATCGGAAAGGTAGAATTCAAAGAAGGCGTAAAAGCACCAAGGCTGAAAGGGAAATTGATTTCTGAATCTATGATTTTAGAGGATACATTGAAAATTATTAGAAACAATAAATAAGGTTCCCACTTTCGTGGGAAGGTCATATGATTAAAACGTTAATATTCGACTTTGGTGACGTCTTTATCAATTTAGACAAGCAAGGAGCCATGCAAAACGCCCTTCGACTTTTTGAATTAGATACGTTTGAAGACGATATGATGGCAGCTAATATGCATTACGAAATGGGTAAAATTTCGACAAATCAATTCATAGGGTTTTATCTCTCAAAATTTCCAAAATTGAATGAAACCCAAGTTATAAACGCTTGGAATTTTATTTTAAAAGACTTCCCAAAATATCGCTTGGATTTCATCAAAGATTTAGCTGAAAAGAGCACTTATGAGC
This sequence comes from Winogradskyella sp., assembly GCF_028289625.1. Classification (GTDB taxonomy): domain Bacteria; phylum Bacteroidota; class Bacteroidia; order Flavobacteriales; family Flavobacteriaceae; genus Winogradskyella. The sequence goes on along the minus strand of NZ_JANQOM010000037.1, from coordinate 30,974 downwards.
TAATACTTTTAAGTAATACAAACGAAATGCATATTGATTTTATTAAAACCACCGATAGTGTTTTTTATGAAGATTTTAAACGTTGTTTCGATAAATTTTATTTGTCTCATGAAATATTTTTGAGAAAACCCAACCCAGAAATTTTCGATTTTGTTTTACTAGATAATAACTTAAGTCCTAATGAGTGCTTATTTATTGATGACACCAAGGAGAATACCGAAGTAGCAGAATCCATGGGGATTCACGTTTGGAATATTGACGAAACAAAAGAAGATGTCATTAATCTTTTTGAAATTAAAAAAGACCTCTTTTGATATATTTAATTCTCAGCATACTATCCTCTACAGCAATATTTGTACTCTTCAAATTGTTTGATAAGCATAATGCTAATACCTTACAGGCTATTGTAATGAATTATATTACGGCAAGTTCATGTGGTATCCTCTTTTATGACAAAGAAATCGATACTTCTGTAATGCTAAACTCCACATGGTTTTTTGTGGCTTTGGCCTTAGGCTTTTTATTCATTAGCATTTTTAATGTTATGGCACTTACGGCTCAAAAAAATGGGTTATCAGTAGCTTCTGTTGCAAGTAAAATGAGCGTCATTATTCCTATTTTATTTGGTATATTGATTTATAAGGAAAGTGTTGGGTTTCAAAAAATAGCCGGTATAGTCTTAGCTTTAATCGCCGTTTATCTAACTTCAATGAAGCCCAAAGGTGATGTGGTCCTCACTAAATCCATCTATTTACCAATTATACTCTTCTTAGGGTCAGGTATTATAGACACAAGTGTCAATCATTTTGCACCAGATGGTAATATGCCCTTATTCTTGGCTGTAATATTTGCTAGTGCTGGAGGCATAGGTATTATGGTTGTTGTGTATAAAGCCTTAACTAAGAATTATAAAATAAATCGAAAAAGTATTCCTTTTGGTTTTGCCTTAGGCATCGTAAATTATGGTTCCATGTATTTTTTATTAAAGGCATTACGTGTCGATGGTTATGAAAGTTCATCTGTTTTCACAATCAATAATGTAGCTATTGTAGCTGCCTCTTGTTTGGCAGGACTTTTAATCTTTAAAGAACTGATATCTAAGAAGAATTGGTTGGGCATACTAATAGCATTGGTTTCTATTATTTTAGTGACACTTTAATTAATGACTGAAAAAGACACGTATAAAACCATATCAAAACCATCTAAAGGTGAGCTCTTTAAGGATAAGAATAGTAAGTTTTATAGTTATGCGCTCCCTGTTAACAATGAAGACCAAATAAAAACCTATTTAGAAGCTGTAAAGAAAGAACACTATTCTGCCCGACATTGGTGTTACGCCTATCAATTGAGCATGGAAACCATACGCTACAGAATTAATGACGATGGCGAACCCAGTAATTCTGCAGGCATGCCCATATATGGACAGATCAAATCATTTGATTTGACTAATATTCTAATTATCGTAGTGCGTTATTATGGAGGCACAAAACTAGGTATGGGTGGTTTAATTAATGCTTACCGAACAAGTGCTAGGTTGGCTTTAGAAACTGCAGATATTATTGAAAGAACAATAAATCGACATTTTCAACTCAGTTTTGAGTATAAATATATGAGCAAAGTAATACGCGTATTGAAAGAAAATCAGGTAGATATCATTAATCAGACGTTGGAACACAATTGCCTGTTGGAAATATCTGTCAGAAAAAGTAACGGTTCTAAAATCTTAGGGATATTCAAAGATTTTTTTGGCGTGAAAATAGATGAATTATAACGAATAATTTTGCAGTTTGTCTAAAAGATATTTTGGACAACGTGTAGGTCTATTGCGATTCATATCTATAAAAGCTAAAATAGTGTTTCCAGTTGCTAGCAATTCGTCAGAATCATTTCGTAATTCGTAATCAAATTCTATCGAAGCTGTAGGCATTTTTTTTAACTTAGTTATTACTTTAAGCTCTTCATCATAACGTGCTGAATTTTTGTAATTTATAGACAACGAAATCACGGGAAGCATTATCCCATCAGCTTCCATAGCACTATAGCTAAGACCAAACTGCCGTAACCACTCGGTTCTACCAACTTCAAAATAAACCGCATAATTGGCATGATACACAACACCCATCTGGTCTGTCTCACCATAGCGAACCTTTATTCTTGTTTCATTAAAATTCAATTTTATGCTTTTTTTTAACAAAAAATTTGTAATTTTCAAAGATTTTAAACATGAAGAAAAATTTCTAAAAATTCAATAGAATTTCATTTTTTTTTTAAGAATTTTGTTCACATATTTGTCATGTTCAAAACCACAAGAGAATCCTAATTCTCTTTTTTTTTGCTAATCTAACTAACAAAGAAAATCTAACTTAACGCATGGAGGTAACAGCTGAATCGGTATGGAGTGATTGTCTCAAATTCATAAAAGATAATATTCAACCCCAAGCCTATAAAACATGGTTTGAGCCTATACAAGCTGTTAAACTTTCAGGTAATGCTTTGAGCATTCAAGTACCTAGTAAATTCTTCTATGAGTGGTTAGAGGAGCACTACGTTAAAATTTTAAAGGTTGCCTTAACAAAAGAATTGGGAGATGATGCCAAATTGGTTTACGTCATAAAGATGGAAAACACTTATGGCAATAAACAACCTTTTACCGAAAAAATCCCGAGTTCTAACAGAACACCTGTAAAATCCCAGGATGTTGATGTGCCTTTCAATAATAAGAGTCCAGAATTAAAGAACCCTTTTATTATCCCTGGTATTAGAAACGTAAAGATTGAGTCGCAACTCAATCCAAGTTATACCTTTGAGAATTTCCTAGAAGGTGATTCTAATCGTTTGGCGAGAAATGCAGGTATTGCTGTAGCCAATAAGCCTGGCGGAACTTCTTTTAACCCGCTCTTAATCTTCGGTGGCGTGGGTTTAGGAAAAACACATTTAGCGCATGCTATTGGTGTGGATATTAAAGATAAGTATCCCGAAAAAACGGTTTTATATATTTCCGCAGAGAAATTCACTCAACAATATATAGATTCTGTTAAGAAGAACAACAGAAATGATTTTATACATTTTTATCAAATCATAGATGTTTTAATCATTGATGATGTTCAATTCTTGTCTGGTAAAACCGGAACACAAGATGTCTTTTTTCACATTTTTAACCACTTACATCAAAATGGTAAACAAGTGGTGTTAACCAGTGACAAGGCTCCTGTAGATATGCAAGATATTGAACAACGTTTGTTATCCAGGTTTAAATGGGGACTTTCCGCAGAATTACAAACTCCAGATTTTGAAACTAGGGTTTCGATTCTAAAAAACAAGCTCTACAGAGATGGAGTTGAAATGCCCGAAGAAATCGTTGAGTATGTTGCAAAACATATCAAAACTAATGTTAGAGAGCTAGAGGGTGCCATCATATCGCTTATTGCGCAATCTTCTTTTAATAAAAAGGAGATTACTATCAACTTGGCTAAAGACATCGTAGAGAAATTCGTAAAGAACACCAAGCGTGAGGTTTCTATAGATTATATCCAGAAAGTTGTTTCTGATTATTTCCAAATGGATGTGAGTACATTACAATCCAAGACAAGAAAGCGTCATATAGTGCAAGCACGTCAATTGGCTATGTTCTTTGCCAAAAAATACACAAAAGCATCTTTGGCAAGTATTGGTTCTCAAATCGGTCAGCGAGATCATGCTACAGTTTTACATGCTTGCAAAACCGTAGACAACCTTTCTTCAACCGACAAACAGTTTAGAAAGTATGTTGAAGATTTGGCTAAAAAACTTTCGCTTTAATCCTTAAATCATGACTCGTATTTTAATGGTGTGCCTTGGCAATATCTGTCGCTCACCACTTGCTCATGGCATTTTAGAATCCAAACTTACTAGCAATGCGTTTTATGTAGATTCTGCTGGTACGGCTGCTTACCATGTAGGCAACCAACCAGATTATAGGTCTATTAAAGTTGCCAGTAAACACGGTATTGATATTAGCACCCAAAGTGCACGACAATTTAAAGTGTCAGATTTTGATACTTTTGACCATATCTATGCTATGGACGCTTCAAACTATACTAACATTATTAGTCTAGCCAGAAACAATAATGACATTGGCAAAGTGAAATTATTTTTAGAGGAAAATCCCTCTATCTCCAATAAAAATGTACCAGACCCTTACTATGGAGATATTGATGACTTCGAATACGTTTTTGATATAGTAGAAGCAACCTCAACCTTAATAGCCCGTAAGTTAATCTCTGCTGGTTTGTAGCATATCGCTAACTATTTGCTTGATTTTTTGTAACTTAGTCTAATAAACCCCTTGTTATCTATGCTATGAAAAATTTAACTACCCTACTCTGTTGTATCTGTTTTACATTATGCTTTTCCCAAGATTTAGAACTAGACTTATTTGCCACAGGATTTGATAATCCCGTAAACATAAAACATGCTGGTGATGATAGGCTATTTATTGTAGAGCAAGATGGTCGTATTAGAATCCTTAATAGTGATGGAACTATTGAAAGTACTCCTTTCTTGGATATAGATGGGCGTGTCAGAAACTTAGACTTTATTGGCGACGAAAGAGGCTTACTTGGATTGGCGTTTCATCCAGACTATTCTACAAATGGTTATTTTTTTGTGAACTACATTAATAATTCAGGCAATACTGTTATTTCCAGATTCTCAAGAAATACCAGCAACCCAGCTCTTGCAGACCCTACTTCCGAGCTCATCATATTAACCTTCAATCAACCTTTTTCAAATCATAACGGAGGTGATTTGGCTTTTGGAGCTGACAGTTATCTTTATATTTCCTCGGGAGATGGTGGGTCTAGCGGAGACCCTCAGAACAATTCTCAAAACCTCGGGAATTTACTAGGTAAAATACTTAGAATCGATGTCAATAATTCATCAATATCCAATCCATATGACATCCCTTCTGATAACCCTTTTGTAGGTGTTAGTGCTGCAAGCGATGAGATATGGGCATACGGCCTTAGAAACCCTTGGAAATTTTCTTTTGATAGACTCACAAACGATATTTGGATTGCTGATGTAGGACAAAATCAATTTGAAGAAATTAATAGGGCATCATCTACGGACGCTGGTCTTAATTACGGTTGGAGATGTTATGAAGCCAATGATATTTTCAATAATTCCGGATGTCCTAACAGTAGTACGTTGACATTTCCAGTAGCGGAGTACAACCATTTTAACGATGGTGATTTTAAATGCTCAATTACTGGTGGCTATAGGTATAGAGGTGCAACCTATCCTAATTTTGAGGGTTTGTACTTTTTTGCTGATTATTGTAGTGAGGAAATTGGATTTCTTCGATTTGAGGGTGGAAATTGGAATATGACCTTAGAGGGTTTTTCTGGTGATTGGGTCGCTTTCGGTGAAGATATTAATGGCGAACTGTTAGTATCTAGCCTTTCTGGAGACATCTTCAAATTATCGGATGCGCTTTTAAGTGTGGAAGACAACGAATTGAGTAGCGTTACCATTTTTCCTAACCCAGCTGAAGACATACTTTCTGTAGATTTTTCGGATAATAGTTCTTCAATACCAACCGAAATTACCATTTACGACATTCAAGGAAAGACTGTAAAATCATTGTTAAGAACAAATGAAATGATTAAAGATATAACCATTTCTGATTTAAAAAGTGGATTCTATATCTTAAGGATTACCTCTGAAGGTGGTCAGCAAATCACTGAAAAGTTCGTCATCAACTAAAAATGAATACCCAGAAAGGAGCATTATATTTAATTCCCACAAGATTAGGTGACAATCCACCTCTTGAAGTCTTACCTATATCGATAAAAAAGGTTATAGAAGATATTGATTATTATATTGTTGAAAACGAAAAGACGGCTCGCCGTTTTATAAAGCGTGTTTCGCCTAATAAGTCTCAGCCTTCGTTACAGCTTAGTGTCTTAAACAAGTACACTACCGAAGAAGAACGAAATACATATTTAAATCCTTGTTTGGAAGGTGAATCTATGGGACTAATCTCGGAAGCTGGATGTCCCGCCATAGCAGATCCTGGTTCTGACATTGTTAGTCTGGCACATCAGCTAAATATAAAAGTTATACCATTGGTTGGACCATCATCTATTATTTTAGGCCTAATGGCCTCTGGCATGAATGGTCAAAGCTTTAGTTTTAATGGTTATTTACCCATAGATAAGAATGAACGTAAAACAAAATTAAAAGCTTTAGAGAGGCAATCGGCCGAGCATAATCAGGCACAGATCTTCATTGAAACACCATATAGAAATATGAACATGTTAAACGACCTTGTCCGTGTACTTCACCCTCAAACAAGAGTATGTGTAGCTTGTGATTTAACATTACCAACAGAGTATATTAAAACAATGCCAGCAATTGCATGGAAAAATATTGAAGAAGACTTTCACAAAAGACCAGCTATCTTTATAATTCAAAAAGATTAAAGTCTTGCCTTTGCCTTTTTATTAGGCTCTATAATAGAGGTATCGTAACCCGAAAATCGTTTCATATAGTATTTTACAGTAGTACCGTAAGCATCAGCAAAATTATCACTACCATAACTGCGCAAATACTTCTTTACACTTCCGGGTCCAGCAAGGTGCGCCGCCGCTAAAATACCTGATTCGGTTACTTGCACACCACCAATAAATTTACCATCAAAACGTTCTATGTCTTTTCTTAACACCCACTTATTACGCGATGCATTCGCCATGAAAGCTTTCTCTTGTAATTCTGGATTATATAAAAACTGATTTGGGTTGTAAATACCTATTAACTTTAAGGTTTCCGAACCGAATTGGTACTTGCCTAAATAACCTAATGTATTAACCGTGAAATAATCGCCTCTCGACTCTTTAAATGCCAAAGCCTCTTTAAAGCCTTCAAAAGATTTCCCTAAATGAGGTGTAAACATGTTTGGCTTTATCTCATGAGGCTCCTCAGTCATTGCCAATTCTGCAGGAATGTTATAATCTAAATCTAAACCTTCAGTAGAATATAAATCTGAATTTAAAGTGGAATCTGGATATAATGCCAAGGCAATTGAGAAACATATTGCAAATGGCAGTAAAAAATTCTTAATGCTATTCTTAACCATAACAGCTAATTTTACATTTATAAAACTTTCCCCAAAAGCTTTATAAAATTCGGCTGCAAAGATAAGAAATTTATTTAATTTCTGAAAACCAGAAGATTGAGTGTTATTAAAACTTGTTAAAAGTAGAAATAATGCAGCTTTACGTGCCCTCTGCTATTCAGCTCTATTGCTGGAAAAGGGATCTTAATAACGTTTAAAACGTCAAAAATCGTTTTTAAGACGTTAGAATTGGTTTTAATTCGACTTAAATCAATATCCAGACTCAAGTAATATTGACGAATTCTGTTTTGATCAGGAAAAAGTGGATCATTGGGATCACCTGTTAGCATCCCATCTGCACCATAACCGAAGGCCAAGTTTACCCAATTTGGTATAAATTCGGTCTTTAAGAATGAATTAATATTAGCACTTAACCAATAGGTTTGCCCGTTATAGTCTTTTAAGAATTCTTCGGTTAGACCATTACCTAGTTTATCGGGTCGTTGTTCTGCAAAACGCGTTCTATGAAACGAATACTTTAATAAAATGCGCTGTTCTTGCCATAATAATTCTTGACCCGCGAATAGTCCTGTTCCCAAAGCATTAGCAGCCATATCTGCCCATGAAAATCCCCATTCCGCTGAAAATCCATCCATAACTTCAACGGCAGTCAAAAACCCCAAACCCAATGTTGAACCATAGATTATTTGATTGCTTTTACTTGCTCCTGCCCAGTTTAAGGTATTGGCACCAAGCCTTCCTAATTGATATGACGAAAATACGTGGCCTAGTTTATCCATTTGTAACCATTCATTGCTATCATTAATCGTCCTGAATTTTGAACGTGGGTAATCCGCATACCAAAGTTGATCTAACCCAACGAGTGTTATTGTTGCGAGAGAAACTTCAGAAATCACAACAGCATTCCGCCTAGATGTATTTAAAGTATCGCTAGGTTGTAAAAATTGATTGAGTTTTGATTGCGAAAAAAGTGAACTAGAGACACAAAGTAATACGACGATATAGCCATAAAACTTCTTCAATGTCTAGCGGTTTATCCCTTGAGACGATAAATAGCGTTGATAAGCCCTTGCATTACTATTATGCTGAGCCAACGACTTGGCAAACTTATGGTAGCCAAGACGATTAACATCAACTGCAAAATAGAAGTATTCATGTTTTTCAGGGTTTAAAACGGCCTCAATAGCAGATAAATCTGGCATTGCGATGAGTCCGGGTGGCAAACCAGCATTTTTGTAGGTGTTATAAGGGGAATCTATTTCCTTGTGAACATTCAAAACACGTCTTATCACTGTATTTTTATACTTCGGAAGTTGATATGCTGCAAATTTTAAAGTCGGATCAGCATCGAGTTTCATGCCAATTCTCAACCGGTTTAAATAGACTCCAGCCACTCTAGGCTGTTCGTCTTTTTTCTTTGATTCCTCGTAAACAATTGAAGCCACTGTCATAACTTCATTCGGCGTAAGATTCAAGGCTTCTGCTTTTGCTTTTCTAGTATCACTCCAAAATCTATTATACTCTTTGAGCATTTTATTTCGAAAGCCCTTAGCTGATGTATTCCAAAAGACTTCATAGCTATTAGGCAAATACATGCCTAAGGCTGTAGCTTCATTGAATCCATTTTCATTTAAAAAAGCATTATTAGTCATTGCTTCAATAAGCGATAAACTATCGGCTTCAATTTGTTTACTAACCCTTCCTGCTAAATCTTCTAAAGTATGCTGATTATTGAATGCTATCTTAACTGGTAAATTTTTGCTCCGTATGGAATTTATAATGTCATTGTTGTTCATTCCTTTAGAAATGGCGAAACGACCTGCTTTAATATTGGATGTGTATTTCTTTTGACTTGCTAATGCATCGAAGGTATCCATATCATCCAGTAAAGGCTCAAGTTGTGCTCGCACCTGTAAATAATTGGCATCTGTAGAAATATAGATATAAACCTTCTCAGAGGTAAATTTGGTGTTTGGTTGAAACATAGCACCATAAATATAATAGGCTATGACACCGAAAATGACAAGTCCGATTAAGGCAATGGCCCAAAGTATTTTTTTTATATACATATGTTACTTATTAATACGCTGTAAGATAAATTCGTTTGAAAATGTATTTCCGTTAAAACTCCAATCTCTTTTTAGACCAATCTTTTCAAAACCATTACTTTCAAACAATTTTAAACTGGTCTGATTGTCTTCAGATATATTGGCATACACCTGATGCAAATGAAGCACATTAAAACAATAATCCACTAAAAGTTGCAAAGCTTCCTTTCCAAAACCTTGATTTCTATTAGGTTCGTCCTTTATTAGAATACCTATTCCGGCGCGTTTATTCTTAACATTATAATCAAAAACGTCAATGAGTCCTACTGTATTGTCATCATTGGTACAAATAGCCAATCGCAATTGCTTGGCCTCAAAAATATCTTGCTTTGCATTTTCAAGATATTGCTTAATTAAAAATCTGGAATATGGCGCTTGGGTGTCACTGAGTTGCCAAAAGGACATATCATTCTCAACAAGGAACACAAAATCCAAATCCTCAGGCTCTAATGCTCTTAAATAAACATATTTACCTCTAAGTGTTACCATTCCAATACACCCTTAAAAACTTGTACTGCAGGACCAATAAGCCAGACATTTTTGTAGCCATCTTTACTTTCTTTAAAAGTTACTTTTAACTCACCTCCAGGTGTCTTTAGGGTAACTTCATTCATCTGTGTCATTTCCTGTTTGTGCATAGCCAATGCAACAGCAGTAACACCTGTACCGCAGGACAGTGTTTCGTCTTCTACTCCGCGTTCGTAAGTTCTAACGGCAAATGTATTTTCGGAAATCTGCTCAACAAAATTCACGTTGCTACCTGCTTCACCATAAGGCAATCCATATCTAATTTTTGCGCCTTTTGCTTTTACATCATAAGTATTAACATCAACAACCATTTCTACATGATGTGGTGAGCCTGTATCTAAAAACAAATGCTTATCAAAAACGTCAATAGCAGTGACATCTTGCATCTGTAATTCTACGATACTACCTTTAATTCTTGCTTTATGCAAACCATCTATGGCAGAAAATATGGTTTCGGTATCAATAATGCCTAAAAACTTTGCAAAGGCGGTAATACAGCGTCCACCATTGCCACACATGCTGCTTTCATTGCCATCTGCATTAAAATAGACCATTTTAAAATCCGAATCCTTATCATTCTCCAAAAGAATCAATCCATCGGCACCAATGCCAAAACGTCTATTGCACCATTTGGCAATACGATTGGTATCATTTTTGCTAATACCTTGTAAACGATTATCAACAATAATAAAGTCGTTTCCTGTGCCTTGATATTTATAAAATGTCACTACCATAATTACAGGCAAATATAAGAATAATAGCCTGTAAAACGAGGTGTTAAAGGGCAGTTAAAGTTGGCGTTAAATAGTCGTTAAAAAAGAATATGAAATTCAATAAATATCTAATTTTAAGCGTTAAACAGTTTAACTTAAATTCTGAAAAATTATGAAGAAGATTCTAACTCTAGTGTGTGCTTCAGCTTTAGGTGGTCTATTGACTTTGGCCGGATACAAACTTTTCGTCGAAGAAGAAAAACAACAGCAATTGGCTGTAGAGCAGGTTTCTGATTTGCCAATTTATGTACCTACAAATACAATTTCTAGCGACTCATCTTATGATGCACCAAGCTTTATTGAAGCCGCTGAAAAATCGATAGATGCGGTTGTTCACGTTAAAAATACGGCCATAGTTACTGCACCTATGTCTATGCAAGATCTGTTTTTTGGGCGTAGTTCACAACGAGCGCAAGTTGGTACTGGTAGTGGTGTCATTATTTCACCAACAGGTTATATCGTAACCAACAATCATGTGATAAAAAATGCCAACGAAATAAGTATTACACTTAATAACAATAAATCCTATATGGCTGAGCTTATAGGTACTGATGAGGCGACTGATATTGCCTTAATTAAAATTGAAGCAGACGAAGACTTACCATTTTTAGCCTTTGGTGATTCGGACGACTCCAAAATTGGTGAATGGGTTTTGGCCGTTGGCAATCCTTTTAATTTGACATCTACGGTTACGGCGGGAATTATAAGTGCTAAATCCAGGGATTTGAGTGGTAGAAATACCCAATCCTTTATTCAGACAGATGCCGCTGTAAATCCAGGAAATTCAGGTGGTGCACTAGTAAACACTAATGGAGACTTAATTGGCATTAATACAGCTATCTCTTCCCGTGATGGGTCTTACATTGGCTATTCATTTGCTGTACCAAGTAATATAGCGCGAAAAATCGTCAATGATATTATGGAGTATGGCAATGTACAAAATGGTATTCTTGGTGTTGTTGGTGAATCACTTAACAGTAAAACTGCGGAACGACTTGGCACAAATATTACCGAAGGTTTTCATGTTAGTGAAGTTACAGAAGATACTGGTGCTGAAAAGGCTGGGATTAAATCTGGTGATATTATTAAGAAGATAGACAACGTAGAGATCAGCAAATTTTCAGACCTATCTGGGTATTTAAAAACAAAAGGCCCAAATGATGTAGTCAATGTCACTTTAATAAGAGGTGGAAGTGAGAAGGTTATTGCTGTTAATTTAACAAAGAGAGAGAGTCTATCAGTAGATTTTATTCAGATGAAGCTCAGAGATATTCCCACAGATTTGAAAGAAAAATACGATATAAGTAATGGAGTTATAATTCAAGAAAATAATAATACATGGCTTTATAAAAACCTAGGAATATCAAAAGGATTTATAATTACCGGCATTAATGATTTTAAAGTTAAGTCAATTGAAGATATTCGACAATTTAAAGAGGAATATGGAAATGATTTCAAAGAAAATATAAGCAGAATAGAATACTTAAATTTATATTTAGAAAAAAAAGAAGTTTATTTTAAACAATAAAAATCATCTTTAAACCATTAACATTAATTAAATTATTCTGAGTAACTTAGAAAAATTTAAAAAATTCAAACTTTCCACAGAACAATTAAAATTTATTGACGGTAGCAATCAGATTTGTAGTAGATCAAAAATTATTGATGGCGTAAAGAACGTATGGGTTGTAGAAGTTAGTGATGAGATGGCTCAATCCTATCTGAATTTATGGAATTCTTTTGGCTATGAAACTACGTGTAGGGAAGGGTCACTTCCAGATATAAATGGAGATTTTAATCTACAAGTATAAAAAGTATAAAATTGAATTTTTAATATTTAAAATATTAAAAAACAACCCTTCAAGGAGCAATTCTTTGAAGGGTTTTTATTTTCGCCAAAACATACTACGAAAACGTTTGAAATATGTATTTTTGCGCCGAATTTAAAAACCACTAAACCAAAACAAAATGGGTTTTAACGACACTTACGAAAAAGAGTTAGCGTTTCAAGCCGATCGTCGTAGAGCTACGGTCGAATTTATTAAGACAGTAAGCGACCTTTGGTACGACAATTCCATAGAGCTTGTACTGTTCAGAAATCAATTGATTGATAGAAAAGTGAGCGAGATTTTAAACTTGCACGAGTATGCAGGCGAATTCGTTCAAAAGCCGATTTCTATTTTTGATTCTGTTGAGATTGCTCAGGCCATCAAAAAATTAAATTTGCAACCTGCCAAATTAGATATCGGTAAGTTGACCTATGAGTATCATCTCGAAGATAAAAAGTACGACAATGCGACGGCTTTCGTAGCGGCCAAACTAAAAGAGGCCAAAACACCTAGACACATAGAACCAAAAGATGTAATTCTTTATGGTTTTGGTAGAATTGGACGCTTGGTAGCACGTGAGTTAATGACACGTACTGGCAAGGGCAATCAGTTGCGCTTAAGAGCCATCGTTACCCGTGGCGATATTAATGAAACGGTTTTAGAAAAACGTGCTTCCCTTTTAAGGAATGATTCCGTACATGGGGATTTCCCAGGAATGGTAAGTGTTGATGCAAACAACAGTGCACTTATCATTAATGGCACTACTGTAAACGTTATTTCGGCCAATGCACCTGAAGATATTGATTACACAACATATGGCATCAATAATGCTTTGGTTATTGACAATACAGGTGCTTTTAGAGATGAAAAAGGGCTAGGCAGACATTTAAAGGCTAAAGGTGTCGACAAGGTTTTATTAACGGCTCCAGGAAAAGGAGTGCCAAATATCGTACATGGTGTCAATCATCTTGAACACAATCCTGATAAAGTAAAAATCTTTTCGGCAGCATCTTGCACAACCAACGCCATTACACCAGTTTTAAAGGCCATAGAAGATTCTTTTGGTGTTAAATCCGGACATTTGGAAACCATCCATGCTTACACCAACGATCAAAACTTGGTCGATAATTTTCATAAAAAATACAGACGTGGAAGAGCCGCAGGTTTGAATATGGTGATTACAGAAACTGGAGCAGGACAAGCGGTGAGCAAGGCCTTACCATCGCTAGACGGTAAATTAACATCTAATGCTATTCGCGTTCCTGTGCCGAACGGCTCACTGGCAATTTTAAATCTGGAATTAGATAAGAAAACCTCTGTGGATAGTATGAATACCATCATGAAAAAGTATGCGCTTGAAGGTGATTTGGTGGAACAAATTAAATATGAAATGAGCGATGAATTGGTCTCTAGCGATATTGTTGGCAGCTCAGCACCATCTATCTATGACAGTAAAGCGACTATTGTTAGAAGCGATGGTAAAAGTGTGATTTTGTATATCTGGTACGATAATGAATATGGATACAGTCATCAAGTGATACGGCTGGCAAAATATATTTCTAAAGTAAGACGCTATGCCTACTATTAGAATGTATTGAAAACCAAAAATAAAAATCTTGTCCTAGGACAAGATTTTTTGTTTAAAGCTGACTTGTTGAAAACTCACTTGGTTTTCAACGCAACCCTAATTTAGTTTTTACATCTACGTACTAAACTAAATCAATCAGCTATGAAAAAATACTTCCTGTTACTTCTAGTAACTATTCCCTTATGCTTTCAATCCTGTATTGGGTGGGGAAACGATGATGACATTATTGCGGATTTTCAGGCAAACACCCCTTACGAACCTGTTATTATGCAACGCACCGAATTTGAAACCTCAACAGTTCTCATAAACACACCAAGACCTATTGAGGATTCGGGAAAAATTTATGTGAAAGGCAACTTTATTTTTATCAATGAGGTGAACCAAGGGTTCCATATCATTAATAACTCAGACCCTACAAATCCAGTAAATATTGGCTTTATCAAGGTATTGGGCTCTTCGGACTTAAGTATTAAAAACGACATATTCTATGCCAATAATGCAAGAGATCTTATCTCCTTTAAAATTGATGAAGCATCAGAAACATTAACATTGACCAAACGTTTAGAGAATGTATTTCCCCAGATATGGTCGCCTGTAGGACCATTGTATTATCCTGTGGAAGCAAATGAAATTGTAGTCGATTGGCAACCTATAAATTAATAGCTATGAAGCATATCTATATTATTTTGATTTTCGCATTGCTGCTGTTAGGTTGTGAATCTGATAGCGCTTCTAATGATTCCGTTTCTTCGTTTACCGAAAGTGGACAAGGTGGCTCTTTGGCCAGATTTTCGCTTTATCTCGATTATTTATATGTGGTTGACGACACTAATCTCAATGTATTTAGCATCATTGATGATGAACAGCCTGTTTTGGTAAATACGGTTCCTATTGGATTTAATATCGAAACCCTTTTTAATTATAAGAACTATTTATACATAGGATCTAGAAACGGGATGTTTATTTACAGTATTTCCAATCCTGAAACACCTGCTTACCTTTCCGATGTACAACATTTTACAGCTTGCGATCCCGTTGTCGCTAATGACACACATGCTTTTGTGACTTTACACACCAATATTGGCTGTGGTATCGATATTAATGTTTTGGAAATCTACGATGTTACCGACGTCACCAATCCTATTTTAATTTCCTCAAGAAACCTAACCCAACCTATTGGGCTTGGCTTGTATGGCAATTATTTATTTGTATGTGATGACGAAGTTAAAGTCTTTGATGTCTCAGATCCAGAGAATTCGAGCTTGGTGACTTCTATAGATGTCGATGCTTTTGATGTCATTATTAATAATAACATTATTGTGCTTATTGGAGATCATGGTCTGTACCAATACCGTTTAGACAACAATGACATTAACAATATGAGTCATTTAAGCACCCTAAACATCTAAAACCATATTTACTACCGTATATGAAATAGCCTCACAATACGAGAGGCTATTTGCCTTGATAATTTATTTATGAAATGCTCATAAAATCATTATCTTGTCACCTAATTAATCTAATGCAACCAAAATATTTGAGGATGAAAACCTTAACCAGACTCACTGTAATTCTTATAGTTACATTTAGCCTACACACCATCAATGCCCAAAGTAATATCGCAAATACCAAAGACCAATTATCACTCGATAAAGGCACCATAGATAGCCAGTTTGAATATGTGTTTAGAAAGTCGGGCAACTTTAAGGGTACTAATGGACAACCTTATGAGGCTGTAAAGCAAGTATGGCTCTTAAAGTTAAAGTCTAACGTCTTGGATTCCCTAAAAACCACGTATAAAAACTTGGAGGATTCAAAAAATACCGTTGAGGGCCAAGCCAAGGAAATAGCAGATTTAAAAGCACAGCTAAGCACTACCCAAAGTACATTAGACCAAACCAATACCGAAAAGAATAATATGGCTTTATTAGGCATGCAAACCAGTAAAACCAATTATAATGTCATTATGTGGACCATTATTGCAGCACTGTTGGCGCTGTTATTATTCTTTATCTTTAAGTTTAAGAATAGTAATGCCTTAACCAGAGGTGCCAAATTAAAACTCGAGGAAGTCGAAACCGAGTTTGAGGAGCACCGACGTGTCGCTTTAGAGCGTGAGCAAAAAGTGCGACGTCAACTCCAAGACGAGATCAATAAGAATAAGGCGTAATATGTCATTCGGAATTTTAAGACCGCTGAGGCTCTCGAAGTGAACGACATCCATTTAGAGTAACTATAAAATCCGTAATTAATTATTGCGGATTTTTTTATGCCATAGTATAAAAGTGTACAATAACGCCATGTTGAGCGGTTATGCTGTAATTTGCATAAAAGTACAGATATACTCTATGAATGGGTTGTATATGGTTATTTAAATGGTTAAGTTTATACATATTAACGTTGGCATTAATCTTAAAACAGAACTCAATGAAAAGAATAATAATTTATTTATTACTGCTGACAATTTGTTCTGTAAGCTGTAAACAAGACAAAAAATCTGAACTAGCTAAAGAGCAAGATAAAAGTGAAAAAGCAATATGCAAACTTCCAAGAATTATAGAGGGTGATATTTCACTCGGATTTCCGAAAGTTGAAGGATTAGCACCTTCACTCGGCAAAGTGAATATGACTGTACTTTTTACTGATTTTAATGATGTTCCAGCAGAGACAAGTACGGACAGTGTTTTTTCAATCATCAACCCATTAGCACCTAACTTTTTTGAAGAAGTATCATACGGTAAAATGGAGCTAAATCTGCAACCTCATTTTGAATGGTTACGTTTGAGTAAACCATCTGAATATTACGGAACTGCAATTTATAGAGGACAACCACATTTAGATTTTATTCAGGAGGCGGTTGATTTAGCTAACGAAAAAGTTGATTTTAGCGAAACAGATATAGTTTTAGTAATTAACAATCCGTTAGCTAAAGCTTTACGACAAGGTCCAACATTTAAGTCAAGTAATCCAGAATATCATATTAAGGCAGATGGAGCGAGCATACCTACAGGAATCACCTCAGGCTACGACTTAAATTATTGGGGCGGAATTTGGTTGCCCCACGAAACAGGTCATACTTTTGGTCTTCCCGACCTTTACCATTTTGGTTCTGAAAAGCTAAACAGGTATGTTGGAACCTTTGGCCTAATGGGAACCTGTGATGCAAAAGCACCCGGATATTTTGCCTATGAACGTTGGATACTTGGTTGGCTCGAAGACTCTCAAATTCATTGTCTTGCTAATGGTGAACAGACTATTGAAATAGAAGCATTAGAAACTCTTGGAGGCACAAAAGCTGTTGTAGTTCCGATTGACAGTACTAGAGTCCTTACCATAGAAAGTAGAAGGAAAATTGGGTTTGACAAAGATTTATCAAAAGAAGGTGTTTTAGTGTATGTTGTGAACACGGAATTGCCAGGTGGTAGTGGACCAATTCAAGTAAAACCTGGTATGAAAAGTAACGATGAATTCCTCGAAGACGCACCCTTAACAAAAGAAGAAACTTACACTTTTGAGAATGTAATTGTAAAAGTTGTTGAATCGAACAAAGAAAGTGATAAGGTCAAAGTGATTGTAAATAAATAATAAAAAGACAGATGCCAATAATGACTATAAGTAATTGCTTGTTCTCGCCCAGCCTTCGACAGGCTCAGGCCATAGCTTCTGAAAATTGCTGGCGCCAGCTCGCTTCGCTCGTGTCTCGCGTATTTTCAGTTCGGTGCGTTTTGTATTTGTAAAATTAAATGCTAACCCATGCAACAAATTATAGCCAAACCGTTGTACAACATCTTAAATCAAATGATGAAGAAAAAAATTATTCAGATATTAATATGTGTGGCAATCATTAGTTGTTCAGATAATTCTGATTCAGAGCCTGAAAATTTAAACTGTCCAAATACAACTGATCCAAATAATTCTGAAGATTTTTACTTCGGGCCAGTTGCTGATGATGAAACAATAGAATTGCTAAATTTTGAAACTGAATATTTTCCTGTTAGTGATGAAAACCCAGATGATTCCTTTGGTAAATATTATCAAGTTCGAGCCCAAATCCAAAACAAATCTGAAATTGAATTGATTGGAAAAATGTATTTTGTTTTAAATGCTGGAGGTGAAAGGCATATTGTTTCTAATGGAAATGTATGTTCGAACTTAATGGCGAATGAAATTTGTGAATTTAATTTTTCAATCACTCGAAATTTAGATTATATCGAAGACCCTAATCCTTCATTAATCTGTTCTTTTTATCAATTAATTGAAGACTGAATTTATTAAAAGGACGTTGTACAATAACGGCTATAATTCATTATGACTGAAATTCCTAACACCTACGCTAAAGCTTCGGTATTCGATGCGGAATTCATTGCAAATCACTATCTTTCGGTTAAGGCGGAAAATCAGCTATGATTTTCTGCAACGAGCCATACACAAAACCGTTGACAACAACTTAAAAAAAGATGAAAGCTAGATACTTAATTATTCTCTTTGGTTTTGTTTATTCCTTAACTGCCTGTGAGAACAGCAAAAAAAAAGCTCTTGATCACAATAGCTATCATTTAGAAATCATATTGGCAGAAGCGTTGGTTGCCCAAGAAAAATATGAAGAAGCATTAATTAGATATGAAAAATTATTTAACGAATATGACTTCATTTTTCTCCGAGACTATAAAATTGCTTCCCAGATTTCTTTCCTTATTGGGGAAAAGGAAAAAGGACTGCATTATGTCAAAAAAGCCATTTCCAATGGTTGGGAACTACCTAGTCTTAAAGAAGAAAAATTCTTTGATCGACATCTACTTGATTCTGACTGGGAGAATATAGAAAAACAATACCATAGCTTACACAATCAGTTCTTAAATAGAATTGATTCAAGTATTGTGGACAAAGTGCGCTCGATGTTTGAAAAAGACCAAAAAATAGCATACCAAGCCTCCATTATTGAAGATGAGCAAGCACAGGAAGAATTTATTTTAGAAAAATTCACTGGACACAGTGAAAATCAAATAAACAATTTACTCATCATAATGCAAAACTTTGGCTATCCAGGAGAATTCCTAATAGGCAATAACTTTTGGGGTTCAACTATTTTAAGCCATCACAATTCAATAGCTCCAGAATATGTTAAGCAAGATACTTTATACGATTTTATCAGACCGAAATTATTTCAAGCGCTTAAGAAAGGATTTATATCACCTTATGAAATCGCCTTAATAGAGGATTGGAAAAAAGCCATCATATCAGATTGGAGCAATTCACCTTATGGTTATCTCAATCCACCTAACGTATCGAGTATTGCCCAAATAAACAAAGCAAGAAACGCAATTGGATTAAGACCTGTTGAATTGAGAAATAAATTGATTGATATTGAAGCAAAAACAGGAATGAACCTTTACTTACCTGATTGGGTTGACGGCAAAATAAAAATTGAAGAAAAATAAACTTTTACCAACAAACCAAGAAAAACCTTGATAATCAATTATAATGTACTTTAACAAATGATATCAGAAGTTCATAAAATACAATGCAAAAAATTACAACCCTTTGTACAGTACATTTTATATAATAGACATAATCAAGCTTCTCAACATTCGGTGACATCTTTTCCAAATACCAATATTTGTTTGGGAATTTCAAAAGGCAATGTCTTACTCAAGGATCATGAAGCCTATATAAGTAAAGAAAGTAAACAAAATGATATGTTTGTTTACACAACAGGGCTGTATACTACACCACATGAATTCAAAGTATCTAAGAGTTGGGATGAAATTTGTATTGACTTCCATCCTTGTGGTTATTATCATTTTTTTGATCTTCCAAGTAAGCATAAAATAATAGATGAAGGCTTTACAAGTAGTTTCTTCTCTAGAGATGATCAAATCTGTTTAGAAGACATATTAAATGAGCCTGATCTTAAAAAGCGCTCACTTGCCATTGAGAAACTGCTTATTTCAAAACTTAAGCCTTTTGACCAAAATGATTTGCAATTAGCGGTTGAATACATACACGTAAACAAAGGTCTAATTTCAGTCAAAGAAGTATTGCGATATACAAAATGTAGTGAACGAAAAATGTACAACTTGTTTAACGATCATTTTGGGATTACTCCCAAGTGGTATATCCGAATTGTAAGAATAAGACAAGCGCTCAAATTAATAACGTTTAACCCGCTTTTGTCCTTAACAGAAGTCGCGTACCAATGCGGCTATAATGACCAGAGTCACTTTATTAAAGAAGCAAAACTCATGTGTAATCTGATACCAAAAAAGTTAAAAAACAACTTAATATCCATTGATAATGAGGTAATTATTAGTAAAAAGTAGTGGGTGCAGTTTTTTTACAATTTTATATCAAAACAAGCCGCTAGATTTAGCTCTTTTACTATATACTATCACCATAAATCAATTTGCAACATGAAGCCATTAGTAATCTTTCTTATTATCTTTATTCCTATCCTGTCAGAAGCTCAAGAATGTAACTGTGAATCTAATTTTAACTGGACAAAAAAAACCTTTGAAGAAAATGATGCTGGGTTTGCATTTGTCATCGAAAAAAAAGGAAAACAAGCATACGAAAATCATAATCGAATTTTCGAAGAAAAGGTCAAGAACATTGATATGCTTACCGAGTGTACGCAAACCATCTATGAATGGTTAACTTTTTTCCGCTCAGGGCATATTGCTATCCGAACACTAAGTGGCCAGGATCAGCAAGCTAATAATCCATCAAGCGATGCGCAAATTATTAAGAAGTTCGCAGAATGGGAAACGTTAGAGGTCGATGTACCTGAATTCAAACAATACCTTGAAACGAAAGATAAGCATGACTTTGAAGGTATTTGGGTATCCGAACCCTATGAAATTGGAATTAAAAAAGTTGGAGAGGAATACATAGGTTTTATTATTAAAGCAGATGGCGTGTATTGGTCTAAAAACCAAGTAAAGCTTAGAATTGATAAAAATGGCTCCTCAACGTATTATATGAGAGATCATTCAGCGCAAACTTTTGAAACCGCAGAATTATTAGGAAACAATTATCTGCAGACGGGTTTTATTACACTAAAAAGAGTAAGCCCTACTTTGGAATCTGAACCCAATGTAAAGAACTATTTCAAAGTCATTTCCGCTCAAGATCCATATTTTGAGCAAATCAATGAAAAAACAACACTTTTACGAATCCCGAGATTTTGGGGTTCGGAAAAAAGAAAGATTGATAGCGTAATAAACACAAACAGAGAGACTATCCTTAAAACTGAAAATCTCATCATAGATTTGAGAAATAATGGCGGTGGAAGTGATAGTAGTTTTAAAGAATTACTTCCAATTTTATACACGAATCCGATTAGAACTGTGGGAGTAGAGTTATTATCAACGCCTTTGAATAATCAAAGAATGTTAGATTTTATAAATAAAGATGAATATGGATTTGATGAAGAAGGCAAGAAATGGGCTCAAAAGTCATACGATAAACTATCAAAACAAATTGGAGAGTTTGTGATGCTCAATGAAAATCCAATTACAACAAAAACTTTTGACACCATTCATAAATTTCCTAAAAATATTGGGATTATTATTAATGAGAATAATGGCAGTACGACCGAACAGTTCTTGCTTGCTGCTAAACAGAGTAAAAAGGTAAAACTGTTTGGAACAACAACTATTGGTGTACTCGACATTTCTAATATGTATTTTATTAAATCCCCTTGTGAAGAATTTGAATTAGGGTACAGTTTATCAAAAAGTATGAGAATACCAGAAATGACCATTGACGATAAAGGGATACAACCTGACTATTATATAGACAAGGAAATACCAAAATTTGAATGGATAAAATTTGTATCAGAAATATTGAATGAATAATGACTGTAAGTAACTACGGTGTATAAGCAGTAGTGGTTTAAATGATAAAACGAAAGATAAATTATAAAACAAAGCTCGGCGCTAAACCGAAAGGTTTGTGAGTAGAACCACTCTACTACTCATACTCAAGACCATTATACAGAATAACGCTATGAAAAAATGAAACCTAAAGAAGTAATTGAAAAATGGATAGGCGCCTTTAACGAGGGAAACCCCAAAAAGATTTCGGAATTCTATCATGATGACGCGATTAATCATCAAGTCGCCAATCAACCTGTTGTTGGAAAAACTGCAATCCGACAAATGTTTGAGCATGAATTTAATCAAGCGGAAATGACTTGCATCATTGAGAATATTTTTGAAGACAACGATTGGGCAATTTTGGAATGGAAAGACCCATTAGGACTGCGTGGTTGTGGGTTTTTTCAAATTGAGAATGGGAAAATTAAATTTCAAAGAGGCTATTGGGATAAACTATCTTTTTTAAGACAACATAAATTACCAATCCCAACAGAATAAAAAATACGAAAGCATAACATTAGCAGTAGTTAAAAAGAAATCTAATTAAAAATAACCGCATACAACAACGTGTATAGCTCATTGCTCTGTAATTCCTTTTTAAAAGTTACATTTGCATACATTTAGAGAGACTATGCGCATCGATATCATTACCGTTTTACCAGAGCTATTAAAAAGTCCATTTGAGGCCTCCATCCTTAAACGCGCCATAGAAGCTGGTTTGGTAGAGATTCATTTTCATAACCTTAGGGATTATACCACAGACAACTATAAATCCGTGGATGATTACCAGTTTGGTGGTGGTGCTGGTATGGTGATGATGATAGAACCCATAGATAAGTGTATCTCTGGTTTGCAAGCCGAGCGCCATTATGATGAGATTATATATATGACACCAGATGGAGAGCGCCTTAACCAAGGCATCGCCAATCAAATCTCGTTAAAAGAAAATATCATTATTCTATGTGGGCATTATAAAGGAGTCGATCAGCGCGTGCGCGATACCTTTATTACCAAAGAAATCTCAATTGGTGATTATGTGCTGTCTGGCGGGGAACTAGGAGCTGCAGTCTTATGCGACGCTGTGATTCGGCTCATTCCCGGAGTCTTAGGTAACGAGACCTCTGCCCTTACCGATTCATTTCAAGATAACTTGTTGGCACCACCCATTTATACCAGACCAAGAGAATATAAAGGCATGAAAGTCCCAGAAGTCTTATTTAGTGGTAATTTTGGTGAAATAGAAAAGTGGCGCGAAGAACAAGCTTACAAGCGTACCCAAGAACGACGACCAGACCTTTTGAATAACTAAAAACCAATCGATTATGGATAATTTTGACGATTTAACAATACACTTCACCATTAATGGCATCATCATAGTGATGTTTCAACTTGCCATGGTAGTTTCGAGTATTATTATAGTTTCAAAATACCGTACTATAGGTGCTATCATTATGCTTGCTGGTGCTTGTGTTTCTTTACTAGCGGTTTTGGCATTTCAGTTAGTACCACTTATTATGAATCATTCTAGCAGTAATGAATTTATGGCAACGCAAGTGGTCTTATCCTATTTTAATACCTTCTCATTCTTTGTGTTTATGATGGGATTTTTAATATTTGCCGTTAATGATCTAAAAAAAGCCCCTAAAAAGGCCTAAAAACTTTTCACTTTCTACTTTTAACTTTTAACTTTTTAACTATCTTTGCACCCACTTTAGATTAACCTCTGGCGAAAATCGTGAATGTTGGTTTAGAGCAACCATACATAACAAAAAAGAAAACATGGATTCTTTAGTAAAATTTGTGCAAGACGAATTTGTAACCAAAAAAGACCTACCTGAATTTAGTGCTGGTGATACTGTCACAGTTTACTACGAAATTAAAGAAGGAAACAAAACACGTACACAGTTCTTTAAAGGAGTGGTGCTACAACGTAAAGGAAACGGGTCTTCTGAAACATTTACCATTCGTAAAATGTCTGGAACGATTGGTGTTGAGCGTATCTTCCCAGTGAATTTACCAGCATTGCAAAAAATTGAAGTGAACAAACGCGGTAAAGTACGCAGAGCACGTATCTTCTACTTTAGAGGTCTTACTGGTAAAAAAGCAAGAATTAAAGAAGTTAGACGATAGTTTAATTCACATACCTTTTAAAAAGCCCTTGAATTCAAGGGCTTTTTTAGTTATTAACTATTGTTAATAACTCGCGTTTATAAGTTGTGCATATCTAAATGGTTGAAAAATTTGGAAATTCGTAATGTAAGTATATATTAGCTAAACAATTAGCACCAAACTTGGTTTGGTTTTGAAGTTTTCTTCGAATTTATGTTAAATTGTAAATAAAGTAACGTTCTTTATATAATGAGATTGTTTTTTGAGGTGAGTGAACTGCTTGTGTAGGCAAGTGTTGGTAACAAACCATGAAGCTCTAGTTCTACGGCATGCTTGCAGGTCGTGAAGCGACAGTGAAAAGCTTTGAAAAAGTAACGGAATCGAAAGTGAACGCGAATAGGATGAGCAATGTTTTTAGACGTATGAGACGCGAAAGCGAATGATAAAAAAGAAAACATCAAGAAAAACGTATCTTATGAAACGCAAAGTATCAGACCAATACATTTTGAAAGTTACGAAACGTTTCACCGAAACGGAAACCCTTGAACCGAAAAGGATGATGGTGCAAACCATACAGCTGAGTTAGTGAAAACTAAATAGGTCACGTTAGTACTGTTTCAAAGAGAAGCCATGTCAGCGCAGTTTACTGTAGTGATATGGCTTTTTGTCTTATGCTGAACTCGTTTGTTTTTCAACATCTCACGAAACTTTAAATATTGGCATTCTGAATCGTTATACTTAGTGAGGTTATTGAGTAAAACGTTTTCTAACCATCTCCAAATCCGCTTTATTTACAAAAGAGAATCGTTTTGGGCTTTTAAAACTTTCGGAATAAAATTAAGTAAAAAAGACTGCCTCTATTAAGGCAGTCTTCTCTTGAATGTATATCTGATGTGTTTATTATTGTCCTTGACCTAGTGAATAACCTCTAACACCGTTAAATTCATAAAGATTTTCAGTCTTAATAGTATCGATACCTGCATCAATTGCCTTGCTCAACACTTCAATGATATCAGCTTTTGTTGCTGACTTACCATCAACCGCTTTAAAACGACATCTCCAATGATCTGTACAGAAGGTTTCATCAAATCCGTTTGGCCATACCTTAACACCCCTGTTTGTAATCATAGTAAGGTTAAGAACATCTGTATTCATAGTACTGCTCATTTTTTCACCTATGATATCTGGATCCGTACCTTCCCAGTCCACAAATACGTCAACCCCTTGTAGCACTTTCTCTGCACGTGGTTTGCGTATATGTTTTGGTATTTCAATAGCACCTGTGTTCTTAAGCTCTACCTTTTTGAGTTTAGTAGGTTCCTGACCAAGATTAGCAATAACAGCATCGGCAAACTCCGCAGTACCTACTTTTTGCGTACTTATAGTTTCGTCATATACATCATAAGTATGAATACCATCTTCCATGGTTTTTAACCATGCGTTTTGGATTTTAGCCGCTATATCAGCTTGCCCAATATGTTGCAACATTAAAATAGCTCCCTGTATCAACCCTGAAGGATTAGCTAAGTTTTGTCCAGCTCTACGAGGTGCTGACCCATGAATAGCTTCAAACATCGCATGATCATGACCAATATTGGAAGATCCCGCCAATCCTACAGAACCTGTGATTTGTGCAGCAATATCAGAAAGTACATCACCGTATAAATTTGGCATTACAATAACATCAAAAGTTTCTGGGGAATCAGCTAGCTTCGCAGCACCTATGTCTATAATCCAATGCTCATTTTCTATTTCAGGGTATTTAGCAGCTATTTCGTCAAATACTTTGTGAAACAAACCATCGGTTTGTTTCATTATGTTATCTTTTGTAAAACACGTTACTTTTTTTCTTCCAAATTTCTTAGCGTATTCAAAAGCATAGGTGATGATTTTCTCACATCCTGGTCGACTAATTAACTTTAAGCATTGTACAACTTCGTCTGTTTGTTGATGCTCAATACCTGCATATAAATCCTCTTCATTTTCCCTTACAATAACAACATCCATTTCTGGGTGTTTTGTGGCGATATAAGGATGTAAACTTTTACAAGGTCTAACATTGGCAAAGAGACCCAAGGTCTTACGTGTAGTGACATTTAAACTTTTATAGCCACCTCCTTGAGGTGTTGTTATAGGCGCTTTTAAAAATATTTTATTTCGTCTAATGGTTTCCCATGCTTCATCTGAAATTCCTGCTGTATTTCCGGCCAAATATACCTTTTCACCAACCTCTATCTCATCAATATCTAGTTGCGCTCCAGCTGCTTCTAAAATTCGTAAAGTGGCATCCATTATTTCCGGGCCTATGCCATCTCCCTTCGCTACAGTTATTTTAGTCATAAGATCTTTTTTTTAATTTTTGCAAATATCGGCATTCATTTTCAAATTCTCTAATTAAAAACAACTAAGTTCATTATGTTTCTGAGCCCTATAGAATTAAAGAACATTTGGGTAATAAGGAAAATTACAGCATCCTTTTAATAACTGAATTAGATACACTAAACTTTAGTTAAAAAAACAGCTTAGCCAGTAAAGCTTTTTTATTTTTGTTTGACTTAAAAAATTGCAATGAACAAAAAAACATTCACTGTTTTTACAATTTCCTTATGGTTTTCTTTCTGCATTTTTGCCCAAGAAAAATTTACGCTAAGCGGAACAATTAGAGATAGCCAGAGTAATGAAACACTCATAGGTGTTAATGTCATAGTCCCAGAAATACAATCTGGCACTATGACCAATGAATATGGTTTCTATTCTATCACACTCCCTGAAGGCACATATAAAGTTCAAATTAGTTATTTAGGGTTTAGTACTGTTTCAGAAACCATTGTTTTGAATGCTGATATGGTTAAAAACTTTAAGCTTCAGGAAGCTGCGGAGAGCTTGGATGAAGTTATCATAGAAGAAAACGTTGAAAAACTCAATATTAAAAAACCAC
Organism: Winogradskyella sp.; assembly: GCF_028289625.1. GTDB lineage: Bacteria > Bacteroidota > Bacteroidia > Flavobacteriales > Flavobacteriaceae > Winogradskyella. Next base: position 4,107 of record NZ_JANQOM010000037.1, on the reverse strand, counting down.
AAATGAGTGTTAATGCGCTTTCTATCCAAACCATAAAAAATATGCCTGTGGTTTTAGGTGAGGTGGATGTGATAAAATCAATTACATTACTGCCAGGAGTTACTAACGCTGGTGAAGGTGCTTCTGGATTTAATGTTAGAGGTGGTGCAGCAGACCAGAATCTCATTTTATTGGATGAAGCCACAATTTTTAACTCTTCCCACTTGTTTGGATTCTTTTCTGTTTTCAATCCAGATGCGATTAAGGATATCAAATTATACAAAGGTGGCATACCAGCAAAGTATGGTGGTCGTGTGTCATCTGTATTGGATATCTACCAAAAAGAAGGAAACAGTAGTCAGTTCCACATGAACGGTGGCATTGGTTTAATTTCTAGCAGGTTGTTAGCAGAAGGGCCTATCAAAAAAGAAAAAGGTTCTTTTTTATTTGGCGGAAGGAGTAGTTATGCGCATTTGTTTCTGCCATTATTCGACATAGATAATGTGGCTTACTTCTATGACTTAAATACGAAGCTAAGCTACAGATTGAATGAACGAAACAGTATTTTTTTATCAGGCTATTTTGGCAGAGACGTTTTTAATATTCAGGACAGTTTTGAAAATACCTATGGTAACACTGTCGTTAATTTTCGTTGGAATCACCTTTTCTCAGACAAATTGTTTTCTAATTTATCATTGATTTATTCAGACTATTACTATGGTTTAGATCTCAATTTTGTTGGATTTGAATGGGAGTCTTACATTAGAAACTTTAATGTAAAATACGATTTAAAGCATTACATCAGTAATAACTTTAAGCTTGAATACGGATTAAATAGCATTTACTACAAATTTAATCCTGGTGAAATTAATCCAAATACTGAGGATTCTGGTATTAACCCTTTCAAGTTAATTGACAAATATGCTTTTGAAAACGCCGTATACGTTGATGCAGAACACACAATAAGCAATAGACTCTCTGTTAGTTATGGCGCAAGATTTAGCACATTTCACCGATTAGGGCAAGACGAATTAAACACTTATGAAAATAACAATCCTGTTATATTTAACGAAGCCCTTGGCATTTATGAAAAAGCAGAACCAACAGGAACGGAAAACTTTAGCAGAAGTGATGTTATAGAATCTTTTGCCAATATAGAACCACGTTTAGCAATTGCATACCAACTCAATGACAATTCGTCTATTAAGGCAAGTTATAACCGAATGAGTCAGTACTTGCACCTTTTGTCGAATACAAGTTCACCGACACCTTTGGATGTTTGGACACCAAGTGGAAAATATATTGAACCACAGCTATTGGATCAAGTAGCATTAGGCTACTTTAGAACGTTTAAGGATAATATATTTTCCCTAGAAGTAGAAACATTTTATAAAACCATACAGAACCGCATCGATTACATCGATGGCGCTGACTTAATCGCTAATAATGCTATTGAGCAAGTCATTCTTAATGGTGAAGCAAGAGCTTATGGCTTAGAAGTATTACTAAGAAAGAACGAAGGCAGACTTAAAGGATGGTTGGCATATACCCTATCAAGGTCCGAACAGCGAACCCCTGGAAGAACTCCTATAGAAACAGGGATTAATAATGGTGAATGGTATAAAACACCTTTCGATAAAACTCATGATATCTCAATAACTGCTAGCTATAACTTGAATAAAAAGTGGTCTCTTAACTCAAATTTTTTGTTCCAGACTGGTCTCCCGGCAACTTTTCCCAATGGACAATATGAATTTAATGGTATAGTAGTCCCAAGTTATGAAGCTAGAAATTCAAGCAGGTTACCAGCTTATCATCGTTTAGATCTATCTGTTAATTACAACCCAAAACCAGATAGTCAGAAGCGATTTAAAGGTGAATGGGTTTTTGGGATATATAATGTTTATAATCGAAGAAATGCGGCCAATATAACGTTTAGAGAAAACCGTATGTCGGGCACAAATGAAGCTGTGAGACTTGCCATTTTCGGTATCGTCCCCTCGGTTTCCTATAATTTTAAATTTTAGAACTAATGATGAAGAGATTATTTGTTATGGTATTGTCTATTAGTTTATTTACTAACTGTGAGGATGTTGTAGACGTAGATTTAAATACGGCAGAACCACGTTTAGTGATAGATGCATCAATAAATTGGTTCAAAAATACAACTGGAAATGAACAGAGCATTAGACTCAGTTTGACAGCTCCTTTCTTTGACGAAACAGTTCCACCAGCGAATGGAGCTATAGTTCAAATTACAGATTCTAATAGCAATGTTTTTAATTTTGTAGAAGAAGGCCTTACAGGAATTTATAGAAACAATAACTTTGTTCCTGTTATTGATGAAGCATACATTCTAACGGTTATCTATGAAGGTGAAACCTATACAGGAACTGAAACCTTAAAATCTGTTGTTCCAATTGATTTTGTAGAACAAGAAAATGAAGGCGGTTTTTCTGGAGAAGATATAGAATTGAAAGCTTTTTATACAGATCCTGCCAATATAGAGAATTATTATTTCTTTGAATTTATAAGTAATATACCTGTAGTACCAACTCTCGAAGTTTATGAAGATAGATTTACAGATGGAAATCAAATTTTCGGGTTTTATACAGAAGAAGATTTAGAGTCAGGCGATATTGTCACCATCCGCAACTATGGTATTTCAGAACGATTTTATGAATTTATGTTTATTTTACTTCAGCAAGGAGGTGAGGAAGATGGAGGACCTTTTGAAACGCAGCCAGCTACAGTAAGAGGAAATTGCATCAATACTACCAATCCAGATAATTTTCCGTTTGGCTATTTTAGATTGTCAGAGGTCGATGAGCTTATTTACACCGTAGAATAAATCACTTTTACCTAAAGAAATTCACTATTTTTATGTCATGAATTTCGAAAAGACTACTGAGAAAGATTCCCATTATAACCATCTTGAAAAGATGTCTATTAATGAGATTATCAAAAACATGAATATCGAAGACAAGACTGTTCCTGTTGCAGTTGAAAAAGTACTTCCACAAGTAGAAGCTTTAATAGAAAAAGTAGTTGAAAAACTAAAAGAAGGAGGTCGATTATTCTATATAGGTGCTGGTACAAGTGGTCGTTTAGGTATTTTAGATGCCTCAGAATGTCCTCCAACATTTGGAGTTTCTCATGATTTAGTAATTGGTCTAATAGCAGGTGGTGATAATGCTATTAGAAAAGCTGTTGAAAATGCAGAAGATTCTATTACTCAAGGCTGGATAGATCTTAAAGAATATTATATATCAGAAAAAGATGTAGTGGTGGGTATTGCAGCATCTGGGACCACACCATATGTAGTAAGCACTTTAAAAAAGTGTAATGAAGAGGGTATAGTTACCGGATGCATCACCTGTAATAAGAACAGTCCTTTAAGCTTAATAGCGCAATATCCTATCGAAGTTATTGTCGGTCCAGAATTTCTTACTGGTAGCTCAAGAATGAAAGCAGGTACAGCTCAAAAACTAGTTTTAAATATGATAACTACTGCTACCATGATTCAGTTGGGAAAAGTTAAAGACAATAAAATGGTGGATATGCAATTGAGTAATGATAAACTAGTAGAAAGAGGAATAAAAATGATTATGAACGAATTAAATGTAACCGAACATGAAGCCTCTAAATTACTTAAAGAACATAAAAGCGTTAGAAAAAGTATATTCCATGGACGAAAATAATAAAACAGACAAAAAGTTACTGGAAAAAGGGTTAAAACGAATGGGTATCTGTCTCGTATTAATGTTTGCCGGTCCAACATTACTTCATCTTGCATTAAGCAATGATGACAAACCACTTTACATACCATTACTTATTATAGCAATATTAATTTGTATAACTGCAATTGCAATGTTGTTTATAGGACTTAATACTATTGGAGATAGTATATTTAAAAAGAAAAAATAGGTCTCTACTTTATTATAACAAAAAATCCTGGTCCTATAAACTAGAACCAGGATTCAAAAAAAGGCGGCGACCTACTCTTCCACGGACGCAGTACCATCGGCCCTGACGGGCTTAACTTCTCTGTTCGGAATGGTAAGAGGTGAGCCCCGACGCTATAGCCACCTTAAAAGGTCGGTAACCAGTATTCGGTAGAAGCCAGCT
>NZ_JANQOM010000004.1 GCF_028289625.1 Winogradskyella sp. | reverse complement strand
AGCGTTTGTCTTAACACCTTTTTTTCTTCATGTCGCAAATATTCCTATATTTAGATGACGTGAAGACGACGCTGAAATCATATCTACTCGTACTGATTGCCCTAACCATCAGTTCTTGTCGACAACAGAATACATCGCAATCTGATGTAGATGCTGACTATAATCCTATTGTTGCTAATTCTGTAAATCGCGATTTAGACGACATCAAAAAGGATGGGGTTTTAAGGGCATTAGTGGTGTATAGCAGTACCAGTTACTTCCTGTACAAAGGTCAGGCTATGGGTTTCGAATACGAACTCTTAAACAAATTGGCCGACCATCTTAATCTTCAGCTCGAACTTATTATTTCTAACGATTTGGATTCAGAATTCGAAGTGCTCAATAGAGGAGATGTCGATCTTATTGCACATGGCATGACCATTACTAACCAACGCAAATGGGAAGTGGATTTTACTGAACATCTCTACCTTACCAAACAAGTTCTGGTGCAACGAAAACCAGACAATTACAGACAGATGTCATGGAGTACACTCCAAAAACATTTGGTAAAAGACGTCATAGAATTAATCGATGATACGGTTTCCATACGAAAAAACTCGGCCTACTACGAACGCATTTTAAGTTTGTCGAATGAAATAGGCGGAAACATCATTGTTGATACCCTAGACAGTAAATTAACAACACCAGAGATTATAGATATGGTGGCCGAAGGTAAAATTAAGTATACCATTGCGGACCAAAACCTGGCAAAAATCAATGCGTCTAATCAACCTATACTGAATATAGAGGTACCCATTTCATTTTCACAGCGCATTGCTTGGGTAACCCGAACCAAAGCCGTAAAATTCAGGGAAGCGGTCAATGCGTGGATAAGAAAGGAAAAAAAGACTGTGGCCTATAAGGTCATTTACAACAAGTACTTTAAGAATAAGCGCTTTTTTAACAGACGCATTAAAAGCGATTATTACAGTCTTAAAAACAATCAGATTAGTAAATATGACGACCATATTAAGATACATGCCGAGAAAATAGGGTTAGATTGGAGGTTATTGGCCTCGCAAGTCTATCAAGAATCTCGATTTGATCCCAATGCCCAATCTTGGGCAGGAGCCCAAGGTTTAATGCAAGTGATGCCAGCAACGGCAGAGTCTTTAGGCATAAAAGATATTTCTGATCCTATTGAAAGCTTAGGTGGAGGGACTACCTATTTACAACAGATGTATAGCTATTTTGAGCATATTGAAGACCAAGAGAACCGTATAAAATTTGCCTTGGCATCTTATAATTCTGGTTACGGCCATGTGTTGGATGCACAGCGACTCGCCGAAGCCAATGGACTAAATCCCAATGTTTGGACAGATCATGTTGATCAAGCGATGTTGGAGTTGAGCTTACCCAAAAACTATACGAAGCCTTTTATTAAACACGGCTACGTAAGAGGTTTAGAACCCGTAACTTACGTCGACCAAATATTTGAACGCTACAACCACTACAACCAATTTATAAGTCTAGACTAAACCTTATAAGTCGTAAACTTTACGGCAATTTAAAGTCTCACTATTTTACTGCAAAAGGCTGATTTTTATCATAGTTATCCTTAGGACTTATGGTTATCTTGATAACTTAAAACTATTACCTATGATACGCTCAATAAAGACTTTAAAAGCAACACCTATTATGGCATTCGTGTTCATAATTATATTTGGCAAAGCTCAAATCAATGCGCAAGAACTGGGCATCGATAAAACCAACACCCACAAACCAGAGACCGAACTACCGCCAGATGTCTTATGGGACGTCAAGGCCTATATGCCAGAAGCCAAGCTCATTAAAGTCAAAGCTGTGGACAAAGCTGGTAATTTGTATGCTATTAAAGGACTGCAAACCTATGATGATACGAGTCTACTAGATATCAAATGCTTATATAATGAAGCTGTTTTACCCGTAAAACTGGTCATTAGTGATAATTCCTATGCCCTTAAGGCCATAAAAAAGGATGGGTCTGTATTGGATGTTAAGGCGATTACCGACAACGGTGAACAGTTTTCCATACAGGGAATCCAACGTACAGGAAATACGGTGAGCATTAGAGTTATGGGCAAAGACAATAAAACTTTTAAGGTCTTTGCTATATCACCTGAAGGCAATGTGAATGATGTTAAAGGCATTAAAATGCTAAGAGACAACATAGAAACCGTCGTTAATGGAGTTAAGGTATATGCCCACGTTAAGGCTTTGCATCAGGAATAAACTTAGGATAATCAAATAGATACCGGTAACCTAAGGTTTTTTTATATCACATTCAAAAGGTAGGTTAGTGTGGAAAATCGAATTTCCGAAATTCGCTAAGACCTATTTAGTTTAACAGACATATCTAGTCAGTAAATGTGTTACTGAAGACACCACATTTATCCTTTTAAATAGGCTTCTACTTGTTTCTTGTAACTTTCACCAATAGGAATTTCTATAGTTTGTATCTCAATATCATAGGTCGTATATGCAGTTATACAATCACTGTTTACAATATAGCTACGATGCGTACGCAAAAAACGTTTATCTAATAATTTGTGAAATGCGCTAATGCTATACTTAATAGTATGATTGGTATCTCTAGTATGAATTTTAATGTAGTCTTTCAAGCTTTCAATGTATAAAATGTCTTCATAGTATACTTTAACCTGTTTACGGTCTTTTCGGATAAAGATGAAATCATCTTTTATTAATGGAATCTTTTCTACCTTTTCAAAAGGCAGTTGCTGATATCTATACTTTTCTATTGCTTTGAAAAAACGAGCAAATGTGATTGGCTTCAGCAAATAATCCACTGCATCAAGTTCAAAACCATCAACGGCATAATCACGATAGGCTGTGGTGAAGATGACTTTTGGTTTTTCCACTAGGTTTTTAAAAAAATCGACCCCTTTCAATACTGGCATTTCAATATCTAAAAACAATAAATCTATAGAATGCTCTTTTAATAACGCACTGGCTTCAATGGCGCTTTCGCAAGTCGCTACGAGTTCAAAATCCTTGAGTTGTGCAAGGTGGTTGGTAAGCAATCGTCTTGCCAATTCTTCATCATCTACAATCAAGCACTTATAGGTCATAGGCAGGAATATTTAATTGTACTTTGTACATATCAGGTAAATCGCTTATATCTAGACTATACGCTTTATCATAGAGCAGATTTAGTTGCTTAGTGACATTTTCCAAGCCCATGGTTTCATTTCTTCCCATTGTATGTCTTACTGTAGAGCTTGGTTTTGTGTTGGTTATCAAAAATGTAATAGTATTATCGTTAGTCTCTAACGATATATGTATTTTGGCCACATCCAATTCCTGGCTAACACCATGCTTAAAGGCATTCTCAATAAAAGTAAGTAAAATAAGAGGTGCAATTTTTTCATTGGTATGGTTACTGCTTTCAAATGTTATTAGCACACGTTTCCCATATCTAATTTTTTCTAAGGCCAAATAGTTTTCAATTAAGGCAATTTCTTTTTCTAGCGATACATAGTTGTCCTTGCAGCGATACAACATATAATCCAAAATTTCAGATAAGCGTTCGATAACTTCGGGCGTTTTATCTGAACGCTCCAAGGCTAATGCATACAAATTATTGAGTGTATTGAATAAAAAATGTGGATTCAATTGGTTCTTTAGGGCACTTAATTCCGCTAAGCGCTTTTGTTCGCGCAGCTGTAATATATCCTGTTGATTTTTATACAAGCGATATGTAAAGAGCAGTGCAGCAGGCGTTAGGAATTTTACCGTTTTACTAAAAAAATAACTTGGATCGAGCAATTGCCTTCCTAAGGATAGCTTTGCATGACTTATAGCAATTTCATTATAGGTTTCTATATAAACAACGTCAAAATAATATTTTCGCAATGCCACATAGCCTATAAAAATAGCAGTGAATACTATGAGTGTACCTAAGGTAAAAAGGATATACTTTTTCTTGTTGAGCAATCTGGGAATAAGCAAATCCAATAAAACATAAGCAAGAATAATTTGTGGAACCATTAAAGTAAGCGTGCTCTCAACAAGGTGTTTGTAATCTTTAAAAAACACCATATTGGAGGTGATAAGGAAATAAACAAAAATGCTTAACCAAAATAGCGTGTGTCGTATGATACCAGAATTAAACAATAGCTTCATCGTTGAATGCTTTGACTATCCCAATTTTCAAAAATAAGGTTTCTGGTTGCTACTGATGCCAATTTTCGTTGAAACACGTTAAAAATACATATCAATACTAGGCCTAGGTCTATGAAACTGCTTTTTGGGTTTCGTATGCGTATTATAAATTTCGGTCTATTTTTCAAAATAGGGATGTTTACTTGTTATAGATTTGTTGCAAAATTTTTTGATAAAATTCATGTAGCATCTAGTGAAAATCAAAGTCATTAGCAAGAAAACCAATCCAATTGAGAATGAAGACTATTTTAAAATGTTCAATCTTACTGATATTAATTGTTAGTTGTGCAGATAAAAACAGAAAAAGTCCTATAGCAAATGAAATAAGCAATATTTTACCAATATTGGATAGCCTTAACAATAGCTTTGAAGAACTATACCAAAAAAGTGGGTTCCCTGGTACTGCAATTTCTTTAGTAAATAAAGACTCAATCATTTTTATAAAAGGTATAGGCTATGCCGACATAGATAGAAAAAAAGAATATACGGAACATACAATCCATCCGATAGCATCTATTTCTAAGACATTTGTTGGAGTAGCTTTAATGAAGCTTATTGAGCAAGGTAAATTGGATTTAAATGAAAAAATAAATGATATCCTTCCGTATAACATTATAAATCCATTTTTTCCGGGAGATGAAATTTTAGTCAAGCATCTGGCCACACATACTTCAACAATTCCGCACTATTTCGATGATTTTGAAAAATCCTATTGGCTCTTAGAACCAAACACCATAAAGAAAGGAGAAATTCCTAATGAAAACTACAATTTTTTGATTTCCATTGAAAACAACAAACCACTGTCACTTGATGAATATATACAGAATGTATGTACTAAAAAAGGCAAGTGGTATAATGAGAATAGTTTTACAAAATCTAAGCCAGGGGCATATTATAATTACTCAAATGTAGGTACTTCAGTAGCTGCTCGTATTATCGAAATACGATCAGGACTCAGTTTTTCAGATTATACTAAAGAATTTATTTTACAACCGTTAGGAATGTCAAATTCAGGTTGGTTTTATGAGGATGTAGATGAGTCTCTATTGTCAAAACCATTTTGCCCCGATAACCCTGAGTCACCTACGAAGAATTATGTATTTCCTAGAAACACATACCAAGGTTACCCAGAAGGACATTTAATCTCCAGCGTTTCAGATTTAAGTAAGTATATGATGGAAATGCTGAAAGGATATTATGGGCAAGGAACTATTCTTAAAGAAGCATCCTACAAAACGCTTTTTGAACCACAACTAACGGCTGAAAATTTTGTGGAACGAGATAATTCGGAATTCAGTGATGGGTATAATGTTGGAATTTTTTGGAGTATTTCTAGCAAGGGGTATATAATTCATAACGGTGGAGAAATAGGTGTATTTTCATTTGCTTATTTTAATCCTGAAACTGGAATTGGTGGAATTGGAATGTGCAACAGTAGAATTTATGCTTTTGGAGAAATTAGAAAGTTGGTCGCCAGCTTTGAAAAGAAAATTGCTGATAATCAATAAGCTGAATCAAAAAAACATTATTATATCAATTACTCCATCTGTGGATTGCTTTCACTATTACGATATAAAAATAAGATTTCTTAATGCTACTTGTGCCAATTTCCGCCAAAACACATTATAACCGTATACCAATACTAGTTTTAGGTCTATGAACCCGTTTTTCGGGTTATGTATGCGCCCAATCTGTATTTGTCTATTTTTTAGAACAGGAGTGTTTTCTTGCTGTAGGTTTGTTCTGAACCATTAAACACATCACAATGAAATCACCCACTTTTCAATTCTTGATTTTGTTAATCATAGGCAGTTCAAGTCAGTTATTTTTTGCTCAGACTTCAGATTATGCCATGGTTGAACATACCATTAATGCTTATCTGGAAGGCGACACTAATAAAGATTTTGAAACCTTAAAACTAGCCTTTCATCCCAATGCTACGATGAAGTACGTTTCCTCAAAGTCTGGTTACCAGGAATACAATGCTCTCAAAGTGTTTGCCGCCGAAAAAGGCCGTGAACCTGAAAAGAACAGAACCAATAGTATTGCCTACATCAGCATCACTGGAAAAGCGGCACACGCCAAACTAGAGATTACATATCCTAAACGGGTAGTAGTAGACTATGTAAATCTGCTGAAAATTGATGGTGAATGGAAAATCGTCAACAAGATTTTTTCGCTAAAACCAAACGGAAATTAACAGTAGCACATTCCATTTATGAAGTATTTCGTTGTTGTGCTGTTATTGTCTTACACAGCTAATAGCTGGACACAAGAATCTTTAGAGATCAAATTTATAGAGCAGTCTATAAACGTTGATGGAGAGCTCAACGAAGACGTTTGGAATCAACTTCCCACATATACGAATTTTCATAATTATTTACCAGTAGATATAGGTCTTGCAAAAAATCAGACCGAAGTTAAACTATTTCATAATGGCGAATACTTATTTATATCAGCCGTTTACAGAGACACCACAAACAAGGTGCAATTAAGTTCGCTTAAGCGCGATGATATAGCGAACACCGTTGCCGAAAGTGAAACTTTTGTCTTTATTATGGATACGCAGTTGCAACAACAAAGCGCCTATTACTTCGCAGTAAACATGGGAGGTGCCCAAGTAGATGGACTCATAGAGCGTATCAACGAAGGATTTAGTCTGAGTTCAAATTGGAATACGGTTTGGAGCGCAGCTACACAGGTCAACGGCACAAATAAACAATTTGAATTGGCGATTCCATTTAAAAACCTAAGTTTTAATCAAAACAATGGTGCTATTGCGGTACAGACTTATATGCGAGACATTAAAAACAACTCGTGGACTATTTTTACTGATTTGAGTCGAAATTACAGGTTATTCGATTTGCGGTTTTTTCAATCTTTTACCATCGACAATTTACCCAAAACCACTGCAGCGCGTTTTGCCTTGGTACCATCTATTACCGCTAATAACAATAACGATCTGGTTACAGATGTAAAAGACACCAGTATTATCCCAAGTCTCGATATTCAGTACAACATCAATTCGTCATTAAAATTAGACGCCACAATCAATCCTGATTTCTCACAAATAGACGTCGACCAGCAAGTGACCAACTTAACACGGTTTGATGTTTTTTTTCCGGAACAGCGTAACTTTTTTCTTGAAAATGCTGATTTATTCTCCAATCTTGGCCCAGATGATGTCAATCCTTTTTATTCGCGACGTATCGGGCAAGAAACCCCAATGCAATTTGGCTTAAAACTATCTGGTAATGTTGCCCAAAAAACACGCTTAGGTATACTAAATGCACAGACTGAGAACGCAGACACCAAACTCTCACAAAACTTCACTGTACTGGTGGGTGAACAACAAATAAGTAATCGCTTTGCCTCAACGGGCTTTTTTGTAAACCGACAAGCAACTGATGGCTTTGAACTTACAAACGACTATAACCGCATTGCCGGAATCAACCTCAATTACAAATCCAAAGATCGAAAATGGATTGGTATAGCCAATGTCGCTAAGAGCTTCACTTCAGATAGTTCAGGGAAGGATAACTTCTATAACGCCGGACTATTTTATAATATCCGTGGCGTTGAATTTGGTGCTACGTTAAGGCAAGTACAACGTAATTATATCGCCGACGTAGGTTTCACGCCGCGTTTACTAAACTTTGATGCCGAGCAAAATACGATTATAAGGGAAGGCTATACACAAAGTAGTGTATATGGAGTTTTGACCAAATTTCCCGAACATTCTAAGCGCATCAATCAGTATCGCTATTTCAATGGATCTAATAATACTTATTGGGATGAGAATGGAAGGGTACAGCAATCTATCTCATTTTTTAATACGGCATTGTTCTTCAAAGAGCTCTCTGCGATATATGTGAACTTGTATCACGATTATGTCAACTTAAAATATGCTTTTGATGCCTTAGGTAATGGCAATCCTATAGTACCTGATCAGTATCGTTATTTTAGGGCAAGAGCAGGTTATAACTCTTCTCGGAATAGAAGTTTTGTTTATAGAGGATATGCGCAGTATGGTCAGTTTTATAATGGCTTAAATACAACAATTGGAGCCACATTAAACTATCGTTTACTGCCTTACACCAATCTTTTAATGAGTTATCAGTTAGATGATATAGATTTAAACAATTTAGGCCGGGAAACCTTTCATTTGGCACAATTTACAGGTGAAGTATTTTTTACCAATCGATTTAATTGGACGACATATGTTCAGTACAGTACGCAAAATAATAATCTAAACATCAATAGCAGATTACAATGGGAATACAGGCCACTTTCTTATGTTTACATTGTAATTACGGATAATTTTAACGAGCAACTAGAGCGTACCAATTGGGGTGTGGCGTTGAAAGTAAACTATCGCTGGGATTTTTAGGCTAATCTTGAATATTATATTTAATACAGATTCACAAAATTTTACTCATAGTGTTTCAGCACATAGGAAAGGTAAGTGGAATGACCATATTTTAGTAATGTAAACTATCATGACACGATTTACAAACCGATTCTAACCATTCAATAGGTTCTCTACCGATGTTGTATTTGGCGTATCTAGTGTGATGTACTTGTGTAGCTCGCTTTCCGCAATACACACATGTCCAATTATCGCGCTTCATAACCAAATAACGCTTGCGTCTCCAAGCGTCAGATTTTAAGTACACATTTCGATAATAATCACGTCGTGCTTCTCTTTGTTTTTTCCAAGCGTATTTCTTGTACCAGTATCTTAATCCAATAAATAAAATGACTAAAGCAATTGGCAAGATACTTTTGTAATCGTTGCTGGTTAATTCAGAAAGCATTTTCATAGTCATAAGTTAATGAAAAAAATCATCCAATAATCCACAATCCAACCTACTTCAAAAATTTATAATACTGTTAGGATTCCATTAGTTTAAAAAGGGCTATCTTTAAATGCTTTAAATTTTACCCTAACCATCCACAAGCCTTTATGACAAACAGCGTAAGGGTAATCTTATGGTTATGGGACTAACTAATTAAACGAATAACAATAACCCAACCATCAGATCTCTAAATTATTATGAAAAGATTCTCGTTAGTTGTACTGAGTTTATGCCTCAGTATCAGCACACTTTGTGATGCCCAAAAAAAATCCAAAAAAGACAAAGACGAAAAAACACCTCTAGAAACCCTAAGTATTTCAGGTTTAAAATGGCGTAACGTTGGGCCAGCCTTAACCTCTGGTCGTATCTCCGATTTTGCCTTTAACCCTAACAACCCTTTTGAATACTACGTCGCCACATCATCGGGTGGTGTATGGAAAACCGTAAATTCTGGGGTTACCTACGAGCCTATTTTCGATACGCAAGGCTCGTATTCCATTGGTTGCGTTACTATGGATCCCAATAATCACAATGTGATTTGGGTAGGTACAGGTGAGAATAATAATCAACGTTCTGTCGCCTATGGAGATGGTATCTACAAGTCTCTAGATGGGGGAAAGACCTGGAAGCATATGGGACTTAAAAATTCTGAGCACATCGGAAAAATAATTGTCCATCCAGACAATTCGGATGTGGTGTATGTGGCTGCTATCGGTCCTTTATGGAGTAAAGGTGGTGATCGTGGACTTTACAAAACCGAAGATGGTGGAGAGACTTGGACCTCGATTATTGAAGTCGATGAGCATACAGGAGTCAATGATGTGGTGATGGATCCAAGAGATCCCAACGTACTTTATGCCTCAACCTTACAACGACGTCGCCATGTCTACACCTATGTTGGTGGTGGACCAGGCTCTGGCATGCACAAAAGCTTTGATGGTGGGAAGACCTGGATAAAAATCCAAAAAGGGTTACCTAGCGTAGAATTAGGACGTATCGGTTTGGCGATTTCACCTGCCAATCCAGAAATCATTTATGCTATCGTTGAAGCCGCTAATGGCAAAGGTGGTTTTTTTGCCTCAACCAATAGAGGTGCCAGTTGGAACAAGCGAAGTTCTCACGTTACCAGTGGCAACTACTATCAAGAAATTATTGCCGATCCTGTAGATGAACACACCGTATACTCCATGGATACTTGGATGTCGGTAACCCATGATGGTGGAAAAACCTTTAAAAATGTTGGTGAAGATACCAAGCATGTGGATAACCATTGTATGTGGATCAATCCGCATAATAACAAACATTGGATTGTCGGTTGCGATGGTGGCATCTACGAAACCTTTGATGCGGCTAAAACTTGGGACTTTAAAAAGAATTTACCAGTCACACAGTTTTATAAAGTGGCAGTGGATAACGACTATCCTTTCTACAATATCTATGGCGGAACCCAAGATAACTTTAGTATGGGAGGCCCTTCGCGAGTACTGACTAATCATGGTATCCGAAATTCAGAGTGGTTCATTACCAATGGAGGTGATGGCTTTGAATCACAAATAGATCCTAACAATCCAAATATTGTCTATGCACAATCACAGTATGGTGGTTTGGTGCGTTTTGACAAAAAGAGTGGTGAATCTGTAGGCATCAAACCCATAGCACGAAAAGGGGAAAACAATTATCGTTTTAATTGGGATGCGCCTTTGGTAGTGAGTCGACATGTACCGGGACGCTTATATTTCAGTGCGGAAAAAGTATTTCGATCAGACGATTATGGCAATAGTTGGGAGGTGATTAGTGATGATCTTTCTAGACAAATCGATAGAAATACCTTGAAGGTCTATGACCGTGTAGTTAGTATTGATGCCGTTATGAAAAATGGATCAACATCGCTTTACGGTAGTATTGTCGCATTTTCAGAGTCCCCATTAAATAAAGATTTATTAGCCGCTGGAACTGATGACGGCTTAGTATATATCTCAGCGGATGGAGGACAAAACTGGAGCAAAATCGATAATATTCCGGGAGCACCAAATCAGTCTTATGTCAATAGTGTGCATTTGTCTAAGCATGATGAAAATGTCGTTTATGCGGCGTTTAATCATCATAAGTACGGAGATTTTAAGCCTTATGTATTTATGTCCTCTAATAAAGGCCAAAGCTGGACAGCCATACAGTCCAATCTTCCAGAACGTGGTAGCGTCTACGCAATTGAAGAAGACCATGTGGATAAGGATTTAATTTTTGTGGGTACTGAGTTTGGAGCTTTCTTTTCACCGAATCAAGGGAAAGACTGGAAACAGCTAAAAAGTGGGTTGCCGACTATCGCAGTTAGGGATATTGCTATCCAAGAGCGTGAAAATGATTTGATATTAGGAACGTTTGGACGCGGCTTCTATGTGATGGATGATTATTCGGTGTTACGAAACGTAGAGAATGAAGCTCCAAAAGAAGATGCCAAAATTTATCCTGTTCGTACAGCTTTAATGTGGGAGCAGAGCAGTCCTCTAGGCTTATCAGGCAAGTCCTTCCAAGGGGATAACTTCTACACGGCTGATAATCTTGGACCAGAAGCTATCATTACGTATTACTATAATTCGGATTTTAAGTCCTTAAAAGATAAGCGTAAAAAGAAAGAAAAAGAACTCATAAAGGAAAGCAAGGACACCCCTTATCCAAGCTATGATGATCTAAAAGCTGAGACTGAGGAAAGCAAACCAGAATTGGTATTTACTATTAAGGATGCCAATGGAAAGGTGGTCAACAAACAATTTAAGCCAGCTAAAAAAGGAGTGCAGCGTTTCCACTGGAATCTACGATATACGCTTCAAAACCCAATCAACCTCAATAAACCGTCCTTTTATAACCCGTTTAGTGGAAGTGATGAAGGGACTCTAGTAGCACTAGGTAACTATACGGTTGAAATGGCCTTATTAAACGACGGTAATTTAACATCATTGACCAGTCCTGTAAGTTTTGAAGTCAAAGCCTTAAATAATGTAGAAATGCCTGCTGAAAATAGGACTGAAAAAGTAGCTTTTCAAAAGGAAGTTGCCAAATTACAAGCAGATTTTGGTGTGGCTCAAAGACTCATGTCCGAGTCTCGAAATAAACTTAAGTACATCAAAGCGGCAATTAAACGTGCTGAACAACCATTGGGTAGTTTATCAGCGAGTGTAAAGGCGATTGAAGATCAATTAGACGACGTACAATTAGCCATGTATGGAGATTCAGTAAAACGCCGATTGGATATTGATCAACCACCATCACCTGCAAGCCGATTAGGATCCATCGGTTGGGAACAAAAGTATTCTACGGCAACACCAACGCAAACACATCGCGACAGCTATGCTATTGCCAAGGAACAAATTAGCGTAATTAAGTCTAATATGGAGCGTATTTTTAATCAGGACCTAAAGCGCTTAGAGCAACAATTGATCGATTCAGGTGCGCCTTACACACCAGGACGTGGTTATGAACATAGAAATTAAAAGAATAAACGTTATGAGAATTGTATTGGTATTAGCTTGTTTAGGCTTAACAGTAACACTAAATGCCCAGAAAAAAGTAATGCAACATGAGGATAAGGACCTATGGAATCGCATTAGAAACGTCAACATATCAAATTCTGGCGACTATGTCCTTTATACGTCCGACAAAGGCGAAAAAGAGCAAACGATTAAATTATTGGACATTAAAGGCGATCAAGTCATGTCCTATCCAAGAAGTAAAGGTGGGCAGCTTTCCTATGATTCTAAGTATGCGGTATTTGCAGTTAATGCTTGGAAGGACAGTATTCGAGAAATGAAACGCAAAAAGGTTAAAAAAAAGGACCTTCCCAAGGATACTTTGATGATTTATGATATTAACGAAAAGTCTTGGAAGAAAATACCAAATGTAAAGTCCTATCGATTACCCGAAAAGTGGTCGGGTATTGTGGCTTATATGCTTGAAGCTCCTAAGCCAGCTAAAAAGGATAAATCTAAATTAAAAGAAAAGGACACTTTAAAATCAAAAGAAACAGATACCACCAAGGTCAAAAAGAAACCAAAAAAGAAGGTTAAAAAAGTATCGAAAGACAATGGGTACCACCTTGTTATTCGTAATCTAGAAAGTGGTGTTGAAGATACATTAAAGTATGTGCATCGCTATGCTATGGCCAAGGAAGGCCGTCATCTGGTTTATGCAACTTCAGGAATCGTAGATAGTCTTGGTGGTGGTGTGTACCACTACGACGTCGATAAAGGTTCAAAAAACCTATTACTTTCAAGTCATCATAAGACCAAATATCCACAATTAGGTATCTCGGAATCTGGCAAATGTGTTGGTTTTGTTGTAAATGCAGATTCTACCAAAAGTCTTATAAAAAAACCCAAACTCTATGCTTGGAATCTAGGTGATAGTGAAGCTAAGATGATTGTCAATTCCGAAGACAATCCTTCAGATTTATTGGTGTCTAGTGATCAAAACTTGCGATTTTCAAAAAATGAAAGCCGATTATTTTTTGGACTGCGAACAACACCAATTGTACAAGATACCACTTTACTCGATGAGGAAATTGTGAATGTAGAAGTTTGGACCTATGATGAACCTAGATTATATACCGTACAGGAATTAGACGCTAAAAATGACAAGAAGAAAGCCTACTTGTCCATGTATGACTTCAACAAAAACCAAATGGTTCAAATTGCCAATACTGAATTTGATTTAGCGCGTTATGGCGATGAAGGCAATAGTGATTATGCTGTTATTGGAAACCAAACCCCTTATTTATTGGAAAGCCAATGGACCGCACAACGCCCTATGGATATGGAGCGTGTGGATTTAAATACTGGCGAACGTCAAGCTATCGCTATGAAAGTTTATGGTGGATCTTCTATAAGTCCAAAAGGAAAATACCTGTATGGCTACAGTAGAAAAGATAGCACTTGGTTTACATACAACCTTAAAACCCTTAAATACAAAGCGTTAACAAAAGGCCGACAGTTTTACAATGAATTGCACGATTATCCGGATGATCCTTATAGCTATGGTTCAGCGGGTTGGACCGAAAATGATGAAAAATTCTTGATTTACGATCGTTTTGATATTTGGGCCTTTGATCCTGAAACTGGAACTTCTGAAAATCTCACCAATGGGAGAGCATCCCAAATGCAGTATCGTTATTTGAGGTTAAATAATGAAGAACGCTCCATATCGAATAGTAAAACTTGGTTATTAAGCACCTTTAACGAGGATAATAAATATGATGGCTTTGCAAGTTATGATCCAAAAAAAGAAACATTAAAAACACTTATTGAAGGGCCTTATGTATATGAACGACCATGGTTAGCACAACAAGACAAAAGGGAACGCTTATTGTTTACCAGACAATCTTTTACTGAGTTTCCAAATTTATGGAGTTCTAATTTAGATTTTAAATCCCCAAAACAAATCACGGATGAGAATCCACAACAAAGCGATTACAATTGGGGAACAGCCGAAATGGTAGAGTGGGTGTCGTTAGATGGCAAACCATTAAAAGGTATGCTCATTAAGCCTGAAAATTTCGATCCGAATAAGAAATATCCAATGATTGTTAATTTCTATGAGAAGAGCTCCAATGGCTTATACCGCCATCGTGCGCCTTCTTATGGTCGAAGCACCATCAACTATCCGTTTTATGCAAGTCGTGGGTACGTGATTTTTAATCCAGATGTGCATTATCGTGATGGTTATCCTGGGGAAAGCGCTTTTAATTGTGTCATTCCTGGTATTACGATGCTCATCGATAAAGGCTTCATAGATAAAGACAATATTGGTGTACAGGGTCATAGTTGGGGAGGTTATCAGATTGCATATCTTGTGACGAAAACCGATATTTTTAAAGCCGCTGAGTCAGGCGCACCAGTGCCAAATATGATAAGTGCTTATGGCGGTATACGTTGGTGGACAGGTTTAAGTCGTCAGTTTCAATACGAGCATACGCAAAGTCGTATAGGCGGAACACCTTGGGAATATCCACAACGCTATATTGAAAATTCACCAATTTTTAATATTGATAAGATTAATACTCCACTGTTGATTATGCACAATGATGCTGATGGTCACGTGCCTTGGTATCAAGGCATAGAATTCTTTGTGAGTCTGAGACGCCTAGGTAAACCTTCATGGTTTTTAAATTATAATGATGAACCGCATTGGCCTTTAAAATGGCAAAATCGCATTGATTTTAATATCAGAATGGCGCAGTTCTTTGATTATTATCTGAAAGGAGAACCCAAACCCGTTTGGATGGAGCGTGGTGTGCCTGCACTAGAAAAAGGCATTAATCAAGGTTATGATTATATAAACAGTGATAAAGATTAATCTCTATCCTTTTGAACATCTTGATTTATTATATTCAAAAAACTGTCAGTTCGAGTTATTTCTCAATAATCAAACTTTTTAAAATAAAAACTGCAATGAAATTTATAAAAATGAAAGAAGCATCTCATTTATTTTTAATGATGTTATTTTTTACGCTTGGTGCTACTGCACAAGACCGCATTACAGGAGAAGCATTCGCCACGCGATCAGAAGTTTTGGGTCAAAATGGTATGGTAGCCACAAGTCATCCCTTAGCTACGCAAATAGGATTGGATGTCCTTAAAAATGGTGGTAATGCCATAGATGCCGCTATTGCAGCTAATGCAGCTTTAGGACTTATGGAACCCACTGGCTGTGGTATTGGTGGCGATTTATTTGCTATAGTTTGGGATGCAAAGACCCAGAAATTATATGGGCTTAATGCTAGTGGTCGCTCACCTCAAGATCTAACCTTGGAGTATTTTGAGGAAAAAGAAATGACAAAAATCCCGTCTTTAGGACCATTACCTGTAAGTGTACCAGGCGCAGTTGATGGTTGGTTTGAATTACATAAAAAATTTGGCTCGAAACCTATGACAGAAATTTTAGCTCCAGCTATAGACTATGCTGAAAAGGGTTTTCCGTTAACAGAACTCATCGCTTGGTATATGCAACGCAGTGTGCCATACTATCAAAGACAAGGTTATCCGAATATTGAAGACACTTACATTACTCAAAATGGCGGTACATTGCCTAAGGAAGGTGAAATCTATAAAAATCCATATTTGGCCGAAACTTATCGAAAAATTGCCGAAAAAGGTCGAGATGCATTTTATAAAGGTGATATAGCTAAAGTAATTGCAGATTTCATAAAAGAACAAGGTGGTTTTTTGTCAACTAAAGATTTAGCGAATCATAAATCGGAATGGGTAGAACCTGTTTCCGTTAACTATCGTGGTTATGATGTTTGGGAATTACCACCTAATGGCCAAGGCATTGCTGCTCTTCAGATGTTACAAATATTGAAAGGCTATGACTTTTCTGATATTGCCTTTGGAAGTGTAGAACATTTACACTTGTTCACCGAAGCCAAGAAACTAGCCTTTGAAGATCGCGCAAAATATTATGCCGATATGGATTTCTTTGATGTTCCTGTTGACGAATTATTGTCTGATGGCTATGCTGAGAAAAGACGCGAGCAAATCGGTAATCGTGCTGGACGCTATTCAGCAGGTGAAATTTCAGCAGGTGAGACCATTTACATGACTGCAGCAGATAAAGATGGCAATATGATTTCTTTAATTCAAAGTAATTATCGCGGCATGGGTTCTGCTATGGTACCGCCAAGACTAGGATTTATGCTTCAGGATAGAGGCGAGCTATTCAGTTTAAAACGTGGTCAGGCGAACACTTACGAGCCAGGGAAACGTCCTTTCCATACTATCATACCAGCATTTATTACAAAAGATGGCAAGCCTTATGTCAGTTTTGGTGTTATGGGTGGCGATTTTCAACCGATGGGTCATACACAAATCGTTATGAATTTGATTGATTTTGGCATGAATCTTCAAGAAGCTGGTGATGCTCCACGGTGGGATCACACAGGTGGTGCTAGTCCAATGGGACAAACGACCACTAATACAGGTACCATCCGAACAGAATCAGGTATTTCTTATGAGACTATTAGAGGTTTAATGGATAAAGGACATCGTATGGGAACGGCTAGAGGTATTTATGGCGGTTATCAAGCTATTATGTGGGATGATGACAATA
Organism: Winogradskyella sp.; assembly: GCF_028289625.1. GTDB lineage: Bacteria > Bacteroidota > Bacteroidia > Flavobacteriales > Flavobacteriaceae > Winogradskyella. Next base: position 43,118 of record NZ_JANQOM010000004.1, on the reverse strand, counting down.
AGGTATATCATGGTGCATCCGAAAGTCGTAAGGATGGTCAAGCAGCAGGATACTAATCCTTTGGTGATACCTTAATGTATCAAAAATCAATGAGTAAACGTCTTCTAGATCGCATACCGCATGCCATAACAATATTATTTTTCATAATCATTGTTATGACCATTTTAACCTATATCATTCCTGCTGGAACTTATGAAAGAGTGATTATGGAGGGTCGTAATGTTGTTGTACCAGACTCTTACAAAGTTGTGCCTTCAACACCAGTAGGACTTCTGGATATGTTTAAAGCCATTCCCATAGGATTCAAAACAGCATCAGAAATCATTTTTGTGGTTTTTGCGGGTGCCATTATGTTTGAGTTTATGGAAAGCTCTAGGTCTATAGAAAACTCAGTAGGTACTTTAGTAAAGACATTAGGTTTAAAGCATAAGTATAGTATTATCGTTATCATGACTTTTGTATATGGCATGTTAGGAGTTGCTGTAGGCTATGAAAATAATATTGCCTTGGTGCCAATAGCAGCTGTTTTAAGTATGGCCTTAGGTGGTGATTTAATTCTCGCAGCAGGTATTTCAGTTGGTGCTATGACCATTGGGTTTGGGTTATCTCCCATTAATCCTTACACTATTGGCATTGGTCATAAAATTGCCGAGTTGCCTATTTTTTCTGGTGCTATCTTGCGAAGTTTTCTTTGTTTTGCTGCGCTTAGCCTTATGGCTTACTATAATGTAAGATACTTTAAAAGGATTACTGCCAATCCGGATAGAAGTTTGGGTAAAGGATTAGATACAAATGATTTAAAACTATCAAAACCTATTGAGGATTATCGCCTTAGTCCAAGTAATTGGTTGGTGATTCTCATTTTCATCATTGGACTTATCGTTATTGTTTATGGTGTTTTTAATCTCAATTGGTTCATTAATGAGCTTTCAGCAGTATTTTTAATGATTGCACTACTTTGTGGTTTGGTGACGAAAATGAGTGCTACTAAAATGAGTAATACACTGCTAAAGGCTGTTAGTATTGCCGCACCAGGTGCTTTTATGGTAGGTTTTGCCACCACTATTAAAGTATTAATGGAAATGGGTACTATTGGAGATACCATTTCTCACCAGCTTTCAAATATGTTACACGGCCTTCCGCTTTATTTGTCAGCCATAGGTATGTCCATATCTCAAACAGTAATCAATTTTTTCATCCCATCAGGTAGTGGACAAGCACTGGCTACATTACCAGTTATGCTGCCCTTAGGTCAGTCTTTAGGCCTCACACAACAAATTACTATACTGGCTTTTCAGATTGGTGATGGCTTGTCTAACCTCATTAACCCTACATTAGGTGGGCTCATCGCTATGCTAAGCATGTGCCGTGTGCCTTTAGATCGATGGATTCGTTTTATCTTTCCAGTATTTATAAGCTTACTTTGTTTATCTTTCTTGGCACTCGTAATTGCCGTAGCAACAAACTATAATTAATATGACAGCGGAGAATATTCTTAAAACATTAGTAGCGTTTCCTGTACTTGGTGGTGAGAGTAATTTGAGCATCATCAATTGGATAAAGACGTATATAGAATCCCATGGTGTCTCGGTCAATTTGCTATACAACAATGAAAAAAATAAAGCCTCTTTGCATTGTAGGATTGGCCCTGAAGTAGATGATGGGGTCATTCTTTCCGGACATACTGATGTCGTTCCTGCAGAAGGCCAAGAGTGGCATACGGATCCATTTGTACTTACTGATAAAGGAGATGGCAAATTATATGGTCGAGGGGCTAGCGATATGAAAGGATTCATTGCTTGCTGTTTAGCAGCCCTTCCTGAAATGGTAAAGTCCAACTTAAAGCGACCTATTTATTTTGGATTTACTTATGATGAAGAAATTGGTTGTTTGGTAGGTCCGGAATTGGCAAGAACTTTTAATAACTATTACAAGGAAACCCCAAAGTATGCCATTATTGGAGAGCCGTCTTTAATGGAACCTATTGTAGGACAGAAGGGTATTTATATACTAGAGACTTATGTTAATGGTTCAGCAGGGCATAGCAGTAGAATCAAACAAGAAGTGAGTGCCATCCATGAAGCGATGCGATTAATCTTATGGCTTGAACAGAAAATGGACCAGCTCATCGTTGAGGAACGCTTTGATTATCGTTTTCAACCACCACACTCTACCATTCATATTGGACAGGTCCATGGAGGTATTGCGCCTAACGTTATTGCCGACAAAGCAAAATTTTATTGGGATTTACGAACCATACCAATGGATAGTGTAGATAGTATAGTCTCAGAGTTTAATGCCTATTGTAGAGCACGTGAATCTGAATTACGTCAAATTTTTCCTGATTTTTCAATTAGCACCATAGAAAATCATCCACCAGTGCCACATTTAGACACTAAGGAAGATGCTGATATAGTGGATTTTGTTAAAAGAGTTTCAGGAAATTCAAAATTAAACACAGTCGCTTTTGCCTCAGAAGTTGGTCAATATGCCAATGAAGGGTTTCAATCTGTGATTTGTGGACCAGGATCTATTGTGCAGGCACATCGTCCAAATGAATATATCGAGAAAGCACAATTAAAGGAAGGGGTCACTATGCTTCAAAAACTTATTTATGAATTATCTTTATAACATCAAAATCACATTAATACAACTAACAACTACATCGCTATGAAGTCATTTTTTAAACTTGGTATTTTATCTATTATTTTAATTGTTTTCAGTATCCCAGCATTGAGTGCTCAGGATATTGACAATAAAACCTTTGGTGGACTTAAACTTCGTAATATTGGTCCAGCCTTTACTTCTGGAAGAATTGCCGATATCGCTATACATCCAGACAATGAGAATGTCTGGTATGTGGCCGTAGGCTCAGGTGGTGTCTGGAAAACAACAAATTCAGGAACGACCTGGAAACCTATTTTTGATGGTCAGACATCCTATTCTATAGGTGCAATAACTATTGATTCTAATAATCCGCACACCATTTGGTTAGGTAGTGGCGAAAATGTTGGCGGTCGCCATGTCGGTTTTGGCGATGGAGTTTATGTAAGTCACGATGATGGCGCCTCATGGAAAAATATGGGTCTAAAAGACTCAGAACATATATCCAAGATTATAGTTCATCCAGAAAATTCTAATATCATTTGGGTAGTGTCTCAAGGTCCTTTATGGACTTCTGGTGGTGAACGTGGTGTGTATAAATCCATGGATGGTGGAACAACTTGGAATAGAACTTTAGGTGATGATGAATGGGTTGGTGCTACAGATTTGTTGATTGACCCAAGAGATCCAAATGTATTATACGCGGCTACTTGGCAACGTCATCGTACTGTAGCAGGCTATTTAGGTGGTGGCCCAGGTTCTGGAATTCATAAAAGTACCGATGGTGGTGAAACTTGGACAAAGCTAAAGAAAGGTATCCCAAGTTCTAATTTGGGTAAAATAGGTTTAGCGTTATCACCTTTTAATCCAGATGTCATTTATGCTGCAATTGAATTAGATCGTAGAAAAGGAGGAGTGTTTATGTCTACCAATAGAGGAGCGTCATGGAAAAAGCAGTCTGATGCGGTTTCTGGTGGAACAGGACCTCATTATTATCAAGAATTATATGCATCGCCACATCATGAAGGAAAATTATTTTTGATGAACAATTACGTTCAGATTTCCGACGATCATGGAAAGACCTTTTATACCATGAATGAAAGAAATAAGCATGTGGATAGTCATGCTATGGCGTTTAAGGCCTCAGATCCTAATTATATTTTATTCGGAACCGATGGCGGCTTATATGAAACTTTTGATTTAACTAAAAGCTGGAAATACATTAGAAATCTTCCAATTACACAATATTTCAAATTAGCTGTAGATGATTCAGAACCCTTTTATAAAATTTATGGCGGTACACAAGATAATGGTTCCCATGGAGGACCTTCAAATACAATGTGGTCCGATGGAATTGCCAATGCAGATTGGTGGAAAACTTTAGGGGCAGATGGGCATCAATCTGCTATAGAACCCGGAAATCCAAACATTACTTATGGTGAATTTCAACAAGGGGCACTGTGGCGTATCGATCAAACGACTAAGGAAACGGTATTTATTCAACCACAAGCTAGAGAAGGCGAACCTTTTGAACGTTTTAATTGGGATGCACCAATCTTAGTAAGTCCGCATAACCCAAAACGCCTGTATTTTGCCTCGCAGCGTGTTTGGCGTTCGGAGAATAGAGGTGATGATTGGACACCGATTTCCGATGATTTAACATTGAATCAAGACCGTATTACCATTCCTTACTATGGCAAACAGCAGAGTTGGGATAATGCTTGGGATGTTTATGCCATGTCCAACTATAATACGATTACCTCATTAGCGGAATCCCCAAAACAAGAAGGCTTGATTTATGCTGGTACTGATGATGGGATTATTCAAATTACCGAAGATGGTGGAAATACTTGGAGGAAATTTACATTGAGTTCTATTAAAGGTTTGGATTATGTACCATTTGTTAATGATGTACGTGCTGATTTGTTTGATGCTAATGTAGTATATGCTGCGGTTGATAACCATAAATATGGAGACTATAAACCTTATATTTTAAGAAGTAGCGATAAGGGAAGAAGCTGGAGTATCATTAATGGAGATTTACCCGAACGTTTGTTGATTTGGAGATTGGTTCAAGATCATGTAGATAAAAACCTAATGTTTGCAGCTACAGAATATGGGATTTATTTTACTTACAATGGTGGTGCAAATTGGATTGAATTGAGTGGAGGAGTGCCAACCATTTCTTTTAGAGATATTACGATTCAAAGGCGTGAAAACGATTTGGTGGCAGCGTCTTTTGGTAGAGGGTTCTTCATTTTAGATGATATATCACCTCTACGCAATTTCGATAAGTCCATTTTATCTGACGAGGCAACTTTATTCCCGACAAAAGATGCTTATTGGTATCGACAAGCGAGTCGCGTAGGTAGTCAAGGAGATGCGGAATACAAGGCACCCAATGCACCTTTTGGAGCACGATTTACTTACTATATGGAGGATAAGGTAAAGTCCTTAAAGGATGAGCGTAAGGAACGTGAAAAGACCAATACCGATTTTCCAGGATGGGAAGCCTTAGAAAAAGAGACCAATCAGGATGGGCCTTTGATTCTATTTATTATTAAAGATGCCCAAGGCAATATTGTGAATACGATAAAGGGAACCAATAAAAAAGGATTCAACCGTGTGAATTGGAGATTGAACTATCCCAATAAGCGTGGAGAACGTCTTTCGCAAAGAGGTGATGGTATCGGAACAGGAAATATTATGGTGACGCCAGGTACCTACACCGCGACTCTTGTTAAACGTGTAGATGGAGTAACAACAACACTCCAAGGGCCTCAGGAATTTAATGTTGTACCAATGTACGATGGTGCTTTACCTAGAAAATCGTATGATGAAATGAATCAGTTTAGGGAAGCCGTAACTGCCTTTCAACAAGATCTTACGGCAACTAATTTGTTAATGACTCAGCAACTACAAAAAGTTGTTGCTATGAAACGTGCCGCTAACAAAACGACTGCACCAAATGATGTCCTACTTAAGGATATCAATGCAGCTAGATTACAATTATTGGCTATTCAAAAAGAATTGCGTGGCGATCCCGTAAAAGGAGAAATCGGTGAAAAGTCTAATCCTACAGCAAATGATGGTGGTGGCTTATCTTGGCGTGCTTTTGGCAACACCTATGGACCAACCGGAACCCATAAAGCTCTTTTACAACGCGTTAAGAGTCAATTAAAAAATGTAAAAGCGGAATTGAAAGCCATGTCTGAAACCACATTACCAGCGATTGAAAAACGTCTCAAAGCCGCAGGCTCACCATGGATTGAAGGTCAAGGTCTTATTGATAATTAATCAAATTTTTCAAGAGTAAATACAAAGTGACTGTCGTCTGACAGTCACTTTTTTTATAGACTTACAATTAGTACCTTTATGTAAATTAAAACACCACCATTAAATGAAACGATTTACCCTAATTATTGCCATCTTCACATTAATTTTTAATAGCTCATGTAAAGACAATGCCAAACAAGATAATGATGCACAAACTGAAGCTGAAACTCTTCCGATTAAAGTTAAAGGAGAAGAGGTAAGCTATGCCACAGATTCAACTAGTTTAAAAGGTTATATCGCTTATAATGAGAACATAAAAACCAAGCGCCCAGCAGTATTAATCGTTCATGAATGGTGGGGACATAATGATTATGTGAGAGAACGTGCAGACATGCTCGCTAATTTAGGCTATACGGCAATGGCAGTGGATATGTATGGTGAAGGGAAAATAGCTGAACATCCAGAGGACGCTGGCAAATTTGCTACTGAAGTTTTTGTCAATTTACCTGAAGCCAAAGCGCGTTTTAATGCAGCTGTTGAATTATTAAAAGCACATGAATCCGTTGATGCAGATAAATTGGCGGCCATTGGCTATTGTTTTGGTGGTAGCGTGGTACTCACTATGGCTAATAGTGGAGCGGATTTAGATGCTGTTGCCGCATTTCATAGTGGAGTCATATTACCAGTAATGCCAAATGACCAATTAAAAGCGCGTGTGTTGGTTTGTAATGGTGATGATGACCCATTTATTAAACCAGAAACTGTGACGAACTTTAAAAAGGCCATGGATTCCATAGGTGCGAAGTATGAATACATTTCTTATCCTGGTGTAGTGCATAGCTTTACTTCTAAAGCTGCGGATGCCAATGCAGAAAAGTTTGGTCTGCCTTTAGCCTATGATGCCGATGCCGATGAAAAATCATGGAATAGTCTTCAAGACATGCTAAAAGAGGTATTTTAATAATAAACACATAAATTTGTTGTATTTAGACATAATAATAGCTAAAATTTGAATTTCTAAATGATCAAATCCAAAATACTAATACTCCTAATTTTTACTTCCTTCTGTTTTATTGGTAATACGCAATGTCCGACTGGAAACCTTGTTTTTACTACCCAGAACGAAATAAATCAATTTGCTATTAATTTTCCTAATTGTACAAATCTATTAGGAAGTTTAAGTATACAAGATCAAGTCACAGATATTTCAGCATTAAACAATATTGAATCTATACAAGGTGACTTATCAATAAGAAATACATCTATAACGACTATAAGTTTAAACAATCTCATAACGGTTACAGGAGAGCGCTTTGAAATCTGGCAAAATGATAATTTACAACGTGTAACAGTTAATAATTTGTCTAATTTTAATGGATTTTTAAATATTTGGTTAAATTCCAATATCCAACAAATTGAGGGCTTCGACAATATTACTGAGGTAAAATCCTTAGGGCTTTCATCACAACCTAATCTTACATCCATACCACAGTTTAGTAACCTTAGGGTTATTGAAGGTCAATTTAGTATTACTGAAGACGAATCTTTAGTAAGTTTTTCAGGTTTTGAGGCATTAACCTGCGTCGAAGACATGGTCTTCAACGGAAATGATACGTTACAAAGTATACCTGAATTCAATAATTTAACTAATGTTGATATCTTCCGAATTAGCTTTAATTCTCAATTAACTGGTTTTACTGGTTTTCAAAATCTTGAAACCGTTGGGTTTTTTATTATTCAAGGAAATGGAGGAAATGTAACGTCTTCCTCGGGCGAAATCCCAAGTTTTAATACGCTTAAACGCGCAGATTTTATTACAATCTCTAGCATGGGTATAAACCAGTTTTCAGGATTTGAAAATTTGGAAACGCTTCGTTTTGATTTAGATATAAATAATATTGGTGCAACCTCTATTACAGGTTTTCAAAAGCTAAGAACAGCTAGGGATATTGATATTTCGGAAAACTTTTTACTTGAATCCATTTCAGGATTTAATCAAATAGAAACTAATACAGGAGATTTACGGTTTTTTAATAACAATAGCTTAGAGACAATAACTGGGTTTAATAGACTACGTACAATTGGCACGAGGCTTTTTATTGGTGCAAATCCATTACTTGAAAATTTAGACTTTTTAAGTCAATTAATGGTTGTAGGTAATGGCGATTTCTTCAATGAAATTACAATTGATGTCAATACTAATTTAAATGATTGTTCTGGGATAAGTAATCTTCTAAACTATGGAACAATTCCAGCAGATATCCAAATTGAGTTAAATGGTATAAATTGTAGTGCTATAAGTACTATTATTACCAATGGTGATAATGATAATGATGGTGTTTTGGATTCTGTTGACGTTGATGATGATAACGATGGTATCTTAGATGTTGTTGAACAAAACGGAAATCCTAACCTTGATACTGATTTCGATTTACTCCCAGATCATTTAGACATCAATAGTGATAATGACGGTTGTTTGGATGTTATTGAAGCAGGATTTACCGATCCTGATGGAAACGGAACTTTGGGTAATATACCGGATACTGTAGAAGCTGATGGTTCAATCTCTGGTGAGATTGACGGTTATTCAACGCCATTAGACACAGATTTAAACCTCATTAGCGATTTTCAAGATTTTGGATTATCGCCAGTAATTCAAACACAACCACCTTTAGGACAAAATGGAAACGTTTCTGAAACAATTACTATAAGTTCTGTTATTACTAATGCAGATACTTTTCAATGGCAAGTGAGCACAGATGATGGTCAGAATTGGATTGATATTATAGATAACGGAACCTATGTAGGGGCAACAACACAGAATTTATCTATTCAAAATTTAGATTTAAGCTTTAGTGGTAATCTATACCGCTTAGGAGTGTTAAATTCATTATCTACATGCAACACTTTTGCTTACACCAATTTTACGTCGTTAAATGTATTTATTGATTTACCTAACGCTGGTACAGATAATGCCTTAGAAATTTGTCAAAATGCCCCACCAGTCAATTTATTTGATTTGCTTGGAACAAATGCTACTACAGGTGGTATTTGGCAACCTGAATTATCGAGTGGTACAAACCTATTTGACCCTACTATAGATTTACCAGGTTTTTATACTTATTTAGTCTCGGATGGCGCATGTTTTAGGGATACAGCAACGATTACTATTTCTATTGTTGATGCACCAGATTCTGGAGATCAAACAGACTTGAGTTTCTGCGCTTCATCACCCGCGATAGATATCTTTCAACTATTAAACGGAACTCCAGATGCCAGTGGAACTTGGAATCCCCAATTAGCAAGTGGTTCAAATATATTTAATCCTGCCACAGATAGTTCTGGTCTTTATCAGTATACAGTAACAAATAGTTGTGGTGCCAGCACTACTGACGTCACTGTTACCATAGATAATGACATCCCAAATGCAGGAGAAGATACTATTATTAACATTTGTGTAAATGGTGGTGATTTTGATATTAGAGATATATTATCTGGTAATCCTGATATGGATGGCGAAGTTAGCCCTGCGTTAGTAAGTAATACAACGGTGTTTAATCCTTTAGTTGATTCATCCGGATTCTACACATATACAGTATCTAGCCCTAATTGTGGTGATGATATTTCAACGATTGAAGTTATAGTTAATGATTTGCCTAATGCTGGCGACAATTTAGATTTGGAACTTTGTGAAATAGGTGAAGTAGAGGATGTCTTTGCATTACTCCAAGGTAATCCCGATTCTGGTGGTGTATGGAGTCCATCATTTGTTTCCAATGATAATACATTTGATCCTAGTGTAGATAGTGCAGGTACCTATACGTATACGGTTTCGAATTCCTGTGGATCAGATACATCGGAAATAAATATCGCTATCAATAGACCATCAAATGCAGGTGAAAACAACGAAATATTTATCTGTGAGAGTGCAGCAGCTATAAACTTATTTGATTTTCTAGGTGGTAACCCAGATTTTGGGGGAAGTTGGTCGCCCACTTTAGCAAGTAACACAGGTGTTTTTAATCCGCAATTAGATTTTGCCGGTTCTTACACGTATACCATTTCCAATACTATCTGTGGAAATACAAGTGCTGAAGTATTGGTAAATGTTATTGCTGAACCAAATCCCGGTTTAGATACGGAAATAGAACTCTGTGTAAATGAACTCCCGTTTAATATATTTGAAGAATTAGAGGGGCAACCAGATGAAAATGGCACATGGATACCAGCATTAACAAGTGGAGGTAATTTTTTTGACCCTCAAGTCGATGGTGCTGGAGTCTACACCTATTCTGTAGAAAATGATACCTGTGGTTCTTTTTCAAGTAGCATAACCGTAACCACTATTGATACGTTTCCCATTACAGATTATCAGATTGTTGTAACCGAACTATCCGATAACAATAGTATTGAAATTATAATTAACAATGATATAACCTATGAGTATTCTATTAATGGAATTAACTATCAACTAAGCAATACATTTAACAATTTACAAGGTGGTACATATACCATTAATGTTAGGGAAATAAACGGTTGTGGTCGTCTCGTTGATTCAGTATTTCTTTTGGATTATCCTTTGTTTTTTACACCAAACGGTGATGGCACTAATGATGATTGGTTTTTAAGAGGTGTCGATGACGAGGTCTACAGTATTAATATTTTCGATCGTTATGGTAAGTTATTGACGTCTCTCAATAATTTAAATTGTCGTTGGGATGGTACCTATAATGGCAAACCAATGCCTACAAACGACTACTGGTTTCAATTAACCTTTCAATCAGGGATTACCAAAAGTGGACATTTTACCTTAAAGCGTTAAGAAGTATTTTCTTAATAAGATAGTCGTTTACATGAGTTTCTATAAAAACCACTAATTACAAGCTAAACAATTACATATTTACGTTCAATCAAAAATCTGTTTTTAGTGGGCTAAACCGAAGTCTTTAAGCTCAATTCACTCTAAAACACTAAGTATGCCATTCTCTAAGGTATAAATAGTGCTGATTTCGTCATCTGTTAAATGGCGATTGAAAATCGACAGCTCGTCCATAAGACCAATATAACCCAAGCCCAAATAAATATTAGACTTTGAAATCTCCCAGGTAAAAGGTGTATCAATAGGTTCGCGTGTACCCATCAGTTTTCCATTTAGATATAAAGACGCCTCACCAATCTCGGTATTCAAATTTGAAAAATTGACCAGTACATGTGTCCATTGATCGCGCCTAAAAGGCGGGTTTTTAACAGCGGTTAACCTATTGTTGAAAATGGGATTTTCATTATCAGGACCTTCAGGGTTGGGATTCCAAACATCTCGATCACCAATAACGCCCAATCTAAAATCGCGTGGGTTTTCCTTGGTGAAATCCACCCAAATACCAGCATCGTTGTAACCGACATCCGTTATTTGTATGGGGTCACAGTAGCCTGGTTTTAAATCTGTTGCTGGGTCCAATCGCAGCCAAAATGAAATAGCGGCACTCCAATTCTCGGTACTATATACGATATTGTTTTCACTAGGATAGTAAATGTAGCCAGGGCTGCGCTCCGTAAATACTAACCCAGAGCCGTATTTACCTTTACCGTCTTCTCTGCGAATATCAGGTTTGTGCAAGCCAATCTGTGCTGAATCCCTGGCTTGCCTATTGGGAACTGTATACATACGTTTGTCGCCAAGAGCAAAATCCGCATCTACGGAGTTATCAAAAGAGGCATAGAACGTTAAGGCGGTTTTTAATTCTGACTTGGTGGTGTCTACGGGTGCAACCTTCTCGGTATTTTCCTTTTGTTTACAGGAATAGATAAGGGCAAAGGTAAAGAGTAACAAAAGGATAGGCGATGTGCGGAATAGTCTATGGTTCATGGCTTGGATTAAGAATTAATATAACAAAGATTAAAGATACTAATTAAATGGGCTACAATATAAATTGCACTAAGCTTCACAAAAAACTATTTATTCATTGGATAAATTAAGTAGGAAAATGTGTCAAGAAAGAAATTGAATTTTTTTATTATATGTATTCCACAATCGCTTGATTATTAGTGATTAATCCCACCCTTATTTTATTAATAGCGCATTTTAATATCAAATTTACTCAATATTGGGTATGGTTATTTTTTGCTTATTCCCATACGTTTGATAAGCATATTGTACCAATATTTATAAACCATCCAAAAAAACGACATATGAAAATTTTAAAAGACCATTGGTGGGTGTTCTTGACGCTCGTAGGAATTACACTAATTTTTTTCATTGCACCATACTATGAAGGAAAAATACCAACTTTAGAACCAAATAAAGAAGAACCCTTAGATATTCTCACTAAGGTAGCTGTAAAATTAATCCTAGTTGGCGCGCTTTTAGATCAATTTATAGCTGTGTTTTTCCCGCAAGATGAAACAGATAAAGAAGAAAGAGTGCAAGCTCTAAACACCTTGTCTATTGCAAAGGATGAGGAAAAACTTATTCGCAAAGAGATGCTAAACGTGCAATTACAGGGTTCGGCAGCTTCAATTCAGAAATTAGATTCACAGCTAGCATCGTTTAGGAATACAAAGCAGGTCGCAAAAGACAAAATTGCAACAACGGATTCCGATAGATCAGCGTATGTTAGAAGAGTGGCCTTTGTCATTGGATTAATTATAGCCATGACGGGAGTTACCATTCTAAGGGATTTTTTCGACATGTCAAGCGATGCACTCAATCACAAGATGTTGTCATACATAGATATCATTTTTACAGCGGCAGTTCTTTCTGGAGGTACTTCTGGTATTAATCAATTAATACGAGTATTAAAGGACTCATGGAAACAAGCATAAAAACACTTTTTGTGGCGCACCTCTATGCAGAAAAGGTAGTGGAGAAATGTGTGTGAAATGGCTTATAAACTAAGCCCTAATTTTTCTTTAGTCTTTTCTAAAAACCCATCTAGTAAATAGGTGGTAGTATCTAACTCTTTTGCCTTTTCAAAGTAATCTAAGGCTTTTTCATACTCTTTATTATCATAATGATAAATACCGAAATTCATATAACAATAAGAATTTGTACCATCAAGGGTCATCGATTTTTTTAAATCTGATAGTCCTTCACCCTTAAATCCAAGTTTAATCTTTGCGAAACCTATATTGTTTAATGCATATGCAAAATTTTCTTCCAACTCTATTGCTTTCTCAAAGTCAGGTATAGCACTTTTATAGTCTGCCATAATATTGAATGTATAACCACGATTATTATAAGCTATATGATTATTGGGATTAAGTTCTATAGCTTTATCATAGTCTTGAACAGCCTCTTCGTAAGCTCCTGAAAATGATTTTATCAGCCCCATATTTGTATAATCATTTGAGTTAAATGATTCTCTAAATCGTGCATCATAAGACTTATTTATTCTTAAAGCACTGTCATTGTCTTTAATTTGTAAATATGCACTTATTAGTAATTGATATATTATGGGTTCTTGATAACCTTTAGCAAGTACTTTTTCGAATTCTTTAGCTGCCAAAGCATATTCTTTATTATTATAATACTCTGTGCCAATACTATATTCTTCAGGGGCTTTTTTGAATTTTAATAGTTCTAATATTCGACTACCGTCATTATAAACAATTGAGCCATTATAAAGTTTAATAGGTCTAGAACTAGGGACAATATTTACAAAGAAATCATAATATGTAGAAATATTAACCAAAAACAGAACGGCTAAAGTATAATCACTAAAATCAGCAATAACAATTGCATAAGTCAGAACTATGGATAGTATAAGAGATGCCAAAGGTCCCATTAAAACAAATACAATCTGTTTATTAATTGCAAGTGTTTTTTCTTCCATAACACAAAGACCTACATTCCAATTGAAAAGTTGTTTGTTAAAAAAAAGTTCTAATCGACCAAAAACAACTTTAAAACTTTTATCCGGATTCCCATAGGATCCTAAATATAAAGTCACCTTTTTATCAGTAAAAATTAAAGCAGGAATACCATGCCCTAATTCATGTATTAAAGTAGTGAAAGGTCGAAGTATTGTAAAAAATAATCCTAAAAAAAGAATATATTCTACCATTAATTATAAATTCTATATTGCAACTACAATATAGCAATTAGATAAACAGCAAAGTCATTTTACATAGCATCAAATTATGATTGACAATTCTGTCCTATAACCTTCTCGTGTTATGTAAACATGGGCTTTATTCGCAAGATGTCTATTCTAAGTTATCGTGCTCATGAATCTACGATTTGGATAAAAGCGAAAATTTGTACTACAAATTTCTTAAAAAAATTTCCAAAAGTTTCTTTACAGAGTCAGCAGCGTATTCCTATACAGAAAGGGTAGTGGAGTAGTGGAAAAATCGTGTAGAATGGCAGCACTATTTTAAAAGTGATATGAAACTCGTATTTTTAGATATATCAACTATATGCCATCAAGGTATTTAGAGTTAGTGTAATATATTGAGTATGGAAAGTTGGCTTCAACCCATTACTGATAATGCGAGTTTTGTAGATAGCTACGGTAATATTGTACTTGGCATTTTATTGGTATTGGTACTAATTACAGATCGCTTACTCAGCAAAAAGACAGCCAAAACATTATTTACTAAAATAAGCCGTTGGATGCTTACAATATTAGTTTTTATAATTGTTGGTCTTTTTTACTGTATCAATGTCCCTTTTAGGCCTATGATAAAAACTTTAGTTTCTGTAGAAAAGACCATAGGTAAACCCATTAGTGATGTATCTTTTATCGATGTGAAAACCAACGAGATTAAACGATTATCGAGTATTGATTCTGAGCTAATCATCATAAATTTTTGGGGTACGTTTTGTCCACCATGTATTAAGGAACTTCCTGATCTTAAAAAGGTAGAAGATAAATACGCGAATAAACTCAAAGTCATAGCTTTAAGCAATGAATCGCCAGAAACGATTAAGCGCTTTATTGAAAACCGTATTGTACCATCAACCATAGGATCTATCATTGACAAAGATTGGATGAATCCCGAAGAATTTCTGCCCATGTCCATCTTTATTAAAAATAACCAAGTCGTCAATAAACACTTTGGACTCATGACCTTTGAGGATATTGAAACCCTTTGTTGTAAAGATTAGCTGTCCTTAACCATACCCTATCTTTTTTTGATTTCAGTATATGAATAACTCTTTATCCTCATAAATTCTATAGTATAGATTACCGTATTAGAATTTCAACCATAAATTTTTTAAAAAATGAAATGAAATTAGAATTACCAAGTATATAGTATAGATGATAGAAGTCAAAGACGAAATATTACTCGATAGATTAAAAAATGGTGATATCGAAATCCTAGGAACTTTATATGAACGCTATAAGAAACAGATTTTCAATCATTTTTTAAGATGTACGAGAGATTATGACTTAAGTAATGATCTTCTTATGGAAACCTTTGAAAGAGTTTATAAGTACTGCCATAGCTTCAATCTTTCTAAAAAAGTGCGCCCTTGGATATTTCAGATTGCTGTAAATCTTCTTAAGGACACCTACAAGACGTCTAATAGGTTTGAATCTATAGATAAAACCAAAGTCACATATACTATAGAAGCCCAAGATACCTCTATTGATGAAAGTTACAAGCACAAGCAACTATACAACGCACTTGATCAATTAGATCCTTATCAAAGAAATATCATAAGCATGTACTATTTGCTCGAGATGAGCTACGAAGATATTGCAACCACTGAAAATATGTCTATCAACAATGCGCGTATTAAGGTGTGTAGATCACTTAAAAAGCTAAAAGAAATTCTCAAAGATTTAGAATTATGAAAAACGACAATACAGATAAGGACATTATGGATTATATAGATGGTATTTCTGATCAACTAAATAGTGATCGCGCTCGTGGGGAAGCAAAAGTTTTGAAGCAGCTAGTTTCAGATTTAAAAGAAATCCCTTTAGAAACCATCAATCCTCAAGCAGATAATCGATTCTATCAATTTATTAATGAAAAAAGCACAAACCAAAAGTCGGTTATCTATCTGAAACGTTGGCTACCATTAGGGCTAGCGGCGGCAAGTATTATACTTCTATTATTCGTGTTTAATTACAATAATTCTTACGAAGACGCTTATAGAGCACTAAACTCCAATCCAGACAGAATACGTTATATCTATAATTTAAACGGTACGGAGTTAACGTCCACAGATATTGATTGGTTGCAGTCTGAACTTAAAAACGATGTTCACCCTAATATTAAAGTGACCATTGTGGATTTGTTAACCCATCATAAATCTAAACTAAACCAAGAGTTTTATGACAATCTTCAAAATGAATCCATTCCATCAGTGCAAATGGCGCTTCTCGACATATTTGAATCCTCAACACATGTTGCTATTTCTGATGCACTGTTGATATTTTCACAAAAAGAGGATTTAGATGCCTCAGTAAGACAAAAGGCAAACTATATTTTATCAAATCAATAACAATTCGCTTTTGCTAAAGCTATGGCGAATAAAACAAAAAACGAACAATTATGAAAACAATGAAATGTATCCTATTAACTATTTTACTAACGGCTAACGCTATAGGCTTTAGCCAACAAGAACTTTCTGAATATAAGGACATAGAAGGCATTTATATAACTACGCATTGGGGAGATATTGATGTCAATGGAACAGATGGCCAAGAAGAAGTGTTTAATATCTCCGCGATATTTACGGACACTTCAAAACAACCTAAGCCTATTGATAATCTTTCTAAATACCTGAAGTTTGAAGTTCTAAAAAAGAAATTATTCATAACGGCTAGAACACCCAAAGGCTTTGAATCTATAGACATTAAACTCAATATACCAAGCCATCTATTTCTCGAAATAGAACTTTTAAAAGGCGGTAATATTTATGTCAATAATATGCAACATGGTATTGAAATTAATAGTTTAAACGGTTCTGTAAAGCTAGATCAGATTGGAAAATATGCACTAGTCAATGCAGCCAATGGCGAGATAAATGCAAGGTTTAGTCATATCCATAAAGATTATCCCATTTCTTTGGTAACCATGAATGGTGGAGTTACAGCCACTTTACCTAAAGATACAGCTCGCGACCTACGACTAATTTCACGGAAAAATGGTTATGTGGAATCTGATTTTAGTTTAGAGACGGACAAGAAAATAATTAATCTCAACATCAAAGTATATGCTAAGCAACCTATAATAAACACTGCGAGAATAAATGGAGGCGGAGCGTTACTTTTTCTGTCCACGGAAAATGGCCCTTTGGCTATTAAAAAGACCAAATCTTAGTGCTAAGGTAGAGAGTTATACACGCCTTTATCAAAGTCCACAAAGTTCCTTGATCTTGGCGTGTATCAATACTCTACTGAAAATAGACAGCTCGTACACTTAAGAATAGACGTACTATGACGTCTAATTATCTTATAAAGTACTAGCGTGAAGTTTACCCTATGCGCTTCGCCTTCCAAAGTCTTGTAAGACGGATAGCTTCAGCTTTATTCGTGAGATATCTATTGGTGGTTTTCTGTTGGCATTGTAACTTAAATTCATTAACTTGTTGAAAAATAGATTCCTATGGTTATAATGGTAATTGAGATTAGCGATTTTATGTCTAGAGTAGAGGCATCTCAGTACACCATCTTTACACAAAAATTTCACTCAAGTGTTGCAAAAACGGTTCAAAAATATGAAGGTGAAATTGAGAAAAGAGACAATAATAACTATGTTGTGTTTTTTAAGGATATTACAAATGCTGTGCAATGTGCTTTGGATGTGCGTTACAAATTCAAATATGTTACACCAAAACATAAGTCTTTTAGCCGAAAACTGAACATAGCATTGGTTAAATCAGAGACCCATAGCGAAAAAGAGCTCATAAAGTGCAGACGCTATTGCGAAGTCATAAAAGATCAATTGGTCATTACATCCGGAGTTAAAATAGCGTACCAAAAAATAAATTCACATGCTGAAATTGATAAAAGCTTAATTAGAATACTAAAACCTAAGGAAGAAGCATTTATAAATGCCTTTATGGATTATCTCGAAATGAATTGGCAAAACGTGGAATTAGGTGTTCATCATTTTACTAAGGCATTGCACATCACTTATGGACAATTATTTTGGCGATTAACACGATTAACTGGTGTAACACCAAGAAAATTCATTAAAAACTTTAGACTACATAAAGGCATGCTCTTACTTCATAGACAGCGCGTGGGCATATCAGAAGTATCTCATCGTATTGGTTTTAAAAGTGCTACGCATTTCTCCGATAGTTTTTTAAAAACTTATGGCATACGACCTTCAAAATACTTGCAACAACATACTTAAAATCATGTTTTTAAGTATTTTTATAGACTGTTGATCATAATATCCTAACGATAAGATAGGCTATTATACTTTTGCATCCAATTCCAGTAGGGAAAAAAGGTTAGAGAAGCAAAATATGTGTGTGGAACGAATTTGAAATTTAAAAACCTCAATATAACCGAGGCCTTTAAATCATAAATACTGAATTCAGTTATTGACTTAATAGAAAGGCCATTAAGTTTTTATCAAACGTCTCTTTGTGTTCAGAATTGGTAAAAAACACGTAGCCAACCTTCTGTTCTATATTAAACATATAGCGACAGGTATGGCTTAAATTATCACCACCATGAGAATAATTAGTTCCATAAGCAGAGGGCTCAACCACAATCCCTAATCCATAATTGTAACTGGGTTCATTGCATTCTTTATCAGCAGGAGCAATCGATTGTATCTTTAGTAGCTCTTCATAACTTTTTTCCGATAAAATTTTATGAGTCATAATTGCAATTAAAAAATTAGCATAGGCTACAGGATCTGTTTGTAAGCTACCTGCAGCTATGAAATCTGGATTTTTTGCATTAATAGCATACCCACTATTCAATTTACCCTTAAAATGCCCGTTAGTCCTGTGTTTTTGTATATAATCATTCCAAATAAAACTGCTATGTTCCATATTTAAAGGTTCAAAAATTTCTTTTTTTATCAAAGCTTGTAATTCATTCTTTGTTATGCCTTTTAGATGTGCTATAACTAGTGCCAGATACTTGAAACCTTCACCTGAATATTGAAACTTAGTTCCTGGTTCAAAGTATAGTTTAAGTTTATTTTTTGGGTCGAAATAGCCATCATCATTAATAAATCTCCAGTTTGGGAATCCACTAGTATGCGATAATACCATTCTAGCAGTAATTAACTTATAACGCTCATCATAAGCTATATCAGGATACTCCATATACTTGTATAATGGTGTATCTAAATCTATGAGCCCGTCATCAACCATTTTCATTACAAAAAAACTGAAAACGGTTTTAGACATAGAACCTGCATCAAACATAGTAGTAATGTCTAGTTTTTCTTGGGTTTCAATATTTTTTACTCCAAACCAATCGTGATAGACTATTTTTTCATCATTGATGAATGCCATAGAAAGTCCTGGCATATGTAATGAATCCATTTGACGTTTGATAAAAGCATCCAATTTAGATTTTGAAATAAGATGTCCATTAAAAGACCGAATAGGACTTTGATTTAATGCTTTGTCGCTGTTTAGTGTACCTGCTTTCCAACTTTTAAACTGCTTATTTAATAAGCTTACAGCGGGTTTCCCTCCTTTTTCTATTCCTTGAATGGCAAGTTTTAAAATAGCTCCGTCTTGAGGTTCGTAAACCATTATAAAAGCGGATCTTGCATATTGGGTTTCACATCGTTTATCGCCACCAGCTTCTTCACCAGCTTTAAGAGCTATCATTAGTCGATCGGCTAATGATTTATCTCTATTTAAATTAAAGGCTTTGTAAGCATTTGCAACAACTTGTTCGTTTAGGAGTATATTACCCATAACGGCAAAATCATCTCCTATTTTTGATCCGCTCCAATCACTTATTTTTTGTCCTGAATAAACAAGCGGGACATTACCATCATTCAGTAAAACTAAGCCATATTGCTGTTGTTCAGGGTTAAACGCTTTGCTGCTCATGGTATCAAGAATTTCTTTCAAAGAAGCATCAGATTCCATTAAATCTACTCCTTTCATACGTGCATAATAATTACTTGCGGCCTGAACAACAATAGCCCCTTTTCCCGGTACTATTGAAGCAATTCCTGAAACATCAAAAGTACAAGAGGCTCCTACAATACCAATTTCTCCTGTCTTTCTATCTACAGCTATAATAGACCAAGTCGCATAAGATGGCATAGAAATGAATAATGTTAATAATGAAGCACATACCAAGTGCCTTAATCTTGTTTTCTGATGATAGAACATTTTTAAATATTTTTTAATTGATAAAACGATGTTTCATACAAATGAACCCATTATAAATAGATGCCCAAAATAAATTTCCATAGACGCAATAAATCGTTGATAAACGTTATGAATTAGTATATCTTAACAATATTTTGTTGTTGTAGTGTTTGAGCAAAGAAGAGTATATATAAAGTATTGTAATAGCATTTATACCTCAAATACCACGTTCTTGTACTTTTTCTTTTCCTGTTGAAAAGTATTTTGTTGCTTTGTTAGAGAATGGCTAGTAATGCAAAAATAAATAAACGTCATATTACAATCTCTCTCTATTGGAAAGTGCAATTAACCGTTTGGAGTTTAGGTTCTATTTATTGGGCTTATGTGGTATATACACGAGATAATTATAGTGTTTTTTACACACTGTTAAGTTATGTGATAGATGTTTTTATAGGCATATTTTTAACGCATATGTACCGTACATTTATTGCTAGGTCTAATAAAAGCAACATAGAACTGAAAAAGCTATTATTAAGAATTATTCCTTCTATTATTATTTTGGCCATTTTTTTTATGTTTTTTGCAAATTTGAAGTGGTATTACTATTGGGCTGTACTTCAAGACAAGAATCTTGATTTACTAACACAGCTTTTTTATTGGGATCCAGTGCTAATTACAGGGTTAAGATCGATGTCTATTTGGGTATTAGCGTATCATTTATATCATTATTATATTAGTCAAATAGCAATTACTAAAGTAAATGCGCAACTTTCCATCATCGCTAAACAAGCACAGTTAGATAATTTATCCGCTCAATTAAATCCACATTTCTTATTCAATTCTTTAAATTCAATCAAATCCTTAGTTATAGAAAATCCAAGTATCGCAAGAAGAGCTATTGATTTGTTATCAGACTTATTACGTTTATCACTTTATAAAAAAGACAACGATTTAAACACCATAGAACAAGAACTTGCTTTAGTAAGAGATTACATAGAATTAGAAAAATTACGTTTTGAAGAGCGCTTACAATTAAATGTAGCTGTGAAAGATGCTTTAAGAAGCATAGAAATACCCGCTTTAAGTATTCAATTACTAGTTGAAAACGCTATTAAACATGGTATTGATTTAAGAATTAGTGGAGGCGTAGTGATACTAACAATTAAAGAGCTTGGAAATACTATTATTATTAAAGTAGAGAACCCTGGAACCCTTAAAGCAAACAAAAGCTCAGGATTAGGATTAAAAAATTTAAAAAAACGTTTAGAAATTCAATACAAAGGAAAAGCTAATTTTAGCTTAAAAGAAAGCGGTAAAGAACGTGTTTTAGCTGAAATTACAATTCCAAAAACTATAGAAAATGAAACTATATAAAACGATTATAATTGATGATGAGCGTTTGGCGAGAGAAGAAGTAAAACGTGCTTTAAGTAATTTCAAAGAGTTTGAAGTTATTGGAGAAGCAAGTTATGTAGATGAAGCTGTTAGACTGATTGAAGCGCTAAAACCAGACTTGATTTTTTTAGATATTCATATGCCAGAAAAATCTGGTTTCGATTTGTTAGAAGAACTAACAAAAGTGCCACAAGTTGTTTTTACCACAGCCTACAATCAATATGCTGTAAAAGCATTTGAATTAAATGCATTAGATTATTTGGTAAAACCTTTACGTGAAGAACGTTTTGCAAAAACCATAGAAAAAGTTAAGCAAGACATAATAGAGCATACTGAAGTAGCATCAATGGTATTACCAATGAATCAAAAAATATTTATAAGGGAAGGTGAAAAATGTCATTTCATTCCACTAACAAATATTCATTTTATTGAATCATTAGAGAACTATGCACGCCTACATTTTGGGCAAGAAAAAGCGATGATTAAGCGTTCTTTAAATTTGTTGGCAGAGAAATTAGACCCAAAAATCTTTTTCCGTGTTAATCGAAGTCAAATCATTAACCTACACTATATAAAAGAGATTCATCCATACTTCAATAATAAATTGCAAATTATATTAACTACTGGAAAAAAAGTAGAAGTTTCTAGCAGGCAATCCGTAAAATTTAAGAATTGGAATAGCTTATGAAAACGGATTATTCTGGGGTGTTTTACATACTTTTTAAATAGGAAGACCCTGAGAATATTTCTATTTAGAAACAAATTATAGTTACACTTATAAATGGGTATAAATGATTGGTTTTAATATTTGATTATCCAGTGATTGCTGAGCTTGTCGAAGTATGGATAATCAAATATTAAAAGTGTCCTATAATGTACTAGCGTGCCGCCTGCACTGAGCTAAGCCGAAGTGTAAACATGGGCTTTGGTTAAAGGTCATGTCAGTATATAGTTTCTGAAAAAAATTAATTCTAAAACGCTTCTTTATAATGTAATGGAACACTCTTTTCCCGAAACGACGATAGGAGGGAAGGGGAATGTGTGTGGAATGATTTTAAAAATATTTTTACTATATTTAACTAACTATTATCATATATAGTTAATAATTCCCCACCTAAGTTTTAACTAATAGTTTTTGTTGTTCAAATATACTCAATATTTGGTATGTACTGGTTGTAACGGATGTTGTAATATTGATTGAGTGTTCTAAATTTTAACTTTTATCAACAGAAGTTGCGATACTAATTAGTTATAATATTTTAATATGATTTTCTATGTCTTTTTTTTAGTTAAAAATGAGATTTATTGTTTAAAAAAAAATGACACACCAGTTTTTTGAACTTAACAATTACAAAATTAAGCTAGATTATGAATAAGCATGCAGTAATAACAAAAAACAATAACAGAAGAATAAATTCAAATCACTTTATACTATGAGTCAACGTTACTTGAACACTTTTGCCTTACTTATAATTTTTTCATTCTATATTTCTTGTGAGCAAGACAACTACGATGAACCAGAAATTAAGCCAAACACTTATAGTTTTAGTTTTCCGAATAAGGTAACTTTCAACTATTCTCAAGTCTCTGAAAACAGAGAATCTATTATTCCTTATTCTAACACACTGAATATCAAAAATATTAGCAATGAATCTCTATCTTTTGATTATGTCATATTTTCATTTACTAATAACATATTGAATTATGATAACTTAAATTTTATAATGCAATCTAGTGATGAAGTAGAGATAGATAGTACAACAAATTCTGTTTTTATCACACAAACCAACACTTTATTTACAGATGACAATACGATTACATCTGTATTAAATTTTAATAATGAAAGTGACCATAATTTGAATGGATTATATTCTGGTGAACTCAACATATTAATGGTTACCGAGACAGATACAACCTTCCAAAGAAGTTTGTTATGTACAGGATTAATAGATTATCAAGGCCTGTTTAATTTTTTTATTGAAAATGAAAATGAAGACGATATTGTTCGCTTAACAGGTGGTTTAAATTCGGAAAACTTAATAACCGGTAATATTCTAAATCGATCATCAGCTACGTTTTCTTCATTAACTAATAATCCGCAAGACACGCTAAATCTGGAAGGAGCCAACCTAAAAGGATATATCGATTTTATGGATAACAATGAAGCACGTCTTTTAGAATTCAACCTAACCAAACAAAACTAACATCATGAAACTAAAACTTACTATAATATCACTATTCGTTGCGTTTGGTGCCTTTGCTCAAAAGCAACTACAACCATACACATTTTCACTTTCAGATAATGGAAATACAGAAACCATAATGATCTATGCATCGGCTGAAACTGTCAATAGCATCACATTTACACTGAAAAATGATAAAAACGAAACATTACAAACTAAAAAAGAAGATGGTGATGAGAAGGTCGATATTACTTTTAAAGTATTTCCATTTACAGAAGTATCCTTTAGAACACATTTAGTTGACGCCATATCAAGCATACATGAGGAAGACGAATCTAAAAAGAAGTATGATATATTTACATCGACACTTGAACCTTTACAAAAATCAAATGCAAACAGCTCTGCTCAGAATCAATTAAGTAAAAGAAAAGATGCTGTTCAAAACGTAAGGAATATATATCAATTTTTTAACGCTTTAGCTATTACTGCTTTCCAGTATGACAATGAGCCTGTAGCAGGCATTTTAAAATATCAAAGATCAGTAATAGCAGTAACACAAAATATTAATGGTATTGATACCGATAAATACTTTAACGCTTTGACTAAGTATATTACCAAAGCCATAAAAGACAGTAAAGGAAACGAGAACGAATTTAAGAATCAACTAAATAATATTTCAGACATTGACTCTACTAATGCAGATGGAAATAATAACTTGAAGATGATTGGGTTTTTAGAGTTTTTAGCAGAAAAGAGAGATACCGCTAGAGTAGGAGAAACCGAGATTTCCAAAAGAAACCATAAGGCAAAATTAAAAAATGAAATTAAATGTTTAAATGATAATTATAGAGATAAAGATAGTTCACTCGTTGACAGTGAAATTATAACTTATATAGCAAAGTTAAATATTAGTACTAAAAATACCTGTGTAATTGAAAATGTCATTAATAAAAATGAAGGTTATTTATATATAACTCCGAATAATGTAATCGTTCACAAGACATCATATTTAATGGATTTATTCGAATACTATCAGAATATGGATAATGTTATTTCTAACGTAAAACGTAAGAATAAGAAACTAAAAAATCATATTAAAAGACAACTAGAGAAATGGTATAATGAATATGCTTACAAGAATTTTATGAAGAATGAATTCGCGAATACATATTTTAAGTACAAGTATCGAAAAAATATATGCGAAAACATTATTTCTGCATACAATAAGTTAAATAAAAATTCAGATGAAAGAATCGTAAAAATAAAATCGAAAGATTCTGTGTTTTTGAAATCTATCGAAACTCTTAATAATGAACTTAAGATCATCGATACAGAAATTAAAAACACATATATTAATAATAATAGAAATGCCAGAGTAAGCTATCTCGAACCAAAAGAAGAGAAACTAAAAAATAAGATTGATTCGCTAAAAAAAGAAAAAGCGAAATTAAAAACTTTAACCTCAAAAGAAATAAATTTAAAAAAGAAACATAAGAAAGAAATAGAGGTTTTTGAAGATATGGCGAAGAGTTTCCAGAATGATATTAATTTTCTTATCGCTGGACGAAAAAGTCAGATCATTGACATACCATTTTGGAGATTTGATATTGATAATATAGAAATTGATATAAATGACGGATTCATTGAGCATATAACTGCAACAGGAAAGGCGCTTCATCCAGAAGTGGACAAAATAGCTATTCTTAACTCGATAGAGGATTGGCAGAAAGTTTATTACGTAGACACCGATTTAGAAAAGGCCATTAAAGAGTTTTATGAAGAACCCTTAGTGAAGGATATTTTTGCAGATATTATGGGCAATTACTTCAAGTTTGATAATGAATTCCCTATAGGCTTTAGCAGTAAGAGTGATTTTGCAGATTTAGCAAATTATAAACTATATGCATTTGAAGGAGAGAGAAAAGTGTTCTCGTTACCACTAAATAATATTATTAAATTATATATTCAACGCCATCAAAATGACCGTTTGAACTTTAGTCCTAAAGATCAAGTGGTACGTCTACCTACAGATGACCCAAATGGAGAGATGAAACTTGAACTAAAAAAAGAAAAATCATCCAAAATTCTAAATACGAAAGTATTCACTGACTTTAACGGTTTAAAAGAAAGTGAACCTAATGGATTAGTGCAGTTTGAGGTTGAAAAAGAAGTTCCCATTTTTACGAGAAGATGGCCTTTAAATATTGGTAGAAGTTCTAATTGGGGACTAGGTAATTATGCCATATTTAATCTAACCTGGGCAAAATTAAATGAAGAAGATCGCGAATTACAGGTACTAAAGG
This sequence comes from Winogradskyella sp., assembly GCF_028289625.1. Taxonomy (GTDB): domain Bacteria; phylum Bacteroidota; class Bacteroidia; order Flavobacteriales; family Flavobacteriaceae; genus Winogradskyella. The sequence continues at coordinate 17,094 of NZ_JANQOM010000004.1, read as the reverse complement.
CGCCTAGTGTTTTAAATAATCAACCACAGACCGACAATTATATAACGTATCTTGATTTAATACGTTTTGAAAATATTTCAGTAGGAGTAGATCTCAATGTTTTATCATTTGATTTTCCATTAGTAAAAACGCGTGTAGAATTAAATGCTGGTGTGCATTACGGTAGAGTTAAAGTCATTGATGATGTATCTAACCCAACAGATGATAATCCTGAAGCGACAATAAGACAATTCGAAAAGGATGTTAATATGATAAGAATATATCCTGATGTTATTGTTAGAATTCGTCCGGAAGAACGATTTGGCGGTTACCTTAGGTTCAGACCATTTAGAACCATAGTGCCAGATAACGAAGAGTTTTTTACGGTCTATTCAGCTGATGATTTTTTGCAGGATCCTAATAATAGACAAGATGCTATTGAAGATCAGAGGTGGCTTCAGAGATATGAACTAGGTGCTTTTTATACGCCTTCGGCTGAAAGTGATAATAAATTCTTTTTCAGATATCGTTATACCAATACCTCAATTTGGGAAACAAACGGTTATAGTGAAATTCAATTAGGTTACCAGATATATCTTAGGTTTTAATATTAAAAATGAACTGCTATACCAACTTAGAAATACTTAAGAGAGAGCATATATTTATAATTTTTTAAAAACAAATTAATTACTACTATGAATTCAAGATACATACACATAGGGGCATGGAATATCGAGCATTTTGGGAATAAGGAAGATTCTAATGATGAAAACCAGTATGCCTTGGCCGAACATATTGAGCTTGCCGGAGTAGACGTTCTGGCCATGCAAGAGTTGTATATTACTGATATAGGGAACTTCACCAATAATGATTTGGAAAAAGCACTTGAATTGGTGCAGGAACATACAGGACATAAATGGAAATATGAAATCTTTCAAAACAGAAATCCGGAAGATACAAGTCAATTGTGTGGGATAGCTTGGAATGACGATCGTGTGAAGAAGGTTGGCGAAACTTATCCAATAAACGTTGATTATACGATTGATTTCAGAGGAGAGACGCTTTGGCTTTGGGACCGTAGGCCACATGCAATTAAATTTTCGGCAGGAGAAGGAAAAACAGATTTCGCTGTGGTTTCCCTACACATGAAAGCCAATACAGGGAGCCCGTACATTGATAGAAAGAAACGGCATGCTGAAGTGATGACGCTTTTGGATGAATTATCAAACATCAAAAAGACTGTTAAAGAAGAGGATATTATTTTTTTGGGGGATACCAATTGCAAAGGGAGATCAGAAGACGCAATTAGAGCTTTTGTTGAAGCTGGGTTTGATGATCTGAATGAAGATGACACAACTACCTACGTAAAGGGGAATAGTGCCCCTTTTGATAGAATATTTGTGCCAAGAACTGAGCAATCAAAGACATTCAAATATAGTCGGCAATATGTTATGAAAGCTTCTGATCACTTGGCACATGACAAATATTTATCTGACCATTATGTAATAAAAACCAGTATAAAAGTAAGAACAGACAATGACTAATATTTATAAACCCGTAGTAACTTCGACCAGTGGAGGCTACAGTGGTAAAGCCTTAGTGGGTACTTATTCATGTATATTAGGCTGGACTATGGATGAATCGCTTAGATCGGGCCTAAAAGGTTTTGCAATAAGAAGACAAGATTTTAATCGAGAAACTGGGGAGCTTCTAAGTTTGAAATGGTTAGGCAGTTTTAAGCGTTTTGAATCTCATAATAGCGGTGAAGAAGAAATGAGTTCATTGCAAGCCCCATTTCAACGATTTCGTTGGAACGATTATTCATTAAAACCAAATAAAACGTATCAGTATGAGGTGTTCCCAATGAGAGGCAACCCAGGTCAACTACTTAGAGAAGAATCCCCATTGAGCTTTAAAATTGTTCCCTCGCTTGAAGATCAGGATGATTTGGGCGTTTATGTGAATCGAGGTGTAACTTCAGCAATGGCTTATCTCAATAGATTCAAGAATCGAAAGCCTTCGGAGGTAGGTCCTTCGGCCTATAGTTGGCTTTCCAGAGGGTTAAAAGAATCATTGATCCGTTTCATCAAGAATACAACTACTGGCCAAGCGCTTCATGTGGCCATATATGAATTCTTTGATCATGAAATTGCCCAATGCTTTAGAGATGCCATTGACATTGGGGTAAATGTTCGTATAGTACACGATGCCCGTAAAGGGAAAAATTCCACCTTGAAGAATGAAAAGGTGATTAATATATTCCAGTTAGGTCCGCCGATAACGATTCCGCGTACTACTGTTAATATCAGTCATAATAAATTGGTCATTCGGTTAAAAAATGGCATACCAACTCAGGTTTGGGCCGGATCTGCTAATTTTTCGGAAAACGCTTTTAATTTTCAAACTAATAGTGCATTGGTGATTAGAGACCCTAAACTTTGTCAGTATTATGAAGCCTATTTTCAGGGTTTAATTGACAACCCACCCAAACGCGATAGCAAAGTAATCAACAGAAAGCTGATGGATGATGCCAATGTAAAAGTGGATAGATATGCAGAAAAAACATTCTTTTCGCCTTTAAAAAGAGAAGATATTCTGGAATGTTCTGCTGATATTATAGGTTCGGCGCGTTCCGCTGTTTTTATAAGTGCACCCTTTGGTATAGACCAGAGAATGCTTGATGCTCTCGCAAGTAATTCCGAAGATATTATTGAATATGGCTTAGTAAATTCTACGGCTAAGAAAAAAATTCAGGGACTAAATCGTAAAAACACTCGCTTTTTTACTCCGTATAAGCTTCAAACATATATGGGGCGCAGCTGGGATGCGAAATCTTTTGGCGCACATAAAATTCATTCGAAAATCATAGTAACCGATCCATGGAGTAATAATCCTCAAATTTTGATCGGATCTGCTAACTTTTCTAAAAATTCTTGTGTGAATAATGATGAAAATGCTCTTTATATAAAAGGAGATAAACGTCTGGCAGCCATCTTGGCAACAGAATTTATGAGAATGTATGATCATTATAAAGCAAGGTATTATATTAATTTATTAGGTACTAATGAAGTCTTTCTTAGTACGGATGAGCGTTGGAGTAAAACGTCATTTGACCCAGATTCTTCCAGCCATAAATTCAGAGACCGAGTTGTTTTCTCTGGAGGGTAAAATACAAAGTCAAAACAGTGTGGGATATTGTACATAAATATATTGTAAAGCTGGTTAAATAGTAAGCCTTTCTTGACAAGAAAAGCCTAATTAGGTTAATCACAACCTATATTTAGATTTTATGCTAAATTAATTAATTCTTCCTGATGAAGCGGCTGGATATCCATTAGCTCTAATGATAAATCGCTCAACATAATCACTGCCGTTATAGCACACGTTGTAATGCTAGAACTGTGATTATGTAGAATATCACCTTCGGTGCTATTACGCTATATTTGTTATTGTACTATAATTTACATTATGTAAAATAATATCTATGGGATTATACCCGCTTCTATTTATACGCTAGAATTAAATCCAGTTTCTCCGATTACTTCTATTATTATTTCAGGATTATTATTAAATTGAAATCTAGCTATTAAACATTTAATGACCAAGACATCTTCAACCCTTAAAAAATTCGGCACCTTCGGCGGTGTATTTACACCAACACTACTTACCATTCTCGGTGTTATCATGTATTTACGTTTGGGCTGGGTTGTCGGAAATGCAGGCTTGCTTGGTGCATGGCTTATCATTCTTATTTCATTTGTAATTACGCTTTGTACGGCACTCTCTATGTCGGCCATTACTACTAATATTCGTATCGGAGCTGGTGGTGCCTATGCTATTGTGTCTCAAGCTTTGGGACTCGAAGTTGGTGGCAGTTTGGGTATTCCGCGCTATATATCACAGGCATTGGCGGTTACCATGTATATTTTTGGTTTTCGTGAAGGTTGGATGGGGATTTTTCCAGAACATAATGCCTTTTTGGTCGATATGATTGTCTTTGCTTCCCTTTTTACCATTGCTTATATCAGTGCCAATCTTGCCATAAAAACCCAATACCTTATTATGGGCATTATTATCATCTCTTTCTTAGCGATTGTTGTTGCTGCTTATGATGGTTCCATGTACAAACCTATAAGCGATACCTTAAGTTGGGGTACTTTCAAAGGCTCAGTTGAAAACGGTTTTAGTGGCAGTAGTTTCTGGATTGTTTTTGCTGTTTTCTTTCCGGCAGCTACAGGTATTATGGCTGGTGCAAATATGTCTGGCGAACTCAAGAATCCTAAAAAAAGTATACCTACAGGAACACTTTGGGCAATTGGTGTTAGTTTCTTGATATATATGCTTTTAGCCTTTTGGATTTCACGTAGTGCTTCAGAACAAGAATTATTAACCAACTACTATGTTATGGTCGATAAAGCCTATTTTGGACCAGCCATTATAGCAGGTATTTTGGGAGCGACCTTTTCCTCAGCCTTAGCCTCAATTGTAGGCTCATCAAGAATATTGTATGCCATGGGAGCTCATAAGGTACTGCCCTATTCCAAGATATTAGCTGGTACAAGTCGTAATGGCCAACCAAGAAATGCCATGATGGTTACCGGACTTTTAATCTTTTTCACCTTATTACTTAGAAATCTTAACGCAGTTGCGCCTTTAGTAACCTTGTTCTTTTTAATTACCTATGCCATGATTAATATTGTTGTTATCATAGAACAGCGTTTGGGCTTAATCAGTTACCGTCCAATATTTAAGATTCATAAATTGGTGCCATGGTTTGGATTGATTTCTTCGGTTTTTGCCATGTTTATTATCAATCCGACTGTAAGTTTAATATCCATTGCCATCGTCCTTATGGTATATTGGTATTTATCCCGACAAAACTTAGAAACCCCTTTTGAAGATGTGCGTTCAGGCTTATTTGTATCCTTTGCCGAATGGGCAGCCAAGCATACTTGGGGCATGAAACAAAAACAACAACGTGCCTGGAAGGCCAATCTTATGGTTCCTGTACGCGATATCAATGGGCTCAGAGGAACATTTGAATTCTTAAGGAACATAGCAAAACCTAGGGGTTCCATAAAACTCTTGGGTATCGAACCTTTTACAGAGAGCAGTACCCTAACAACACAGCTCGAGGAGATATCAGCATCTTTCAGGGAAAAAGGAGTGTTCTCCTCCTCTACCGTTATTCATACAGACCAATTTGCTAATGGTATTAATTATGGCAGTCAGGCTTTAAACGGTGCTTTCTTCAGACCAAATATTATGTTTTTGAATTTACAGGATCATGATGACTATGAGCATGAGCTCAAACCAGTGATGAAAGAATCTATACGACTTGAAATAGGCATCTTATTGTTCAACTTGCATACCACTACCCTTTTAGGACAGCGCAATACCATTAATGTTTGGGTGAGTGATCGCAGAGGCAACTGGGAATTGGGTGGCTTGGATATTGGAAACTTAGATTTATCCATTCTCGTGGCCTATAAACTCAAAATGAATTGGAATGCCAATATCCGCTTAATTACAGTGGTTGAAAATCCTGAGGATGAGACAAATGCACAAGTCTTTTTAGAATCCCTTAAAGAATTGGCACGTTTACCACAAATCCTTATTGAAGTTTCCGTGGGACAATTTAAAGGTTATGTTGCTAAGGCTCCTTCTGCTGACCTTAACATATTTGGTATGCAAGATACGCTGCCCTATGACTTTATAAAGACAATGTCACAAAAAACCAACAGTAGTTGCCTATTTGTAAAGGATTCTGGGCACGAAAGTATATTGGCTTAATCTATAAGTTTTTTAAGATTAAATTTCCTCCTCAGTGGGTTCCACCACTTTTAACTTGCCTTGATACCGGATAAATGTCTTTAGTGAAGGTGATATGTTAATTTCAACATGGTTGTTAGGAAATACTAAAAGCTCTACATCATAAATTTCAGAAGGTTCACGAGCATCATTTATACGATACGTTATCTGCCAAGCAGACTTTTTCTCGTTCTTAACGACTTTATAATTTTCTGGTTTGCCATCAAATAGAATACCATGGCCCGAACTACTATAATGGCTACCTTTAAGGCGCTGTTCGCCAAAAAAAGGCAAATCACCTTTCGCTTTGGTTTTATTGCTGATTTCAATAAAATGACCATCATCAATTACATCGATTCTACTGGCATTATTACTTGTTTGAGGTAATAAGGTTTGATTTAATACCTGTAATGTCGCAGCCGTATTAAATGGGTAAACAGCTTCAATATCTACGCGATAGCTCTGATCATTTAATATGGTTTCTAATGTGGCCAATTGTGCCGATTTCTCAGCTAAACTCATATTGTCCGTTGATTTACAACCAAAATTAAAAGCTAATAAGCCTACTATGAGCACTTTAATCAAGTTCTGTGGTATAATTTTTATTCTCATAACTGACTTGAATATAAGTATTTATGTTCATATATGCAATAAGATTAACACTGTCTTAAAACTTTATTGATGACATTTTATGATTAATTACGATAATTTAATAAATCCTATAAAATATCAAAAAATGAAAAAAATAGCCTTCATTCTACTCGCTGTTGGGTTTCTAATGGCCTGTTCATCAGACAATGACACTGACAACAATCAAATGCAAAACCCAATAGAAATAGGCGAATATTCATTAGTGCTTAATGGTGCTGGTTTTACAGAGCAACGTGTAGAGCTATTTAATGATACTATCAATTTTGTAGGTCCTGGGTCCTTATTTGCGGCTAGTGATGATTTTAATAATGCGCTAAGCGTTATTGTGCCTTCGTCTTCTGAAGAAGCTATAAATACTATTGAAGCTTATCCTGAAAACCCCATGCATCCTTCTGGTTTTGAAGCCAATACAGCTTCTTTCTTTATGGGTGAAGACGTATATCGCTCGGAAAATGGCACATTCGAACTGGAAGCCTTTGAGTTTAACGGTGATATGTGTGCAGTTTGGACCGGTAATCTCAATATTAACTTTACATTAAATGGTTCAGGTGGTGAAACGCTCAATGTTACTGGTACCTTTGAAGTATTTTCCGAAGGTTGCAATTCGGACAATTAAATAAAAATAGTTTAACAATTAGTTAGTTATATAGTCCTAGTGTAAGTTCTTTAATGCTGGGACTTCTTCTATTTTAGTGGTAATTGCGTTTCTGCTTCATTCTCTACCCTTTCCCATAAATAGTCCGAGGTCAATCTAAAACTACCTAAATAACTAAAATCACAACTATTGGGATCAATAATGGATAAGAAAGGGGTTTCTTTAGCATTGTTGTACAAATGGTAAGTTTCTCCAATTAAAGGCTCAAAAGTAAACTTGGCATTGGTCACCAATTCATTATATTCCATGACTTTTAACAACTCTTCGTATTCTGCCTTAATAGCTTCGTATTTAGTTTTTAAATGCTTATTGGCTTTATAGATTTGTGAGCTTTTCCAACTACCATTATTAGGCAACTTTATTTGTGGAGCACCTACATTGGTCGCATAGGGTCTAAAAGCTGCATCGTAGCGTTGTTGGTCTTCATCAAAAACCACTAAGTCAGGTCGTTTCTTCGTATTTTTTGGATTCTTTTTCATAGGACTTTGGATGCAAAAATACGTATTTTTGTAGCGTGAACTATCTTAAAGAATACCTAAAATGAATGCACTTAATGTCTACGGCCAACCTTTAATAGCCTGCTGCACTGATCCAATGACTGGTTATTTTAGAGATGGATTTTGCCGTACCATGCCACAAGATACAGGGACACATGTGGTTTGTGCCAAGGTAACCGATGAATTTTTGAATTACACCAAATTAAAAGGGAACGATTTAAGTACACCTATACCACAATGGCAATTTCCGGGACTTAAAGCTGGTGATAAATGGTGTTTATGTATGTCGCGTTGGTTAGAGGCGGAAAAGGCTGGTTTTGCACCAAAAATTGATTTAAAGGCTACACATATTAAAGCTTTAGAATTTGCTCGCCTTGAGCTTTTAGAAGCCTATGCAATAGACTAAACGCCTTCTAATCTTCTTTCATAAAATTTAGTAAATTTTTTACAACCTTAGAACTTGGTAATAGATGGCTTTTATATAAAATATGTCATTCATCGAAAGCCGTTTTTAAATTCTACAGTTTGTCGGACTTAGGTATCCACTTATCAAATAAATTTATTGGTGTCTTACTTTCATAATTAAATTTACATAAAGATTTCCCCTCAATCTACCATTTAAAAGTTTATGTATTATGTATAAGAATTTAGCCTTATTTAACCAGATTAATAGTCTATCCTACTGGTTATTAAAAGAAAGTAATTACAAAAGTTCAATTACACTGGATGCTACAGATGATAGTTTTTTCATTTCTGTAAAGAATGGAATAGAGTCCATCTACAAACATCATATTGAGGATTTTAGTAAAAAAGATGATAAATATTTACATTTTGAGCTCTCTTCTATTGCCCATCATCTATTACATATTAAACGCTCAATAACTAACGAAAACCGTATAGCTGTTTAAACATTTGTTATTGAAATAATCCACTTATTGTGTAATTAAATGTCAATACATCAGAAATGGGCTAATCTTCTTGCGGAAAAGCATGAATCTTCTCAAACTTTTTATCAAGATTAGTCTATAGATATGAGTTTAATTTCTTTTGGTAAACATCTATCAACTACTTTAAAAAATTGTGTGTGCTTTTGCTGATACTTTCGGCATATATATAGAAGCTTTATGATGACATTTTTAATGTCATACGATATATATAACATAAGCTAAATATATCTAATCATGAAGAAAAAAATTCTACGCATTTTATTTGTATTATGTCTTATTTCTTGTTCCTCTAACGATGATGATTCCGGACAACAAGAACCAAACGGAAATGCACATATTTCATTAACAGTGAATGGCGGTGGTTTTAATAATCATCGTGCTGAACTTTACAGGGATACCATTAATACTGGAGCAGGTGTTATATTTGGTGCTTCAGACTTTGCAAATGGCGCTTCCACTAATCGTTTGCGTTTTGAAATTCCAGCCTTTATGCCCGAACCTTTGGGGACTTATGATATTGGCAACTATAACGATATTACCGAATTTTATGATGCCAGGTTTTCATTCATGGATGAGGATTACGACTCTGTAGATGGTCAGGTAGTCATAGATGATTTTGAATTCCATGAAAACTGCGCAATATGGCGTGGGAATCTAAACATTAATTTCCTTTTGAATGGAGAAGGCACAGATTTAGTTAACATTCAAGGTGTAATAGATATACCGACCTTTACTTGTGAATAATAACAAAGATCTCTTTAAGAAAGGATTCTCGTACTTGTTAAAGTAATGTAGCAATCCTTTCTTTTACTAATCTTCTGGAGGATAACCATGAATCTCTTCAAACTTCTCATCAAAGTTCGTACGCAGATAAGAATTCAATTTCTTTTGGTAATCGTCCTTTAACCATTTTAAAAAATTGCCTGTACTCTTACTGATACACTTTGCATAAATTTCGATACGTTGGTTAATGTCATCCTTAAGGAGTTTGGCCAAAGCCAGTGCATCATAGACATCTTCACTATTTTCGATACAAATCTTAGCATGATGTTCTATAGAACGCTCTAATACTACTTTTGAGGATTCACCAGCATCGACAGCATCTTTATAAGCTTGTTTAATATCGAAATAAGTGTCTTCAGACTTTGAGAATTCGTCTTTAATCTCATCAGCGAGTTCATGCCTAAAATTGGCCTCAATAGCCTCATCACTCTTAATACGGTCTGCAAACCAGTTTGGTGATTTAAAGATGAGTTGCCAATCTAAATCCGCTCCCCAAGGACCAAATCGGTATAGATTGTTTCCAAGGTCAATGACTGTAAACTTGGATTTATTATTCAAAATACGAGAGCCACGGCCTATCATTTGATAATACAAGGTCAAGGATTTAGTCGCCCGGTTTAAGATAATTGTATCTATGGTTGGTTCATCAAAACCAGTGGTTAAAATACTAACGGAAGTCAATATCGCATTCGGTGTTTCATGAAACCAATCCAAAATTTGTCTACGTTGTTTTTTAGTAGCTGTATTGTCTAAATGCATAATGGGCAATCCTGCTTGTCGAAACGCATAGTACACACTAATCGATGTATTAATCCCATTATTAAAAATCAAGGTCTTCTTCCCTAGTGCATGCTTTTTGTATGCATCTACTGTTTTTTGAAGCATTGCAGGACTGGTATATAAATCTTCAGAAGATTTTACAGTATAATCTCCATTGGAGCCTACTTCTAAAGACGTTAATCCCATATCGTAGGCATAGGTTTCACAGCGCGCCAAAAATTCGTTTTCTATCAAATTTTCTATAGTTTCACCTGCAATAAGTTCATTATAATTGCCTTTCATAGGAAGTTCCTTGTTAGAACTCAAGGGAGTTGCCGTTACTCCCAGAATAAAGGACTTTTCGAAGAATTTAAAGAGTTTGGTAAATGAGTTATAATGAGCCTCGTCAATAATTACCAATCCTACATCTGAAATATCCAGCATATCGTCATTCAAACGATTATTTAGTGTCTCTACCATAGCTACAAAACACGAATAGTTTGATTGATCATCCAGGTTAGCCTTGCTATCGACCACTTTATTGGTCACTCCAAAACTCGTTAACATCTCTGAGGTCTGTCTGCAAAGCTCAATACGATGCGTCATTACCAAAACTTTCTTATCGTGATTTTTAAGGTATTGGCGCACCATCTCAGAAAAAATTACTGTCTTTCCACCACCTGTTGGCAATTGGTATAACAAATGATAATCTTCGGGAGCGTTATCGAATTTATCAAAGATTTGACTTATGGCACCTTGTTGGTATTCGTATAATTCCTTATCGGTTTTCTTTTCTTGAATGGCCTGATGGTCTTGAGACATAACTGTTGCTTAAAGATTCAAAGCTGCAAAAATAAGCTATTTAAGGCGATGTTAAAGCCATTTGCAATTAACAATATTTGTTTTAATTTCGCGTTCATTCAATCAAAAGTTAATCGAGTTAATGAGAACCCTAACCCTCAGTCTCACATTTCTGTTGTTTTGTTGTTTTGCCTTTGCGCAAAATGATAGCCTTTCCAAGACCATAAAGATTAAGCTTCCTACCACGTTTAAGAAAGCTGAATTAATTAATGAAGTGGAAATTCCCCTACAATCAAATTCGGATAATATTATAGAAAGAAGTATTGATATTAAAAGTGACTATTGGGATACAACAGTCTATAATCCTTATAAAAATACGGTTTCAGAATTTCCTTTGAATATTAAATTTGAAGATAGTACTTATGCTTCTCCTGTGCCCCACAAAAAAGTGATTACATCGCGCTATGGTTGGCGAAGAGGACGACCGCACAAAGGTATAGATATAGATTTGGTTACGGGCGATTCTGTAGTGGCTATGCTTGATGGTATTGTACGCTTTGCCAGATATAGTCGTGGTCATGGGAGAACGGTCGTAGTTCGTCATTATAATGGTTTGGAAACAACCTATGCCCACTTATCTCGAATTGCCGTAAAAGCAAATGATACTGTGGCTAAAGGCCAATATCTAGGAAAAGGTGGCAATACAGGAAATTCTAGAGGTAGTCATTTGCATTTGGAGACAAGGTACAAAGGTGAACATATTCATCCAGAGTATCTTTTTAATTTAGATGAGACAAATTCAATGCGATCTCAAGATATGTGGGTCACCCGAAAATGGACCAGGGCTAGCTATCATAATTCTAGACGATTGTCTAAATTAGCTTTGTATGAAACCAAAGAAGAAGCCCTATCGAGTTTAGAAAAGCAACGTAAAGTCTATGTTGTGCGGAAAGGAGATACCTTATCACGGATTTCGAGACGAAACAATACAACGATTACGGCCATTTGCAGGACCAATAAAATACAACGTAATTCTACCCTTAGAATTGGTCAGAAATTGATTCTGGAATTATAATTTTCTAATAGGAACATAAAAGTCTTCTTCCGAGTCTGGACTGCCGTTTTTATAGTTTTCTCCCATGACTTGAAAATGCGGCCTATCATCTATAATATAACCTGATGTCGGTAACCATTCCGTTATAATCCGTTGATAGGTAGCGCCAGCGTCCATGCCTTTATGAAGGAATACAGCGTATATGCCACCTGGAATTGTGTAAGGTTGCATCTGCTCAGGAATCATTTCGGAACCCGAAACCTCTACAGCAGCCCAAATATCGAATGGCGTTTCAAAATCATTAAAATTTGCATAATCTTGTAACGCTATATATTCATGGTTAATAGGACTTGTGATTTCACGTGTCCTTGGCATAAATTGTTTCCAAAGTGCGATGATATTCTCATACTCGTAACGCAACATTAGGCTTTTCATACCAATAAGCATTTTTTCTGATATCGTAATAATTTTTGGAGCTATCATTGGTATAAATAAAACCACTATCATATGATAATAGTTTCAAATTATTTAATATTTGGGAATTAGACTTTCTTCACTTTTACAGCATTCATACCTCGTTGTCCTTTTTCAAGCTCAAAAGTTACTTTATCATTTTCAGTAATCTCATCTATAAGGCCGCTAACATGAGTAAAATACTTTTCATTGGTTTCTGTATCTAAAATAAATCCATAGCCTTTAGAACCATTAAAGAATGACACCTTCCCTTTTCTAATAGGGTCAAACTCTTCCTTAACATATTCCTTTTTTGGAATACCAATATCGATGTTTTCTGCTTTTACCTTCACTTTCATGGAAGGGTCTGGAGGTATATCAGTAAGGTTACCATTATAATCCACATAAGCCATAGGTATACCTGTTGATCCGTTTTCTTCCTTAGAGAGTTTACGCGCCTCCATCTTTTTACGCTTTTCCTCTCGCTTTTTTAATCGTTTTTTTTCTTTTTCACTTTTACTAAATGTCTGCTGTGATCGACCCATTCATTTTTTATTATAATTAATTATCAGTGTTTGCTTATGAAAATTTATAATGCAAACAAGTTAATTAACTTAACAATGAATCGTATTAAAAACCAGAAAAGATAACGTAGAATTAATGTTACTAATTTGGTAGTATCTTCAATAAACTTAGTACAAATATACGATTATATATCTTTAATCTTACCGACTTGAGTAATTTCAGAATTGGCACGCTTTGCAGTCAAAAAGGCATTGCCATTAGGTTTAACATCAATATAAAATCCTACATTATCCGAGGTAAATTCAATCGAAATTTGCTGTGAATCGTCATCAAAGTTAACATTGTAGTTCTTCATTCTTCCATCTACTTCAATTGTCGTTCTTTTAGAGCTCAAAGACGATACTTTTCCTGAAACATTATTTCGATCAACAGTTACCGTATTAGAATTCACTTCTAGTCGTTCTCGTTTCTTATTATGGTAAACCATTTCACCAACAAACTGGTAATCCTTAGACTGCACTATAGCTTTTATTTTATTATAGGTCGCTTCGAATTTTTCCTTTTGAGAAACCTTAGATTGCGCGTAACTCGTCACCACGCTCGAAAAGCCTAGAAATATAGTTAATAGAATTAATCGTTTCACTATTATTTATTTTGGATCTAATATAGTGTTTATTCTTTCAAAACAATAATGAATTAAAGTTTTAGCTATTTCTTAAAACCTGTAAAAAAACCATGGTTATTCTTTAATTCTAGAGTATTTTTGCAAAAAATTTGATATGCTAAACATGTTATCAACATTTAGAATAGTCGCTTTTTTGGAAGGAGTTTCTTATATTTTATTGTTATTTATCGCAACACCTGTAAAGTACTTTGGGGACGACCCACAATATGTAAAGATACTTGGTATGCCTCATGGTCTTTTATTTATGGCTTATGTAGTCATTGCGGTACTGATAAGTAAAGAAATGAAATGGTCAACAAGAACCTTATGGGTTGTACTTATTGCAGCGGTAATCCCTTTTGGAACATTTTATATCGACAAAAAATATTTAAAGAACGTACATGCATAATTTAAGACATTATATCTACGATTGGTTGGTTGAAAAAGGTATAGCTGAGCATATAGCTAAATACCTAAATATGTTTATTCTCCTCATAGGCGTGTTACTAATTGCTTTACTAGTTGATTTTGTAACCAAGCGTTTGCTTTGGAAATTTTCTTCGAGCTTGGCTAAGCGCACTAAAACAAATTTTGATGATATCTTAATACAAAATAAACTCCCGAGGAATATTGCACATATTATCCCTCTTATCATCCTCATTGAATTTGTGCCAGATGTTTTTTCTGATTTTCCTTACGTGGAAAACATAATTGAAAAGTCACTTAAGGTCATCGCCATTTTATTGACCTTAAGAATTATAAGGAGTTTCTTTTATTCTGTAAGAGACTATCTCAAAACCTTACCAAAATATAAGGATAAGCCACTTTACAGTTACATACAGGTGGTTATGATATTCCTCTGGGTACTGGCTATATTCGCAATTTTCGCCATCATTACCGGAATATCCTTCATTCAATTTTTTGCAGGTATCGGTACCGCCTCAGCCATTATAATTTTAGTTTTCAAGGATACCATATTAGGCTTTGTGGCTAGTATCCAAGTGACCGTAAACGATATGGTTCGTATTGGTGATTGGATCACTTTTGAAAAATATGGTGCAGATGGTGATGTGACGGAAATAACGCTCGCAACCGTAAAAGTTCAGAATTGGGATAAAACCATAACCACAATTCCCACTTATGCACTGATCTCGGACTCCTTTAAGAATTGGCGCGGCATGATGAATTCTGGTGGGCGACGTATAAAACGCTCTGTTATTATAAAAACGTCAACCATTAAGTTTCTGACAGATGATGATATAGAACGTTTTAAGAAAATTGAATTGGTATCCAACTACATTAATCAAGCTTCAGAAACGATAAAAAAACACAATATGGAAAGAGGCATTGATAAGTCCGTATTGATCAATGGCCGTAATCTCACCAACTTTGGTGTGTTTAGAAAGTATCTTCAGACTTATATGGATAACCACTCAGCGATTAATAAAAGTATGACATTGATGGTAAGGCAGTTAGAACCTACACCACAAGGTATTCCTATGGAAATCTATGCTTTTAGCAGCGACATCCGTTGGCAAAATTATGAATACATCATGGGTGATATTTTTGACCATGTGCTGGCCTCAGTGAAGTTTTTCGATTTAGAAATCTATGAGTTAGCGGTAGCAACTACGGATTAGTTCCATTTTTTAGGCGGTGTTTATAAATGCTATCTTGGTTTTGATAGGATTTACGCTTACCATCTGGTCCTAAGTTAACCATGATCATAGAAATTTTTTCAAGTTTGATGACCTTAATGCCAATAAGAAAGGGCTAATTAAAATTAATTAGCCCTTTCTTCTGTAATATATTAATGTTTGTTATTTCACAATAAACTTTAATGTTTCCGTCTCGCCAGATTGCAATACAACCTTAGCAAAGTATAAACCGGTATTAAGATCTGATAAATCAAAACTGTTTGCATCAGCTATACTTGTATTCAATATACGTTTTCCATCAATAGAATACACATCAAGGTCTCCGCTTATAGTTTTACTGAATGATAAATTCTTTGAGGAAATTAAATAATCCATTACAATTGACGATTCTGTGAAATCATTAATTGATAAGCTCAAATCTGCCCAATTGAGCGCTACACTTGGTAAACCGATATGTCCGCCAAATCTAGCCGAAGGTGTTATATTCCAAGGGAAAGCCATTCGATCTACACTTCCTGAAGCCTCAAACATTGGTAAAGGTGCTGATAATGTTGCTGTTCCTGGTTCACCGTTACTATAATCCGGATCAATAAATAAATCCAATTGATCATCATTTGAACTTGGGTTAATTGTATATTTCAATACCACGAGGTGATCGGTATTATAATCATATTCAGTAGGTGTTATAGCACCTGCATTTGAAGGATCACCCGTTTTGATCCCAAAATTAAAACCAGTACCGCCAGATTCTTCTACCCATAGTCTTAATGTTGTACTAAAGCTCGATCCACTCATTACGCGCATAACATCTCGGACAGTTCCTGAAGATGATGGTGCACTAGAAACATTAATTACAAAACTCACATAAAATGTTCCAGATGTTATAGTAGAATTAAATATATGCCCTACCCCATCCGTTTCTTGGGTGTTATCTGCAAAAAGGCTATTAGGTGAGCTCCCGTAATCAGTATATGAGAGTGCAACATCTACAATTGGCGATAAAGGGCCTCCACCAATCGATGATCCTGTTCCTCCCATTGAAGTATCATTTGACCAACCGTTTTGCCCATTTAAGGGCTGATTGATTGTTAAACTACTGAAGTCGTCTTGAAAAACGACCTGAGCATTAATGCTGTAAACAAATAGTAAATTTGTAAATAAAAACGTAATTTTTTTCATATTGATGATTTTTAGTTATTTAAATTTACAAATTTATTTTTCATTTAATCTATTTCTTACAAATTCTACCTTGGTTTTGCCATGGGGTTTGGGTTTACCGTCTGATCCCAAATTTACCATAGTGATATTATCAACAGTAAGAATAGTTTCTCTGGTCATCTTATTTCTGGCCTCGCACTTCATGGTAATGGAGGTTTTTCCAAATTTGATAACTTCTATCCCAATTTCAACGATATCGCCTTGTTTGGCTGATGCCATAAAATTGATTTCGGATATAAACTTGGTTACGATTTTTGAGTTTTCGAGCTGAATAATGGTATAAAGCGCCACCTCCTCGTCAATCCAGGCCAATAGCTCACCACCAAATAATGTACCATTAGGATTTAAATCTTCGGGTTTTACCCATTTACGTGTATGGAATCTCATTTTAATGATTTGTTATTATGAAAATGTCAATTCGAGTATAACTCCAAAGTATGAGGTATCACGAACTCTTTTAAAAAATCGATTTCTTGATACAATTTTCTAATCAGAAAATCACTCAAACTGACAAAACATAATATTTACAATAATTTTATTTGCTGATCCTCATTAGGAATCTTTAAGTCGGTTCCTAATTCGTCATTCAATTTTTTTATAAAATAGGCCGAAAGCAGTGGCGACTCTTTTTCAATATTC
>NZ_JANQOM010000027.1 GCF_028289625.1 Winogradskyella sp. | reverse complement strand
TTATATAATTGAATTTAGAAGTTATTGACATCTGAAAAATACGATAATCTGTATCTTTGTTTCTTGTAATTTTGATTAGATAACATTGGGAAATTTCGAATTTAAAATGCCTAAGCTAGGTGAGAGCATCACCGAAGCAGCAATAATAACTTGGTTCAAAAATGTTGGAGATACAATAGAAGAAGATGAAATGTTATTAGAGGTGGCTACTGATAAAGTAGATTCTGAGGTGCCCTCAAATGTTACTGGTATTGTTGAGGAAATTTTATACCAACCAAACGATGTTATTAAAATTGGAGAAACTATCGCTATCATTAAAGTCGATGGAAAAACAACTTCAAAGCTTAAATCTGGAGCTTCACCAAAGCTACCAAAAAAGGTTGAAGTAGAAAAGAAGGCAAAACCCAAAAGATCAAGACCAGCTCAGCAACCAATGGTCAATACGGAAAGCTTTTCAGTTTCAAATTCTAATACGTTTTTCTCTCCATTAATCCTATCTATAGCGAAGCAACATCATATTAGCTTTGAGGAGTTGGCTAGAATACCAGCAACAGGAAAAGAAGGACGTTTAAGAAAAAGCGATGTATTCAATTATATAGAAGAAGGTAGACCATACAAGTTTGCACAACCCGTTGTGCCAGACCCGACTTTATACCGCATACCACAATTAACTTTTGATAAAGGTAAAGGCAAAATTGTGGAGATGGATCGAATGCGTCAGATGATTGCAGATCATATGGTGTATTCTAAGCATACCTCTCCTCACGTTACGGCTTATGTAGAAGCGGATTTAACCAATATGGTGCACTGGCGTAATGCCAATAAAAAAGCGTTTCAGGAAAAGTATGGAGAACGTTTAACCTTTACACCCTTGTTCGTTGAAGCCGTGGCAAAAGCAGTTAAAGATTATCCAAATATCAATGCGTCTGTCGATGGCAAAACTATTATCGTGAAAGAGGAGGTTAACATTGGTATGGCCACTGCACTACCAAGTGGTAACTTAATTGTGCCTGTAGTTAAGAATGCAGATCAAAAGGATTTAGTGAGCTTGGCAACAGATGTCAATGCCTTAAGTGCTAAGGCACGAGAAAACAATTTACTGGCCGATGATATTAAAGGAAGCACATTTACAATTTCTAATGTTGGGACGTTTGGGAGTGTTATGGGAACACCAATTATTAACCAGCCCGAAGTTGCTATTCTTGCTTTAGGAATTATTAAAAAACGACCAGAAGTGATTGAAACCGAAAATGGAGATGAAATTACCATTAGAAGTATGATGTATTTATCCTTATCCTTCGACCATCGAGTAGTTGATGGCTTTTTAGGAGGCAGTTTTGTGCGTCGCGTCGCCGACTATTTTGAACAATTTGACATTAATAGAAAAATATAAAGCTAATGTCACTTCGAGTGATTCCTGTCAGATTGAGTACAGTCAAAATCAAAAGAAATCGTATCGAGAAGTTTTTTGAATGAAATTCTAGATATATCAAGCCAATGGCATTATACTCGAACTGACAAAAAATATAACATTATGAGCTACAACATACCGCTAACTAAAGTAGAAAATTCTAAAGTCGATGCTTTAGACTTTAACAACATTCCACTGGGAACAACCTTCACCGACCACATGTTTATATGTGATTATGAAAACGGTGAATGGATAAATCCGAGAATTGTTCCAATGGGATTAATACCAACGCATCCAGCAGCGATGGCATTGCACTATGGACAAGCCATATTCGAAGGGATGAAAGCCTATAAAGATACAGATGGGGAGCCCATGCTATTTAGGCCAGAACAAAATGCCAAGCGATTGAACAAAAGTGCAGATCGTATGGGAATGCCTAATTTTCCTGAAGATTTATTTGTTGAAGGCTTAAAGGAATTGGTAAGCTTAGAGCATAACTGGATTCCACCACAAGAAGGAAGTGCATTATACTTAAGACCCTTTATGTATGCCGACGAACCCTTTATTGGTATGCGTGCAGCAACACATTACAAGTTTATTATAATGGCATCGCCAGCGGGGCCGTTTTTTAGTAAACACATTAAACTATGGGCAGAAAAACAATTTATTAGAGCGGCTCATGGTGGCACTGGAGAAGCTAAAGCGGCAGGTAATTATGCCGCAGCAATTCGACCTACCGAATTGGCCAAAGCCAAAGGCTATGATCAAGTGCTCTGGTTAGATGCTGCTGAGCACAAGTATATTCAAGAAGTAGGGACGATGAATATTTTCTTTAGAATCAATGGTGAATTTATTACACCAAAATTAGATGGCTCTGTTTTGGATGGGATTACCCGAAAGAGTGTGATTGATGTATTGCGCGATAAAGGATTTAAAGTGACAGAACGCTTAATCACTTTAAAAGAGGTAAAAAAAGCTTCTGAAAATGGAACTTTAGAAGAGGCTTTTGGGGCAGGTACAGCGGTTGGGATTGCCTACATACAAGAAATTGGCTTAGAAGGAGAGACTATTCATGTATCTGATGAAAGTCCAGTTGGATTAAATGTTAATAATACGCTTAATGCTATAAAAACAGGTCTCATTGAAGATAAGTTTGGTTGGATGCTTAAAACAAGAAAGGAATTGGCTTAGATGAATAAGGATATCTTAAAGAAGGGTTTTTCCAAGCTTTGTACGGCTAAGGCTATGACAGAATTGTACGAAGCTAATTTTAAACAAGTTTCAAAATATGTTCATGCGACTTCAAGAGGTCACGAAGCTATTCAGGTGGCATTAGGCATGCAATTGTTGCCTCAAGATTATGCTTTTCCTTACTACAGGGATGATGCTATGTTATTGGCATTTGGTTTAGAGCCATACGATTTAATGTTGCAGCTTCTGGCAAAACGAGATGACCCATTTTCTGGAGGACGAACCTACTACTCGCATCCAAGTTTAAAGGATGACGATAAGCCTAAGATTCCGCATCAATCTTCAGCCACAGGAATGCAAGCGATTCCGGCTACAGGTGTAGCTATGGGTATGCAATACAAAGAGTTGCAGGGATTGAATGATACTTCAATAGAAAATCCGATTACCGTATGTTCTTTAGGAGATGCCTCTGTAACAGAAGGTGAAATTGCAGAGGCTTTTCAAATGGCAGCATTAAAACAAATGCCCATCTTATATTTGGTACAGGATAATGGTTGGGATATTTCAGCCAATGAAGCGGAAACAAGAGCACAGAATGCAGCAGAATATGCAGCTGGATTTCATGGTTTAGAAGCTATTAGCATCGATGGTGCTAATTTTATGGAAAGCTACAAAGCGATTGAAAAGATCATTGCTTCTATTCGAAAAGAACGCCGACCATTTTTAATACACGCTAAAGTTCCATTGTTAAATCATCATACTTCTGGTGTGCGCATGGAATGGTATCGCGATGATTTAGATGAAGCGCGTAGTCGTGATCCTTATCCGGTTTTAAGACAGCAATTGTTAGATAATGGATTTTCTGAAGATGAGGTCAATACTATAGAGAATGAAGCAAAACAAAAAGTAGCTTCAGATTTTGAAAAGGCGTTGCAAGCTGAAGATCCAAAACCTGAGGATTTGTTCACACACGATTTTGCGCCCACTCACATAACAGAAGAAGTTGGGACTCGAGAACCAGAAGGTGCAGATAAAGTGGTGATGGTAGATTGTGCATTGTTTGGAATTGAGGAATTGATGCGAAAGCACAAAGAGTGTTTACTTTATGGGCAAGATGTTGGCGGGCGATTAGGCGGTGTATTTAGGGAAGCGGCAACCTTAGCGCAGAAGTTTGGGGATGACAGGGTTTTTAATACACCAATACAAGAAGCGTTTATTGTTGGAAGTACGGTTGGGATGAGTGCTGTAGGTCTAAAACCCATTGTTGAAGTGCAGTTTGCAGATTACATTTGGCCAGGACTCAATCAATTATTTACTGAAGTGAGCCGAAGTTGTTATTTAACCAATGGCAAATGGCCAGTAAGTATGATTCTCCGTGTACCTATTGGTGCCTACGGAAGTGGAGGTCCTTACCATTCATCTTCTGTTGAAAGTGTTGTCACTAATATCCGAGGAATTAAAATTGCTTACCCAAGTAATGGTGCCGATTTAAAAGGTTTAATGAAAGCAGCGTATTATGATCCGAATCCAGTGGTTGTTTTCGAACACAAAGGTTTATATTGGAGTAAAGTTAAAGGGACTGATGGTGCGACGTCTGTAGAACCTGCTGAAGATTATGTACTACCTTTTGGCAAGGCTTGGTTGTTACAGGAAATTTGGAAACAAGATGATATCGAAACCTGTACTATCGTCACCTATGGTATGGGCGTACACTGGGCATACAATGCAACCGGTGAATTGGGTATGCGCAATCAAATAGAAATCATCGATTTAAGAACTTTGTATCCTCTAGATGAGGATACTATTATGAAATCTGTAAAGAAAACTGGAAAATGCCTTGTGGTTACCGAAGAACCTTCAAACAATAGTTTTGCCAGAGCTTTAGCTGGAAAAATTCAAGAAGAATGCTTTAAATATCTTGATGCACCAGTAATGACTATTGGTAGTGAAAACATGCCAGCAATTCCTTTGAATTCAACGTTGGAGCAAACCATGATTCCGTCGACAGAGAAGGTAAAAGCTAAAATTGAAGATTTGTTGAATTACTAGTCTTTTGTATCTTACATGATATAATCTTTTTTCATGTACACAAGACGCATATTTCCTGTAAAGGGTGTCATTAAATGGACACGACGAAGTATATTTCTTTTTATTATCCTAGCGACTGTTCCAGTCATTTTATTCGACATTGTAGGCCTTAAGTGGTTGCATGTACCATGGTTGCCTTTGGGCGTTCTGGGTACAGCCGTGGCGTTCTTGATTAGTTTTAAGAATAATGCTTCATACGATAGGCTTTGGGAAGCTCGTAAAATTTGGGGAGGTATTGTTAATGCCTCTAGATCTTGGACGATACAGGTTAAGGATTTTATTACCAACGATCATGCTCAGAAAGAACTTTTCAAAACCGAATTGCACAATATTCATAGGGAATTGGTGCATCGTCATGTAGCTTGGCTAACGGCCTTGCGATATCAATTACGAAAAGACAAGCCGTGGGAGATGCACTTAAAGAATACCAAATCCAACAAGGAATTTAGAGAAGCACATTATTTAGTTTGTGAAGATACCATTCCGATAGAAGAAGCCATACAACCATACATATCTCAAGAAGAATACAATGAATTATTTGCAAAAGGCAATCAAGCGTCTCAAATTTTAGGAATTCAATCAAGAAGACTTCGAGAGCTGAAACAAGAAGGCTATATTGAAGATTTTAGACATATGGAAATGGAAAACATGTTGGTGGAGTTTTATACGCTTCAAGGAAAAAGTGAGCGCATTAAAAATTTCCCTTACCCTCGTCAGTATGCGACCATCAATTACATTTTTGTGTGGTTATTTATTCTCATGTTACCTTTTGGTGTTATGGAAGGCTTTGAGTCTATAGGTAAGAACATTATCCAAGACTTGGAAATACATCAATCCCGAACATCTTGGGGACATCTCATCCAAGAATTCATAGCCAAGCATTTCGTGTGGTTTTCTATTCCTTTTAGTGCGTTATTATCGTGGGTATTTCACACTATGGAAGCTATAGGTGAAAATACAGAAAACCCCTTTGAAGGTGGACCAAATGATGTGCCAATTACAGATTTAAGTAGAGGCATTGAAATCGATATCCGACAGTTGATTGACGACACGGATATTCCAGAGCCTTATGAGTGGAAAAATGATATTGTGATGTAACAAAGACACCTTTTTTAGCTTTAAATAGAATATTCGGAAAGTGGCTTTGTAAACTTTTCAGGATCTGCTGCCAAGTGATAACGTGGGTCATCGACATCTTCAACAATAACATCGTTAAATTTGGGATTGGCTTTACGCAGCAATATTTTACAATCTTTACTTAAGTGTTTAAGTTTTATTGATTTTCCTTCAGCTTCATATTTATTAACCAGATTAGAAATAGCCTCTAAAGCAGAATGATCACTAATGCGAGATTCTATAAAGTCAATTTCAACGCTTTTAGGATCGTTTTTTACATCGAACTTTGTATTGAATGTTTGGATAGACCCAAAAAAGAGTGGTCCCCAAATTTCATAAGTCTTTGTACCATTCGGTTGCATACGTTTTCGCGCTCTAATCATGGTGGCGTTTTTCCAAGCAAAAACTAATGCAGAAATAATAACTCCTGCTATAACGGCTATAGCTAAGTCCTTCCAAACGGTAATAGCAGATACAGCAATCAATACAATGGCATCAGAAATAGGAATCTTTCTTATAATTCTAAAACTGGACCAAGCAAACGTTCCAATCACTACCATAAACATAACTCCTACCAAGGCAGCAATTGGAATTTGTTCAATTAGAGGCGCACCAAATAATACAAAGCAGAGTAGGGCTATAGCAGCAACAGCTCCCGATAGTCGGCCACGACCACCAGAATCGACATTAATTATCGATTGCCCGATCATGGCGCAGCCTCCCATACCACCAAATAATCCGTTTAATATGTTAGCACTTCCCTGGGCTATACATTCCCTGTTACCATTTCCTCTGGTGTCAGTTATCTCATCAACCAAGTTTAATGTCATTAATGATTCAATTAAACCTACAGCAGCTAAAACCAATGCTGTAGAAAGAATGGTGTCCCAATGGCCTTGCAAAGTGCCAAACAGTCCAAATATTTGGTCTTGAAATGTTGGTAAACTACCTTGAAGTCCTTCACCACCGCCATCTCTAATGAAGGAGCCGACCGTGCTTACATCGAGCTTCCCAAATATAGTTATTGCAGCAACGATAATAATGGCGGTTAAAGCTGAAGGAATCTTTCTTGTAAGTTTTGGTAAACCAAACATAATCCCCATGGTTATAGCAATCAAAATAAGCATAGTCCATAGCGAAGTGCCAGCCATAAAGACTTTTTCTCCATTAACAGTTTCTTTGAACAGACCTAGTTGCGATAGAAAAATAACAATAGCTAAACCATTAACAAATCCCATCATTACAGGATGCGGTATCAATCTCACAAACTTTCCAAGTTTAAAAACACCAGCCAATATTTGAATGCCTCCTACAAATAAAAGCGTTATAAATAACCATTGTAAGCCTAGGTTTTCTATTGGTGTTTCTAAGCTTAAGCCAACCTCATTGCCTCTACTTATAAGGTGAACCATGACTACGGCCATAGCTCCGGTAGCACCAGAAATCATTCCAGGACGACCGCCAAAAAGAGCGGTCACAATTCCCATCATAAAGGCACCATAGAGTCCAACTAAAGGATCAACGCCAGCCACGAAGGCAAATGCAACGGCCTCTGGTACTAATGCCAAAGCAACCGTTAAACCTGAAAGGATATCGTTCTTGGGATTCTGTGTAAAGTTTTTTCTTGTTGTGTGCCCTAATATCATAATACGCGTGCTTAAAAGTCGGCAAATATAGCGTATTTCGGTTAATAGTCTAATCGCGTCATGGATAAATAAAAAAGCACTAGTTTAACTAGTGCTTTGTATATTTTGGGTCATATACTACTTATTGTATCGATGGTGGGTATTGCTCTAAAGTTTTAGCCACAAATTCTTTAATCCTTGCTTCTTTCTTGTCAACATTCTTTGTAACTAGGTAGCCAGTACCTGATCCTTGCCAGATTAATTCCTTTTCTTTGGCATCAACAAGGTCGATGAATAGCATACCTTCAGTTCTGGTTGAAACTTGACTTCCACCCCAGCCAGCTCCCCAGCCCCAAC
>NZ_JANQOM010000012.1 GCF_028289625.1 Winogradskyella sp. | reverse complement strand
CTTGTTCTACATCATCTTTTGAAGAATTAGGAATTTGACCGTATACTTCACCATTAGATGGATTGTAATTGTCTATCCAATTCTCTTGAATTGGGTTTTGAAAGTTACCGTTTATGTAGTTTTTTATTGTTTCCATTTTGTCATTCCCGCGCAGGCGGGAATCTATTTTTTGGATTCCGCATCGCACTTCGACTACGCTCAGTGGAACCGTGCGGAATGACAATTTTTATTGTTTCTTATATGCCATTACTTTAATTTCCACTACCAAATCCGGATGTGGTAACTGATGTACTGCCACCGTGGTTCTTGCCGGACCTGTTTCCTTATCGAAAAACTCTGCATAGGCTTTATTATAGCCTGCAAAGTCGTTCATGTTTACTAGAAATGAGGTGACATCAACCACATCTTTCAGAGAAGCACCAACTTTTTGTAAGTTCTTATCAATGTTTTGAAGCACCTCACGGGTTTGCGTTTCAATATTTAAACGTTTGGTACCCATCTCATCAATAATATCTACACCTGCGATAGTATTATCTGCGCGTCTAGAACTTGTGCCAGAAACGAAAATAAAATCTCCTATTTGTTTTACATGCGGATAGGCTCCTCTTGGTGTTACGGTTTTGTTACTCATAATAGTTGTCATTCCTGCGAAAGCAGGAATCTTTTTGATTTGACTTCAATTTATAATGGATTCCGCATCAAGTGCGGAATGACAAAAACATCTCTATAGTCCAGCAATTCTATCATCTTCTAAAATTGCTTCAGTTTCAGTTTTTACTTTATCTAAAATATCATTGATGTCATCTTCAGTAGAAATTACACCATCAGATAACATGTTCAATATGGCTTTGTCTTGAGCTCTTCCTCTTATCATGGCTTCTCTATAACCAATATGTTCGTTAAAGGTCACCAAACTATATTTTGAAGAATAATCTTCTGGGAACTCTTTCTCTAATGCCATTTCAATTTTTCGTTTTTCTTGAAAAATAGGATTGGCAACATGGTCTTTCATTTCATGAAAATTATCAATAGCCAAATCAGCAATTGCATCTGTATCTTTCTTTCTGATTTTATTGTATTCTGAAAAGACTTTTCCCCAGTCACCTTCATGTTGACCCAAAACTTCATCAAAAACTACAACGTCTTCAAAAGAAGCATTCATGCCTTGGCCATAAAACGGAACGATAGCATGTGCGGAATCTCCCATAAGTAACGTATTGCCTTTATAATGCCAAGGTGAACATTTTACGGTTCCTAAAGGTGCTGTTGGGTTTTCGAAAAAATCCTCAACGAGATTTGGCATTAATGTTAAGGCATCTGGGAATTCCTTTTCAAAGAATTCAGTAACAATTTCTGATGTAGTCAGGTTATTAAAATTGTAATCACCTTCATCATAACTCAGAAATAAAGTCACCGTAAAACTACCGTCTAAATTGGGGAGCGCAATCACCATAAAATCGCCTCTAGGCCAAATATGCAGAGCATTTTTATAAGTCTTATAGCTACCATCGTCGTTTGGAAGAATACTTAATTCTTTATAGCCATGGGTTAACCATTGTTGGGAAAAACTGAAGAGGAACTTTTTTTCTAAAAAATAGCTTTGTCGTAAGGCTGAACCAGCACCATCAGTTGCAATAATACAATCTGCATCTTCAACAAATTCCTCTTTGGTATGGTAGTCTTGAAACAATGCTGTAGTTTTTTCAAAGTCTACTGATAGGCATTTTTTATTGAAATGTATAGCAACATTTTCGTGTTTTTCAGCTTCATCTAATAGTAATGCATTAAGACCTCCTCTAGATATCGAGTTGATATACTCATACTCTCGACCACTATAATTCGATAAAAATGTATTCCCTTCTTTATCATGGAGCATGCGTCCATTCATTGGAATACAAAGCTCCTTCACTTTGTCTTCGATGCCTACTAATTTTATAGCTTTGTTGCCACGATCTGAGAATGCCAAATTGATGGAACGACCAGCAGATATATCCGTTTTGCGTAAATCTGGGCGCATCTCATAAACGGTAACATTATAACCACGTTGGCCTAATCGTAATGCCAAAAGACTTCCGCATAGTCCTGCTCCAATAATTAATATGTTTTGTTGTTCCATATGTTTTCATCTTGAACTTATTTTAGTATCTAATTTTTTGTTTGGTTTTGTTCATTTTATTTTGAAGAATAACAAAAAACCGCACTCAAAAATTAAGTTCAATTTATACTTTTCACATTAATTTTACTTTTCAAGTATTGAATTTCTTCATAAGTAACTCTAAAATCGTTTAAGCCAATGTAGCGTTTTCTATGTTCTAAATCAGTAAAATGAATTCGAGATGTCATAACATTAAAAGTAATTTTAGAAAAATCATTGTATTCTATATTTTTTATGATTTCGCTGCCAATCATGTAAACAATCCTTTCTTCAGTAATTAATAATAAATCCTTTTTTCTGCTCATAAAAAAACTCAACCAACTAAAGTACTGCCAATCCCAAAACCCTATTTCAGATTCTTTCTCAATTTTAACAATATATTCACCTTTTAACAGAGAATTGATATAGTTGAGGCTATCCATTTAAAATCGCTTTCATTTTTTCAACCATTTGATAGACATCTTCAAACGAATTATATAAGGGTACAGGTGCACATCTAATGACATCGGGTTCGCGCCAATCACTTATAACTCCAGATTCTGTTAATTTGCGGTATAAAGACTTATCTGCATTTAAAACCTGTATGGATAATTGACAACCACGTTCGTCAGGATTTTCTGGTGTGATAATTCGGATAACATCTTCACCAAGGTTCTTCAATAAAAACTCAAAGTAACCTGTGAGTTTTCGAGATTTGTTCAAAAGCTTTTCCATACCCGCTTCATTAAATAAATCTAAAGACGCTTTTATGGCTGCCATAGAAAGAATTGGTGGATTACTTAATTGCCAACCTTCGGCTCCGGGCAATACATCAAACTCATCTCGCATATTAAAACGTGTTTCCTTATTGTGGCTCCACCAACCCGTTAATCGATTTAAATCTTTATTATAGGCATGTCGTTCGTGAACAAAACAACCAGACAAACTTCCAGGTCCGGAATTTAGATATTTATAGGTACACCAAACGGCAAAATCAGCACCAGAATTGTGTAAATCTAAATTAACATTGCCTGCACCGTGTGCACAATCAAAACCTACCATACAGCCGTGACTATGACCTAGTGCTGCGATGCGTTTTAAATCAAAAAACTGACCTGTGTAGTAATTGACTCCACCAATCATAATTAGGGCAATTTCATGACCTTGAGTTTCTAGGATTTGTTCTAGATCTTCGTAATGTAAAAGTTCCTCATTTGCTCTTGGTTCCCAGAGAATTAGTCCTTCTTTATCATCGTAGCCATGGTGACGTAATTGCGATTCTACAGCATATTTGTCTGATGGAAATGCATCACTCTCTATAATAATCTTATAGCGTTCTTTTGTGGGTTGATAAAACGACGCCATCATGAAATGAAGATTGGCAGTCAGTGAATTCATGGTGACCACTTCAATGGGTTTTGCACCAACAAGTTTGGCCGTGGCTTCAGTTAAAAACTCATGATATGGCATCCAAGGATTTTTAGCCTGAGTGTGACCTTCAACACCCAAATTTGCCCAATCTTCAAGCTCTTGATTGATATAGTCTTTTGTTGATTTTGGTTGTAGTCCGAGCGAATTACCACATAGATAAATGAGTTCATTTCCATTGTCATCTTTTGGAATATGAAATCGCTGTCTGTAGCTCGATAATTCGTCTAGAGCATCTTGTTGTTTGGCGTAATCTAGACCAAGTTTGTAATCGGACAAAGTGAGATTGATTTTTTCGATTTGTAACAAAAATAAGGATTTAAAAGGTAGGATAAAGCCATTTTTAAAGCATAATAATTTTAATTATCTTTAAAGAAAAAGATAAATTATGGGTAAAATAAAAGAATATAGCAATGGCGAAGTCACTGTGGTTTGGGAAGCAGAAAAATGCATCCATTCAGCTATGTGTGTTAATGGATTGCCAAATGTGTTTCAACCTAACGAACGCCCATGGATAAATGTTGATGCGGCTTCAACAAATGAGTTGATTAACACCATAAAAAAATGCCCATCAGGTGCACTAAGTTATTATATGACCAATAGTGATGACCAAACTTCTCAAAGTCTGGAGACAAAAGTAGAAGTCTTGGAAAACGGACCTTTATTGGTTTATGGTACTCTAAAAGTGACACATAAGGATGGTTTTGAAGAAACCAAGAACAGAACAACTGCTTTTTGCCGTTGTGGGGCTTCTGAAAACAAGCCTTACTGTGATGGTGCGCATGTAAAGCAAGATTTTAGAGGATAAAAAAAGCGCTTTGAAAACAAAGCGCAGGTGAAAATATATAGACGCGTAAAGCGGAAATGTATCATTTATAAACCTAAGTCGATATTAAGACGATATACTTACACTTTATGTAACATAAAGTAATGCCAAAAAATAAGTTAAATGTTATTCTAATGTTATGCTAACGTCGGCGAAGTTTAAATTCCAGTTACCATCCTCTTGTTTGTGATCTATAGCAATCTTAATACCGTTAAAATCTTGATAGTTTTCAAATGTAGTAGTTAATGAAGGATTTTCAGAGTTTCCTCTTCTAAATACCCATTCCTTAATCATATAGTTGCCGTCAAAGAAAATGTCGTAAGCGTCTCCTGGTGTATAACCTCCTTCATTTGGATAGGTTAAGGTAATCATTTGTAGTGAGTCCTTTTTTATAGGTGATACCATCTCCTTGGGCTCTGAAATTGTTGCAGATGTATCCCAAACCAATTGAAAAGGCACTAAAAGCCAAAATTTATCATTGATAAAACCACGATCGGCACCGATATGCGCGCTATCTATTTGGCGTCTTGAATACTCTACAACTGCATTTCCAACGGTCATTTTCACCTTGTTTTCCTTAGGTTTCCACACCCAAGAACGTCCTTTTCCTTTTATGGTATCTCTATCGACTTTAAACGTAAATTGTAGTTCAGAAACATTCTTCCAGTTTTCAAAACCGTGTGCATTAGCTATTTTTTCTGCGATTGTAAGGTCTCTACTTTCCTCTTCAGTAACAGTCTCTTTTTTTTCAGACTTGCATGAGGTTAATAGTAGTAAACAAATAATAAATGTTGTAATGTATTTCATTCTAAAAGAAGTTTTAATTTAGGTGCAAAATTAATCAACCATGAAGGATCACACTAATTATTTTGAGGTTAATAAAGCTACCTGGAATCAAAAAGTAGCGGTGCACTCTCAAAGTGAGATGTATAAGATGGGAGCTTTTAAAGCTGGTGAGAGTTCTTTAATGCCATATGAATTAAAAGCTTTGGGTGATGTCTCGGGCAAGTCCCTATTGCACTTACAATGTCATTTTGGTCAAGATACACTTAGCTGGAGTAGAATGGGAGCTCAATGCGTTGGTGTGGATTTAAGTGATGAAGGTATAGAGTTAGCGCAGCAATTGAACGAAGAATTGCAATTAGATGCTGAATTTGTTTGTTGTAATGTTTTGGACACATCGCAACACATTTCCAAAACGTTTGATATCATTTTTACTAGTTATGGTGTGATAGGTTGGTTACCCGATTTAAAACCTTGGGCTAAAATGATTGCTGAACGTTTGAAAGTTGGTGGCGTGTTTTATATCGTAGAGTTTCATCCTATTCTTTGGATGTTCGATTATATTAATGGTGAACCAAAAATGACATACCATTACAGTCAAGATGAGGTCATTTATGAAGAATATGAAGGGACTTATGCTGACAATGCCTCTAAGATGGTAAGTAAGGAGTATGGTTGGAATCATGGCTTAAGCGAAGTAATCAATGCACTTATTGAAGCAGGATTGCAAATTGATTACTTAAATGAGTACGATGAAAGTCCATATGATGTCTTTCCTGATTTGATAAAACAAGACAATGGGATGTATAGAATGAAGAATCAATTATTCCCAATGATATTTGAGATAAAGGCAACCAAAACAAAATAAAAAAACCAGTGCTTTTCACTGGCTTTTTTATTAATGCTTTTCTTCGTCTTTTAGTAACTCAGGAAATCTTGCTTTAAATCGATTTAATCTTGGTATGGAAACCGCTCTGATATAACGTTGGGTTGGGTTACGTTTTTCAAAATCTTGATGGTAAGCTTCGGCAATCCAAAACTTTTGAAATGGATAGATTTCTGCGGCAATCTTAGTATCTAATTTCTTGGCTAATGCTTCTTTTTTGTCCTCAATAATTTGTTTTTGCTCGTCGTTTTGGTAAAAAATGATGGATCGATATTGTGAGCCTCTATCTGGTCCTTGTCCGTTAACCTGTGTTGGGTTTTGTGAGCCAAAATATACATCGACTAAAGATGCAAAACTTACAATCTCCGGATCGTATATCACTTCCACAGCCTCAGCATGACCTGTTCTACCAGTATTGCTTTTTTCATATGTTGGATTTTCGGTAAACCCACCAGAATAGCCACTAATGACTTCCTCAACTCCTTTTACACTTTCATAAATGGCCTCAACACACCAAAAACAACCACTTGCAAAATAGGCTTTGGCCTTCCCATTTTCTATGGGTACTTCAACCGGATTAGCATCAATAACTTTTTGTTGTTCTGGATTGATTTGTGCCTGATTCTGGCAACTAAATAGTAAACTAATGCTTAGAATATAAAGTAACTTCTTCATTTATCATGAATTTATTTCAGGATCTCATTAATGATACCCTGAGATTTATTTTTCTTTTTCTATAGACGTGTAAAATTACGATTCCTTAAAATGAATTTCTTTAAAGTTTTATTAAATAAAAAACCCTGACGATAACTGTCAGGGTTTGTGAAATATTTTTTAGAGACACTTATTTACTCAATTTAGCAAATAATTTGTCCATTTTTACTTTTTCTTCTTCCGCTAATGCGGCATCTACTAAGATACGACCACTGTGCTCATCCGTAATTACTTTTTTACGAGAAGCAATCTCAACTTGAACTTGTGGAGGTATCGTAAAGAAAGAACCACCAGAAGCTCCACGTTCTATGGCAACGACAGCAAGACCATTCTTCACGTTGTTTCTAATTCTAACATAAGCTTTTACTAGACGCTCATCAATCTTCTTTTGGAATTCATCAGACTTTGCTAATAAGGCCTCTTCTTCTTTTTCAGTTTCCTTAAGGATTTCGTTTAGTTCACCTTTTTTGTGCTTAAGGTGTGCATTACGATCTTTTAGGCGGTCTTTGGTTTCAGAGATAACCTCTTTTTTCTGCTCTATCTGTGCCTTAAATTCTTTGATATGCTTTTCGGCTAATTGAATTTCCAATTCCTGAAATTCAATCTCTTTGGTTAGTGAATTGTATTCTCTGTTATTTCTAACGTTATTCTGCTGCTCACTGTACTTTTTAATTAAAGCTTTAGCCTCTTCGATTAAATTCTTTTTGCCTTTAATTTCTTCATCAATAACAGCAAGACTATCATTTAGTTTCTCTAATCTTTTATTAAGCCCTTCGACTTCATCCTCTAAATCCCTAACTTCTAACGGAAGTTCTCCTCTAACATTTCTTATTTCATCTACTCTAGAATCAATTAATTGTAAATCGTACAAGGCTCTTAAACGTTCTTCTACAGTAGCTTCAGCTTTTTTGGCCATAATTATAAATACTTTACCGGATTTGTATTTGTCTTTGATAAAATGATTGCAAAATTAGTAATTTTTTTCGAGAGATAGTCTACTAAAAATGATTTTGTGAATTGTTCGCTTTCATAATGCCCAATATCTGCCAATACGATGTCGTTTTCGGCACTGAAGAAGTCATGATATTTAAGATCAGCCGTAACAAAAAGATCTGCACCTGAAGCCTTTGCCGCACCAATGGCAAAACTTCCTGAGCCACCAAGTACTGCAATTGTTTTAATGGGCCTATCCAATAATTTTGAGTGACGTACAAAAGGTGTATGCATTCTTTCTTTAACATACTCCAAGCATGCTTTTGCGTCCATTGGTTTGGTGAGTTCACCAACCATACCCATTCCAATATATGGATTGGTGTTGTCTAAGGTGGTTATCTCATAGGCAACTTCCTCATAAGGATGTGTTTTAAATAAGGCTCTTATAATTTTAGATTCAGAATGTTTTTTAAATACTACAGAAACTGCTGTTTCATTTTCGGTATGCAGTTCTCCCTTTTCACCAATTGAAGGATTTGAATTTTCATTACCTCTATAGGTGCCATCTCCATCAAAATTAAAACTACAAGAATCGTAATTGCCTATATTACCTGCACCAGCATTAAATAACGCAGTTCGTAACGCTTTAGCTTGGCTTTTTGGCACATAGGTCTGGAGTTTCTTTACTGTACCAGATTGAGGGATTAAGATTTTT
This sequence comes from Winogradskyella sp., assembly GCF_028289625.1. Classification (GTDB taxonomy): domain Bacteria; phylum Bacteroidota; class Bacteroidia; order Flavobacteriales; family Flavobacteriaceae; genus Winogradskyella. The sequence goes on along the minus strand of NZ_JANQOM010000012.1, from coordinate 17,989 downwards.
TTGTTTTGTAATTCCAATTGGTCACAAATTATTGAATTGACACCTTGTAAGGCATTGTCTAAAGCGGTATGGATGGAAAAGATGGCGATATTGTGCTGAATGGCTTTGATTACAACGCGTTCTACATAGGTCTTTCCGGTTAGTTTTTTTAGACCTTTGAAGATGATAGGGTGGAAGCTAACGATGAGATTACAGTTGTTTTCAATGGCCTCGTCTACAACAGTTTCTAAAGTATCTAGTGTTACTAGAACTCCTGATACATTTTGATTTTTATCTCCCACCAAAAGTCCGACATTATCAAAGTCTTCAGCGTAAGCTAATGGTGCTAAGTCGTGTAGTTGATTAATTACATCTTGAACAGTCATAAGTGCATATTTATTTCAAAAATACATATTTTAGTCTCGTGAAGTTTATCCGTATCATATTGTTTCCTATTGTGCCTATTTACTTTTTTGTGACTTGGATACGTAATTGGCTATACGACAAGGGTATCATGTCCTCAAAATCATACGAAATTCCCACTATTTGTGTAGGTAATCTCAGTACTGGTGGCACAGGAAAGACACCAATGATTGAGTATTTAATTCGATTGCTGAAAGATCAAAAATCAGTAGCAACATTGAGCAGAGGCTACAAGCGAATTACAGAAGGTTTTGTTTTAGGAGATGAAGATGCTACCGCGGATACTATAGGAGATGAACCCTTTCAATTCTTCAGAAAGTTTAAAGATATAAAAGTAGCGGTTGATGGTAATCGTCAAAATGGGATTAGCCAACTATTATCTTTAGAGGATAAACCTGAAGTTATTTTATTGGATGATGCCTACCAACATAGAAGGGTGAAGGCTGGATTGAATCTTCTACTCACCACATATAGTAATCTATATGCTGATGACATTGTTTTACCTACCGGGAATTTGAGAGAACCGCGTTCTGGTGCTAAGCGTGCCGATATTATTATTGTCACTAAATGCCCTACTGATATGTCTGAGGCTGAAAAAAACAAAATAGTTATAAAATTAAAAATTAAGCCAGAGCAAAAATTATTTTTCAGTCATGTTGATTATGCTAAAGATGTTATTTCTAAACACGGTAAGATAGACTTGATTACCTTGCCAAATTTTACTCTGGTCACTGGAATTGCCAATGCAAAACCATTGGTTGAATTTTTAGAAAAGCAACAATTAAAGTTTAATCATATTGAATATCCGGATCATTATAGTTTTAAACCTAATGATATTGAGATGTTATCTAACAAAGGATTGATAATTACTACAGAAAAGGATTATGTACGACTATCTGATAACGAAATTTTGGAGCCTAACTTATATTACCTACCTATAGAAGTCGCTATAGATAACTCAGATGATTTTGATAATGCTATCAAATCATTTGTGGATTTAAAAGAAACTTGAAACGACTTCTTTCCCTGAAAGCACATCGTAAAGCTTACCTTCAAAATCTTCTTGTTTAAATGGTTTAGAGATAATATCATTGAATCCTGCTTCACCAAACTCATGCATTTTATCTTCTAGAGTTACTGCGGTTAGCGCAAAGATGACCAAATCCTTGTCGAAAGTTCTGATGATTTTTGTAGCCTCCAACCCACTTATTCCTGGCATATGAATATCCATTAATACCACTTTATATTCTGTGGATTTAACCTGTTCTACAGCAGCTTCACCATTATCTACCACATCACAGTAAAGCCCCATTTTGTTGAGTATCTTTTTGGTAATCATCTGATTGATTTTGTTGTCTTCGACAACTAAAATTTTCACATCACTTAAATCCAAATCTTCCATTTTATTAGCTTGTTTAGTTTCTTCTACTTTTTTAGGTGCTTCAATCTTTTCAGCTTTTTCTAAAGGAATTTCAAAGAAAAAAGTGGTGCCTTTACCAAGTTCACTCTTTAAATAGATTTTTCCTTTTAAAATTTTAATAAGCCCTTTTACAATAGATAAACCAAGACCAGTGCCGCCATACTTACGGTTAATTTGTACAGAGCCTTGAGAGAAGCTCTCAAACATTTCATCTTGTTTTTCTTTTGTAATACCAATGCCATTGTCCTCAATTTCGAAGCGTAATCTGTACTTATCGTCTTTTTTATTGATTTTGTACACTCTTACCCAGATGTCACCATCTTTTGTGAACTTAATAGCATTTCCAAGTAGGTTAATTAAGATTTGGGAAATTTTTAATTGGTCGCCATTGTAGGTTTCTGGCAACCCGTCTTCATAGTCAAAATGTAAGTCTGTGCCATTATCCTTTGCAGAATTAGAGAGTGCGGACATTACATTTTCTATTTTGTTTTTAAGGTTGAATATTTCTGGATCGAGCTCAACCTTATTGGCTTCAATCTTATTGATTTGAAGAATATCGTTAATAAAAGTCAACAAATAGTCACCAGAAAACTTAAGGGATTTTAAATGCGGTATCTGGTGTTCTTTTGGCTTTTCATCTAAGAGCATATTTGTTAAGCCTGTTACAGCATAGAGTGGTGTGCGGAGCTCATGTGTAACAGTAGATAAGAAATTTGCTTTGGTTTTAGAGGCCAACTCGGCTTTCTCTTTAGCAACAATAAGTTCATCATTTTTCTTGTGAAGCATATTATTGGTCTTTAACCTTATATTATTGTTTTTATATAATGACAAGGTTAAAAGCGATAAGATGGTAATGAGCGCGATACTTAAAATAGTTGTGATCCTTGTAAAATTACTTTCGGCACTCACTTCTTCTATTTGCTCTTTTAGCTGTGCGTTTTGCGCATCTTTATACTTGCTAATAGATTGACTGGTAATACCTGGTGCTAAATTTTCGCGTTTAACATCCAATATTGAGTCAGATAATTTTATATGCCTTGTAATGTATTCGTAAGAATTTTTGTAGTCACCTCGTGCCTTATGAATATCGCTTAATGTGAGATATGCTTCGTTTATATTTTCTGCAATATTATAAGCTCTTGCAATAGAAAGGCCTTCTTCTACTTGTGATAAAGCCAAGTCATTACTGTTAAGCGCGCTAGAGACTTTTCCGGTCTGTATTAATGCACTACTTAGTCGTCGCCTTTGGTCATATTTTTTGGATATGATTATTGTCTTTTCTAATTGGGCTTTAGCTTCGTCGTATCGATTTAAGGCTATGTACGCTTTAGCCTCATTTAAGGTCACTTCTGAAATATATTCCTCTAGGTCCTCCTGTTCAAAAAGATTTTTTGCAGAATTATAGTATTCTAAAGCGTCTGTATATTGCGCTTTAGTACTATAGATAACCCCTTTAATATTGTAACTAATTGCAAGATTAGCATAATCGTTGTTTTCACGTTGGAGTTGAATTGCGGTATTTAACGATACATAGGCTTTGTCCGTTTCGCCGACCAAGTACCTTACTTTCGCAATCTTAGTATGGATAATACCTTGATTCTTTTTATCGTCAATTTTTTTAGCAATATCCAAAGCCTTATCAAGATTGCCCAGTGCGTTGTAATAATCTGCACGGTCACTTTCCAGCTTTGCTTGACTCAAGCGTTCTTGTAACCTCATAGCAAGCAAGTCCGTATCTTGGACCTCATCTTCTTGGGCGAAAATCAGACTACAAAAACATGCTAAAAAAACAAATATGTAATATTTGATTCGGGACATTTCAGCTTACTTTATTAGAACAAATATAATTATTTATTCGACAAAAGTGCTTTTTTATCCGATAAATTGCAAATTAAATCTAAAATTCTTGAACTATACCCTGTTTCATTATCGTACCAGCCCACTATTTTTATCATGTTTCCGATGACAGAAGTCATTTGAGAATCGAAAATACATGAATGGGGATTTCCGACAATATCAATAGAAACTATAGGGTCTTCAGTATATTCTAGAATACCTTTTAAATGAGAAGTTGAAGCCGTTTTAAAGATATTATTAACTTCTTCTATCGTAGTGTTCTTCTTTACATTGATTGTAATATCTGTTAATGAGCCATTGGCCACAGGAACTCTTATACCACAGCCTCCTATAACTTCCGATAGGTCTGGAAAAATCTTGGTTAAAGCTTTCGCAGCTCCAGTAGTTGTTGGTACGATGGATTGGCCAGCTGCTCTAGAACGTCTTAAATCACGATGCGGTTGATCGTGTAAGCTTTGGTCGGTAGTGTAAGAATGAACTGTGGTAATATAGGCCTGTTCAATGCCAAAGTATTTCTTAATCAGAGCCATCATCGGTGCAGCATTATTAGTAGTGCACGAGGCATTGGATATAATATCTTCTGAACCATCAATGGTATTGTCATTAACACCTAATACGATGGTTTTTATATTTTCTTCTACAGGTGGAACAGATAAAATAACCTGCTTGGCTCCATTGCTAATATGATATTGAAGTTCTGGCTCAGTTTTAAATTTGCCTGATGCTTCAATAACAAAATCCGGTTCAACGGTCTTCCAATTAATTGATTTTGGATGGGATTCATTATATAGTGGAATCCTTATATCATCTATAATGATTTGATGGTCATTGTAAGAAACATTATGATTTAGAACTCCATGAATACTATCATATTTTAATAAATGACTTAAGGTTTTAGCATCTGCTATATCATTTATTGCTACTATAGTTATTTGAGGATGTTGAAGTGCTAACCTAAAAACACGACGACCAATTCTACCAAATCCATTGATGGCAACCTTAATCATCAATTGATATGTTTTTGCGCTTTGTAAGACGATCTAACAAGAGCACTACTTTCTACATGTCTAAAACCTAGTTCTAAGCCAATGGCTTTATACTCATCAAATTCATCGGGATTAATGAAGCGTTTTACAGGTAAGTGTTTTTTACTCGGTTGAAGATATTGGCCAATAGTTACCACATCAACATCGTTTTCTCTTAAATCGTGCAGTGTTTCTATAACTTCTTCACGCGCCTCACCTAAACCGAGCATAATGCCAGATTTTGTTCTTCGCTGACCTTGTTGTTTGAGATATTTTAGAACTCCCATGCTTCGGTCATATTTGGCCTGTATTCTCACTTCGCGAGTTAATCGCCTTACGGTTTCAATATTATGGGATACCACTTCTGGAGCGACGTCGATAATTCTGTCGATATGCTTTTCTACTCCTTGAAAATCCGGGATTAACGTTTCAAGAGTTGTCTTAGGATTCATTCTGCGAACCGCTTTCACGGTTTCTGACCACATGATGCTTCCCATATCCTTAAGGTCGTCTCTATCTACACTTGTTAGAACCGCATGTTTTATTTGCATGATTTTGATGGAACGTGCTACTTTTTCTGGTTCATCCCAATCAACGGTTTCCGGACGACCTGTTTTTACACCACAAAATCCACACGAGCGTGTACAAATATTACCTAAAATCATAAAAGTTGCAGTACCTTCTCCCCAACATTCGCCCATATTAGGGCAACTTCCTGAGGTGCAAATGGTGTTCAGTTTGTATTTATCAACAAGACTTCTAAGTTCAGTATACTTTTTGCCTGTGGGTAATTTAACGCGTAACCATTTTGGTTTTCGTTCGGGTAAAATATTTGAAGCAACTTTCGTTTCCATTCATTTTCAATTTCAGAAAGCAAAGATACAAAGTAATTAATTAAAATTTTCACAATATGGTTAGGTACCAAATACTAAATCCAATTAAAAAAAGTATGCCTGCCCAAGATAAAATGTGTAGAAATAAACTGGGCCTCCAAGCTTTGGGTGTGTGTTTACTGGAGATTAACTTGTAATTGATAATGGCATAGAATGGTGCAGTTACAAAGGAGAGAATCGTAGCTATTTTAACCAATAGACCCATTTCTGAAGCAAACGCAAAAAAAATAAGAATGGTACCAAAAACCAAAATTAAAATCCAAAACAAATACCCATTTTTGTGGGTTTTATTTACAAGTAATTCTAAAGTTTTAGACATTGCTCTTGGCGAGGCATCCAATGTGGTTATCGTAGTGCTAAACATGGTTGTGAAAGCTGCAATTCCGATAAAAACATAGGCCCAATTGCCTAAACTTTTAGCATATAAAGCGATCAACTGATTTGAAAATATGGCTGCTTTATCACTAAAGGTTTCTCCTGTATTAAACATTACAAAATAGCCTAGGCAAACAAATACAATTCCTAAGATGATTGCTCCGATGTATCCTATATTAAAATCAAGCAATGCAATTTTTGGTGAAAATTTACCTTCATCTTTTTTCTTTTCTACAGCCCAAATTGAGTGCCATACAGAAATATCAAGTGGTGCTGGCATCCAACCCATAAAAGCGATTAGAAAAATTGTTTCTACTTTGTTTTCAGGGAAGATTTGAGTGTAAGTAACAGGTGCATCAAATTCAGTAAATGCAAAATATACAGCCACTAAAGTACTTATAGTCAATATTACAATGATAACCTTAATGAGTTTGTCTAAAGTGCTGTATTTTCCCAAAAAAAGAATGAATAAACAAAGACAAAGAATTACGATAGTCCAAATTTCGATACTGCTTATGCTTTCAATTCCAAAATTTAAAAAACTAATATCTCCAAAAAGCGAGTTGGCCAAACCAGCGGTTACTATAGTTACTGCTGTTTGAATGGTAAACATTACTGCGAGATTGAGTATGAAATAAGCAATTAAAATTCCTTTGCCTAATTTATGGTAGCCTTCCAATAAGCTCTCGCCAGTGGCTGACGCATATCTCGGTCCGAATTGAAAAAAGGGATACTTAAATAGATTTACCAGTAATAAAGCCCATAATAAGCCTAGCCCAAAATCAGCTCCAGCTCTGGTAGACTGTACCAAATGCGATACTCCAATTGCTGCTCCAGCAAACAATAATCCTGGCCCTAATTTTTTAAGTTGAGAGAACATTATGCTTTAGTAATGATAGCAGCTAGAAGTTTTTTTGCTCTTAATAATTTTACCTTAACATTATTTATGGGTTCTTTAAGCTCTTCGGATATCTCCTTATAGCTTAGTTCTTGAAAATATCTAAGATTAATTACTTCTTGATAATGTGGTTTCAATTTTTTTATATCTCTAAGTAGTTTTGCGAGATTCTGTTCCGTAATAATTTTGTCTTCGGGAGTAGGGGAATCGTCAATGATTTCTAAGAAGCTATCTTCACTATCTTTAGAGGTATTACGAATCGTTTTTTTCTGTTTTCTGATCAAATCAATATGAATATTTTTTGAGATAGTGATAAGCCAAGTTTTGAACTTGTAATCTTCATTATAGGTACTGATTTTGTCAAAAGCTTTCGAAAAGGTCTGAATGGTAATATCCTCAGCATCATTTTCATTTTGTGTACGTTTTAACTGAAAGGCATACACATCATTCCAGAAGGTGTCCAAGAGAAAATTAAACGCAATCTGATCATTTTGTCTGGCTTTGTGAATTGCGTCTTTTATTTCCAATGTTTCGGTATAGCTATTAGATTAGCAATAAAGATAATTAATTGTGTACTAATTAAAAATAATTCCAGAGCAGGAGTAGAAAAGATAAGATTAGCTTCGTTGAGTTTTTTTGCAGTAAAACCAAAACTCAATAGCTGTATAGCAAAGCGTAATACAATCAGTGCTAAAAGCCATTGCCAATTATAGTTTAGTATAAGCAATAAGACAGCTAAAATCCAAAATAAAAGTTGTGAAACATAAAACAGGCCTAATAATAATTGATGCTTAGCTTTATAGAATTTAGCTGTACTTATATGCCTACGTTTTTGTAAAACCCAATCTTTGAATGACGTTTTGGGCTCTGAGATAGTAAAGCTCTCTTTAGTAACACAAATTTCTGTATTTGAATGATTTGCGATTTCGTTGATAAATAAATCGTCATCTCCAGATTTTAGAGCCATATGACTATTAAACCCATTATTATTGAAAAAGACCTCTTTTCGATATGCCATATTTCTGCCCACTCCCATGTAAGGCAAGCCTAATTTGGCATAAGAAAAGTATTGTAAAGCAGTGAATACGGTTTCAAAACGTATCAATTGATTTAAAAAAGAAAATTTCTTTTTAGCGTATGCCCCATACCCCAAAACAATAGCTTTTTCATTAGAGAACCTACTACTTATATGCGCTAACCATTTATCTGAGCTGGGCTTACAATCGGCGTCTGTAAACACTAAAAAATCATTTGTGGATGCTTTGATTCCGAGTGTTAGCGCGTATTTTTTATTTCCCCAAAACGTTTCATTGGTCTTTACATCGACAATTTTTATGATATCATTTTTTGCTTTAAACTTTTTCATCACTTCCAATGTTTCATCAGAAGAGCCATCATTGATTAAGACCAATTCGAAGTTTGTATATGCTTGCTCAAGGATTAAAGGAAGGTTGTTTTCTAAATTCTCAGCTTCGTTTTTAGCGCATATAATAACAGAAACAGGAATATGCTTCTTTAAGCGTATGTCTTCAGACTTAATGGCAAAAGAAAAAAAGAAGACGAAATAATAAATGATTTGAATAACAACAATAACAACAAAAGCAAAGAAAAGTATTGCTGTAAAGCTCATTGAAGCTTATGAATGTTGAGGTTCTTTACAGTCTTTGAATTGATCAGGGGTTTTTCCACAAAAACCACAAGCTTCTCCCTCTCTGTTAAGCATTGGGTTTTGACTAGCACAAGTGCCAGCAAATTCTCCATCCTTTTTGGCCCAAAGTTTAATAGCTATTCCTGCTATAGCCAATGCTAACATTCCGAGGGTGAGAAGTAATAATTTCATATTTATCATTAAATTTAGTGCAAAGATAATGCTTTTACATTTATTTCTTGCCCTAATGCTCATGTGACTTAATACGCAAATCTTGTGTCACATTGTATATTAAACATTTATTAACTAACTAATTATTAATTATGAAAAAATTATTTGCTGAGTTTTTTGGAACATTTTGGCTTGTATTTGGTGGTTGTGGCAGCGCTATTTTTGCTGCTGGAATTCCAGATTTAGGTATCGGTTTTGTAGGAGTTGCGTTGGCTTTTGGTTTAACAGTATTAACCATGGCTTATGCCGTTGGTCATATTTCTGGCGGTCATTTTAATCCTGCTGTATCTCTCGGTCTTTGGGCTGGAGGAAAATTTGAAGCCAAGGATTTAATCGGCTATATTATCGCCCAAGTTGTTGGTGCCATTGCTGCTGCTGGTGTATTATACCTCATTATTTCAGGTAAATCCGATTTTGAAACTGTAGGAGGTTTTGCCGCTAATGGCTATGGAGAACTTTCCCCAGAGGGTTATGGAATAATGTCTGCTCTTTTGGCCGAAGTTATATTAACCGCATTTTTCTTATTAGTTATCTTAGGAAGTACTAATGCTAGAGCACCAAAGGGATTTGCACCTATAGCCATAGGTTTGGCATTAACTCTAATCCATTTGATAAGTATTCCTATAACCAATACATCGGTTAATCCTGCAAGATCTTTAAGTCAAGCAATTTTTGCTGAAGGGGCTTACATGTCTCAGGTTTGGTTGTTTTGGGTGGCTCCTATTGCAGGTGCAATTTTGGGTGGAATTATACACAAGGCTTTTTTTGAAAAAGAATAACCCACAAATGGAAGAATAAAAAACAGGCACTTAACTAAGTGCCTGTTTTAATTTATAAAAAGCTATTGCTTATTATCCTTTAGTGAGATTTCTGCCACCTCAGTATTGTTCTCGTTAGTTTCATCACCATCTTTTCCTATTTTAATACTCAAGGCTAAAGCGTCTTCCATATATGGAATTGGTTTTAGCTTACGGTCAGATTCGTCTAAGATACCTAAATTAACCATTCTGTCTTGTAGCTCAGCCCAAATTTGATAATGGTGATTTTCGGGTAACTGCGGAAGTGTAATAACATCAATCATGGATGTTTTTTCAACAGGATTTATATATGCTACAGTTTTTAAATTCTTGGCACGTTCGTTACCACTAATCACATATTTTTTAGCATCAGGATTATTTAATTTATTCAATTCAATGGATAGTTCTGTCAACATCTCATTGTTCTTTTCTATATCGCTTCTTAAGTCATAAATCTCTTCAACTACAATATTATTTTCATCCATCAAGCCCATATTTTTCTGATATAAGAAGAATGTTGATACAGCAAATAATACAGCAGCTGCAGTAGCAGCAATACTATACCAAGGTGTTTTTTTGTTCTGTACCAATTGAATAACCTTAGTATCGTTAGTTTCTTCTAGAGCTTTTAAAATATTCCCCAATATATGATTAGGAACATCCACTGCACCTGCCTTGGCAATTAGTTCTAAATTCTTCTGAAGCTTTTCGTAAGCCTCAGCGGCTTCAGGATAATTATTAATAAAAAATTCCACTTCCTTGGTTTCTTCACGGGAAGTTTCACCTACCAAATACTTGTTTAGTAAGTTAGAATTTAAAAAGCTATGTAATTTTGTTTCCATATAAATTCTTTTATGGATTGTAAACTTTTTTAAGTTCTCGTAATCCTATTTTTAATCTCGACTTTATAGTACCTAGAGGAATATCTAATTCTTCACTCGCTTCTTGCTGCGTCATGCCTTGAAAAAATAAGGCATCGAGCACAATTTGATACTTTTCTTCTAGTCGCCCAACATGCTCTTTAATATCCAAAACATCTTGATTTAAATTGCTTGATGGTAAGATATATACGTTAGAAGTATCGATTTGGACTTCTTTTTGATAACGATTGTTAAAACTTCTTAGTTTATCGATAGCTGTATTACGTGCTATTCGGAACAGCCAAGTAAATAACTTAGCCTTACTTGGGTCGTATTTATGAGCATTCTTCCATACTTTTACGAAAGTTTCCTGCAAAGCGTCTTCGGCGATTTCTTCATTTATGGCGATTTTTAAAATAACACCATAAAGACTGTTAGAATAGTTTTCGTAAAGTAAATTCAAAGCACGCTTATCGCCTTTTTCAAGTAAATCGATAATTTTTTGCTCTGTTGGTGTTGTGCCCAAAATGTTAAAATCGTTTATTGGATTTTTAAATATACTAAAGAGGACTTATACTGGTAAATATACTTAAATACTGTAGAAGTTAAAGGTATTTTGCAAAAAGCCGTAATACAAATTTTAGCATTTTCATAAGATATTCACTTCAGTCTCAATAGTGATATCAAAGATTCTTTTTACGGTTTTCTGAATCAATTGTGCCAATTGATGTATATCACTGCCTTTTGCGCTGCCATAATTAACTAAAACCAACGCTTGTTTATTGTGTACACCATAATTATTAAAACGCTTTCCCTTAAAACCGGCTTTTTCAATGAGCCAACCAGCAGGTACTTTTATTAATTCGTCAGAAACTTTGTAAGAGGGAGCTTCTGGAAAGTTTTCCAGTAATTTTTTGAATTGTTTTTTGCTAATGACTGGGTTTTTGAAAAAGCTGCCACTATTGCCAATGTCTTTTGGATCAGGTAATTTACTTTGTCTTATGGCAATGACAGCGTCAGAAACATTTTTAATGGTTGCTTGCATAATACCTGAATTTTCTAACTCCTGTTTTATGGCACCATAATCTGTATGTAGTTGATGATTGGTTTTTGCCAACTCAAGGGTGACACTTGTAATAATATATTGACCCTTTAATTCTTGCTTGAATACAGACTCTCGGTACTTAAATTTACAGTCGTCCTTGGTGAATGTTTTTGTGGTTTGATTTTGAATATTAATGGCTTCGCAACTCACAAAGACGTCTTTAAGTTCCACACCATAAGCACCAATATTTTGAATAGGAGCAGTACCTACGTTTCCAGGAATTAACGAAAGGTTTTCCACGCCACCATAGTTATGCTTTAGACACCAAAGTACAAACTCATGCCAGTTCTCGCCAGCCATAGCTTTTACAATGACCTTGTCTTCCGATTCGCTTAATATTTCAATGCCCTTAAGGTTGATATGTAGCACTAATGCTTCAATATCTTTAGTAAGTAGCATATTGCTTCCGCCACCAAGTATGAAAATGGGATTGTTACTTTGTTTTACAAGTTGATGTTTAAGCTCATCTACAGTCGAGACGTTACAAAAGAACTTAGCGTTGACATCAATGCCAAAGGTGTTGTATGGTTTTAAGGAAACGTTTTCAACCACCATTAGTCCTTATATACCTTTAATGCCTCTTCTAAAATCTTAATAGCCACCTTTAGGCTATCCTCGTTTAGTACATAAGCAATTCTAATTTGATTTAAACCAACATTTGGTGTAGAGTAGAAGCCTGCAGCAGGTGCTACCATAACTGTACTATTTTCATAATCAAAGGACTCTAAGAGCCATTTCGCAAAGTCATCAGAATTTTTTACTGGTAGTTGGGCAATGCAATAAAATGCTCCATTTGGTTTAGCAACTTTTACACCTGGAATGTTTTCTAAACCTTCAATGAGTGTGTTTCTACGTCTAACGTATTCTTCCGCAACATCATCGAAGTAACTTTGCGGTGTATCTAAAGCCGCTTCGCTGGCAATTTGGGCTAATGTTGGTGGGCTCAATCTCGCTTGGGCAAATTTTAACGCAGTATTGATAACGTCTTTGTTTTTAGAGACTAAATAGCCGATTCGTGCACCACACATGCTATAGCGTTTCGAAACCGAATCAATAACAATGGCGTGTTCTTCTAATCCTGGTTCTTCGAGAATGGAATAATGTGAAATACCATCGTATACAAATTCTCTATATACTTCATCGGCAATCAAAAATAAATCGTGTTTTTTAACTATTGCTGCTAATTTTTTGATTTCCTCTTTAGAATATAAATAGCCTGTTGGATTGCCTGGATTACAAATGAGAATAGCTTTAGTCTTTGAAGTGATCAATTTCTCGAATTCCTCAATAGGTGGTAAGGCAAAGTTATTTTCGATTTTTGATATCACTGGAACGACATTAATACCTGAAGATGTTGAAAAGCCATTGTAGTTAGCATAAAAAGGTTCTGGGATAATAATTTCATCATCCTGATCCATGATACTTCCAAAAGCGAATAACAAAGCTTCACTGCCTCCCGTGGTTACGATGATATCGTTATGAGTAATGCTGATATCGTTGCGACCATAATATTCTGCAATTTTCTTTCTGTAAGTTTCAGATCCCTCAGATCTAGAATATGCTAAGACGTCTAAAGTAATTTCTTTAATAGCATTTAAGGCTACCGTTGGAGTTTTTATGTCTGGTTGGCCTATATTGAGGTAATAAACAGTTTTTCCTTGTTTATGAGCTTCTTCTGCATAAGGCACCAATTTTCTAATTGGTGATTCGGGCATATCAATCCCCTTTTTTGAAATTTTTGGCATCGCTATGGTTTTAAAGTGCTAAGTTCTGAAATTTCTTAAAGTTTATGTAAAAAATGATGCTTAAAATATATAGTAACATAAAGATTTGTAACTTCATTTAAAATGAATTAAAATTGAAACTATTATTTAAGTCGATATTCATATTTGTTTTGAGCTTAAATCAATGGTTATTAGTTGCTCAAGGTGAGTTCTTTCTTAAGAATGATGTTAGTAAAAAAATCAACTTTGAATTTGCGAGTAACCTAATTATTATTCCAGTAGAAATTAATGGAGTCTCGTTATCTTTTGTTCTCGATACAGGAGTGAGAAAACCTATTTTATTCAATTTAACGGAGCGCGATTCTCTAGACCTAAAAAATACAAAAACCTTTTACCTACAAGGATTAGGAGGTGATGGCAAACTGAAGGCACTGAAGTCTAGTAGTAATAGATTTCAAATTGGTGATGCGGTTGGCCTTAATAAGGATTTGTATGTGGTGTTCGATAAAACAATAAACTTTACACCAAGACTTGGTGTTTTGGTGCATGGTATAATTGGCTATGATTTGTTTAAGGATTTTGTTGTGGAGGTTAATTATAGTTCTAAATATATTAGGCTTCATAAGACCAAAGGGTTTAAGCCAAAAACTTCAAAAAAATGGAAGTCAATACCCATCGATATCCATAAAAGCAAACCTTATGTTAATGCTGCAGTTACTATCAACAATAATCAGAAACCCGTTAAGCTTCTTATAGATACTGGTAGCAGTGATGCACTATGGTTGTTTGAAGATGAAAGAAAAGGTTTAGTGCCCAATAACGATTTGTTTTTTAGAGACTATTTGGGGAAAGGGCTCAGCGGCTCAGTTTATGGTAAAAGATCCAGAATTAATGCTTTTGAGTTAAGTTCTTTTGTTTTAGAAGATGTTAACGTAGCCTATCCAGATACTCTATCTGTTGATTTAGCAAGGATTTATAAAGAAAGAAATGGGAGTCTAGGTGGAGATATTTTAAAACGATTCAACTTATTTTTCGATTATGAAAACAATAAACTGTATCTAAAAAAAAACGCTCGGTTTAAAGATTCGTTTACCTACAATAATAGCGGAATCGTTTTAGAGTACAATGGAACACGTTTTGTAAGAGAAAAAATTAAAATTACCGATAGAGGCAATTATAATTCCAATTCTAACGTCGACACCAGTAGACCTATACAAATTGATTTTTCCGTAGATTATAGAATAGCTCTAAAACCAATATACAAAGTCGTTGAATTGAGAGAGACATCTAGTGCTTTTATCTCTGGACTTAGGGTAGGTGATATTCTAATAAGTGTTAATGGAAATGAGGTTTATGACTATAAGCTACCAGAAATAAATGCTGTTTTTCACGGTAAAACAGGAAAAAATGTTAGGCTAGAGGTAGAGCGTGAAGGGAAAAAAATGATATTTAGATTTAAGCTAGACGATGTATTTAAAAAAAATGAGCGCTCAAATTGAGCGCTCACTGTGCGGTAAATGATAATCGATATTTATTGCTCAATCATACTTTTTTCTTTCTTCTCTAAAACACTTGTCTTATTAGGATCTACGACTAGTCCTTTTATTTTAAGTGCTACAGTAGGAGTCTCAGCGTTAGAAATTACAGTAATTGTTTTTCTAATAGGATTCACTCTATTAGTATCATATTTTACTTCGATTTCTCCACTTTCGCCAGGCATAATTGGTCCTTTAGGCTTTTTTGGAACAGTGCATCCACATGTAGATTTTACATTAGAGATGATTAAAGGTGCGTTTCCTGTATTGGTAAATTCAAAAGTTCTAACTCCATCAGCCCCTTTTTCAATTGTACCATAGTCGATAACATCAGTTTTGAACTCAATTTTTGCTACTTTCTTATCTTGAGCGAAAGCACCTAAACCGATTAATCCTACAAACAAAATAACTATTAAATTTTTCATCATTTTAGTTTTTAATTGATTATCAAAACTACTTACTTTTTTATTGTCGTCAAAATTAATTAGATGTATTACATAGCATTTAACAGTATTTGAAGTTTTTAACTCATAATAAACACCTAATAATTTTTCAAAAAAAGAAATATAAGTACTTTTGTCAGTTACTTAGCAAAAACGATACCAAAATATGGATATCCCATCTAAATATAACGCATTATCAGTAGAAGAAAAGTGGTACGACTACTGGATGGAGCACAACTATTTTCACTCTACACCAGACGAAAGAGAGCCCTATACCATTGTAATACCTCCTCCAAATGTAACGGGTGTGTTACACATGGGTCATATGCTAAATAATACCATACAAGATGTATTGATTAGACGTGCCAGACTATTAGGAAAGAATGCGTGTTGGGTACCTGGAACAGACCATGCCTCTATTGCTACAGAGGCTAAAGTAGTTGCTAAGCTTAAAGCAGAAGGAATAGATAAAAATGATTTAACGCGTGAAGAGTTCTTAAAGCATGCCTGGGAATGGAAAGAAGAATACGGTGGTGTGATTTTAGAACAACTTAAAAAGTTAGGTTGTTCCTGTGACTGGGATCGAACAAAATTCACGATGGATGACGATATGTCAGAAGCCGTTATCAAAGTATTTGTGGATTTATACAACAAAGGCTTGATTTATCGTGGTTACAGAATGGTCAATTGGGATCCAGAAGCTAAGACCACACTATCTGATGAAGAGGTTGAATATATCGAAAAACAAGGCAAGCTTTATTATGTCAATTACAAAATTGAAGGATCTGAAGATACTTTGACAATCGCTACAACGCGTCCCGAAACTATTCTTGGTGATACCGCTATTTGTATAAACCCTGAGGATCCAAGACATCAAAATTTAAAAGGGAAAAAAGCGATAGTACCAATTTGTAACCGAGTAATTCCAATTATTGAGGATGACTATGTAGATGTTGAATTTGGTACAGGTTGTTTAAAGGTTACACCAGCCCATGATGAAAACGATAAGGTTTTAGGAGATAAGCACAATTTAGAAGTAATTGACATTTTTAATGAAGATGCCACACTTAATAGTTATGGATTGCATTATGAAGGACTAGACCGCTTTGTTGTTCGAAAGGGAATTGTAAAAGAGCTTGAAGAACTTGGGCAAATTGAAAAAATTGAGGATTATAACAATCGAGTTGGTATTTCTGAACGTACAAAAGCCATCATCGAACCACGTTTGAGCGATCAATGGTTTTTAAAAATGAAAGATTTAGCAGAACCAGCTAAGGATGCCGTTCTAAAGACTGCTGCAGTAAAATTATTCCCCAAGAAATTTGAAAATACCTACCGCCATTGGATGGAGAATATTCGCGATTGGAATATTTCACGACAATTACTTTGGGGTCAGCAGATTCCTGCCTATTACTATGGTGATGGAAAAGAAGATTTCGTGGTTGCAGAGACCATTGAAGAAGCACTTGGATTAGCTAAAGAAAGAATAATGAACCCAGAGCTACAAGCTTCAGATTTAAGGCAAGATTATGATGTGTTAGACACTTGGTTTAGCTCTTGGTTGTGGCCAATTAGTGTATTTGATGGTATTCGTAATCCTGAAAATGAAGAAATAGGTTACTATTACCCTACAAACGATTTGGTCACTGGTCCGGATATCTTGTTCTTTTGGGTGGCACGTATGATCATTGCGGGTTATGAGTATAAAGGCGAACGTCCTTTTGAAAATGTATATCTCACAGGATTGGTAAGAGATAAGCAACGCCGCAAAATGAGTAAGCAGTTAGGGAATTCACCAGATGCTCTTAAGCTTATTGAAGCTTATGGAGCAGATGGCGTTAGGGTTGGATTGCTTTTAAGTTCGGCCGCAGGAAATGACTTAATGTTCGATGAAGCTTTGTGTCAACAGGGAAAGCAGTTTGCCAATAAAATTTGGAATGCCTTTAGACTAGTAAAAGGTTGGGGTGTAGATGCTACTATTGCCCAACCAAACTCAAGCAAGATTGCAATTAAATGGTTTGAGTCTAAATTCCAGAAAACCATCGCAGAGATACAAGACCACTTTAGTAAGTATCGCTTAAGCGATGCACTTATGGCTACTTATAAGCTTATTTGGGATGACTTTGCATCTTGGTTATTGGAAATTGTAAAGCCAGCTTATCAAAAGCCAATTGATGAAATCACCTATAATCAAGTGATAGGGTTATTTGAAAATAATCTAAAAATCCTTCATCCGTTTATGCCATTCCTAACTGAGGAGATTTGGCAATTTATTGAAATACGTTCACCAAAAGAAGCTTTGATTATCTCTACTTGGCCAGAATCTAAGCCGATTAATGCGCAATTAATTTCCGAATTTGATTTTGCCTCTGAAGTTATTTCTGGAATCCGGAATATTAGAAAGCAAAAAAATATTGCTTTCAAGAACAAGATTAGTCTTTTGGTGGTTAATAATGAAAGTGTGAAACCTACTTTCGATGAAGTGATTTCAAAAATGGGAAATCTTGAGAGTTTCGAATATATATCGAAAGCTGTTGAAGGTGCTTTGACGCTTCGCGTTAAATCTAATGAATACTTTATTCCGATCGAAGGCAGTATCGATGTCGATGCAGAAATTAAGAAGTTAACAGAAGAGCTAAATTATACGCAAGGGTTCTTAAAATCTATTCAAAAAAAATTAGCTAATGAGCGTTTTGTAAACAATGCCCCAGAGCAAGTTGTAGCTTCGGAAAAGAAAAAAGAAGCTGATGCTCTCGCCAAAATCGAAACAATAAAA
>NZ_JANQOM010000087.1 GCF_028289625.1 Winogradskyella sp. | reverse complement strand
TCCAATCAATACCAACTCCCTAAAGTTGGCTCCCCATAGGTGTGCCATAGGTTGGTTAAAATGCGCATAGTTTAAAACTATTGTATTATGCGAATAGGTGTAAGGGCGTACCTGATTGTACTCTGCCTGTAACAATAGATTATCAACCTTAAAGGCGTTAAAGTATTTTGCCCCGAGTTGAAATCCGAATTTATTCTTCCAACTCTTGTCACCACCCGTGACATCGCTCAATGAAAACTCATCTAAAATAAACTGCCCATAGAGGTTGACTTTGTTATTCCATTTGTATTTTCCGCTTAAACCTAATATGGCGTTTCCTGCTCCTTGACCCGTTTGAAATTCTATAGCCCTAAAAAATATTATTGGATTCAGATAATTAACATCAAAGCCTCTTCCGTTGGTATCTGCCCACATTACAGATTCAAAAAGACCAATGTTAAGACGTTTAGAGACATTCCAACTCAAATAATGATTAGCCATATATTTAGTTAAAAAGGCATCATCCACAACCACTTCGGGACGAACATCTTTTAACCACATCCAAGTACTTGTATATTTTATTTTCCAAAATGTTGCATTCAATTTCAAAAATGGATACGGACTAGCTACGTCACTTTGAAATAACGATCGATAACCATCACCTATAAAATTCTTTCCATGTCCGAACTGAATATTTAAAAAATCAACTGGTGTATATGACAAATAAGCTTCTGCAACCGGATAATCATATGAATTATCCTTGAACCTCTTAGCAATGCCACGCCCAGGTATTATTGCAGGATCTGGTCCAAATGCCCTTAAGCTTTCAGCAAAACGGTTAAAGTAATCCGCAAAGCGTCCTTGACTCTCGTATATCGACGTCGATATATTAAATCGCTTTCCAAAACCAGCCTGTATAAAAATACCTCTTGTATTATTCCAAGTGCCATCATCAGCTTCGGTATCTTTACCCACTTGTAAATCCGCAATAGGATCTATTGTAAACCAATAATCCTTGCCCTGCACTTCCACCATATGTTCGTTATACAATTTTCTTCCAAACCATGAATCAACATCTTTTGCCAGACTCTTTTTCTCTGCTTTTATATCATAATATCTTTCAACATCACTATAAACAAAAGGTTTTGCAGCCGTATGACTATTAGTGCCTATGGCATTCATTTCATCATCAAAACGCGCATAATAAGAATGTGTAAATGGAATATTTAATTGACTGCTATACTCTAATTTTTCATAAGGCTTCAATTCATCATTAACTGCATCAAACTCATTAGATAAGGTGGCATTAAGACTATCTTCTTCTGTCATTTCACCTTTATCTAAAATCTTTTCTTCTTCCTTTACGGGTTCTGTTAGGGGAATAGCTATACTTATACTATACTGAATAAAGGTGGGTTTACCGTTATAGGTAGCAGGTTTAATTTTTGGCAATAATTGAAAAACACGCTTGCTCTCCGTCTTCAATTCATCATATATGGCATCTGTATATATGACGTTGAATTTTCCGTCCTTGTTCACCTCGAATAAGATTTGAACATCTCCTTTATATGCATCATCACTTACAATTTGGGGCACTTGAAAATTCTTGTAAATAAAGTTGTTTAACGTATAGTTAAAACACGATTTCAGTTCTTCTACTGCTAAAGAATCGCATTCACTAAAAACAGGTGGTTTTTCATATGTAGAAATGGTTTGAGCATAACTCTGAAAAGACATTAATAAAAAAACAATAAGCTTAACGTGCTTCATGAAAAAACTAGATTTTTAGTACTCGAAAGATACTTATTTTTTTTAGTTACACTAAAACAAAAAACCGTTATCAAATTGATAACGGTTTAAATATTATAAAAGTTGTAAATCTAATTTTTGGCTAAAAATTTAATAGGTAAATTATAGATAACTCCCACTGGTTTGTCTCTTTGATAACCAGGTTCCATAATTGGAATTTTATTAATTACGCGCTCGGCTTCTTTCTCTAAAGCAGGGTGAGGGCCTCTGATTTTGATATCCGTAATATTACCATTCTTATCGACCGTAAACTGAGTATCGATTTTTTGTAAGCCATATATACTATATTCATTGGCAATACCTGTATTAAATTTATTATTTATCAACCTAGATATCTTTTTAGACATACACTTTCTTTTATCATCGTTTGTTTTCTTACGCTCACATCCTGGATATACAGGCACTTTTTCAACACTTACAAATGGAACTAGAATTTCTTCGTCTTCTAAGTTCGTATTATCTGGAAGGCTGCCTACTTCCAATGGTTCATTTACTGGTTCGGAATCATCTGTTGAAAAAATTTCATCTTCAAGCTTGAGTGGATCGTCTTCAACTAGTTCGAACTTATCCTTTAGGGTCTTACTTCTTTCTTTCTTTGGTTTAGGCGCTTCGGGTTTTTTAGGTTCTAGTTGATAAACGGTTGCCACGTGGATTACAGTTGGATCATTTGATTCTGCAGTTTCTAACACAATTTTCTTATCCTGAAATTGCATTTCAAAAAGCGAATAGGTGCCCAACAAACAAAGAATCAACCCAATCTGAAAATAAAGGGTTGAGTTTTTTTGTAAATTTGCATCATGCTTTTGTGATTTCTTCACCTCAATAGGGCTCTGACCAGCGCTATTGAAACTCTTTTTAGAATTTTTCATAATACGTATTATTTAAAATGTTAATATTATGATAAAGTCACAATAAGCATACCAAAAAGAAAATCCCGTCCAATTAATTTTGAACGGGATTTTTATATTAAGAACTGTGTCTATCTAATCTTGAACAGAGAAAACTATTGGAATAGAGAATGGCATTACAACCGCCTTTCCTCGCTGCTTTCCTGGTTGCATTTTTGGAAGTTGGCTGATAACACGCTTGGCCTCTTTTTCTAATCCAGGGTGCGGTCCACGAGCAACAACATTTGTTACTTTACCTGTTTTGTCAACTTTAAATTGAACAAAAATTCTTTTTCTACCTGGTGGTAATCCTAATTCACTACCTAAGTCTGTATTGAACTTTTTACCTATAAATTTGTTTACCTTTTCATTCATACACTTCTTTTTTGCCTCATTCCCTTTTTTCTTTTCACATCCAGGGAAAACAGCAACATTCTCAATAACATGGAAAGGCACCTCTATATCTTCTTCTACTTCCTCTACTTCTACTTCTTCAACTTCTACTATTTCTGTATCCATCTCTGTTTCTGTAGACTCAATTACTGTTTCTTCCAC
Organism: Winogradskyella sp.; assembly: GCF_028289625.1. GTDB lineage: Bacteria > Bacteroidota > Bacteroidia > Flavobacteriales > Flavobacteriaceae > Winogradskyella. Next base: position 34,737 of record NZ_JANQOM010000087.1, on the reverse strand, counting down.
TTCCTCTTCATCCTCTACAACCTCAATAACTTCTGGAGCTGCTGGTGGTGGCGGTGGTGGCGGTGGTGGTGTAACAATCTGTTCAGTAATTGGAATTTCTTCATCTAACTCGTCATCCAAGTTAAGTGTATCTGCTACAACATCACTTTTATCGTAAGTCTTGTAATTAATAGCCATGTAAGTAATGCCTAGCATTAAGGCAAGACCAACTGCGAAATATAGTGAACTATTGCGTCTTACGTCTGATTTAGGATTCTTTTTAGGTTCCATAGTGCATACTTTTATAGTGTCGCTAATTTAACTAAATAAAAGCTAAAAAAGCAAAACTTCTAATTATTTTAACTTTATTATATTGAATCTTGCAGCAATTAATGTGCCAACTAATACACCTAAGCAATTTGCTATTAAATCCCAAGTATCATAAGTCCTGTTTGGGTTAAGCTGATGTTGCGTGAGTTCTAAAACAACTCCAAATAAAATTATGGTAATAAATACAAAAAACAGCTTAAACGTATTCTTATGAATCTTAAAGAAGGTTATCCACAAAACCGCTAATATAAAATATGCCAAAAAATGATAGATTTTATCGTCAAAAGAGGAGCCAAGACTAGGCACTCCCTTTAAATTTATCAAACTAAGGACAATTAGCAGAAAAGTATAGGTAATAGCAGCTAATAATAGTAGCTTTTTAGCCACTTATAAGTGCTTTGTAATCTTCTGCAGATAATAAATTATCTATTTGGGACTCATCAGAGAATTTTAATTTAATCATCCAACCGTCACCATAAGGATCGGTGTTGACCTTTTCGGGTTCGTTTTCAAGATTTTCATTAAACTCGATGATTTCGCCTGATAACGGCAAAAATAAATCTGAAACTGTTTTAACAGCTTCTACTGTGCCAAATACTTCTTCAGCATCTAGGGTTTCATCTAAAGTGTCAACTTCAATATAAACAATATCGCCAAGCTCTCCTTGTGCAAAATCCGTAATGCCGACTGTAGCAGTATCTCCTTCAATCTTAATCCACTCGTGGTCTTTAGTGTACTTTAATTCTGATGGTATATTCATTCTTAGTGTTGTAAAAATTAATGGAACAAAAATAATTTTTTAATTCTTGCATTTCAAAGGTTTGTTCAAAAATTAATTTCCAAAGTTGTAACGTAAAGTAATGCCTGTTCTCAAAGACGTTTGTGGGAATGAGGTCGAAATGGCGAAATCTGAAAACGTATAATCAAAATAAAATATAGCTGTTAAATTCTTGCTAAAGGCATAATCCGCATTAAATCTTCCACTCCAAATAGTTTGCCCAGCTGTTAACTGATTACTTTCCAAGTCTAAATATCTAACGATGGTCTTATTATCTCTTACCGAAATATCGGCTCTCATATTAAGATCACTTTTTACGATTTGCTTGGCACCTGCAAGCGCTGATCTAATCCTTAAGTCCTTAATTCGATAACCTAGCCCTAATATATACTCTTGCCCTTGAACTTCAGTCATTAAATTATTGTCGAAACTCAATGATAATAATCTATCTCTTTGAACTTCTGCTAGCACTTTTATAGAATTCTTCATTTCGAACTCCAGTCTGATTAAAGGGCTAAATTGCTCTTCTAAGTTAATATTACTAAAAAGTGTTCTGTTTTTTAAATTTCCGTTTGCATCTTGATTAGCAGGGTTTATAGAACCTTCACCTGTATTTTGATCTATGACTAAGTTTTCAACAGAATCATCAAAATCCAAATTAGCTCTAAACTGATTTATAGTGTATCTAGATCTATAACCATGTTGGATAGAAAAACGTCTAAAAGTCTTTTTAAACCAAGGGATTCTCATTAACCCTGTATATTTTATGGTCCAATTAGGAATTGGTACATCCCTAAATGCTCCTGTATTTATCTTTTCTGGATCTGAACCTTGGTATGCTGCTAAAAATGCAGGCAACAATACACGTTGGCTATTCTTTCCAAACCCCTCTGGGAAACCATCCGCATCAGTGCCAAATGGTGTATTGCCATAAAACTCCCTTGCTAAGCGGTTAGCAATAACTAAACGATTCGCCCTAAAATCATCAAAAGTTGCTGATTGGTTTTCGTCACTTTTACTAAATGCAGTTCTAATTAATGCTGTAGAAATATTGAAATTTCCGAATGAATTTGTAATAAGCGCATTATAATCAAGAATCCCATCAGGATCTCCTATTCCATCATCATTGATATCAGGACCTGTAAAATCTTCTACTCTAAAGTTTTCAGTTATATTTTCAGCATAAGTTCTATTACCTATAAGATCAATTTTTAGGTCTCTCATAGGTTCAACATTAATCGAATAATCTAATGTTCTGTTAGTAACTTCTGTATACGCCTGGTTAAATTCTGGGAAAGTCGTTAACCATCCTTCTCTAGCCACAATATCCCTAATATTCCTTTGGCTACCAAAGGTGTATCCCAAAGTTGGCCTTAATGTACCTATGAATCCTGGTGTTGGTAAATAACCTGGTAAAAATGTACCATTATTTTCTGAATAATTTACTTGAATACGTTTCACCATGGTTACAACATCGATTAAGGTATTATAGGCTTTCTTACCGACACTTAATTTATTTGGATCTTGTTGTGCCTGATTATTGTTGTCCGATGCCCTTTCTGGCGTTGTTGTTCTCCTTCTTGCAGCAGTATTTCGATTTCGCCCTCTACCTCTTTGATTCCCTTTTCTTACCAAACCAATAGATTTATAAAGGGTTTCCATATTTAATGTAGAGTTAATATTGTGTGTGTTGGAGTTTTGAATCGTATGTCCCAAGTTATAAGTCCTAAGTCTATCTGGTGTTGTCGGGTCATTGTCATCATCTATCTCTACCTGTAGGTTCTCATTAAGATCGGAACCCTTTTGCCACTGAAAAGTTCCGTTATAAGCATATGTTGCTCTTAAAAAACTTAATGCTGGAATTTTATAAAGAGGCAATTCGTAATTAAGCTGAAACTGTTGTGTTTGTATGTTAGGGTCACCTAAATCAAAAAAGCCATCCCACACATCGAGCTCTGGGTCTTGTCTTCCATTAATTCGATCGTCTATAAAATAATTACGTACAATATTGCTATTGGCCGCTTGAAAGTTCAAGGTTAAAGCATCCGTAAGGTTATAATTAATAGCATATTGGAAATCGAACGTATAATTTCTTCGGAATAATTCTTCAATGGCAATATTATCTCCGCCTAATTCAACCTCTCTAAACCTCTGCTTGCTAAATTGCCTGTTGATATCCGAATTGAACGTGATATTTGAAGGCAATAAATTAAAATTAAAGTCTTTCAATATTTTCCAATATTTCCCAGTAAACAAGGAATCATTATTTTTAAAAGGCTCTATTTTAACAGGATTAAAACTGTAATTGTAGTTAACACCAGCTCTAATATTTTGATCTAATGAGCTCTCAATTTCAAAATCCCGATGTTCTACTTTATTATATGAATAATTAAAAGTTAGGTTTTCAACATCATAAAACCGTTGTTTCTTTTCTCCTGTCCGCTGTTTTCGTACGCCAATAAAGTTAATGCTCTTTCGTTTTGTATAACTTTCGGATTGCTGTCTAATACGTTCTTCATCCTCAGCAGAATCAGCAGCATCTAAACGTGAATCTAGAGTAAGGTCATTATAGAACTGATCGAACTTTGGTGTTATTAACTCTTCACTTTGAGAATAATTGAAAGGCACCTGGACTCCCCATTTTTTTGGCAATAATTGCCCTAGTTGCATATTGGTGACCACATCGTACTGTTGTACATCTTCTAGACTTCTTTCCGCAGGTCCTTGCTCTATACCACCAAAACCAATGGTACTTCGTCGGCCCGTAAAACTCACATCAGCAAAGTCAGCAATATTAGAATCCATTCCTACTACGGCTGCCCAACCTCCTTCATTTTCTAAATCGGACATACGCAATTCATTGAACCAAACTTCACCACAAGCATTTGCCATGGTACTACCAGAGTTTTTAACACCAACCATTAGTACCCTAACATTACCAAAATTAGGATTCCCTTTTATAGCAATACGTTGTTGCCCAATCTCTAGTGGTGAGAATTCTAAAACCGGTGTTTCATTTAACTGTCCATCAATGACATTATAAAATGTTGGGTCTGGATTGGATAAAGTCCCATCATCAATCCCTAAAGCCTTGATTTTCTGTAAAAATGACAATGGTATATTCATCTCATTTTCAAAAGGCCATATACGTTCTGCAATTGGTAAGCTTGTATCCGCGAAATCGGTTGGTAAAAGTGGTACTTCTATTTGATAAAAGTTATCCGTAAAATCATTACCCAATCTTATAAATGCAGTCATCTCCCCTGGTTGCAGTATCTGTCCATCCTGTGCTTCTGCATGCAAAAACATACGCAACTTTTTGTACTGACGCATATCTATATTGATATTCTTAAATACCCCACGTGAGTCCGTAGGTTCTAAGTCACATGCCTGTAAAACCAAAGACTGCTCGTTTTGTCTAATGATATTGTTATTGTTATTTAATTCCTCACGTCTTACTCCAGGAGGAATCACATAATCTCCATCATTTTCCTGCACACCTATTATTGCTACGTTGAATTCTGCATCTGCACTATTGTTGGTTGGGTCATTATCTAAATCTTGTGTAAAGCGTCTCCAATCACTTCTCACCAAATCCAAAGTGGCAAAACGTAACACCGTATTTTCTGTAAATTCTCTTAGATATAAACGTGCAAAACGAACCGATCTAATATCACTGATACCTCCAATGGCGTTAGTAGGCTCACTGATTGGCAGTCTAAATTGATACCATGATACGTCCCTTTGATCTCCATTAGGCAAGGTGACCGTTCTTACCTTTATATCGTTAATCTGGGGATTGTTTATATTAAGTGCTGCTGGGTTAATATCAACCTCATACTCAAAATAACTATCAATCGTATTCATGGTATTATCTCGGTTGATATCCTCTACATCTGGTTGAGTCGTAGACCCTCTATTAGTATCTGTAAATATATCTGGGGTGTTACCTTCCAGACCGTTATATTGCTTATAACGCTCAAAAATATTTCCTTCTGTATTTAAATAATAAGTGTAATTATCTTTTGAAGGATCTTCTAGACCAGAGAAATTAGCATAGAAGTCAGTCAGTATTTGATTATCGGGAAATACCGGTGTTTCTTCACTATCGTCATAACCATCATAACCAACATCCTGGTTTGTCCGCTCCTGCCCTGTAGTTGCAAACGTATAAATCAACGATTGATCCTGCGGCACAACACTTCCATATGATGTTGGTTGCAAAAAGGAAATATCACCATTTTCGGGCAATCCGTTTTCATATTGTTTTTTACCATCTTTTATGACATCTTCGGAAATATTACCAAGATTCACGTATAACTTTCCTCCTTGACCTGTAGGATTATCCAAAAACGGGTCTTGTACCCAGAACTCAATATACTCTACATTGGCCTGTTCAAAATCGGTAGAGGTAATTTGTCTGGTAATCCCTGCCCAACTTGTATTGGGGTCAATGGTATCATCAGCAGCATTAGGATCAAAATTATATGGCCCACGTTCTGATGGGTAGTACACTAAATCTAAGGTGTTTATGACCGCAGTTTGTCCTTGTACGATGTCAACTTCAGGAAAAATCTCTTCGATGAATACACGCCTTGTATATAAATTAGAAATGTCATCATCTGTTATACCTCCCGGGCGTTGGTTACTATAAAATATAGGGTCAATAGTATACCAGTTTAAGAAGGCCCTACCAAAGCCGTTTTCTATTCCATTATTGTCATTTCCTGGTGTAATCGTAGGCAAACCTATTGGACGACTAGATAAGAACCAAGATAATGGGCTCAATAAATCGATTGCGCCTTGCGTACCTTCAAAATCATCAATATAGGCTGTGGCTTCACCATTAAAATCCGTACCGTTTGGCGCCCCTGGAAGTAAATACGCAAATTCACCTCTAACTGATAAATTAGAAGGCACGTCAGTGTCAACATTTGGCAGCTTATTTGCTAATCGGGTTAAAAAGGGTACTTCGGTAGAATAATTACCATTAAGCCCAAATATGGTATTATTAATGGGCTCGGCATTAAAATTAGCCTTTTGTGTAATTGGCCGTTCATTAAGATTTAAAAGTGTTGCCCCAAGCACAAAGTTCTCATTAAACTGGTGTTCTACATTAACCCCAGTAAAACGTCTGGTCTGTTGACCAAAAACGGCATTGTTTTCAACCGAAACATTTATAGGTGTATTCGATGCTTTTAGGGCTTCATCTAAAATCTCAACACGTCCTAATTGGTAGTTAACCGTATAATCAATACCTTCTACAAGTAATCTACCACCTGCAGTAACTCTTACTGAACCTCTTGGTACATTAAATGCACCAATAGGTATACCGCCATCGCCACCACTACTTTTAAAACGTCCTTTGATTTGAAACTTATTCTTCTCAGCCTCGTCTAAAGCTTGGATTTTTGTAGACTTGTATAGCAAGTCATATACATACTTCTCTTGATTTTCATTGGTGTAAACGTCTTGGTCATAGTCAAAATCGTTATTGGCTGGATTGCCATCATCATCTAAAACATCGAACAGGTAGCGTCCAAATGGCTCAACCTTCGTGAAGATAATTTTTCCGTTTTGGGTTAACACTGTTAAACCAGGAACATAATCGAAAAAGCCATCACCTAATTCTTGCGGGTCATTATTTACATTGAGTCGATCTAGATGAAACAGCCGAATCAAAGGAGTTTCCCTAATTTCGGTATCATCACCTGTAAATGGTGTATTGTTGCCAAAAATAGGAAATGTAGTACCTTCAACTGGTGTTATATAATTTAAAGGAGATGCTTCCGTATAGAAAATGTTTAACCTAAAATCTTCTTGACTTAACTGAAAAGCACCTGTATCGTAAATGTTTTTCATCATTAAATCCCAAATTGGCTGGTCAACAAGTGTCACCGCACTTTTTAGCATTTTTAAAACTAAACTTTGGTTATTAACAACTTGATTGTCATTTGTACCATCACTAACTTCAGTAGCATCGACACCGTCATTAGCAAACTCACCTACTTGGAACACTTCACCTCCCACGGTATATTGAAAAGCAACTGCTAACACTTCATCGTTAAGCAGGCGTTGATTTAAGGAAATATATCCCAATTCTGAATGAAGCACATAATCCTGGCCTTCCTGAAGTTTGCGAGCAGCTTCAAGTTTCCCAAAATCAAACCCTTCTTCTACATTAACTAATACTCCAGCTTCGACATTGGTTATGTCTCTAACAGCTTCCGTTAATAAAGATCCCGCGCCACCTATATTGGTTGGATCAAAATCATTATTTTCATTATCTGGTAATGCCCCTGGATTATTAACGAAACCTCCTGGTAAAGGGTCTAAGCCAATATTATCTAGCTCAGATTCTCCCAAATCCTGAAAAGCGACGACATTCCTAACATTATCTGTTTGGTTATTTCTATTGGTTACCCAGACTTCTACCCTTGTAATCTGAAGCCCTTGGTTATCTATAAACGGATATTGCAATAGTGCTCGATCATAATTGTCCCTAAAATAATGTGCCAAAAAATAGTGCCTATTTTCATCGTAGTCTCTAGCAAAGAAATCAAACTCTTCTAAAGTACCACCACCTTGGGCTACAACCGATCGCGATTGCGACTGTTGTTCAGAGAATACAGCAGTTACTCTTGTCTTACCGAATTGTAATTCTGTTTTAACACCAAACAGGCTTTGTGCGCCAGTTATCAACGAACTGTTTAATGGCATGTTTACGTTACCAACTTCTATCTTTCTTACGATGTCATCTTCGGTAGGTGTGTATTCCAACTTTATGAGTTGTTGAAAATCGAATGTCGCTTCTGTATCATAATTAGCCGTTACTTGCAGTCTTGTCCCTACCTTACCCAATAGACTCAATCCAATTCTTTGGTCAAAATCAAAGGTAAAGTTTGTACGGTTTCTTGGCGAGAACGCTGGATTATCTTGTCTTGAAAACAAAACCCCTAAATCTACCTCAGCATAACCACTAGGAATAACATTAATTGTATTGCCACCAAAAATAGTCTCGAACAATCCTGAATTCACATAAAATTCTGGCAATAAATTTTTTTGATCTTCTTCCGTACCTTCTTTTTGGCCAGCGGCAGCATCAATCATTTGTTTGTAATATGCCTTTAATTTCTCTTCTAGAACTAATTTCTGAAATTCTTCGGGTGTAAGAATTAAAGGATAATTGATATTGAAATTGCCAATTTTTTCAGTATAGATATACTTGTCTAAAATGGGGTCATACGTATATTTTGAAACAATACTATTGGGGTTTGGTGCTTTTAATTTCCCAAATGCAAAAGTGGTTTTAGTAGAATCTTGCTCTGTTTCTGTCTCTTGGGCAGAAATAGAAGCGCTCATTAGCATTATAAATACTAATGAAACATAAAAACTGATTGATTTTAATTGAGTATAGTTAGTCTTATACAATTGCATTACAAGTTTTTAAGAGCTTCTTTAATAATTTGCTCTACAAGGGCATTCGGTTGGGCTTTTATAATTCTGTCTACTACTTTTTCTGATTGCTTTTTATTAAATCCTAAAACATCTAAAGCAGATAACGCTTCATCTTTATTCGTATTGTTTGGCACTAAAGAAAGTTCGTCTATGCCATATACTTTTAACACTTTATCTTTTAAATCGATGATGACACGTTGTGCTGTTTTCGCCCCTATCCCTTTTACACTTTGTATCAATCCCACATCACCACTTGCTATCCCTTCCTTTACCTGATCAGGTGTTAATGAGGACAACATGGTACGTGCAGTATTGGCACCTATACCGCTTACCGAAATCAATAGTTTAAATATTTCACGCTCGGTTTTAGATGAAAATCCATAGAGACTATGCGAATCTTCCCTAACTTGAAGATAGGTGTATAGCTTAAGATGTTCTCTATCTGAAATTTGAGAAAATGTATGAAGAGATATATTGATAAAATACCCTACACCATTGCAATCTATTATAACATTTGTAGGATTTTTTTCAACAAGTTTACCCTCTAAGTGCGTAATCATAAATTTTTAGCTATCTGCTTAGATTAACGCTAATCTATACTCATCGAAATTTGTAAATGGCACCTTGTGCTTCTACCATAAAAATCCGATAAATCTATATCATAGGTTAAAGTCCCAAATGTAATAAAATTATTTACATAAGCGAGACTAGATGTGTGCTAAGAATTCAATGTTTTTTGAGTCGTTTTTCTCGTTCTTGGGCATCGATTACGGCTATGGCTGTCATATTCACAATTTCATCTACACTTGCATCCAATTGTAATATATGTACTGGCTTTGCCATGCCCATCATTATTGGCCCAATGGATTCTGTATTATTCAACTCTTTCAATAACTTGTATGTAATATTCGCTGCATCCAAATTAGGAAAAATAAGGGTATTCACTTTTTTACCTGCTAACTTTGAAAATGGAAAAATATCCTGTAGCATCTGCGAGTTTAATGCAAAATCTGTCTGTAATTCACCATCCACTATCATTTCTGGATGGTTCTTATGAAGGTAATCTACTGCTCTATTTACCTTTTGGGCACTTGGATTTGAAGAAGATCCGAAATTAGAGTAGGATATCATGGCCATAATCGGGTTCATTCCAAAAAGCTTAACTGTTTTTGAAGTCATTTTAGCAATAGTCACCAAATCTTCGGATGTAGGATTAATATTGATGGCCGTATCACTTACAAAAATTGGCCCTCTTTGCGTTAACAAAATATTTGTGGTTGCTATTCGTGAGGCACCTTTGGCTAAACCTATGAGTTCTAACATAGGTTTTACTACAGAAGGGTAGCTGCGCGAATATCCAGAAATCAAAGCATCTGCATCGCCTTCATTGACCATCATTGCAGCAAAATAATTACGCTCGCGCATTACTTTACGTGCTGAATATTGCGTTTCTCCTTTGCGCTTATTCATTTCCCAAAACACATCTGCATACCTGTTTTTTCGTAGTGTTTCTTCATCAGATTTAGGATCTATAATGGGAATATTAGCTTCAAAATCAATCTCTGACATTAATGCTTCTATAGTTTCTTTTCGGCCTAACAAAATAGGTTTAGCAATTCCTTCATCATGAACAATTTGTGCAGCTTTTAAAACGTCTAAGCGATCTGCTTCAGCGAAAACCACACGTTTGGGGTTGGTTTTAGCTCTGTTTAAAAGCAAACGAACCAACTTATTATCAGACCCCAAGCGCTCAAAGAGGCTTTCCTTATATTTATTCCAATCATTTATAGGTTCTTTTGCCACTCCGCTCTCCATCGCAGCTTTGGCAACCGCAGGAGGCACTTCGGCAATTAATCGAGGATCAAAGGGTTTGGGAATGATGTAGTCCTTGCCAAATGTTAAGCGCGTTTCATTATATGCAAGATTTACTTGTTCTGGTACAGGTTCTTTTGCCAATCGCGATAGGGCTTTTACTGCTGCCATTTTCATGGCTTCATTAATCTTGGTCGCTCTTACATCTAGGGCACCTCTAAAGATAAATGGAAAACCTAATACGTTATTCACCTGATTAGGATGGTCACTTCGGCCTGTAGCCATAATGATATCATCTCGTGTTTCACAGGCTAATCCATACTCGATTTCAGGATCTGGGTTAGCCATTGCAAATACAATTGGATTTTTTGCCATGGACTTAAGCATCTTTGGGGTAACAATATCTGCCAGGGATAACCCAATAAATACATCTGCATTTTTCATGGCTTCATCTAATGTATCTATTTTTCTATCGGTAGCGAATTCTGCTTTCTGTAATGTTAAATTTTCGCGGTCCTTTCTTATTACTCCTTTACTATCAAGCATCACAATATTTTCTGCCTTTGCTCCAAAAGCTTTATATAAACGTGTGCATGATATGGCAGCCGCACCTGCACCACTGACAACGATATTAACATCTTTAATGTTCTTTTCTGCAATCTCCAAAGCATTTATCAATGCTGCCGCTGAAATAATAGCAGTACCGTGCTGATCATCGTGCATTACTGGAATATCCAATTCCTCTTTTAAACGACGTTCTATTTCAAAGGCTTCTGGTGCTTTGATATCTTCGAGGTTGATGCCGCCAAAAGTTGGTGCAATATTCTTAACGGTTTCAATAAATTCATCTACATTTTCTGTATCTATCTCTATATCAAAAACATCTATATCTGCAAAAATCTTAAACAGCAAGCCTTTCCCTTCCATAACTGGCTTTGAAGCTTCGGGACCAATATTCCCTAATCCTAAAACTGCTGTGCCATTAGAAATTACTGCTACTAAATTTCCCTTAGCTGTGTATTTGTATATGTTGTTGACATCCTTTTCAATTTCCAAGCATGGCTCTGCTACACCAGGCGAATATGCTAAAGATAAATCGCGTTGTGATGCATACTTCTTTGTCGGAACTACTTTGATTTTACCTGGTGTTGGCTTGGCATGATAGACTAATGCCTCTATACGCTTGCTTTCTTTGCTCATTACTAAACGGTTAAGTTTCAAAGAAGGGATTGCTACCCCTCATTAAACATATTTTAATGACATAATAGAATGATTTTTCTATAATAAAAAAGATTGTCTTTGTAAGACAATCTTTTTTATTTATATCAGAAAATACGTTTTTAATTAATTAGTATCTTTTTTACTTCTTTTATATTTTCGGATTCAAAACTTAAAAAATAAACCCCTGGTGTAATACCTTTGAGTTGAATTTCATTTTGATCATCAAATCTTAAATCCGTTGTGCCTTTTAAAACAAGTTTTCCCTGTAAATCGGTTAAAACATAATCTAGTTTTTCATTCGACTGCAACTTACTTGTAAAATAAATTACACCATTACTTGGGTTAGGATATATTTGAAAAAACCCTGTTTGATCAAAATCATCAACAGACAAAGCAAGGTTTTCTAAATGATCGGTCGTAATGGTACCAGTGCCTATTGGATCTAAAAAACTACTAACATCAGACCAACCTCGATCCAATCTACCATAATAGTCAAAACCACCATTATCATTTGTACCGGAACATGCTGCACTACCTCCAGATAATACCCCAATTAACAAACCATTAGCATCCAATAATTGTGATCCTGAAGAGCCACGCTCTGTAACACCTTGTTCCCAACCACCATTAGAACCACTGTTTATAAGCCAGACACGATTTGTAAAACCCCAAAAAGACACACTTGTTCTAGATGGAGGATTATTATCACGGCATATTTTCATAATATCCCCACTTGGATGATGAATACCTGTAGTAAACGTAGGTGTAGTTGTAGAACGACTCCAACCTGCAAATACCACATCCCAATCACTGGGTATAGCGTTTGCAGTGGTAGTTTCCAAAAGTAACATGTCAGAGTCACCATCGCTAGCACGGACTATTGCCCCATTAAGTGTTTGCAAAAATGGACCATCTGTACTGTTGGTGAATGTTGCACATGACGGATTTGGGCTAATCCAATTAAATCGAAATGCATAGCTTCTTGTTGTATTTACAGGTGCGTTCTGTCCTGGATTTGCCCAACAATGATTTGCTGTTAAAATATATGGTGTTCTATCCTCTGCTGTGTTATTAACTAACGTCCCTGTACAAAAACCATTACCATTAGAAACCAACATTACTACCGATCGTTTTTGCAAATCAAAATTATCACCTAAAGGGCAGTCTACATCGATATTACACGAACCAGAATCGTTAAGTGCTTTTGCATATGCTTCATTTGCAGGGACACTTCTATAACCATGTACCAATTCTGTAATTGTAAATGTACTTTGGCCTATGACTTCGCTTGGCTCATAAAACTCTACATAAACCTTATCACCATCAATTGGCCATGTCGTTATCTCATTAATATCATTATTTTCATTATTTGTATACGGCCCCATTTTCATACTTCTGTCAGCATTATAAATGTATAGTTCAGCTCCCTCTACTAGATTATAGTCTCTTATGATGAAATTTAGTGTTTTGGCACCAACGGACTCAAATCCCACTCTCCAAATGACATCATCATTCTCTAAAGTGATACTTTCTCCATGGCTTTGTCTAGTAACATTTGTTTGTAATTTTGCTCCAAACCTGTAAGGCTTTGCCATAGATCCTTGAGTCTTGCTTAAGTCTTCTTCCATATATCTAGCTAAATCCTCAAAAGGCATTGAAACCAATTCTATATTATCATCAGACAAGTTATTGTTCCAACTTTTTGGTTCTACCAAATCAGTAACTTGGCTATAACCACTAAAAGCAACTAATGCGAACGCAAATGCGAATAAGTAATTTTTTATCATGAAATATGTGTTTATAATGTTGTAAATATATGAATATTTTTTTCTAACCGCTCTATTGAAGAAAGTTAATATTCCGCTTTAAACCAGAGAATTTGGTACGTTTTACCGCAGATTTTTTAAAGACCTTTCTAAATGTATCTTCGGTAATTTCTTCCCAATCTTTTTTGGTCAAGGATAAGAGCTCTGGGTGAGGATTAAACAACGGCTCATTGTGTGATTTTGAGAAACGATTCCAAGGACAAACATCTTGGCAAATATCGCAACCAAACATCCAATCATCAAACTTTCCTTTAAACGCATTAGGTATATTGTCTTTCAACTCAATAGTGAAATACGATATACACTTACCCCCATCAACTACATAAGGTTCAACAATGGCCTCCGTTGGGCAGGCATCTATACAGGCAGTACAAGTGCCACAATGATCTGTTACAGGAGTGTCATAGTCTAATTCTAAATCAATGATTAATTCGGCAATAAAATAAAATGATCCTACTTGTTGTGTTAATAGATTACTATGTTTCCCTATCCATCCCAATCCAGATTTTGCAGCCCAAGCTTTGTCTAATACCGGAGCAGAATCCACAAACGCACGACCATATACTTCTCCTATTTCTTCTTGAATAAACGCTAAGAGTGATTTTAACTTGTCTTTGATTACGAAGTGGTAATCCGTTCCGTATGCATATTTAGATAATTTGTAAGTGTCCTGATTTTGAATTTCTGAAGGATAATAATTTAATAATAAGGACACTACACTTTTGGAATCTTCAACTAATAAGGTAGGATCTAAACGCTTATCAAAATGGTTCTCCATGTAACGCATCTCACCATGCATGTTTTTGTTAAGCCATTTCTCAAGCCTTGGTGCTTCCTCTTCTAAAAACGCTGCCTTACTAATACCACAAGACAAAAAACCAAGACGCTTTGCTTCTGATTTAATTAGCTTAGTATATTTCGCCTTATTATTCATCCTCTTTTTTCAAAGCGCAAATATGCATTTTTTGGTTTTAAGGTAATAAGCGGTGCTATCTCTATACTATTAAACTCTGGTTTGATAATATAATTTAAAATTAGCTCTCTTACAGCGATAATCATTTCGAACATCGCAAAGTTATTTCCGATACACTTTCTTGGTCCAGCGCCAAAGGGAAAATAATGTGGAGCATATGGTCTACTTCCTTCTGCAAAGCGTTCTGGTAAAAATTGCTCTGGATTTTTCCAAAACTTTGGGTTGCGATGCATTTCAAAAACCGATAGCAAAAGATTTGAGCCAGCTTTAAACTCAAAACCATTAAAGTTGTCGTCTTCCAAATTAACGCGGTCTATAAAATACGCAGGTGGGTACAAGCGCATGGCTTCTTCAATGACTTGCTGACAGACTTTAGATGCCATAACTCTTGCTATTAAATCTGTTGTTTGGGCATTGACCTCTATAATTTCGTTATAAATCTTGTCTTGCCATTCAGGGTATAAGGCTAAAAGCTGAAATGTAAACGTTAATGCATTAGATGTTGTCTCATGACCAGCTGTAAATAGAATCAAAATTTCGTCTATAAGCTGTTCCTCTTCCATAAAACTGCCATCGTCGTATTGAGCTTCTAGCAACAAATCGAGTAGATCTCCTTGTTTAACATCAGATTCTTGACGCTGTTTCACAGCTTGCTTGAGTGTTTGCCGTGCCTCGAGTGTTAGGTCGATATACTTTTTAGTGGTTCCACTTAAATTGAACCACCAGCGCAAATAGGGTTGGCGCAATTCTTTCACCAACATTTTCTGAGCCTCTTCCGTTATGTATTGCAATCGGTCAATTTTATCTCGACCGACAGCACTACTAAATAAGGATTTTACAACCGTTTGAAATGCCAAATCATTGAGTATTGGAAAAATATCCACTGTTTCATTCGCTGTGATTCGCTGATATTCAGACCTTATAGCAGTCTGAATAGTATCTAATAAAGATTCTAGATGTTTTTTATGAAAAGCCGGTTGAATGAGTTTACGTTGCTTGCGCCAGTGTTGCCCTTCTGCAGTCAGTAACCCTTTACCTATGTACTTGGCCAAGTCTTTGGTTTGAATCTTAGATTTTGTATAGTTTTTTTGATTTTTTTGAAGGATATATTCGGCGAAAGAGGCATCCCTGCAAAAGTAAACCTTGGTTATAAGACCTAAATTCAAACAAAATATATCACCTCTTTCTTCGAAATTTTTATGATGAAATGGTAAAGGATTTTTTACAATTCTAAAACTATGTTTCAAAAATGTGGTTAAGGGAACAGTAGATATTTTTTCATAATTATTCATATAAAATGAACACTTAAAACAAGTTCAGCTTTATTACAGATGTCAAAATAGTCCTCCTTGTGTGGCTCCTTTAATTTTGCCAAGGTGTTTGTAGGCTTGTTCGGTAACTTCCCGTCCTCGAGGAGTGCGCATAATAAAACCCTGTTGAATCAAGAAAGGCTCATAAACTTCTTCTATGGTCTCAGCACTTTCACTAACTGCCGTAGCCAAAGTAGTAATACCAACTGGCCCTCCCTTAAACTTATCGATAATGGTCGTTAGTATTTTATTATCCATTTCGTCCAAACCATGTGCATCTACATTTAAGGCCTTAAGCGCAAACTTGGCAATTTCAATATCTATTTTGCCATTGCCCTTAATTTGTGCAAAATCCCTAACACGTCTTAATAAAGCATTAGCTATACGAGGTGTTCCACGACTTCTGCCCGCTATTTCAATAGCTGCTTCCATGGATATTGGAACTTTTAATATTGAGGCACTTCGTTGTAAAATAGTAGTCAATAAATCGGTCTTGTAATATTGTAATCGACTACTAATACCAAAGCGTGCGCGCATTGGTGCTGTTAACAATCCTGAGCGCGTTGTTGCACCAACTAAGGTAAAAGGACTTAAATTAATTTGAACAGTCCTAGCATTGGGCCCAGATTCTATC
This sequence comes from Winogradskyella sp., assembly GCF_028289625.1. Lineage (GTDB taxonomy): Bacteria > Bacteroidota > Bacteroidia > Flavobacteriales > Flavobacteriaceae > Winogradskyella. Next base: position 18,416 of record NZ_JANQOM010000087.1, on the reverse strand, counting down.
ATGATATCAATCTTATAGTCCTCCATCGCTGAGTATAGGTACTCTTCCACTATTGGGCTTAACCGATGAATCTCATCAATAAATAGTACGTCTCGATCTTCAAGATTGGTCAGCAATCCTGCAAGATCTCCTGGTTTGTCTAAAACAGGGCCTGAAGTTACTTTAATATTTACATCCAATTCATTAGCCAAAATATGGGCCAAAGTTGTTTTCCCCAATCCTGGTGGACCATGAAAAAGTGTATGATCTAAGGCCTCTTCCCTAAGGTTAGCGGCTTTCACAAAAACCAGTAAATTCTCCAATACCTGATCCTGACCTGTGAAATCTTCAAAAGTGAGTGGTCTCAACTTTCTTTCAACATCAAGGTCTTCAGGACTAAAATTATCGTTAGATGGATTTAGGTTTTCGTTCATTCAACTTCCTATATTTATAAAGATACTGAAACAAGTTAAGTACAAGCAAATATAACGAAAAAGCCTTTCCAAATAAGAAAGGCTTTTTATATAATAAATTTTTAAATCGCTAATGATGTAGCTCTTCTTCTCCTTCCTTCATTGGCACATTCTGGGGTACAAAATCATCATCATGTCCTGGCTTACTATAATCATAAGGCCAACGGTAAACATGAGGAATTGCTCCTGGCCAATTACCATGCATATGCTCTACAGGAGCTGTCCATTCTAAGGTATTTGATCTCCATGGATTTTGCTCAGCTTTCTTTCCGTAAAATATACTGCTGATGAAATTATATAAGAATACTAGCTGAACCAAACCAGCTACAAGTGCAAATATGGTAATAACTACTTGTGTGTTTGCTGTATCATCGAATAATGGAAAATTAGAGTTTGTATAATAACGTCTTGGTAATCCTGCCATACCTATAAAGTGCATTGGGAAAAAGACACCGTATGCACAAATTGCTGTTATCCAAAAATGCAGGTATCCTAGGTTTTTATTCATCATACGCCCAAACATTTTTGGGAACCAATGATAAATCCCAGCAAACACTCCATATAGCGCTGAAATACCCATTACCAAATGGAAGTGAGCTACTACAAAATAAGTATCGTGAACATTAATATCAAGCGCACTATCCCCTAAAATGATACCTGTTAAACCACCAGTTATGAATGTGGATACCAATCCTATCGAAAATAACATCGCCGGATTCATTTGTAGATTTCCCTTCCAGAGTGTCGTTATATAATTAAATGCCTTAACTGCAGATGGAATAGCAATTAACAATGTTGTGAATGTAAATACAGACCCCAAGAATGGATTCATCCCAGAGATGAACATGTGGTGTCCCCAAACAATAGTTGATAAAAATGCAATTGCTAAAATAGATAAAATCATAGCACGATAACCAAATATTGGTTTTCTAGAGTTGGTGGCTATAATCTCTGATGTTATCCCCAATGCGGGTAACAATACAATGTATACTTCTGGGTGTCCTAAGAACCAAAACAAGTGCTCAAATAAGACTGGCGAACCTCCTTGATAGTGTAGAACTTCCCCTTGAATGAAAATATCCGATAAGAAGAATGATGTTCCAAAACTTCTATCCATGATAAGCAACAACGCTGCTGATAATAACACTGGGAATGAAATTACACCAATAACGGCAGTAATAAAGAAAGCCCAAATTGTCAAAGGCATTCTGGTCATCGACATTCCTTTAGTACGTAAGTTTAATACGGTTACGATATAATTTAGCGATCCTAATAACGACGATGCAATAAATATCGCCATGGATACTAACCAAAGTGTCATTCCGGCACCAGAACCTGGTTGCGCTTGTGGCAATGCCGATAATGGCGGATATATAGTCCAACCAGCTGCAGCAGGACCAAATTCAACAAAAAATGATACTATCATGACTACACAAGACAAAAAGAATAGCCAATACGATATCATATTAAGAAATCCTGAAGCCATGTCCCTAGCACCTAATTGTAGAGGAATTAAAAGGTTACTGAATGTTCCACTCAAACCAGCTGTTAGTACAAAGAAAACCATTAGGGTTCCATGTATGGTTACTAAGGCCAAATAAATATCGGCATCCATAACACCCTCCGGTGCCCATTTTCCTAATAAGGCTTCAAATATTACATTGGATTGCTCTGGCCATGCGATTTGCATACGTATCATCAAGGACATCAGAATTCCTATAATACCCATTATGATTACACCCGTAATTAAGTACTGCTTAGCAATCATTTTATGATCTTGACTAAATATGTACTTCGTTATGAAGGTTTCTTTATGATGATGTACGTCGTGGTCCTCGTCGTGGGCGTGAGTATCTACTGTTGCTGACATAATATCTATTTCTTTTTCTATTTTTTCTACTAATTTAATAAAGAATTTGCAAACGTTTGTTGCTCAGCCATCCATGCATTAAATTCTTCCTCGGTCTCAACAATAATTTTCATTTGCATATTGTAGTGCGATTTACCGCATATTTTGTTACACAATAATAAGTAATCAAATTCATAAGGATCTAAGGCTGTTTCTCCATTAGCAGTAAGTTCTTTGCTTTTTTCAGCTCTAATTTTATTGATATTTTGAACTTTATCTTTTATATCATCTGTTTCACGCATTTCTGCTGTGGTCATTGTAGGCGTAAAACTAAATTGTGTTACCATACCTGGTACGCAGTTCATTTGTGCTCTAAAATGTGGCATATATGCCGAATGTAAAACGTCTTGAGAACGCATTTTAAATAACACTGGTCTTCCCTTTGGTAAATGTAACTCGGTTACGATGATATCATCTTGCGCATTTGGGTCATCTTCGGCTACACCTAAGATATTAGCTTTATCAATATCAATTAATCTTACATTGGATTTACCAAGAACATTATCCTCACCACCATATCGTGCTTTCCAATTGAATTGTTGGGCGTATAATTCTACTACCAATGGATCGTCCTCTGTATCTATGGTCATAATATCATTCCAAGTGAACAGCCCATACATAATTAAACCAGCTAATACTACAACAGGAATACCTGTCCAAATCGCTTCAAGTTTATTATTATCGGCATAAAACAAGGCTTTTTTCCCTTTCTCACCTCTATACTTAAAGGCAAAATAATGAAGTAAGAATTGCGTGACAATTTGAACGATAAAAATAACAACCATTGAGATTAACATTAGGCTGTCAATTCCAGGACCGTGCTCAGACGCTGAATTAGATACTAAAGGTAAATCCCCTAGATATATAAAACTTACGATAGTAATGGCATAAATAAATATCAAAAAGCCAATCATTAAATAGCCATTTATCTTATTGTCTTTATCATCTGCAATTTGTGTATTTGACGACCCTACTTGGGCTAAGTCAAAAATCTTTACCATTTGCCACAAGGCAATAGCTACAAAAAGTACAATTATAATTGTTAATAAAGCTGTCATTATCGTTTCTGTTCTTTTTTAAATATTAATAATGGAAATGTTCGCTTTCCTTCATAAACGGATTTCCTTTTGCTAGCAACGGTGCCTTTCCTAAAGCCGTAAATACTATAAATAAGAAAAGACCTCCGAATAATAGTATGGCACCTATTTCTGGCAATCCAATAAACCATCTATCTACAACCGTAGCAGGCATAATCCAGTTGAAAACATCCAAGTAATGCCCACAAAGAATAATGATTCCTGTCATAATCACAAACCAATTAATACGTTTGTAATCACTATTCATTAATAGTAATAATGGGAAAATGAAATTTAAGGCTAACATACCAAAGAATGGCAATTTATAATGCTCTATACGGGTTACAAAGTATGTTACCTCCTCTGGAATGTTTGAATACCAAATCAACATAAATTGAGAAAACCATAAGTAAGTCCAGAATATACTAATCCCAAACATAAACTTGGCTAAATCATGAATATGACTATCGTTTACGAATTCTAGCAATTCTTTAGATTTTAAGTAAATGGTTATCATCGCTATTACAGTAATACCGCTCACAAACATACTGGCAAATACATACCATCCAAATAAGGTACTAAACCAGTGAGGGTCGACGCTCATTACCCAATCCCATGCCATCATAGACTCTGTATAAATGTAGAATACTAAGAACGCCGCTGAAATTCTAAAGTTCTTTTTAAAGTTTCTATTATCGCCTGCAGTATCTTGGGCTATAGAGAATTTTCTTGAGAACTGTCTGTACAAAGCCCAACCAGAGATAAATATTATACCTCTCACAATAAACCATGTCATATTAAGATATCCTGATTTTCCTTGAATCAGTTTATCATGTTCTACAACTTCAGGGTTCATCCATACAAAAATGTTATAATGGCCTATTGTACCAGATGCGACAGCAATTAAAAGTACGATTACTGCACCAGGTAACATGTAAGCCGTAATACCTTCCATAACTCTGAATAGAACAGGTGACCATCCTGCTTGTGCAGCATATTGAATGGCGTAGAATGCCAATACCCCAAGTGCAATCATAAAGAAAAAGAATGCTCCAACATAAAGTGCTGCCCAAGGTCTGTTATGAATTTGGTGTAATACATGTTCTTCATGACTCATGTGGTGACCTTCATCAGCGTGTGCACCATGGGCCTCGCCATGCGAATCACCGTGGTGTTCATCTGCGTGATGACTTCCGTGATGATCTTCTGCATGTGCGTCACCATGACCATGGTGTGCCTCTTCTGCTAGAAGTACCTTTACATCTTCAACTGTCTTAACGCTATTGGCTGATAAAAAACCTGAAGTAACACCAATCAAGCCTAGAGCCATCATGATGACAGCAGCTATTTTTAATCGATTTGAAATTTTATATTCCATTATATAATCTTTATCTAAATCTTATTTTTCTAACTCTGCTTTTAGTTTTTCGACATAAGCAACCACCTGCCAGCGCTCATTCTCATTCAATTGGTTAGCATAAGAACCCATAGTATTCTTACCATAATAAATAACATGGTAAATACTACCTGTTGTGATAGCTCGCCCTTGGTCATCATAACTAGGGACACCTAATATTTTTTCGCGTTCAACCAACTTTCCTTTTCCATTACCTTTAGTACCATGGCAAATCCCACAGTAAATATCATATAAGACTTTCCCTTCAGTATAATCTACCTGGATAGAATCTAATGGGCTCTTAAGATTTGCCTTTGCCTCTTCATAACCTTCATTTGTATCTTCAATTTCATAAGGCATAAAATCGCCTCTGGGAATGGTTCCTTCTGCTGGTAATTGCGCCTCGACTCCGTTGGCAAAAGCATCAGATTCTTGATAAGTCTCATAGCCAACAGGCTCGTACATGTTAGGCATATACTGATAGTTGGGTCTTGAATTTTTTTGGCAAGACACAAAACCTACCAACATTACTAATACTGTGATATATTTTAATGCTATTTTCATATTAATGTGCATCTTCGTCTTTATCAACTATATTTATTTCAACAGCTCCTGTTTCCTGTAATAATGAAGTTAATTCATTTTCATTGTCATGAATAGCAATTTCCATTAAAAAATGATCGTCTGTTGTTCTTGGGTCTGGGTTCTCAGCTTTCTTAAATGGCCACATTCTACTTCTTAAATAAAAGGTAATCACCATTAAATGCGCTGCAAAAAATACAGTAAGCTCAAACATAATCGGTACAAAAGCAGGCATATTCTCCAAGTAACTAAAGCTTGGTTTACCTCCAATATCTTGAGGCCAATCTTTAATCATGATGAAATTCATCATAACAATAGCTACTGTTAAACCAACACAACCATACATGAATGACGTAATCGCAATACGTGTTGGTGCCAAGCCCATGACCTTATCCAACCCATGAACTGGAAAGGGAGTATATATTTCTTCGATGTGATGCTTTTCGGCCTTCACCTTTTTAACGGCAGACATCAATACATCATCATCTGTATAAATAGCATGAATTACTTTTGAAGCTTCCATATACTATACTAGTTATTTAATAAATTCTTTGCTTGTCCAGCCCAATCATCACGCTCTGCCCTACCTGGGAAAGACCCTGTGATTGCATCTAACAAATCATATTCTCTTTTTGTCATCTTACTTACTTGTAAGAATGTATAAATCCCAATACTATTAAGTACCTCTTCCATTTTAGGGCCAACACCACTAATCTTCTTCAAGTCATCAGCTGTTTCTGTTTCAGCATTAAACGTCCCAATAGTTCCTAAAAGGTTATTCACTTTTTCTGAGTTATCTGCAGCATCGCTATCACTTGAGCTAGTTTCTTGAATCACCGCTGCGTTAAGGTTAGAAGTTCTTTCATCTGCACCTGTACCTACTAAGCTTTCACCACTTTCTCTAATGCGCTTATAGCGCTCACCAGATGACTTTAAAATCGTCTTCACCTCAGCCTGCGCAATTACAGGGAATGTTCTCGAATACAATAAGAACAATACAAAGAAGAATCCGATGGTTCCTATAAAGATTCCAATATCCACAAATGTTGGTGAGAACATGGTCCAAGATGATGGTAAGTAATCTCTATGCAATGAGGTAACAATGATTACGAAACGCTCAAACCACATCCCTATGTTTACCACAATAGAGATAAAGAATGAGAACATAATACTCGTTCTAAGTTTCTTAAACCACATAAACTGTGGAGAGAACACGTTACAAGTCATCATTGCCCAGTAGGCCCACCAGTAAGGTCCTGTTGCTCTGTTTAAGAAAGCATACTGCTCATATTCTACTCCAGAGTACCATGCTATGAATAACTCTGTAATATAGGCCACACCTACTATAGAACCCGTAATCATAATAACGATGTTCATTAATTCGATGTGTTGTACGGTAATATAATCTTCAAGATTACACACTTTTCTCATAATGATAAGAAGTGTATTTACCATAGCAAATCCAGAAAAAATTGCACCGGCAACGAAATACGGCGGGAAAATCGTGGTATGCCAACCTGGAATAACCGATGTGGCGAAGTCAAAGGATACAATGGTGTGTACGGAAAGTACAAGAGGTGTCGCTAAACCTGCAAGTACTAATGATACTTCTTCAAAACGTTGCCAATCTTTTGCTCTACCAGACCACCCGAAACTCAAGAGTGAATATATTTTCTTTTGGAATGGTCTAACGGCTCTATCTCTAATCATAGCGAAGTCTGGCAACAATCCTGTCCACCAGAATACTAACGATACTGATAAATATGTAGAAATTGCAAATACATCCCAAAGTAATGGTGAGTTAAAGTTCACCCACAGTGACCCGAATTGGTTAGGGATTGGTAATACCCAATACGCCAACCATGGACGACCCATATGGATAATTGGAAATAAACCTGCTTGTATTACTGAGAAAATCGTCATCGCCTCGGCAGAACGGTTAATTGCCATTCTCCACTTTTGACGGAAGAGTAAAAGTACCGCAGAAATCAGAGTTCCTGCGTGTCCAATACCAACCCACCAAACGAAGTTAGTAATATCCCAAGCCCAGTTTACAGTCTTATTAAGACCCCAAACTCCAATACCTGTTGAAATGGTGTAAATAATACAACCTACTCCCCAAAGGAATGCAACCAGAGATATGTTGAAAACAATCCACCATGCTCTGCTTGCTTTGCCTTCAACCGGTCTTGCTACGTCTACGGTAACATCATGATACGATTTTTCTCCGGTAACTAAAGGTCTTCTAATAGGTGCTTCGTAATGAGACGCCATAATTATATAATTGATTCTTTAATTTAAAACTTATGCTTCAGCTGTATTTCTCACTTTAGTTTGGTACACCACATTTGGTTTTGTACCGACATGCTCTAATAAGTGATACGCTCTATCATCTTTTACTAATTCTGCTATAGGACTACCTTCCTCATTAACATCACCAAATCGCATAGCACCACTTGCACACGCTGCTGAACAAGCACATGCATCATTAAATTCTCCCTTCGCAACTGGTCGTCCTTCGCGTTTCGCTTTTAATATCACAGCTTGAGTTGATTGTATACAGAACGAACATTTTTCCATGACACCACGAGACCTTACAGTCACATCTGGATTCAATACCATGCGTCCTAAATCGTCATTCATGTAGTAATCAAACTCATCATTCTTATTGTACAAGAACCAGTTAAAACGACGCACTTTATAAGGACAGTTGTTAGCACAATACCTTGTTCCTACACAACGGTTATAAGCCATATGGTTTTGACCTTGGCGGCCATGTGCTGTAGCAGCAACAGGACAAACCGTTTCACAAGGTGCATGATTACAATGCTGACACATCACTGGTTGGAAAGCAACCTGTGGATTGTCCGCTGGACTCTCCATTTCCCCGAATTCACTTAACGAACTTCCTAAACCAGAAATATTATCTTTTTTATCATTATCCCCTTCAAAGGACTCTTGAGATGAATAGTATCTATCTATACGCAACCAGTGCATATCTCTACTGCGTCGCATTTCTTCTTTTCCTACTACAGGAACATTGTTCTCGGCATGGCAAGCAATAACACATGCTCCACAACCTGTACATGCATTTAAATCAATCGATAAGTTAAAGTGATGACCTATTGAACGATCAAAGGACTCCCATAAATCTACATCTGGTGATGTCACAGGAGTTTCTATGTGATCTTTGGATACTTTTGGTATAGCATTCCAATATTCTTTATTCTTAGTGTTAAAAATCTCTAAGCTAGTTTCCTTAATGATATCACCACGTCCCATTAAGGTGTTATGCAACTGTACACAAGCAAACTCATGCTCTCCAGATGCCTTACTAATAGTGACATCTTGTATAACATTAAAATTATGATACAAAGGATAGGCATTAACACCAGTTTTCATTTCTTCTTTTAAGCCTTGGGCTGTTCTACCGTATCCAAAAGATAAACCAACTGAACCTTTAGCTTGTCCTGGCTGTATGATAACTGGTACATTTTCTATGGTAACTCCATTAACCGATAGATTGGCTCGGCTACCATTGAGACCACCATCTGCCACATTCCAATTTTTCAGGCCTAATGCTTCCGCATCAACTCTAGAAACCGTTATGTAGTTGTCCCAAGATGTTCTTGTAATTGGATCTGGGAATTCTTGTAACCAAGGGTTGTTGGCTTGTTGCCCATCACCCATTCCGGTTTTTGGATACAATACTAATTGCATGTCACCTCCTTTAGCAGAAGCTGCTAATGCTCGTGCTGCATTTCCACTTGGTGTTTCCGCTGATAATGCATCGGATTCGGAGGACGTTGTATCTACGGATACTTCAGTATTTTCAGAAGTTGCTCCTACGAATACACCATCTTGAACGGCTTTATTGAAAGATTCGCCATTCAAAATATTTTCGGTCCAAAATGTTTTTAGGTAATCTCTATACGATGATGCATTGCCATTCCATGCTAAAAGCACTTCCTGAAGTTGTTTAGTATCAAACAATGGACGAATGGTTGGCTGCATCATTGAATAATGACCAGTTTTAAACTCAAAATCGCCCCAAGACTCCAAACTATGTGGAACTGCAGCAATATATTTTGCAAAAACAGATGTCTCATCTTGCTTCATTGAGAAAGCTATGGATAAATCTACTTTATCCAAACCTTCTTTAAAGTCTGAAGCATTTGGCAAGGTGTACATTGGGTTAACACCATTCATTATAAGCGCACCAACCCTACCGGCTTTCATATCGGCAACCAATTGTATAATTGCTTTATCACTACCTTGTCTGGTTAATATTGTCGCGTTAGAATCAAATGCTTTACTATTAATATGTTCGTTGATTTCTAGTGCTACGGTCTGTGCATTAACATCTTGAATACCCGTAACTACTACTGCATTACTTCCAGCTTTCTTGATTTCATTAGCCGCTTTTTGTACCGCATTAAGAATATTTTCTGGTAAATCCACCGAAACTGCACCACCAACAATAAGACTGTGTAACTTAGCTAAAGCTAATTTTTGTTGATTAGGTGTCAATGGTATACGTTTGTCGGCATTGGCACCAGATAATGACATATTCGATTCGAACTGAATATGGCGCGACATTTTTCCATGATCTGGAATACGCTTTTTGGCATAATCACTATCAAATCCACCGCCTTGCCAATCTCCTAAGAAATCAGCCCCAATAGAAACGATAGTCATGGCTTTAGAAAAATCATAATTAGCCATTCCTCGCTTCCCGTACATAGCTTCGTAAGCATCTAAGGTTGCAGATTCCGAAATGGCATCATAGGCCACAAGTTTTACATTGCCATACTTTTCGGAAAACTCAGCGATTAATTTATGAGTTGATGGACTTGGCAATGTTGACGTTAGGAATACAATTTGTTTATCGTCTCCTAGATTATTTAAAGCATCTGTCGTCTCAGACATAAAAGTATCCCAAGAAATTTTGGAATCCCCTTTCATTGGTGATTTAACCCTTAGGTTATCATATAAACCTAAGATAGATGCATGCACTCTGGCATTAGCACTGCAATTCGTCTTCGCATCTGTATTGTTCTCTATTTTTATTGGCCGTCCCTCCCTAGTTTTTACCAGTACACTAGCAAAATCATAACCATTGGCAATTGTTGTTGCATAATAATTTGCAACACCTGGAATAATTTCCGTTGGCTGATTTACATAAGGAATCGATTTTATCACTGGACCTTCACAAGCCGCTAAAGAAGCCGCAGCCGTACTAAATCCGATGTACTTTAAGAAATCTCGACGCGATGTCGACGATGACTCCAAAGTCTGTTTATCACCTAAAAACTCATCCGTTGGAATTTCCTCCACAAATTCGTTTTGCATAAGCGTCTCAACAATAGAGCTATTTTCGTTTAGCTCTTCAACACTTTTCCAGTATTTCTTGTTTGATGACATATAATTCTGAATTACTTCTTATTAAAATTAATAATGGCACTTACCACATTCCAATCCACCCATTTGTGCCGCAGTTAATTGCTCAACACCATACTTTTTTGATAACTCTTCATGAATCTTAGTATAGTAGCCATTGTCCTTAACTTTTACATTGGTTTCTCTATGACAGTTAATACACCAGCCCATAGTTAATGGTGAGTGCTGGTACATAATTTCCATTTCTTCGACTGGGCCATGACAGGTTTGACACTCTACGCCAGCTACAGAAACGTGCTGTGAGTGATTGAAATACGCAAAGTCTGGTAAGTTGTGAATGCGTATCCATTTTACAGGTTTAGATTCACCTGTGTAAGCCGTTCCGTCCCATCCAACAGCCTCATATAGTTTTTGTATCTCTGCGTTATAGTCTACACCAAATTCTTTTAACCCATCTTGCTGTGTTGTCTCTGCCACTTGAGAAATAGATTTGTGGCAATTCATACAAATGTTAAGTGAAGGAATTCCCGAATGCTTACTTACTCTTGCCGAAGAGTGGCAATACTTACAATCGATACCGTTGTCGCCTGCATGTATTCTGTGGGAATAATGAATTGGCTGTATAGGCTCGTAGCCTTGATCGACACCTACTTGCATAAAATACCCATACACAAAATAGCCGCTTGCCAATAGGAAGAAAATAGCTGTAACCAAAACTAAAAATTGGTTTTCTACAAAGGCCTTCCAAATTGGCTTTCTCTTCGTTTCTGCAATAACTTCGATGCCTTTGGCTTCGGCAAAACGATTTAATGTACGTTTTACCAAAATTAACGCCATGGCTAATAAACCAAATAATACCGCGAGAGCACCTAAAATTAAATTGTTTGAAATCCCACCTGTTCCAGCTTGATCATCCCCTTGAGGAGGTGGTATATATCCTGGGCAATCAGGTGAAGATTGCGGGTTTAATTCACAAGGATCTACAGCGGTATAAGCCAAAATATCCGAAATATCTTGGTCGCTCAACTGTGGAAACGCATTCATTGCCGTTTGGTTCCACTCATTATAAATTTTATTGGCGTAAGCATCACCAGATTTTATTAACGCATTACTGTTTCTTATCCACGCATTAAGCCATTCCCTGTCCAATCCTTCTTCATCATAAAGTCGTGCTTCAACATTACGAAGCGCTGGTCCTGTCATAGGCGCATCGAGCTTGTGACAAGCCGCACAATTGGCGTTAAAGAGTGATTTTCCGTTTGCTGGATCGCCCTCTTGGGCATTAAGTGAGGTTGAAAACGTAAGTAATAAAATAAAACCTAGGCTAAGTATCTTAGAGGTTAAATTTTGGCAGATCACCTGTTTCATATTCTTAGTTGAATTATCTTCTAAACTTTGGTACGATTTTTTCAGATAAATATGACGAAAGTCATGTTTCCAAAAACTCATGCAAAAGTAAGGTATAAAGTCGATTTTAGAAATCTTAGGGAAGTGTTAATATACAATTTATACCAATTCTAAATAACATTTTTTAGGCTTTATCGTTGAATAACATACCTTTGCATTAAAATGTTTGATTATGAGCAAAAAAAACAGATATATCAAGACTATAATACTGGTTTTATTTTTTTCAATTTCGCTTCATGCGCAACAAGGTGAAGTCACTATCGATCAGGACAGTGATATCGATAGATTGTTAGAATATAAGAAAGACATAAAGACAACAAAGATTTACAAAATTCAGGTGTATCAAAGTGTGGATCCTGATAAGGCTCAACGTGAAAAATTAAATTTCTTAAATAGTTATGGGGAATGGCCCGTTGAGATTGTCTGGAACACACCAAATTATAAAGTTTGGGTAGGTAATTTTGCCACCAGATTAGAGGCCGATCGTGCCTTAGCTAAGGTTAAGAAAACATATATGAATGCCATTATCTTTCAGCCAAAGTTAGATAAAAAATAAGCTTAAGTATATCTAGAATAATTAAGAAAGCCGACTTTTATTGTCGGCTTTTTTTACTGGAATTCAACTATTTTAATGTTTTCTTGACTTCGACCTCTTGGAAGGCTTCTATGACATCACCTTCTTTGATATCATTATAACCTTTAATTTGCATACCACAATCATACCCTTTAGAGACTTCTTTAACATCATCCTTAAAGCGTTTTAATGAATCTAATTCTCCTGTAAAGACTACAACACCATCTCTAATTATTCTTACACCAGAGTTTCTGAAAATCTTACCATTAGTGACCATACAACCAGCAATAGTTCCGACTTTAGAGATCTTGAACGTTTCTCTTATCTCGGCTGTACCTGTAACTTCCTCTTTAACCTCAGGTGACAATAACCCTTCCATAGCATCCTTTAAGTCATTGATAGCATCATAAATGATAGAATACGTTCTAATATCAATTTCTTCTTTATCGGCTATTGACCTTGCATTACCCACTGGACGTACATTAAATCCAACAATAATTGCGTCAGATGCTGAGGCTAATAATACATCACTTTCCGTAATCGCACCTACACCTTTGTGAATGATATTCACTTGAATTTCTTCAGTAGATAGCTTCTGGAACGAATCTGTTAAAGCTTCTACAGAACCATCCACGTCACCTTTAAGAATAATATTTAATTCTTGGAAGTCACCAAGCGCTATACGTCTTCCAATTTCATCGAGGGTAATATGGCGTTGCGTTCTTACAGATTGCTCACGTTGTAGTTGCGTACGCTTAGCAGCAATTTGCTTCGCCTCTCTCTCATCTTCGAACACATTAAATTTGTCGCCCGCCTGAGGTGCACCATCCAATCCTAAAATAGATACAGGTGTTGACGGTCCAGCTTCAAAAATATCATTACCGCGCTCATCGTGCATGGCCTTTACCTTGCCACTGTTTTTCCCTGCTAATACATAATCCCCTATTTTTAAGGTTCCTGCCTGTACCAAAATAGTTGATACATAGCCTCTACCCTTATCTAAATAGGCTTCGACAACTGTTCCGTTTGCTGGTTTATTTGGATTAGCTTTTAATTCTAATAACTCGGCTTCGAGTAGTACTTTTTCGAGTAATTCCTTGACACCAGTACCTAATTTCGCTGAAATATCATGAGATTGGATTTTTCCTCCCCAATCTTCAACCAATAAATTCATGTTGGCTAATCCTTCTTTCACTTTTTCTGGGTTAGCATCTGGTTTATCAATTTTATTGATGGCAAAAACAATTGGTACACCAGCCGCCTGTGCATGTGAAATCGCTTCTTTGGTTTGTGGCATTATGGCATCATCTGCTGCCACTACAATTATCGCAATATCAGTTACTTGTGCTCCACGAGCACGCATTGCCGTAAAGGCCTCGTGACCTGGAGTATCTAAAAATGCTATTTCTTGCCCATCCGATAATTCTACACCATAAGCTCCGATGTGCTGTGTAATTCCACCTGACTCACCAGCGATTACATTCTCTTCTCGTATATAATCCAAAAGTGAGGTTTTACCGTGATCCACGTGACCCATTACAGTTACAATAGGTGCACGAGGTTTTAAGTCTTTAGGGTCATCAGCAGCCGTTTCTATGGATTCTTCGATATCTGCCGTCACAAATTCGACGTCAAATCCAAACTCTTCGGCAACAATCGAAAGTGTTTCAGCATCTAATCGCTGATTCATCGTCACCATCATTCCCAAGGACATACATGCAGAAATCACCTGGGTGACACCAACATCCATCATAGTGGCAACTTCACTTACAGTAACAAATTCTGTTACCTTCAGGGTTTTACTTTCTGCAGCTTCTGCCTGAAGTTCTTTCTCAGATTGCTCTCTATGTTGTTCTCTTTTCTCTCTACGGTACTTTGCACCTTTTCCTTTGTTGGATTTTCCTTGAAGTTTTTCTAAGGTTTCCCTAACTTGTTTCTGTACTTCTTCTTCACTTGGTTCTTCCTTGACAACTTTTGGCCTAGAACCTCTACCTTTCTGATTTCTTCTATTATCAAAATTAGGTCGTCCACCTCCTTCATTTCCTCCTTTACTAATACGACGCCTTTTTCGTTTGTTAGACTCACTACCAGATGATGCTTCGGTCTTTTTTTCTTCCTTTTTCTTTTTTGGTTTGTTAAATTGAGTGAGGTCTATTTTCTTACCTGTTGTCGTAGGACCTGAAAGCTTTTGATACTGTGTCTTTAATTTTTCATCTTTTTTAGGTGCTTCGTCTTCAGTAAGCTTTTTGGCTTTTGGCTCAATTTTCGCAGGTATTTCCTTCTTGGGCTTTTCCTTTTCTACTTTAGGCTTTTCAACTTGTTCTGCCGGCTTAGGCTGTTCTTCTTTTTTTTCTACTTTGGCTTTTGGTTTTTTGTCTAAGTCGATTTTACCTATTTGCTTAGGACCACTTAATTCAGCCTTGGCCTTAACTACAGTATCTTTTGCGGCTTCTTTTTTCTCTTTCTCTTCAATTTCGCGTTCGCGTTGCTCCCGAAGCTCTTCTTTTTCCTTAAGTTTTGCTTCACTTACTTCTTGAGCCTTCTCACGCTTAGATGCATCTGTCTGAAATTCATCAGATAGCGTATCGTAAACCTCTTGCGAAATTTTTGTATTGGGGCTTTTCTCAATATCAATGCCTTTGGATTCTAAAAAATCCACTGCACGATCCAATGAGATATTCAACTCCCGTAATACTTTATTTATTCTAATTTGAGCCATAAATCGCCGTAATATACTTAAATCTGTTTATATCAATCTAACTTTCTCCGTTTTAAAGTTAAACTGTTATTAATCTTCGAATTCTTCCTTGAGAATTCTAATGACATCTAAAATTGTTTCTTCTTCTAAATCAGTGCGCTTCACTAAATCATCAACGTCCTGTTCTAAAATGCTTTTTGCCGTATCTAAACCAGCTTTACTAAATTCATCAATAATCCAACCGTCTATTTCATCAGAGAATTCTTTTAACTCTACATCTTCCTCAGCGCCCTCTCTAAATACGTCTATTTCGAAACCTGTTAATTGGCCTGCCAAACGAATGTTGTGTCCACCTCTGCCAATGGCTTTAGATACTTCTTCTGGCTTTAACAACACCTCAGCACGCATATTTTCTTCATCTAGTTTTAAAGATGTTACACGTGCAGGACTCAACGCTCTAGTCACAAACAGTTGAATATTATTGGTATAATTAATTACATCAATGTTTTCGTTTCCTAACTCTCTTACAATACCATGGATTCGAGATCCTTTCATACCAACACAAGCACCAACAGGATCAATTCTGTCGTCATATGAGTCAACCGCTACTTTTGCCTTTTCACCAGGAATTCTCACTACCCTTTTCACGGTGATTAAACCGTCGAATACTTCGGGAATTTCCTGCTCAAATAACTTTTCTAAGAACAAAGGTGAGGTCCGAGACATGATAATAGCCGGCTTGCTTCCTTTTAATTCTACGCTTTCAATAATCCCTCTTACATTTTCTCCTTTTCTGAAGAAATCAGAAGGGATTTGTCTATCTTTTGGAAGGATAATTTCATTACCATCATCATCTAACAAAATAATGGCTCTATGACGAATATGGTGTACCTCAGCAGTATAAATCTCACCTTCAAGCTCTTTAAATTGTTTATAGATATTGGTATTATCGTGCTCATGAATTTTAGAAATTAGGTTTTGTCTTAATGCTAAAATGGATCGTCTTCCTAAATCTACAAGTTTAACTTCCTCTGCAACATCTTCACCAACTTCAAAATCAGGCTCTATTTTCTGTGCTTCGGACAAGGCTATCTCTTGGTTGGGCTCCTCAACTTCACCATCTGCTACTACAATGCGATTTCTCCAGATCTCTAAATCCCCTTTATCTGGGTTAATGATGATATCGAAATTGTCATCATCGCCATATTTTTTCTTTAATGCATTACGCAATACATCTTCCAAAATCGCCATTAGCGTTACTCTGTCGATTAACTTATCGTCCTTAAACTCTGAAAATGATTCAATCAATGCTACATTTTCCATAATTTATATGAATTAAAATTTTATTTTAACTTTTGCTTCTTTAATATCACTAAAGGCTATTGCGGCCTCTTTTGTCACTGTAACTTTACCTTTACCCACAGGTTTTGGTTCTCTAGCTTTCCATTTCAACACTATACCTTCTTCGGTAACCTCAGCCAATTGACCTTCAAACTTATCGCCTTCATTAGTCTTAACTTCTAAATTTCGACCGATGTGTTTGTTATATTGTCTTGGGAACACTAATGGTGATGTCGCACCACTCGATGTAACTTCTAATGAAAAATCCTGTTCTTCTCTATCCAAGTTATGCTCTATGGCCCTACTAACAAACATACAATCTTCAACTAGTACACCGTTATCACCATCAAGTATAACTCTAATTGTATTATCAGATAAGATTTCGAAATCTATAAGGAATAGACCCTTACGTTCATTTAATGCCTTATCCAATAGCTCTTTTACGGTATCCTTAAACATTTCTTGATATAAAAAGAGAGGACTTCTCGTCCTCTCGCTTATTCATTATCGTAAACAACGGTGCAAATATACAATATTTATATTGATTTTTCAAAGCTGATGAAAGTGGAATTATTTTCTTAAATTTATAAGACTAACTAAAATCAATTATAATGAACAGAATACTCGTCCCTACAGATTTTTCTGAACAAGCAGAGCATGCCTTAAAAGTTGCTGCCATGTTAGCAAGGAAACACGGTGCTGACATTTATTTATTGCATATGATGGAAATCCCTATGCAGCAAATCGACCCTATAAATGCGCATAGTGATGTTCCTGAAGCTTTATTTTTCATGAGGCTTGCCCATAGGAAGTTTGAAGATCTTATGGAGAATGATTTCTTGGATGACATTACTGTTCACGAAACCGTTAAGGCTGATATCACCTTTAATGAAATTAAAGAAGCTTGTAAAGAGTTTGATATTGATTTAATCGTCATGGGCTCACATGGTGCCTCTGGGCTTAAGGAAATGTTTATTGGTTCTAATGCCGAGAAGGTAGTACGCTCTTCGGATGTACCAGTACTCGTCATTAAAAACGAACATAATAGTTTTAATATCAGAAACTTTGTCTTTGCATCCGATTTTAAAAATGACAATAAAGAAACCTATAAACAAGCTGTAAAATTTGCTGAGTTATTCAATTCCAAAATACATCTGCTTTTAGTGAATACGGCCAATAACTTTATAACCACCTATGATTCTAGAACACGAATCAATGATTTTATTGCAGGCCAAACTTTTGAGAACTTTACGATCAATGTGCACAATGACAAAAGCGTAGAACAAGGTATTCTAAATTTCTCTGAGGAAATTGATGCCGATCTTATTGGCATAAGCACTCATGGAAGACAAGGCATCGCGCATTTCTTTAATAGTAGTATAAGTGAGGATTTGGTGAATCATGCCAATCGACCTGTGATTACGTTTAAGATTTAGAGACGACAGTAAATAAGACGGATAAAAAAGAAAAAATCCCAAACAAATCAATGTTTAGGACTTCTATTTCAGTTGGCCTACTAGGGCTCGAACCTAGACTCTTCTGGACCAAAACCAGACGTGTTGCCAGTTACACCATAGGCCA
>NZ_JANQOM010000061.1 GCF_028289625.1 Winogradskyella sp. | reverse complement strand
TACAGAAAAGATATACAAGAAATATTATAAAGATTATAAATTTTTAAATTTATTAAAGAATTATAATTTAAAAGTAAATCTTCCAAGCAGTAATAAAAGTTAAACTCGTTGAGTTTAAATAGAAGAGTGATATTTATTTTAGTATCTGAGATTCTATTCCAAATGCTTCGCTCCTTCAACGCCAAAAACAGATTTTCTAAATTCAGAAGGTTGTTTATCGTTTAAAAGCTTTAGGCCACCTTTCGCTTTGATGAGTTTAGAAAAGTGCTTTTCTCTTTGGTCGTATTGTGCTTTGTTGGTATAAGTGGTTACCAATACTAAATGAAAAGGCGTTTCTTTGCTGTAAGTGGTTTGTAGCAACTCAAATGAATCGATATAACCTTTCTCAACAGCCATTGTTCTTAATACTTTCCAGTTGTTCTGAAAATAGAAAATAGCTTCGGCTTCATGATTATTTAAAATCTCTACAGTTTCAATGGTGGTGATGTTTTGATTGGATTAACTAAAGCAGAAGGCGCAAAAAAGAAATGCGAAGATAAGGAATTTGAGTTTCATGGTGTATAGCTTTTATTGATGAGATTCTAAATTAGGGAATTCACTTTTTATACTTTTGCATTTAATTTATAATTAACAAAAGAATTATGATGCCTTCGAGGGCCTCAGGCATCAAATAAGAATTCTACTTTGGTCACTAAGGTTATCGAAGTGACTAATCAATTCTAATACTATAATTAATTCCGATAGTTATCAGAACAGCGTAAAATGAAAAAAGACATCCAAATTCCAGAAGTTAAAGACGTCTACATTGCAGTAGTACAAGAAGAGCATTTAGAGTATAAAACCCTAGATTGGAATGCCTATATCATTAATAATAGTGATGCGGATTTAGATACGGTTCTTATTTTGTCCCAAGGTGTCTCTGAAGATAAAATGACACCTCCAATGCGTCATACCATTGCCAAATTACCAGCACGAAGTTACGCTAAGATTGAGTATTTACAAGAGCAAGTATTAGCACTCAATAATTCATTTAAGGTCACTTTTTTTGAGGGCAACCAAATGTTCGATAAAACCTACTTGTTTCGAAAAAACACGATTAATGATAGGGCTTTACAACCTATTCCTTTGATGCAGTTGAAAGGGGTTTTGGTTAAGTAGCTATTGGCTGTTAGCTAATGGCTAATTTTTAATCTAACTTCTCCGTCAATTTTTTGAATACCTTTTTAGGGCTTTTATTCTCGTAAAGAATCGCATAGACTGCATTGATGATAGGCAATTGGGTTTTTTTGACATTTCTCTGATTCAGCAATTTGGCGCTCTTAGTAGCATAGTAGCCTTCGGCTATCATATTCATTTCGAGCTGTGCGGATTTAACCGTGTAGCCTTTACCAATCATATTACCAAACATTCTATTACGGGAAAAGATGGAGTAGCCAGTCACCAACAAATCACCTAAATAGGCAGAGTTATTAATATTTCGCTTCATTTTGTGCATTTTTTTAATAAAGCGTTTCATCTCTCTAATAGCATTACTCATTAACACACTCTGAAAATTATCTCCATAGCCCAAACCGTGGGCAATACCGGCCGCAATAGCATAGATGTTTTTTAGCATTACTGCGTATTCTACGCCAATAATATCATCACTTATTTTAGTTTTAATATAAGAGCTCGATAGATGATCGGCGATAGCTTGTGCTTTTTTAGCATCAGCACAGGAAATCGTCAAATACGATAAACGCTCTAAAGCCACTTCCTCTGCGTGACAAGGTCCAGCAATAACAGCAATATTTTCGAAAGGAATGTTGTAGATATCATGAAAATGTTCTCCAACCAATAAACCCGACTCTGGGATAATACCTTTTACTGCAGAGACAATCACTTTTTCACTAATATCAACCGTTAACTTGTTGAGCTCCGATTGCATAAAAGCGGACGGAATTACAAAAATGAGGTAGTCTGCCCAATCCGCAATTTCGTTGATGTTGTTGCTTAACCGCAGTTGTTCAATATGAAATTCTACCGAACTTAAATAACTTGGATTGTGCTGCTCTTTTAGTAAATGTTCTTTGGTATAAACACTCCGCATATACCATCCTACTTCATCCAAGTTTTCACAAAGCATCTTAACGATAGCAGTTGCCCAACTTCCTGCGCCAAACACAGCATACTTTTTGGAGTCATTCATGAAATACGTAACGGTTTAATACTTCAAAAATACATAAAATATAAATGCTTTGTAGGGCTAGAGAAACACTTGGTTTTTGAATTTGGCACACGTTTTGAATTTATCTTAATAAGAACCCTAAAAACCGTTGAATTATGAAGACATTAAAATTACTTTTCGGATTTGTACTAAGTGCAACTTTATTGACATCGTGTTATAGAGAAGACATTATTGTAAACGATGTCGTACCCGCTATTTCCTTAAATCAGTTGTTACAATCCTATGATTTATGGTACGTTGATATTAATGCTACTCAAGGGTTTGGAGAAACACCATTTATGGAAATTGCGTTTACATTGACTTTTGATAATGGACGTTTATTTGCTAATAACAACTTAGTGGGTATTGGTAGTCAAGGTAATGGTTTTGGTGTGCAAATAGGAACTTATAATGCCTATGATATGATATTGGATGTTGACCATGTGATTGATGGTTTCAACAGTTTTGATATTTACCAAATAGATAATAATACGATTGAGTTATATAACCCATTTAATGACATCTCTTATTTTTTGGAGGGTTATCAGCGATCGACCTTCGATTATGACTTTGTGTTCTATGACAACATCCATTATTTCTTACAGGAGTATGACGCTTGGGAAAAAGTATATACCAGTAATTTTGGAGCCTTAAATGAGTTTGATAATGAGAACTATCTACAGTTTTTATCTGGAGGCAATGACGCTACGTTTAGAAGCTCCCAAGATGTAAACATCAATAATACAAACAACATTTTTTGGGATTATACGGGAGTATATGGAGTAGGTGACGCACCTGGGAATATGTATCTAAAAACTTTAACGTTAGATTATGATTTCTTTGACAATGAATTCTTTGAATTGAGCGTTATTAATGACGGAACGATAGAGCTGTTCCATGCGGCTTCAGGCACGATTTATGAATTTGAAGGGAGAGGCTACATAGCCTATTATAGAACTTCTGATACACAAGGCAAAGTTCTGGAAGAGAAAGACAAACCTAAAAAGCGTAAGCAAAAAACGCCTAAAGTGGATAATCCACGAGAGAATAGAAGAAACCTATGAAACTAAATTTTTGGTTGGTTATTTAGTTTCAAAGCGCTCAGTCGATACTTGTTGACTGGGCGTTTTTCTTATAAATCTTTTAGAACTACCTCTAAATCCTCAAATCCATAAGGCTTGGCCATTATAATCTTTGAGCTATTGAGTAAGAAGTACATAGGTGTCGCTGTAATGCCATAGGTTGTAACAATAGGATTTTCCCATTTACCGAGACCAATGGTATGGGTAAATTCTGGATACTTTTTAATCTCTTGGGCCCATTTTGTGGGTTCTTCTTCTAACCCAAATGCCACCACTTTTAGATTTGGTTGATTAGCAACCAATGCTTTTACTTTTGGTAATTCATTTAGGCAATGACTACAACCACTGCTCCAAAAGATAAGTAGGTAATGGTCTGAACCTTTGAGATTATGTAAACTCGTCGTATTTTCAGTTGTAGCAATTTCAAAATTTGGTGCTTTGGTACCGATAGATGTGTTTTTATAAGAACTAATGGTCTCTGCTAAAACTTTATTGCCAGTTTTATTAGCCAGCTCCAATAAATATTTGTCGGTCATATAATTGGCCACCTCATGATTTTCTGTACTTACAAAGCGTCGCCATAGTACTTCTAAAAGATAGGCTTTTATCTCTATATTATCATTATCAATAGCAGTTACAACTTCGTCAACAAGTACTTTGTAAGTTTCGTCTGTTGGGTTTGCTACCATATTAAAGACATAATCCGTGACTCGGTCTACCAGGAACGATGAGCTTTGCAGTACATAATTGCTAAAGTCAATTTCACTAAAAAAATGCTGCTTTAAATTTTCAGTATAGGTGTTTAAGTCTTCATATGCAGTAGGGATGTAAGGCTTATTAGCATTTATAAATGCAGATACCAATTTGCCATTGGCTGACGCTTCGTAAGCGAGTTGGGTATCTTTTAATACTTTAAATATGGATTTAAAACCGTCTTTATCCTTACCACCCTTGGTATAATAATTACTTATAGTTTGGTTAACCATGTCCATACTATGTAAATACGAATTCCAGAGTTTATTTTCTTCTGATTCTAAAAATTCAACTCCTTTTTCGTAGCTAAAATTAAAAGCAACAGTTTCCTTTCCATCATATATAAAATCAAAATTATTTTCCTCTGGTGGAACGGCATAAACAATTTTATAAATTCCTGGCGCAGCACTAGAATCTATTGCGATTTCAAAACGGCCTTCACTATCCAATTTACCACGATTTATATAATTGGCACCATCTGGTGTCGCTTGATATAAAAACGCATAAGAAAAATCTTTAGCAGGTGAAAATGTACCTTTTACACTCTGTGCAATAACAATAGATGGAAATAGTAGTATAAATACGATGAGATTTTTCATTTGCTTTTATGTTTTAACGTACTGATAGCACCAATAATTGCGCCATTATTTAAACTTAGACCGAATACTTTCAATCACCACAGTCAATAATATTAATGTACCACCAACAAATGTATGTATTGTAGGGATTTCATTCAAGAAAAAATAGGCAATAATAATTCCAAATATCGGTTGGCTACTACCAATAATACTAGCGGTACTGGCTTTAAAATATTTTAGACTATTTACAAATAGCGTATGGCCAATGGCTGTGGTTAGTAAAGCCAAAAGAATAACATAAGGATATTGGGTAGTTATGTTTGAGGTATCCATGAAGAATAATACAGGAATTAATATAACAGCTAACACAACCACCTGATAAAACATGAGCATTGTTCCGTTATATTTCACCACTTGCCCTTTAAGAATCAATATACGTAAGGCATAGCACAAAGCCGATAGTAGTCCTAAAAGAATCCCTTGCAATTGACTGCTTTTTAGGTCAAATTCTGGAGCTAGGATATAAATACCAATAAGTACTAATAGCCCTAAGAGAACATGGATAAGGTCGAATTTTGTTTTAGAGAATAAAGGTTCGAGTAAGGCCGTAATCACTGGAAACGTAAAAAGAGACAACATACCCAGAGCCACATTAGATAGCTTAAGCGCATAGAAATAGGTAATCCAATGAGCTCCCATAAAAGTAGCAGCCAAAAAGAAGGTCCAGCGATCTTTACGATTATTAATTTTTAAATCTATGCCTTTGTATAAACAAAACAGTAGTAAGAAAATAGCGGCTAAGAAAGACCTCCACCATATAATGACAGGAGTTGGCATACTGATATACTTACCTAAAGCACCTGAGGTACTAATGAAAATTGTACCAATAGTCAACCATAGTAAATGATTTAAATGGCTCTTATCACTCATTTATAATAATTCTTGTTCTCGATAAATCCCAACATTTACATTTCGACTACGCTCAGTGAACACAGTCGGGACACTCGAACTGATATTTATTTTTCTATTTTAGAAAGTGCCGTTAAGGCCTCTCGGGTTGATTTAATAGGCTCAAAAGTAATGAGTAAGCGCAATCCGTTTCTAGTTTGTTTTTCTTTCATTTTGCATACTCCAGCATTTGCTTGTACAAATTGTAAAACTTTGGTAAACGCTTCACTTTGATAGAACTTGCTTTGTTGATCTTGAATAAAGTAACCGATTAACTTTCCTTGTTTCATAATGATTTTTTCGAGTCCCATGTTTATGGCAATCCATTTTAATCGGACGCTATCGAATAAATCAAGAACCTGAGTAGGAAGTTCTCCAAAACGATCAATAATTTCAGATTCAAATTTCTGAAGTTCCTCTTCGGTTTTTATAGTGTTTAATTTGGTATAGAGATTCAATCGCTCGGTGATATTATTCACATAATCATCAGGGAACAATAATTCAAAATCTGTATCTATCGTAATGTCCTTGACATACTGTTTTGGTTTACCATCATGTTGATACAAATCGGCAAATTCAGATTCCTTCAATTCCTCAATGGCTTCGTTTAGAATTTTTTGGTAAGTATCAAATCCAATATCATTAATAAATCCACTTTGTTCACCACCCAATAAATCGCCAGCACCACGAATTTCGAGATCTTTCATGGCAATATTAAAACCACTTCCCAATTCCGTAAATTGTTCTAACGCCTGAATGCGTTTTCTGGCTTCTGTAGTCATAGCAGAATACTCTGGTGTAATAAAAAAACAAAAGGCTTTTTTATTGCTGCGTCCAACACGTCCTCGCATTTGATGTAAATCGCTCAATCCAAAATTATTGGCATTATTAATAAAAATAGTGTTGGCATTCGGTACATCTAAACCGCTTTCAATAATAGTAGTGCTTACTAAGACATCAAACTCACCATTCATAAAGGCTAACATCAACTGTTCTAGTTTTTTGCCATCGAGTTGACCATGACCAATAGCTATTTTAGCATCTGGTACCAAACGCTGAATCATACCCGCAACTTCCTTAATGTTTTCAATGCGATTATGAACAAAAAAGATTTGTCCGCCACGTTGTATTTCGTAGCTTATGGCATCGCGAATGGTGGCTTCGTTAAGTCGAATGACACGACTTTCAATGGGGTAACGGTTTGGTGGCGGTGTGTTGATGACTGACAAATCCCTTGCTGCCATAAGGCTAAATTGAAGCGTTCTTGGAATAGGTGTTGCCGTCAATGTCAACACATCCACATTCTCCTTAATGGTCTTAAGCTTTTCTTTTACAGCGACACCAAATTTTTGTTCCTCATCAACAATGAGTAAACCTAAATCTTTAAACTTTACATTCTTATTTGCCAATTGATGCGTTCCTATAATGATATCGATACTCCCTTTTTCAAGACCTTCGAGTGTTAATCGTTTTTCTTTGGCGGTTCTAAAACGATTCACATAATCTATAGTCACAGGAAAATCTTTGAGGCGCTTTTTAAACGTACGATAGTGCTGATAGGCCAAAATGGTAGTTGGGACTAAAATAGCCACTTGCTTACCGTTATCTACGGCCTTAAAAGCCGCTCTTATAGCCACTTCGGTTTTTCCAAAGCCAACATCACCGCAGACCAAACGATCCATGGGACGCTCACTTTCCATATCAGCTTTTATATCCTCTGTTGAGGAAATTTGATCTGGGGTATCCTCGTAGACAAATGAGGCTTCGAGTTCGTGCTGCATGTAACTATCTGGCGCATATTGAAATCCTTTTTTTAGTTTTCGCTTTGCGTATAGTTTAATGAGGTTAAAGGCAATTTCCTTAACACGAGACTTGGTCTTTTGTTTTAGGGTTTTCCAGGCTTTACTGCCTAGCTTATAAATTTTTGGTGGTTTGCCATCCTTACCATTAAACTTGGTGATTTTATGTAAGGAGTGTATACTTAAATAAAGTACATCGCGTTCGCCATAAACTAACTTTATAGCTTCTTGTTTTTTCCCTTCGACATCTATTTTTTGTAGTCCTCCAAATTTACCAATCCCATGATCAATATGAGTAACATAATCTCCAATTTCGAGATTGGTCAATTCTTTTAAGGTGATAGCTTGTTTCTTTGCATAACCATTTTTTAGATGAAATTTATGATAACGGTCAAAGATTTGATGGTCTGTATAAACGGCAATGTTGTGTTCAGTATCAATAAATCCTTGATAAAGGGAAAGCACGATTGTTTTATAATGAACCTCCTCTTCAACATCATCAAAAATATCATGAAAGCGCTTGGCTTGCTGCTCACTAACGCAAGCAATGTAATTGATAATACCTTTAGAATGATTTTCATTCAAATCTTCAATAAGAAGATTGAACTGTTTGTTGAAAGAAGGTTGAGGTTTGGTATTGAAGGTTATGCTGGTCACTGAGGCTCTCGAAGTGACCTCATCAATGTGTTCTCTTGACGCTTCGAGAGCCTCAGCGTCCGAATGAAATGTATGTGATCCAAACTCCACTAGAGTATACTCTAAAAATTGACGCTTCAATAATTCAGAATTGCAAAACAACGCTTCAGGTTCGGCATGCTTTATATCTGATGACAAATTCTTAAAAGCTTCTTCTGCTTTAGTGAAAAAATCATCAATTCTCGAAAAGATGAACGACGGATTTTTGGCAAAAACAACTGTTTTGTTCGATATGTATTTAAGAAAACTTTCGCGTTTTTCGGCTATGGCTTTGTTGGCTACATTTGGTATGATGCTCACTTTTTTAATGCGTTCGGTAGATAGTTGCGTCTCAACATCAAATGTTCTTATACTATCCACTTCGTCACCAAAAAATTCGATACGATAAGGTTCATCATGCGAAAAAGAAAAGACATCTATAATACCACCTCTTAGGGAAAATTCACCTGGTTCAGTAACAAAATCCACACGTTTAAATTTATATTCAAACAGCACTTCATTTACAAAATCGATACTCAATTCATCACCGACCGAAATCTTCAAGGTGTTTCGTTCTAGTTCCCTTTTGGTAACAACTTTTTCAAATAGAGCATCAGGGTAGGTGACGATAATTGCTGGTTTTTTGCGCGAATTAATGCGGTTTAAAACTTCAGCTCTTAAAAGGACATTGGCATTATTAGTTTCTTCTATTTGATACGGTCTTCTGTAACTGCCTGGATAGAACAATACATCCTTATCGTTAATGAGCTGTTCTAGATCATTAAGATAATAAGCAGCTTCTTCTTTGTCGTCAAAAACTAGTAGGAATGGCTTTTCAGCAGTTTTAAATACTTCAGAAACAACAAAGGATAATGATGAGCCAACAAGACCTCTTAAGTGTGTTTTTGTAGCTGTCTTGCCTTGAGCGTAGTCGAAGGGTTGGGCAATAGCACTCCGCAGATTTTGCAGTTGCAAAGTCTGTGAAAAGGTCTGCGAGATAAGGGTCTTGCTCACTAGGGTACACCTTTAAAGTAAGTCGCAAAAGTACATGATTTTTTCAATTTTAAAATGAAAATTTTAGGGCGTGTCACCCTGAGCGCAGTCGAAGGGTCTTTTATAATCGATAATTTAAATTAGGCTTCGACTGCGCTCAGCCACACATCAATGAATAATAATTGATGACAGGTCATTTAAAATTGAATATTATTTGCGTCTTTATAGCTTTCATATAGCTCTGGGTAATGCGCCTTAAAAATGGATTTAATGTAATCTAAAGGCACATCTTCAAAATGACCATAATCGTCTAAATAGGTCATAAATTTTTTACTATCCTTATTGTATTCTTGAAGAATGGAATCTCTGGTACCATCAAAACCTAAAACATCGACATTGTACATGTCGCATAAGGCTTTGTTGAAAGCTGGTGAACACTTTTTCCATTGCCCATTAAAGAAGACATCTACCAAGCCATGAGGTGCTAATTCATTTGTGCCCAATTTAGCTTCGAGGCGTTCTGCTGCGATATGGTTAGAGACTTTTGCCAGACGTAATCTAGCTGGAATGTTAAGTGCTCGTAGTCCAGTAATATAGAGTATAGCTTTGTCAATACAGTGCGCCTCTGGCTTGGCTATGATATTGCTGGCTTTATAGTGGTCTTCAGTTAGGCCAATAGTGTAAGCATTATACCTCCAACCATCTCTGACTTTAAGATAGAATTGTTCTATTTTATCTTTTTCTGAAGATAAATGCCGTATATCTTCAATTAAATCTTGGATTTGAGGGCTGCTATAGTCAAAGAAAAAAGTTTCTTTAAGATATCTAGTGTTCATAGGGACAATTTAGTTATTTGAGCTTAAAACAACTAAGAAATTTTATCCAAATCATATTAAAAACTATAATGATGTTAGCTCACCTCTTGCCGGATAACCACTTGTGTTTATAAAGTCAATGACCTTAACAAAGGATGCTAAATGTGGCCGTCCCCAAGGTGTAGAATTAAGGGTTACAAAGTATATAGAGTTATCAGGTTGTATTAAAAATAATCCGGGTTCGTTGAATACCTCTGGTTCAAAATCTTTAATGGCCTTACTAAGGTATAAACCCCAATTATTTGCGGTTTCTAGATCGAGTCCATAACCAATTTTTAGACTTTCGGAAAGTTCCCATTTCATTCGTGCTTTTCTGGCTCTAGCTTCAACATCCATACTGATGGCAATAATATCAACACCTTTTTCAGCATAATCGTCAATAAGACCGTTTAATGTTTTTAGGTATTTCTCACAAAGTGGGCAATGTAATCCTCTATAAAAAACAAGCATGGTGAAGTTTTCAGGATTTTGGTCTTTAAGTGTCCAGTTCTCACCACCTAGTAAATTTATTTGAAGGTCAGGAGCTTGTGTTTTCGGTGTAATTTTTTGTTGCGTATTCATGTTTTAAGTATTTAAAATATGGTCTTTAATATGTTGGTCAAAGCGAATAAAATCATTTTCAATATCGGGATTTTTAAGAACGTCATAAGAAACAAAAGTTGGTAGGGCTTTCATGCCAAAAAACTTAAAATTTAAATGTGTAGGCCAGAACAAATCATCGACACTCTTTCCTTCAAAAAACCATTGGCTTTTATCATTAAAGGCGTCTTTAGGTGCGTTAAAGGTTAATGATAACATGTATTTTTTTCCGGTTAGTGTTCCACCAGTTCCATATTGTTTGGCAGCATCCTGACGTGTGCGACCATCTCCAGCGCATAAACGACCGTCCATTCCGAAACTATACACATAATCTTGATATTTTTTGAAGCTCCAAGACGTTGCCATCCAATTTACAGGCATTTGTACTACGATGAGGTCTGCCCATTGGTGCTTGGCAATTTCTTCATCGATATTGTAATCGTCTTTCATGGTTGTGGTTTTAATCTCAAAATGGTCATTTGGGAGTGCATTTTTTAGGCGTTCTACTAGACTATTGTTGAGCTGTCCTTTTGAAAATTCATAAGGCTCATGCCCATTTATAATAAATATATTTTTCATGTGATTGTTGATTATTAATTGTTTCACAAAGTTACTATTAATAGTATATTTTAGAAACTATTAAGAAATTTTTACCTAAATTTGTGGTAACTAAAAGGTAACTATGGCACGAAAAGTAATTGATAATCCCAATAGCTGTACACTTGTGCATGCCATGAATATCATAGGTGGCAAGTGGAAACCTATCATCATTTATCTTTTGGCCAATGGTCCGCTTCGCTTTGGAAAATTAGTGTTATTCATTCCTAACATTTCAAAAAAAGTATTGACGCAACAATTGAGAGAATTGGAAGACGACGGCATAATCATTCGCCAACGTTTCGCAGAAACACCGCCTCGTGTGGAATATTCACTTTCAGAACGCGGTAAAGGATTGCTGCCCATATTAAAACACCTCAGTCTTTGGACTTCTAAAAATTTTGATACGATTGCATTTGAAGACTGTAAAATTGTAAATTTATAGTAGTCTCTAAAATAGCATCACATCTCCATCCTTTGGAATAAAGGTCTTATCCGAAAGGCCTTCTTGCTCAAAGCGTGCTTTTAAATCCAATCGCGTTGTTGGACAATGATTAACCGCTTCTAAATGATTAGCGATAACTTTACCTGGTGCCGTTTTTGTAAACTTAACAATATCATTCATACGCATCAATAAAGGCTGGAAAACGTCTAATTGCGCAGTACCGGAAGCCACTACCGAAATATCTGGTTGATAGTCTCTGAGTACTTTATCGACTTCATTGGTGTAAATGGTATCGCTGCTCAAATATAAACTAGGCTCATCTTTGAACTCTAAATAAAATCCCATCACATTTCCCATGGGTTTCGCCACATAACCATAACCATGACGTGCAGGAATCCCTTCTATTTTCCCACCTAAGAAATCAATACGTTTCCAATAGTCAACAGTGTGTACAACATTCAATCCTTTTTTCTTAAAAAATACTTCATCCAAAATACTACAAGTAACAGGTATATTTTTTTCTTTTAAAAAGGCTTCAGCAACTTTATCAATATGGTCGGGATGCTTGTGAGTAATGAGACAATGTGTGACTTTATCTAAAATAGGTTGGCAGTTGTCTGGTAAATCCACAATGGGATTACGCTTTGGCTTAAATCGAAATAAGGTGAAAGGAGGCCCAGCCGTTCCTTTAGCACCAAGCATTGGATCAACTAAAATAACGTGTTTACCAGTCTCAATAGTCATTGTTGCATTTCTAATGTGATGGATTTTCATGTCTTCAATTACTTTAGTTTATATAGTAAAAATAATAAAAGCAGTACTTACATACTGCTTTATACATGCCAAATTATTTTAATCAACAATTTAAGTTTACTTCATGTACTTGTCAAAAAAGGCAATCATCTTCTCGGGATATAAGCCAAAGTAGTTATACCCATCAAATCGTCGATTTGTCCCTTCAATCCAGAATAATTCTTTGTCTTCAGAACTAATAGTGTCAAAAATGTCTTGCGCATCTTTTGGATTATCCGTCCAATCATCTTCAATTACTTGTGCCATAAAATAAGGCACCTTTACAGCTTGAGCATAATTTTGCGGATGCATTTCACCATTGGTAAATCCGCCTAACTTCAGCTGTTCGTAATCCATTAATTCCATGTATTGGTTTAACCCCATTAAGCCAGCAAATGCCGTCATTAATGCCGTCATAGAAACGGTTAATGGCCCAAAAAAGCACTTAATGTCCTCAAACAATTCTGGATGATGGTACATGGCTTCATAGGCTGCATTTCCGCCAGTACAACGATTATACAAGCCTAGTTTCATGGTGCTTAATTTGGGATGACTTTTTACGTATAGTTGTGCACCGACCACATCGCGCCATTCATAACGCCCAATACCACAAATACCACCATTAGCAGTACTACTATTGCCATGGTTTCGCAAATCATAAGCCAAAATGTTATAACCTGCTTCAGACAAATGTTTCATGTGGGCAACAAAATCAATTTCTAAAGTATCTACTGATGAAAATGGTACTCCAAAATGTCCAGTAAATCCAGATCTACTCATGGGCATAGGATGGTTGATAATAATTAATTGATCTGATTCTCCTTTTACCGATGGAATGTACCAACCTTCTAATGGTGTGCCATCACTGGATGGGAAATAAATATCTTCCCAAGTCTCCATACCATGGTCTGCTGGTGTTTTGTGCACTGGTGTTCTAAACATCGGCCGAACGGCAAACTCTGCCAAATATTTTATGGTGGCATAATTGTCTTCGGAAATTTCCTTTTGTTGGTCTAACGCTTTATGATATACGTTTTCGCCCATCCTACCTTTTAGGGTGTTGTCAATACTATAATTTAATGTTTTTTTGAAAGCCATATTTTTGTTTTTATAACCACAAAATTATTGTAAGTATTAACTAAAGGTTGAAAACAAATTACAGGATCACTGAAACAAATTACTGCTTTCTAAAAACAGTTGGCGTAACACCTGTTTTTTTCTTGAAAAAGCGTGTAAAATAGGTAGGATAATCGAAGCCTAAACTATAAGCAATCTGGCTAATACTTAAATCGGGTTGACGCAATCTGTTTTTTGCAATTAAAAGTAGATGCTCTTGTATATGTTCGGCTGGCGAATTACCTGTGAAGTGTTTAATGACATCTCCAAAATAGTTTGAAGACAGATTAGATTTTGAGGCAAAATAGGAAACTGAGGGTAATTCAAATACAGCTTTACTTTCATCAAAGTAAGCTTCAAGATTTTTATAAAAATCAGAGACTACTTTGTTGTACTTTTTGCTCCGTGTTTTAAACTGGCGTTGGTAAAAAGTATTAATATACGATAGGATTAATTGTGCATAAGATAAGAGTATTTCTATTGAAAAATTCTCTTTGTAGTACTCATCATAGGCTTTTTTAAATAAATCTATTAAGAGTTGCTCCTCTTCTTGAGTGACAAAAAGCGATTCGTGATTCTTATAGTTAAGAAAATTGTAGTCCTTGGCAAATCGTTTAAATAAGGTTTCATTGATGAGTATATGATAGCCACTCCAAGGTCTTTTTACAGACCATTGTATGGGTTGGTGAGGTAGGTCGAAGTATGCAAAAGCATTTCCTGTATCATAGTTGGTCTGACCAAAAACTTCATAATTCTCGAAATCATACTTTAAAGCGATAAGGTAAAAGTTTGCCGTAATGGCATCAGACTGTAAGCGCAAATTTTTATGATCATGGTATTTGGTAATGTGAATGTCATCACTCTTGTTCCTTGAGACATTAATGTACTTTACAAACTCTGATATGGAATAGGGTTTCATTATGATATACCGCAAGATTTAAACGCATAAAACTATAAAAACGGTATTGGTATTCACTAAACATTTTAAGGTTTTAATGAAACATTTTACAGGGTTTTACTAATAAATCAGTTATTCTATATGCGTCCCATAAGGAAATAACAGCTGCACACCTTCGCGTTGTGTTTGTGTTTTTATGTCTTTCCAAACCTTATACCCCTCTTCACCTAATTCTTCTTTTAAAAGTTCTTCCTTGGTTTTCATCAATCCTAATTGACCCAATGATTCCATAAAATCCTTCTGAAAGACAGGGAATTCTTTTATGGCATAGTTATCAATGTTAGCTAATTCTGTAGCTTTTTCTAGTGCTGTATCAAGACCACCCAATTCGTCTACAAGACCAACTTTGATGGCTTCACTACCTGTCCACACACGTCCTTGTGCTATAGTATTAACATCATCTTTTGACATGCCTCGACCTTGTGCAACTCTAGTTAAGAATAAATCATAAACATCTATAATGCCTTCCTTGATATACTCACGTTGACTTACAGATAAGGGTTTAGAAAAACTATAGGTAATGGCATTCGTATTTGTAGTTACTTGATGCGTACTGATGCCCCATTTCTCAAAAAGCTCGGTGCCATTTGGTAATATGCCAAATACGCCTATACTTCCTGTTACTGTCATGGGTTCTGCCACAATATAATCCGCATTAGACGCAATGTAATAGCCTCCAGAAGCTGCGTAGTTACCCATAGAAACAACTACAGGCTTTACTTTTTTAGTCAATTCGATTTCTCTCCAAATTAATTCGCTAGTCAAGGCGCTTCCTCCTGGGGAATTCACACGTAACACAACAGCCTTAACCTTATCATCTTCTCGGGCTTCTTTCAAGGACTTGTTTATGATACCTTGTCCTACAAAGTCTTCATTGCCTTCTCCATATATGATGTCTCCTTCAGCAAAAATCACGGCTATTTTATCTTTCTTGTAGCTAGATTTCCGTTTAGAATAGGTGTATTCTGAATAATCACGAATGTCAATACTGGGTAACTCATCTTCGGTCATAATTCCGATTTGGTGCTTAATATCATTAGTAAATTCATCATAATAGCCAACCCTGTCAACAAGCTTATTTTCTAATGCTAATGTTGGCGTACGGCCTAGCAGACTATCTGCAATTGTATTTAAAGTTTCCGAAGGGATACTTCTACTTTGACTAATATCGGTTTTAATTGTTGACCAGATTGAATTTAAATAGGATTCTATTTGTTCTCTATTAGCGGCACTCATATTATTTTCTAAAAACGGCTCTACTGCACTTTTGTATTTGCCATGGCGTACCACTTCCATTTTTAAACCTGTTTTTTCCTGAAAATCCTTAAAGTAATATTGTTGTGAAGCCAAACCTTTAAATTCGATAGTGCCTGAAGGGTTAACGTACATTGTATCCGCTGCCGAACTTAAATAATAGGATTGTTGTGTGTAGATATCCGAGTAAGAAACTATAAACTTGCCGCTATCCTTAAAGTCAATTAAAGCATCTCTGAGTGCTTTAAGCTGTGCATAGCCTGCAAAAGTCAAATTGTTTTCTATGATAATACCTTTTATTTTGGGATCTGTCTTGGCAAATTCAATGGACTTAATCATTCCAAAGAGGCTATGTTTAGGATACTCGTTTAAGAAGGTATAGTCTTTAAATTCTTTCTTGCCGATATGATCCTCGATCTCGAAATCTAGCTTTAAGTTCAATACCGAATTATTATCTACTATAATTGGCTCTTCTCCTTGACTTCCAACAAAAGCGATTACTATTAAGAATAGTATGAAGCCTAAAATTGAAAAAATAATAAGTCCTACAATGGTGGATAATACGCGCTTAAAAAAACTCATATGTAATAGCTTTAATTTTTTATTTCTCTGAAGTCAGTCTGTAGACTTATTCATAAGTTACACATTTTTTCAATTTAATGGTCTAAAATAATTTTATTACAGTACCAAAGCAAAGAAGATTATTAAATATTGTGAAAATTACATGAATAGTGAAGGACTTTACTCATTGTCCTAGAAGCTTATATGAAAAACTCATTCTTTAAATTAAGTGAAAACAATAAAGCGAGCATCATTAACGCTCGCCTTATGATATCAACCTGTGCTCTTTAATCCACCCGAAAGTGCGTTCAATAATAATAAAAGGCGTAACAGGTAATGCTCACCTTCTGGGGTATTTACATCTTTCAATTCACGCCATCTCTTAATATTATCGAGCTGTATCTTGTGTAATGCCTTTAGGGACGCATCCCTCAATTTTTTATTATCTGTTGCGGCAATTCTTCTTGTATCAGAGGACTCTCCCATAATATCTTGAATAATCTCGAGACATTTCTCATAGTCGTGAAGCACCAATTGCATTAGCTCTTCTTTAGTGCTTTTGTCCTCAACCATTTCAGAAAAAGCATGCATTATCTGCGTATCAACATTCATTAAATTGGTCTCCACCTGAATTAATAAGTACTTAAAGAAAGGCCAATCTTTTGCAAGCCTTTGCAGTCTGTTATAATCTTCAGGATTTTGTTCTTTGAAAGTTTCAAGTGCTTCTCCCATACCAAACCAACCTGTGAGATTAAATCTAGATTGGCTCCAGCTAAACACCCATGGTATAGATCTGAGGTCATCTAAACTTCGTTGACCTGTGCGTCGTGCCGGTCTCGAACCAATTTTACTCTGCTCCAATACATCAATAGGTGTTGCCTTAGAATAAAATGCAATGAAGTTGGGATGGTCAATGAGTGTTCTGTACTTCTTTCTGGCCAAGTTAACCATGTTATTCATCATCTCATAAAGTTCAACATCTTGGTGGCCGTCACTCTTAATCAAGGCTTGTTTTGCAGTTCCTGCGGTAAACATTTCTAAATTATAGGTAGCTGTGAGACGATTGGCAAACTGATTGGCTATGGTTTCGCCTTGAACGGTCATTTTAATTTTTCCGCTCATAGCAGTAGCTGGCATACTATCTAAGAAACGATGAATTTTTCCACCACCACGACTCGTCGTTCCGCCACGACCATGGAAAAAACATAAATCTATACCAAACGTATCACCCACTTTGGTAAGATTTTCTTCCGCTTTGTAGATATTCCAACGGCTTGTTAATATGCCACCATCTTTATTGCTGTCACTATAACCAAGCATAATTTCTTGAGTAAAAGTTGATGATGCTTTAATCTGTTTTTGCAGTACAGGATGGTTTAAATAGTCAGACAAGATATCAGGACCAGCGATTAAATCTTCAATGGTCTCTAATAGAGGCACTACAGGAAGACTAACATGTTGTAAGCCGACTTCCCTTAAAAGGACAAACACCAAAAGCAGGTCGCTTAAGCTACGTGTCATGCTCACAATAATAGAGCCTATTCCATCCGTACCGTATTTATCAATATAATTTTTCACGGCACTCAAGTAGCCCAAAACATTATCAGCTTCTATTCCACATGAGGTGCCTGAAACCAAAAAAGGACGATTACTCTCTAATTCTTTATTTAAAAACATTAGTCGCTTTTCTTCATCCCAAGAGGCATAATCTGAATCCTCAAAACCAGCAGTGGCCAATATCTGGGTTATAGCCTTTTCATGATAGGTACTGTTATTTCTTATATCTAGTTTTGCTAAATGAAACCCAAAGCATCGCACTAAGCGTTCTACAGGAAAAAGCGTTTGTTTAGCAATACGCTCTGCACCTAAATCGACAAGCAACTTTCTTAACTTTTTGAGTTCTTTAGCCAAATCATTGGCGCTTTTGAAGTAGCTTTCCTCACCAAGGCCATGCTTTTCTTCTATGGTATTGTCTAATTTTACCAAGAGCAAATTAACATATTGACGTAAAGGTTCTGATGGATTTCTATCCAATGCTTTTTGACCTTCAAATCCAAGGAAATTTCCAAGGTCTTCGATTTCTTTTAAGAAGTTTTCGGGGAAAGAAACACGATAACCCGAAAAACTAAGTTTCACCGTTAAATCTACAAGTTGCTTTCTGAGCATATTTAATGCTGCATTGCGATGCAACTCTAGTGTGGATTGTGTAAACTCTGGTGTTACAAAAGGATGTCCATCTCTATCTCCACCTACCCAACTCCCAAAATGTACCAAAGGAAAATGCTCTGGCCATTCCAATAACTCTTTTGAAAAATCGAAAGATTTCCAAGCTTCCTTTAGACGGTTATCGGCAAGATTTACAGCTTCGGGAAAGACATTCACAAAATAGTGCATAAGATTATTTCGTTCATCTTGAAGTCTTGGTTTTTCCAAGTAAATTTCGCCTGTACGCCACCAACGCTCCATTAAACTACTAATCTCTTGTTTTAGACTTTCTTGTTCGGCATTAGACCAATTAGGGTTTTCCTTTTTTACGAGTAAAAGATAGAACTCCCTATGAATATTGAGCACAGTAAGTCGCTTTGCTTCTGTAGGGTGTGCCGTGAGTACTGGCATAACGCTCATGCGCTGTAGTGTTTTGGC
The DNA here is from genome assembly GCF_028289625.1 of Winogradskyella sp. Classification (GTDB taxonomy): domain Bacteria; phylum Bacteroidota; class Bacteroidia; order Flavobacteriales; family Flavobacteriaceae; genus Winogradskyella. The sequence goes on along the minus strand of NZ_JANQOM010000061.1, from coordinate 108,100 downwards.
TATAGTCTCTTGGCTAAGCCCCTCTTTTTTCCACTGGCTTATCGCTTCGCCCCATGAACCTCTGGTGGACTCTATACCAAGTTGGGTTTCTGCTCGACGCCTATATTGGGCTGCGGCATTTTCTTCAACTAAATTCAATAACTCAAAACAAATTCCAATAGCTTGAATAAACTTTTCTTCTGAATCATGTTTTTGGTGTATAATTTCAGACTTTCCAAAAGGTAAGCTTTCAGCTAAATCTTTTTCCCCTATTGAAATCAGCATTTCCTTGAACAATACAATCAGGTCATGGAAGTCGGCATGAATTTTTTCAATCCCTTGCTTTTTTAGCAATTCTAATGACATATTTTTTATGATTTAAAGAAGTTTAACGGCATTTCTAATTCAGAAAGCGTATAGATATTTTTAAAAATTGGCTTATGAAAATAAAAAAATAACTTTGAAAATTCGAATTTTCAAAGTTATTAAATGATGAATAAGTCTACATGTAAATTAGACAAATAAACCTATTTGAAACTAAGTCAGTTAAGGAATTGTCAATAGCTTTTTAGAGACCAAATTTCTAGAGCTGTATATTCTTGTAGAACATTGACTTATTTTTCAACCACTGAATTCACACTTTTCACCTAATTTCTAAATAGAATGTCAAAATAAGGTGACTTAAGGTTAAGAATGTTAATAGCCCTATGAATAATACCAATATGGTTTTGAAGTGTTATACAGTTTAAATTTAGGGGTTCTTTATTATTTCTTTAGACAGTATTGAAAATAAATAGATGACATTTTCGGAATTCTACGATAAGAAAGAAAAGATCACTAAATACATTAGGCAATGAAAAACTTAAAAATCATTTTTTTTGGTATTACATTAATACTATTAAGTAGTTGTAGTAATAATGACGACAGCGACGAAGAAACACCAGACACTTCTAATTACGCAGAATTAATTTTGGGTGATTGGAGACCAACGTCTGTGTTAATAGACGGTGAAGAAGAAGAAGGCCCATGTGTTTTAGATTGGAGATTTTCTTATAATAATGATGGTACTTATGGTTCCGGTCCAGGAGATATGGGGATATGTGGAGGTATAGGGGGAACAGGACTATACGAAGTTTCTGGGAATAAGGTCTTTTTAAATTCGGCGATGGGAGATATTGATTTTGAATACACCATACAGACTTTAAACGAAAACACATTCATTTATGAAGAAAGAATATTGGAAGAAGGCTTTCCCGATCTTAGATTATTTACATGTGAAAAAATAGTGGATTGATCTTATTTTTAAAATCGGATTAACATATATTTGCTCTTAGAAGAATTAAATACAATATATGTCAATTTCAGATTTATTCGAAAGTGGATTTAAAAAGCGAAATGAAGACCATTTTGCCGCTATAGTTAGGGTGGCAATGAGCGACGGGGTTATCAATGATGCTGAAAGAGAATTTTTAGATCGTTTGGCTATTCGATTAGATATTACAGAACACGATTACAAAGCCATTTTAAAGAATTACAAAAGCCATCCCATTAACGCACCACATTCTTATGATAAGCGTTTAGAGCGTTTATACGATTTGGCACGCATGGTATGGGCGGACCATATCGAAGGGGAGCATCAAGTTAGTCTTTTAGAAAAACTGTGCATTGGTCTTGGGTTTAATCCTGAAAATGTAAAATATATTGCCGATAAAGCGTTAAGTTTGGTCTACTACGAGGTAGACCTAAATGAGTTTACTGAGAAGATGAAAAAGATGAATCAGTAATGAATTCTTAAACACATAAAAAAGACAAACAATTTTGTTCTTTCTTATATCGATTTTTGCATAAATTCCTCAGCTTTTCCTACCATATTTTTACTGCCACAAATAAAAGGAACACGTTGGTGGAGTTCAGTGGGTTCAATTTCCATAATGCGTGTAAAACCATCACTTGCTTTTCCATTAGCCTGTTCAGCCAAAAAAGCCATGGGGTTACACTCATATAGCAGGCGTAGTTTTCCATTACTAGCTTTAGAGCTTTTAGGATACATATAGATACCGCCTTTAATCATGTTTCTATGAAAATCAGAAACCAGAGAACCAATATATCGAGAGGTGTATGGTCTATCTCCTTCCTCCATTTGGCAATATTTAATATAATCTTTGATGCCTTGAGGAAAATGAATATAGTTACCCTCATTAACGGAATAGATGCGCCCATCTTCAGGGAACTGCATGTTTGGATGAGACAAATAATAAGAGCCTATTGCAGGATTTAGTGTAAAGCCGTTAACACCATCACCAGTCGTGTAAACAAGCATGGTTGAGGTTCCATAGATGATATATCCGGCAGCCACTTGGTTGATTCCTTTCTGAAGAAAATCCTCTAAGCCTACTGGTGTTCCGACAGGTGTAACTCTTCTATATACAGAGAATATCGTACCTACCGATACATTAACATCGATGTTAGAAGACCCATCCAAAGGATCTATTAAAACCACATATTTGTTTTGGTGATTTTCATCTTGACTATTAATGGTAATAAAATCATCTTCTTCCTCACTCGCAATACCACAAACAATATTTCTATTGGTCATGGTCTGTATAAACTTCTCATTGGCATAGACATCTAGCTTTTGCTGATCCTCGCCTTGCACATTGGTATCACCAGCCGCACCAAGAATATCGACCAATCCTGCTTTATTAACTTCGTGATTGACCACTTTTGCTGCTAATCGAATAGAGTTAATAAGTCTTGAAAGTTCGCCGGAAGTGTATTTAAATGAAGCTTGGTTTTCAATGATAAACTCACCTAGAGTTTGATTGCGTTGAGACATGAAGTTTTTATATTGATTAATTGCCACAAATATCGCATTTTTTAACAAACTATAACGTTTTCGTGATTTAAATAAATTGTTATCTAAAGTCAGTTTAGATTATATTTGAGTTCTTTTTTTAAAAAAGAAAAAAATGAACCAACCAAGACTCGCCACAGAAAAAGATATGCCAAGAGTTCTAGAACTTATAAAAGAACTGGCTGTCTTTGAAAAAGAACCTAATGCGGTTGAGGTTACTATAGACATGTTACAATCTGATGGGTTTAATAATCATCCTAAGTTTACGTGCTTTGTGGTAGAAGTCGACCAAAAAATTGAAGGTATGGCTTTAGTTTATATGCGATATTCAACTTGGAAAGGTGAAGTCTTACATCTTGAAGATTTAATAGTAAGCCAATCGCAAAGAGGTAAGAACATAGGTACTCTGTTATTAGATGAAGTGGTAAGATATGGTAAATCATTGGGTGTAAAACGCATTAATTGGGAAGTTCTGGATTGGAATGAGCCAGCTATAAAGTTCTACGAAAAAAAAGGTGCAAAAGTAATGCGAGATTGGGATGTGGTTCAGCTTGATGAAAAAGGAATTGAAAATTATCTAAAAGAGATATAATGCGCGTTTATAAATTTGGGGGAGCGTCGGTAAAAGATGCGAAAGGGGTAAAGAATTTAGCTACAGTTTTAAAAACAACTGGTTACGAGAACACATTGGTAGTCGTCTCAGCTATGGGAAAAACGACGAATGCTATGGAAGTAGTCATTAAAAACTACTTTGAAAACAAAAATGAGTTGCAAAGTTCTATTCATGAAGTCATTAAGTATCATAATGAGATTTTACTGGATTTATTCGACAATGAACGCCATCAGGTATTTGCTGCTGTAAAAGCACTTTTTGATGAAATGGCTTTGTTTTTTAAGAGTAACAAATCGCCAGACTACAATTATGTCTATGACCAAACCATAGGCTTTGGCGAACTTATATCGACGACCATCATTAGCTATTATCTTAACGAGATAGGCTTAGAAAATACTTGGCTAGATGTAAGGGATTATATTAAAACCGATAATTATTATAGAAGAGCCAATGTGAATTGGGAACAAACCCAAGACAATATTTCATTAAATCTAAATAGGTCGGTTCTTAATATTACACAAGGTTTTTTGGGTAGCGATGCCAATAATTTTACAACAACCCTTGGACGAGAGGGTAGTGACTATACCGCTGCTATCTTTGCCTATTGTTTAAATGCCGAAAATGTAACTATTTGGAAAGATGTTCCTGGAGTTTTAAATGCCGACCCACGCTATTTTGAAAACGCTCAGTTATTGCATCAAATTTCCTACAGGGAAGCCATAGAGCTAGCATTTTATGGCGCGTCAGTCATTCACCCAAAAACGCTTCAACCTTTACAGCAAAAAGAAATTCCACTTTACGTAAAATCATTTTTAAATCCTACGGCACAAGGTACTTGTGTCAGCAAAGGAGAAGCTATAGAGCCAGAAATCCCTTGCTTTATTGTTAAGAAAAATCAGATTTTGATTTCCCTGTCATCCTTGGATTTCTCTTATATCGTAGAAGAAAACATTAGTGACATATTTAGTTTATTGCATCTATATAAAATGAAGGTAGATGTCATTCAGAATTCAGCCATTAGTTTTTCAGTATGCATAGATAATATTTATAACAATCGTGATAAGTTAATACAACACTTAAAAGCAAAATTTAATGTAACATGCCACGATAATGTGAGTCTATATACCATTAGACATTACAATCAAGCTGCCATAAAAGAACTTGAAAGGGATAAAACTGTCTTATTGAAACAATTAACACAAGAAACCGTTCAAATCGTAACTAAATAACATTTTACTAAATTTGTTTTATGGGGAAATCGTCTGATACGGGATTGGTCACAGCAAAGGAAGTTGCCAAAGCTATTCATGCAGACAAGTATGGTTTCATAGGAACTTTTTTTGGTTGGCTATTAATGAAGGTTCTAAAAATTTCCTCCATAAATAAGATATACAGACGCAACAAACATCTTTCGGATTTAGACTTTTTAAATGCGTTATTAGATGATTTTCAGATAAAATTCGAAATCCCAGAAGAAGATTTAAAGCGTCTTCCAAAAGATGGTGCTTACATTACCATCTCTAATCATCCACTTGGAGGTATAGATGGTATTTTATTGCTAAAATTGATGCTAGAAGAACGTGAAGATTTTAAAATTATCGCTAATTTTTTACTTCACAGAATAGAACCGCTGATACCCTACATAATGCCTGTGAATCCTTTTGAAGACAGAAAGAATGTAAAGAGCAGTATTACTGGGTTTAAAAATGCAATAAAGCATTTAAAGGAAGGTCATCCCCTAGGTGTTTTCCCTGCAGGTGAAGTATCAACTTATAGAGATGGGAAATTAGTTGTAGATAAACCATGGGAAGAAGCGGCTATGAAGCTCATAAAGAAAGCTGAAGTGCCAGTGGTTCCTATATATTTTCATGCCAAAAATAGTAGACTATTCTACCGATTGTCTAAAATCAGTGATACGCTTAGAACAGCAAAATTACCTTCAGAATTGTTAACCCAAAAACGAAGAATTATTAATGTAAGGATAGGTCGTCCTATTTCGGTGAAGGATCAAAAAGAGCATAGCGATTTACCCGATTTTTCAGATTTTCTAAGGCGAAAAACCTATATGCTGTCTAAAAGTTTTGAGGATAAACCAAAGATTTTAGACAACATTAAATCTACCGTTAAGGTTCCGAAAACTGCCAAACGTATTGTAACTCCCATTGATCCTGAAGTAATGATGGACGAGGTTGAAGGTCTAAGACAAAAGGATTGTCGACTTCTGGTAAGTAAAAACTATGAGGTGTATTTGGCATCAGCTAAGGATATGCCAAATATTTTAAGGGAAATAGGAAGACTTAGGGAAATTACTTTTAGAGAAGTAGGGGAAGGGACTAATGAAGCTATTGACTTGGACACTTTTGACACTTATTATCACCATATGTTCTTATGGGATACGGACAAAAATGTAGTTGCTGGCGCCTACAGAATGGGATTGGGATCCCAGATTTTTGAACGTTTTGGGATTAATGGGTTTTATTTGCAGGATTTATTTCGTTTTGAGCCAGAGCTTTACAAGATGATGAGTCAGTCCATAGAAATGGGACGCGCCTTTATCGTAAAAAGATATCAGCAAAAACCAATGCCACTTTTTTTGCTTTGGAAAGGGATAGTTCACACTACATTGCGTCATCCTGAACATCAATATTTAATTGGAGGTGTGAGTATAAGTAACCAATTTTCTAACTTTTCGAAGAGTCTGATGATTGAGTTTATGAAATCGCACTATTATGATCCTTATGTGGCGCAATATGTTCACCCTAAAAAGGAATTTAAGGTAAAGTTAAAAGATGCAGATAAGGATTTTGTTTTTGACGAAACAGAAGCCGATTTAAATAAATTCGACAAAATTATAGACGAAGTTGAGCCTGGTGCTTTGCGACTGCCAGTATTGCTCAAAAAATATATAAAACAAAATGCCAAACTTGTGGCATTTAATGTAGATCCTTTGTTTAATAATGCGGTAGATGGATTGATGTACATAAAAATAGCAGATTTACCAGAAAGTACGGTTAGACCAGTAATGGAAGAGTTTCAGGCCGAGCTTGAGCGTAAATTTATTGATAACCATGATAAATAGACTATGGATTTTTTTATTAGCCCCTGTCTGCTGTTGGTCACAGATATTAACAGGAACCATAGTTGATGCTAGTGCCAATCAACCTTTAGAAACGGTTTCTGTTTACTTTGACAATACCACTGTTGGAACCACTACTAATGAAAATGGTGAGTTTTCAATTACTTACACTGATGCCATTCAGTCGAGTTTAGTGATTTCCTATTTGGGCTTTGAAAAAATCATTATTAATGATTACAGGGATAAGGAACATATAGCGATAGCTTTAAAGCCAAGCTCTATAGCTTTAGATGAGGTTAACCTAGATTACGATGACGGGTTAACCCGAAAGCAAAAACTACGTTTATTCAGAAAAGAATTTTTAGGGACTTCAAAAATTGCAAAATCCTGTAAGATATTAAATGAAGATGATCTTATATTGCGTTATGATAAGGAAAATAGGGTCCTCTCAGCAAGTGCTAAAGCTCCAATAAAAATTGAAAACAAGGCTTTACAATATGAAATAGATTATGATATCATTGATTTTGAGTTAAGTTTTAAATATGCCAATATCCCCACAAATTCATTCACAAAGAATAGACTCACATATTATGGTACTACTTTCTACAAGGATTTAAAAAAATCAAATAAAAAAAGTACTATTAAAAAAAGGGAACGAGCTTTTAAAGGATCTGTTCAGCATTTTATGAGAGCCTTATTTAATGAAAATCTAAAAGGTGAAGGTTATTGGATTTTCTATGGTAGGTTTAGAGTTAATGAATGGGCTTATTTTACAGTTGGGGACCTAGAGGATTCTTCGTTTAAACAAGTTACACTGAATAAGAAGGTTACTATTTTATATGACAAGGATATTCAATCAAGTATTGAGGTTAATACAGACAAATTTTATGTAGACAGGTTTGGAAACTATGCACCAATTGTTGGGGTATTTTTTAATGGCTACATGGGGAGTCAACGTGTAGGGGACTCCGTGCCTTCGGATTATAATTTAGATAGTGATTCTCAAATTGTAAATGATGATTTTTTAGAAGGCAATTGGAATGTTGTTAGTGTAGAAAAGTCTTCCAAAGAACCACCCTTTAGTTTGATGGTGGATAGTTTTAAGAACGCCCAATTTACTTTTAATTCAGATAAAACATTTAATCTGCAAACTACTGCAGCTAATAGTTTTTTTCAAATGCTGACTTCAGCAATAAATCAGTCTACTTGGAGTCTTTCTAAAATTAATGAAAATTCACTTGTTAGTATTGCAAATGGTGAAAATATACAAATGGAAATTTTTGTTAGTGTAGATGGGAGCGATGTTTTTTTTACTATCGGAAAACAAGGTGAGCCATCTTATTTTTTACTAAAAGTTGTAAAGGCATAAATTATAGCCTTTTATACTATAAATAAAGAGGTCTATAATACATTTTGGTTACAGCCTTGTGAATTAGCGATTGTTTATCTCGAGATTATGGTTTATAAAAAGAAAACCCAGAATATTAATTCTGGGTTTAAATGATTTTCTATAAACTTTTAAACCATTCTTGAAATTGACTTCCAAGGAGAAAAGATGTTTTCTTTTCGCCACCTAATGCACCAATTAAGCTCATTATCCATGCAACAAATAATACTAATAAAACAAGTATATTCAAAATTGGTATCCACCCCAAAACAAAAGAAATAATTATAAATCCAAGCATTTGTCTTATGTAGAAAGACCCTAATTCAGTTTTATTACTGCTATTCATTATTATTGCAATAATCCATCCGATGAGAGTGATGTGAGCAATAATAGCAACATTTTTTCCATCACTTAATACCTCTTTTGCTTCATTAGCAAACTCTGTAGCCTTTTCTTTAGCCTCTTCAGCAAACTCTTTAGCGTCATCGGCTAATTCACTGGTTTTTTGGGTAATTTTTTCTCCTGCTTTTTTAGCACTTTCCTTGGCATCGCCAATCATATCGTTAAGCTCGTCGCCTAAATCTTTATTATCGTCTGACATAGTTTAAATAGTTTTAATGATTAATAGTGTTGCCTAAAATTACTAAAAAAATGTTATGCAATTATTGAAATGCAGAGTCAATTGGTTCCCATAATTCAATTTTATTGTTTTCATTATCCAGTACCCAAGCAAACTTCCCATAATCATATGTCTCCATGTCTCCTACAATTGTTACACCTTCTTTTCTTAAAATTTCCAATAATGCTTCTAGATTCTCAACGCGATAGTTAAACATAAAGGGTTTCTCGGAAGGTTGAAAGTAAGCGGTATCCTCTTTAAAGGGACTCCACTGTGTAGAACAATCATTCCCATCTTTATCTTTCCACCAAAACGTACATCCATAAGCGTCTGTATTAAAGCCTAAGTGTTTTTTGTACCAATCCTTTGATGCCTGTGGGTTTTTGGATTTAAAGAACAAACCTCCAATTCCTGTTACGCGTTTTTTCATGTTATTTCTTTTTTAAGGCAGTTTCATAGATATTTATCCATTCCTTACAGGTCATTTTACGGGTTAGTTCTCCAATGAGTTCAAAAGGAATTTCTTCAACTTTTTTAAATCGAATGCAACTTTTGCCCATATCTAGTTTGCGTGTGCAATGTTTGGGATATTCGTTTACAAACCAATCATATAGTTCTTTTTTTGCATAAATACCACTATGATATAAGTTAACCGAGTTTTTTTGAGATGCAAAACTTATAAATGGTAGAGGTGTCTTAGGGTCACAATGGTAGCCATCTGGATAAACAGAATGCGGCACATAGTAACCTATCATTTTGTATTGTATACCTTCTTCAAATCCTTCAGGTAAATTGTCTTTGATAACCTGACGTAACTTTTTTAAAGCTTCCTGACGTTCTTCTGGAACCTGACCGATGTAGTCCTCAGGTGATGTAGCGTTGTATTGCATAATTTGATTGATTTAAGTTATTTACGTTGTAGAATTAAGCCTGAGATTAAAGATATAATAAATCCAATAACGGTAACCAGAACCATCATAAATATTGCGCCTGTGGCACTAGTCATTTCCATAACTTGATCGGCCTTACCCTGTTCTTTCATCATTTGTTCATAGTTACTAAAAAAATCAGGATTAATGAATTTAGTATATACGAAGTCCGCAATACTAATTCCTAAAGCGACTAATAATGAAATAAGGATTCCTATGGATAGGGCTTTCCCTAAGGATAATACTCCATTATTTATTTTGTCTCGATAGTGTTTTAATCCAAAAAAGATAAAAGATAGTGAAATAAAAATCGAGACATAACCTAAGATTTCATTTGTGGAATAATCCAAATTATCTATACCTATGATAAGATGTAAAATAAAAATAATAAAACCTGTAATTAGTCCATAAGATCCAAATTTTAATATCGTACTTTTCATAATAATTGATTTAATGATTAAGCAGATCAAAAGTAGATTTGATTAATGATTTGGTACTCATACGAAAGTACCAAAGCATTCATACTTTAGTTCAAAAGCGATTTAAATTATAGTATTTGGAAGGATTTTGCCTTTTTGACAGCTTGTGTTCTTCGTTTTGCATCTAGTTTGACCAAAAGATTTGAGACATGGGTTTTGATTGTACTTTCAGATAAAAAAAGACTATCTGCAATTTCTTTATTAGATAAACCTTCAGCTATTTTTTGCAAAACTTCGTATTCTCGATTACTTATATCGAGTTCTTTTATTTTTTGATGGTCGATTTCTCCTAAAGGTTTAACGGATTGGTGTAAACTCTTTTTGTTTATGTATATACCAATAAAGAAAAAAACAATGGCTATTATAGCCACAACAAACTCTACTTTTAAGTCTCCTGATATTACTGCATATTTGCTAAAGTGAAAAAGTAAAAGTAGTGCTAGTATAAGCAATCCAAAAACAAGAATGGTTTTCTTCATGCTCTAAAATTAGCAAAATTTTGCTTTGATTTTATCTACTATGGTTTGCGCTAATTTAATATGGCTTTCAACTGTCCAACCAGCGACATGTGGTGTTAGTAATACATTATCAGCATTGATAAGGTATTGAAACGCATCTGGTAAATTGGTCTTTTTCCCTTTGCGCATCCATCTAAATTTAGGTTCATCCATTTTAAATAGATTTTCAAATGAGGACTTCTCGTATTCCAAAACATCTAATCCGGAGCCTAGGATTTTTCCAGATTCTAGTGCATCAACTAAATCTTCAGTAATTACACTTTTGCCACGTGCTGTATTAATAAGCCAAAACGGTTTTTTGAATGCATTAATAAAATTAGAGTTTATCATATTCGTGGTAAGAGGAGTTTGAGGAGTGTGTAAACTTAATACATCGGCCTTCTCTTGCAGTTCTTCTAAAGTAACTTGTCTGCAATTTTCATCACCAACACCAGCTTTTATGTCATAGCAAAGTACTTCAATATCGAAGCCCCTTAGTTTTTTAGCAAAAGCTTTACCCATATTGCCATAACCGATAAGCCCAACGGTTTTTCCATCAAGCTCTATACCTCTATTCGCTTCACGTAGCCATTTACCCTGTCTGACCTCTTTATCCGCTTTGTTGAGTTTATTAAAAAGCGATAATAACATACCTAATGCATGTTCGCCAACGGCATTTCTATTCCCTTCTGGAGCCGATATGAGCTCAATTCCCTTTTCCTCGGCATAATGACAATCAATGTTTTCTAATCCAGCGCCAACACGACCTATGAATTTTAGGTTGATTGCGGCATCTAGAAATTGCTTATCTACTGTAAAACGACTGCGAATAATAATACCTTCATAATCTGCAATTTTGGCTTCGATTTCTATTTTTGAAGATGTATAATCTTCATGATTGGTAAATCCTAAATCGTTAAGCTGATTTAAAAGTAGTGGATGGTTAGAGTCTAAATGTAAAATTTTCATATGCGTACTGTCATTCCTGCGAAGGCAGGAATGAGAGAATTAAATCCAAGGATATTCAGTTTGTGTTCTCTGATGCTCAACATCGCCAGTGTGAGCCGTATTCAATTTTTCGAATAGTAAAAGGTGTACTTCTTCGTCATTCTTTGTGCAAGGATTATGTTCAACGCCTTTGGGCACTACAATCATTTCTCCTTCCTTAACGACTTCTGTCCGATCTCTAAATTGCATGTAAAGTGTACCCTTAATCACCTGAAACAATTCATCTTCATGCTGATGGCTATGCCATACAAATTCACCTTTAATTTTTGCAAGTATCACTTGCATATCATCAACTGTCGCTATACGATGTGGATGCCATTGTTTTGAAAACAAAGTATGCTTGTCTTTAATGTTTATTGCCTTCATGCAATAAAGTTACAAAAGGATTTGTATTAAATACCTAGAATGAGTTTGGCAATTAATAAATAAATAACAATACCAAAAATGTCATTACTGGTGGTAATAAAGGGACCAGTAGCTATGGCAGGGTCTATACCACGTTTGTCTAGAAACAAAGGCACAAAAGTGCCTATCAAACCTGCAACGATGATTACAGCTATGAGAGAAATGGAAATGGCTAATGCTAATTCAAAATTTTGAGTCCAGATCCAAACAAACAGAAAGAGAAACAAAGATAGAATGACTCCATTTAATGCCGCAAGTAACATCTCTTTGATGAGACGGTTATTGATACTGCCCTTAACATCATCATTGGCTAGACCTTGCACAATGATAGCACTAGACTGTACACCAACATTACCAGCCATTGCTGCAATTAATGGTGTGAATAAGAACAAAATCACAGCTTGTTTAGGGAGGAAGCCTTCAAAATAATACATAATAATAAATGCACCGACACCACCTATTAACCCTAAAAAGAGCCATGGCAATCGCGCTCTGGTAAGCTCAATAATGCTATCATCAGAATCGACATCTTGAGTAATACCTGCAGCTAATTGATAATCTTTATCGGCTTCTTCTTTTAAGACATCGACGATATCATCAATGGTAATTCTACCCAATAAGGTTTGGTTATCATCTACTACCGGAATGGCTTCTAAATCGTATTTGGCCATAACTTTAGCTACATCTTCATCATCATCATTGACATGAACAAAATCTACATTGTCCTTAGCAATTTCCGCAATTTTCTGATCGCTTTTAGCAACAATTAGATCCTTTAGTGATAAACGACCAATCAGCTTCTCTTCTTTATCAACAACATATATAGAATGTACTCTTGTCACTTCTTTGGCTTGTCCTCTGATGCGTCTTAAGCAGCCGGCAACTGTCCAGGTTTCATAAACTTTAACAAGCTCTTTTGCCATCAAACTACCTGCAGTATTGTCATCATAAGTGAGGAGCTCTTGGATTTCGGCTTTATGCTCTTCGTCTTCAATTTGAGACATCACAGCTTCTTGGCGCTCCTCAGGAAGTTCAGCAATGATATCTGCCGCATCATCGGTATCTAACTCTTCTAATTCCTCTGCTATCTCTTTGGCAGATAGATTTTTGAGTATTTTTTCGCGATTATCTTCATCGAGCTCCGTAAGTACATCTGATGTTGTTTCAGAATCTAAGAGTTTAATGACATAAATGGCGTCGTCTAAATCGAGTTCATCAAGAATTTCGGCAATATCAGCATAGTGAAACTCATTGAGAAGGTTTTTGAGTTCCTTGTCGTTTTGATCTTCGACAAGGATTTCCACCTTTTCAATAAGTTCATCGGTTAGCTGAAATTGTATGTTATCTTGAAGCTCTTCCACGTGATTTAATTTTGTTATTGCTAACTTAGTGAAGCAATCTACTCAATTAAAAGTATTGATTAGTTGAGATTGCCACGTTCCTTGTCCTTGCAATGACCAAGTCTTTAATTTTGGTCTTTCTCTATTAACGACGTCAGTTCAATAAACTGCGCAACACTTAATTGCTCTGGTCGCTGCCCAAAGATAGTATTTGCTTTTAAATTATCGGAAAGATTAAATGCTTTTAAACTATTTCGTAATGTTTTTCTGCGCTGCTGAAAGCCGGTCTTAACCACTTTAAAGAATAGGTCTTCATCGCAAGGCAACATAAAGTTGACTTTTCTTTTGAGTAGTAGAACGCCAGATTCTACTTTTGGTGGTGGATTAAATACGGTTGGTGATACACTGAATAGGTATTCAGCGTCATAAAAAGCTTGTGTTAATACCGAAAGAATGCCATAAACCTTAGAGCCTTCTTTAGAACAAATACGTTGGGCCACTTCTTTTTGAAACATACCTGAAAACTCAGGGATTTGCTGACGCATCTCAAGTGTTTTAAAAATGATTTGAGACGATATATTGTAGGGGAAATTACCAATAATAGCAAAAGGTTTGTCATTGAAAATTTCGGTCAAATCGTACCTTAAGAAGTCTTTTTCATAGATTCTATCGGCAAGGTTGAGGTAGTTGTTTTTTAGATAATCTACAGATTCCGTATCGATTTCTATAACATGAGTAGTGATGTCTTTTTTGAGCAGATACTTGGTCAATACTCCCATACCTGGGCCGATTTCCAAAACATCGTCATAACCTTTTAATGACAAGGTGTCTGCTATTTTTTTGGCAATATTCTCATCCTTAAGAAAATGCTGACCTAAGTGCTTTTTGGCTTTGACTTGATGTTGGTTTGGCACGAAATGGAAAAATTTATAGTTTAATGATATAGTAACGATTTGTCATTTCGAATCTTTCGACTGTCGCTCAGTGTAACAGTTCTGTCGGAATGACAAGCAAACTTAATTGAAATTAACCGAATACTCATCAATAACCTCTAATTCCGTTCTAAAAGCCAGCATCTTATCGGCAAAACGTTTGATACCATCACTTCTGAGTCGCTCAGCATCTTTCGTGTAATATGCATTTAAAGCTTCTCTAGAATGGGCTTTGTATTGTATGGAATAGGTAGTGCCTCCCATTTCTTCTTCAACGAGCACTTTGGTGAGTTTGGCATCAATAAATCTACCTGTGGCCAAGACTTGTGGAATATGTTCCTTTATCCAAGTGAGCCATTCGTCGTGGACGGAATCGTCGATATTGACTGTGACGTTGTATATTATTGGATTCAACTTTAGTATTAATTCTTGGCGGCTGAGGCTCTCGAAGCCGCTTTTATTTGTAATGGTGACTTCGAGAGCCTCAGTCACCAGACCTATAAGCTAGTTTATGCTATCACCTCTCAGCATTCTAAACTTTTTACGAGCGTCGATAAAGTAGATACTATCTTCAAAATCAAAGATGATTTTCTCGTAGAGTTGCTTGGCTCCTTCTGGTTTTGCCAAGTGTGTATTGTAAAGTTCCGCTAGACGGTAATGAGCATCATCAGCCAAAATATCTTCCTTCCAATCCGTAATTATTTTAAGGTAGTTGGCTTCAGCCTTATTGTACTGTTTTTTCTTTTCAAATAGCTTGGCTTGTTGAAATAAGGTTTGGTCTGTAATACTTTCACCTTTATGTTCTTCCAAAATTTTATCTAACAAAGTGATGGCTTCGTCCGTTTTGTTTTGAAATGCATACAAATCAGCTTTGGCATAATGCTTTAGGGCGGTTTGTGTACTGTCTTCGTATTTATTATCCGAAATCAATAGTTTTAAATCTAACGCGTCATTGGCAATAAGCTGTGATGTAGAAGATTTTAAAATCTTTAATTGCGATTCCGCCCAATCAAAATCTCCTTTGTAATAACTGGTCTTGGCTACTTTGAATCGTGCTTCTTGAGAAATGGTACTATTCTTTAAACTTAATTGAATTTGCGAATAGAAGATTAATGCTTCGTTAAAGCGCTCTTGAAGTACCAGAATATCAGCTAAAAGTAACTTAACTTTCGCTTCCTGAAATTCTGATATATTAAGCTTCATGCTTTGTCTTAAGAAGGCTGTAGCACTTTCTGTATCTTGTTGGTAGAATGCTAAAAATTCACCGTAAGCCAGTTGTAATGCTAATGTCAATTCTGACTTTCCAAATGCATCAAATAAGGCATTATACTGGTCATCAATACGGTTGAGCTCTTTTTCTGATGTTGCATTTTCAGAATCAATTTCTAAGATGTATTGATGTGCGGTCAGTGCCGTGCTGGCATCTTGTGTGGTTTCTAGAATATAATTAAAAATAGTCTTTGAGGTTTCATCGTCATTATCATTGAGTGCTGTAATAGCTAATTCAATGATGCGATCCAAACTTTCGGGATTACGTTTGTAAAGTGCCTTTTCCTGAACAAAGGATTTATTATAAGCCTTTTCTTGTACATATAACCAACTCAATAACTCATACCAATAAGGGCTAGGTTCTTGTTGAATTTTCTTCAGAAGTAGACGCCTCAAATAGATGTTATTCTCATTATCCTTATTTTCTGATATGAAGTCGCTCACTGCACGTTTGATATTGTTGAGGTAGTTAGGTCTGTAAGCCACATAATCAATATAGTTCTCAAACATTTTTTCTATGTTCCCTTGGTCACCATAAATTCGAGCTAATTGAATACTATAGTTTTTGTCTGGTGTTAAGATTTTACCCTTATTGTAGACTTCAATAGCTTGGTTTAAAAGGGAATGATCCTCAAATTTTTTGGCGACGCTGTATATGTAGTTTGGATTTTCGTCGATGTACGATATGGCTTCTTTATACAAAAGGTCTGCTCTATCTAAACTATCCTTAAGTTGATAATTATAACCTAACTCTACTATTAGGCTTGGGTTTTTACGTTTGTCTAAGCGCTGTACAAGTATATTTTCTGCTTGGTTAAATTGCTCTAATTGTTGGTGGGTATCTATAAGTTTGTAAAGGTATTTGTAGCTATATGGTTTTTCCCTATTAAGGTTTTCATAGATAACTAAGGCTTTTTTGAACTCGCCCTTTTTATAATAACTATCTGCTAGAACCTCACTGTTTTGGGTAAAGCCAAAAAGAGTACCTAATAAAAGAACTATTATGATAGGTAATGTTTTCAATTGAGCATTTTTTGTAAATATAACAAATGCGATATCTAGTTATTGTAAATGTTTTTATAAAAAAATGCCTAAACTGAGTGTTTAGGCATTTTAACCAGCAAAATAAATGTGCTATTAACCATTATTTGTTCTAAACATGATTCAATTACTTTGTCTTGGCGTTTTACTATTTTACTATTTTTCTAATTATAGTTAAAAAAACACTTTACTTACCATAACAACTAATGCAACAAGAAGTGCAATACGTTTAATGTTTTTCATAATTAGGTTTTGTTCTAAATTGGGACTACTAACTTCTCAAAAATAATTAAAAAAACCGAAGAAATACACTAAAAATCGATAAAAAACATATTTTTTTAACAAAAAAGTCAGAATTCCTCAAAAATTAAAGGCTAAGAAATCACATCAAAACCTGTATAAGGGATTAAAACTTCAGGAATTCTGATACCATTTTTAGTTTGATAGTTTTCTAAAATACCTGCTAAAACCCTTGGCAATGCTAATGAACTGCCATTTAAGGTATGGCATAATTCATTTTTACCTTCACTATTTTTGAAACGTAATTTTAAACGATTGGCTTGAAAAGTTTCAAAGTTAGACACCGAAGAAATTTCTAACCAACGGTCTTGAGCCGTTGAAAATACTTCAAAATCATACGTTAAAGCTGAAGCAAAAGTAACATCACCTCCACACAGCTTTAAAATTCGATAAGGTAGTTTTAGCTCATTAAGAATATCTTTGACATGAGCAATCATGCCTTCAAAGGCATTATATGAATTATTAGGATGTTCTACTCTAATAATCTCTACCTTATCAAATTGATGCAATCGATTTAAACCTCTAACGTGTGCTCCATAGCTTCCTGCTTCTCTTCTAAAACAAGGTGTATAACCTGTAACACTAATGGGTAAATCACTCTCATTTAAAAGTGTATCTCTAAATAGGTTTGTGCCTGGGACTTCAGCGGTTGGTATGAGGTACAGATTATCTGCAGTGACATGATACATCTGCCCTTCCTTATCTGGTAACTGACCAGTTCCAATTCCTGAGGCTTCATTAACCAAATGAGGTAGCTGATATTCAGTATAACCGGCTTCTGTATTTTTATCTAGGAAATAGGTAATTAAGGCACGTTGCAATTTGGCGCCTTTTCCTTTATAGACTGGGAACCCTGCACCAGTAATTTTGTTGCCGAGTTCAAAATCAATAATGTCGTATTTCTTTGCTAACTCCCAATGTGGTAGGGCATCTTCAGCCAGTTGAGGAATATAACCTGCTCTAAAAATCTCTTCATTGTCTTCGTCAGAATTACCTTCGGGGACTGAAGCATGAGGAACATTCGGAATTTTATAAAGCAGTTCTTTAAGCGCATCAGCTTTTTCGTTTAGCTCCTGTTCTAAAGTTTTTACGGTCTCTTTTAGCGCGGAAGTTTCTGATTTTAACGCATTTGCTTTTTGAACTTCTCCAGATTTAAACAAGTTGCCTATTTCTTTTGACAAGGTATTAGATTCTGACTTTGTGCTGTCTAGTTTAGTTTGAAGATGCCTTCGCTCTTCATCCAAAGAAATAGCGTCATTAACCATTTGGGTAGCGTCGATATTTCGTTTAGATAAACGTTGAATAACATCGTTCTTATTCTCTCTTATAAAAGCAACTTGTAACATATCTGCAATTTTGAGTTTACGCCAATAGGCATAAGAAAATCAAGCCACAAATGTAAAAAGAATTTGAGCGGATAAAAACTATTTCGAAGGCAATATCCAGTCGTGGTGTTTAAAATGGTACCATTCTTCATTTGCCAAATCAACTTTGGGGTCAATAAGCTGCTTTGAGGGTTTCCCATTTACACTCACATAAGCTCTTACGTATACTTTTACCGATTTGCCATGTTTAGCAAAATCTTTTTTTAGGCGTTGTGCAAATTGCCAAATAAAATCGGGTTTAGTACTCGCACTGCGTTGCTGTTTTTTGGTGAGATAATCATTGAGCTTAATAGGGATGGTGTTATTGGTAGCTTCATCAATTACGGTGTAAGCCACAGTACCTCTTTTTGCGCGAAGCATCATGCGCCAAGAAAGCCGATGGCCTTCTTCAGTCCATAACACATTATCTTCAAAGTAATGAATACGTAACGGAAGTGCAATATGAATTAAAAAGTAAATTGAAAAAATACCAATCAACAACTTATTATACGTAGGAACCTTAAGCTCGTTTAATGTATAGAATTCTTTCTTTTTTAGGAAAATATCCCTTACCGTTTTGGGTTCGAAAAAGAACAAACTGAAGGCTAATGATAAATAAGGAAAAATCCCAATTTGAAAAACTATAGAATTGAACAAATGAAAAAATATAGATATAAAAAAAGCATACTTTCGTGTGCGTTTCAACAATAATAATGGAATAATTAGCCCATCAAATAAAATACCTCCATAAGCAATAAAATAATGTATCCATTCTTTTTGTAACAAATCGCCTATAATTGGATAATAGGCTCTTCCTTTCATTAATAAAGCAACCACCGATGTGTCTAGCCAATCTGGATACAGTTTTGCGATAGAAGCATATGTGTAAAGGATAAATAACTGAATGACAAAGATCCATTTACACCAACTAGGCATTGATATACGCTTTAATGAGGGATTGAATCTAACATCTAAAGACGCATATCTATGTGCTGGTAAAAACACCATTAAATAACTTAAAATAAATAAAAGGTAATAATGATTGTTATAGGATGATTTTTGCATTAAGTAAGTTGCCGTCCACATGGTGGCGAACATAAACATGCTGAATCTGTATTTGTAGCCCACCATAATGAGCAATCCGAACATACCCATAACTATATAATAAGCATACATCCAATTTCCTGGTAGCGGTTGTAGCCATTCGAACCCAATGAACGAAAAGGTGAATTCTGGTTCAATAAGTGTGCGTCTTACCCAACCTGTAAACACGGCGCCAACTGATTCTAAAAAACATAGAAGTCCAAAGACAATCCTGAAAACAATAAGTCCTGAATTATCGATATGTTTAAATAAAAACTTATTCATTTAGCGTTTTTATAAAGTCTTTGGCATTATTCATATCAGTACTTAATTGCTTTTTTAAAGCTTCAAGATTCTCAAATTTTTGCTCACTTCTCAACCAATGAAGAAATTCTATTCGTATCACTTTTCCATAAATGTCTTTATCAAAATTAAAGAAATTCACTTCAATAGAACGCGTTTTTCCATCTACTGTTGGGTTTATGCCAATATTCATCATGCCATATACAGTAGAATCTTCAATTCTGGATTTTACGACATAGACACCATTGGCAGGGATTAATTTGTAGTTTTCCTTAATATAAATGTTAGCCGTAGGAAAATCCAAAGTTCTACCTAATCCCTTTCCTTTAATAACTTCACCAGTGATAAAATAATTGTAACCTAAAAAAGAATTTGCAATGCTGATCTTTCCAGTATTCAAAGCATTTCTAATTTTTGTAGAACTTACCGTAACATCCTCAATATCTTGAGCCAAAATCTCCTCAATTGTAAAGTTATACTTTCTCGAAAAATGTTTTAAATCATTGATATTAGCACTTCTGTTTTTGCCAAAATGATGATCGTAACCGATGACGATTTGTTTGGTATTGAGTTCATCGACCAAAATCTTTTTTACATAGTCTTCTGCTGAAAGGTTGGCAAATGTTGGGTTGAATTCCTTAACGACAACATCCTTTATGCCATAATTTTTTAATATGCTGATACGTTCTTCAATTGTATTCAGTAATTTAATATCATCGGCTTTTTGAAGTACCATCCGAGGATGAGGGAAAAAAGTTAAGACAGAAGGTGAGAGGTTGTTCTCGCTGGCTAGGTTAACTACGCGATTTAAAATTTTTTTATGGCCAATATGAACACCATCGAATGTTCCTACCGTGATAATTTTTGAAGAATTCTTAATCAAAAGTCAAATTTTGTAAGGTTTTGGTTGTTTTTCGGCAAAATACTTACTGTTAGCACAAAAAATCTTAAATTCGTTAAACTTTATTTTTACCCAAAAAAATTATGAAAACAAAACTACATTTTGTTTTGTCATTATCCATGTTTTTAACCTTATTTTCTGCCATAGCTCAACAGAGTTATTGGCAAAAAAAAGATAAAAATTTAAGTTCTGGCGACAACAAGTCCGAATTAAACGAAAAGTTTTATCAAACATATAACTTAGATTATGATGCCTTTAAAGCACAGTTGGTAAATGCGCCACTTCGGTCGTCTGGTACCAGAATTTCTAATACCACGATTTACCTTCCAAATAATAAGGGTGAGATGGAACAATTTAGGGTTGTTGAAGCTCCAATTCTCTCAGAAGAATTATCGCGGCAATACCCAAATATTAAGACCTATTTAGGGTTTAGTATCGATCATCTTGGAACTAGAGTACGTTTTAGTGTAACTCCACAAGGGCTTCAAACAATGATTACTTCATCAGATGAACCTTTAACCTTTACAGTGCCAACAAGTAGAATAGACAATACATCTTACATTACTTACACTAGGGATGTATGGACGCGCAATGTAAAAAGTTATGGGTGTTTAACAGGAGATGAATTTTTCCTAATGGATTTTAATGGTATTACTGGCAGAGATGCGAATGATCAAATTCTTAGAACATTTAGAATAGCAATATCTACAACAGGTGAATATACCAATTTTTGGGATGACGGAAATGCAGGTAATGGGAACGCTCAAGAGGATGCTTTGGCACAAGTTGTTTCTACTTTAAATAGGAATAATGAAGTTTTTGAGGTAGATATGGCTGTGACTTTTATCTTAGTAAGTGGAACAGAAATTATTTATCCCGATCCTGTAACAGATCCTTACACTGGTGCTTTCAATACTCAACTTCAAACGACACTGACACTAAATATTGGCGAAGCCAACTATGATGTAGGACATTTGTTTGCTTTCGGCGCAAATAATGGTAATGCGGGTTGTATAGGCTGTGTGTGTGTTGATAATCAAAAAGGTAGAGGCTGGTCTAGGCATACTTTTTTAGATAATGATGGAGGTCCATACATGTCCGATTTTTTTGATATTGATTATGTGCCACACGAAATAGGTCACCAAATGGGTGCCAATCATACTTGGTCATTTAGTAGTGAAGGCAGAGGAGTAAATGCAGAACCTGGAAGTGGGACTACGATTATGGGTTATGCCGGAATAACCTTTAGTAATGACGTGCAAGATCACTCCGATCCTTATTTCCATTACTACAGTATTTTACAAATTTTGAATAATTTACAAACTAGAACGTGCTGGACTAGTACGCCAATTAGCAATAATCCGCCAGTATCTGATGCTGGACCGGATTATACAATACCTAATGGAACAGCCTTTGTTTTGAAGGGAAGCGCAACGGATGCTGATAGTGATATTTTATACTATAATTGGGAACAGATTGATGACGGCATAACAACTACAGATAATTTTGGACCTACTAAAACCACAGGCGCTTTATGGAGGTCAAGACCTCCGAGCACATCTCCAGATCGATATATGCCTATTGTTGAAAGAGTTATTTCTAACCTGTTAACGGAAATAAACCCCTTTGAAACTTCAGATAACTCTTCATGGGAAACTGTTTCAACCGTTGGAAGGACGTTAAATTTTGCTTTGACTGTAAGAGATCGAAGTGAAACAAATGGCGTAGGTCAGACACCACAAAGTAGTTATGATACCATGTCAGTGAGCGTCGATGGGATTTCAGGGCCGTTTGTTGTTACCTCACAAACCACAAATGAAATTTGGGATGAAGGCACTAATCAAACAGTGACATGGAACGTTGCAGGTACAGATGTTGGTGCTGTAAATACGCCTACAGTAAATATACAGTTATCGATAGATGGAGGATTTACCTATCCGTTTGTGTTAGCTTCTGATGTGCCAAATGATGGTATACATGATATAATTGTGCCTGATGTCGGTGGTAATACATCAACAGCCAGAGTAAAAGTAGAAGGGCACAATAACATATTTTATGCAATTAATCGGGCTAATTTTTCCGTGCAAGAATCTTTGTCTGTAAGCGAATTTGATGACAATGATATCGAATTAAACATCTATCCCAATCCTAGTGATGGTAGGTTTAATGTTGTGTTAGATAGTTCTATTACTGACGATTTTGACATTTCAATCTATGATATAAGAGGACGAAGAATTTTTGAAAAACAATATGTAAATGGAGTTTCTAGCTTTAGAGAATCAATTGACCTTAGTTATGCAGAATCTGGTATCTATCTACTAGTAATTAAAAATGAATTGATCAACATAGCCAGAAAAATTATAATAAAATAGAGGATTAATACAAGGCTAAGAGATATTTAATTGGAGGCTTGTTTTATTTTCCATTAAATTGATTCATGGTGTTATTAACACCAGCAAGAACAAAAGATTTTATCAATTCAATTGATGTATTTAGGCGTTCATCTAACTTTACATTTTCCTCGTCATTCCACTTACCTAGTACATAATCTATCTGTCTTCCTTTGCTAAACGCATCACTAATTCCAAACCTAAAACGATTGTATTTAGTGGTTTGTAATTTCTCTTGAATATCTTTTAGACCATTGTGGCCTCCATCACTTCCTTTAGTTTTTAGACGAATTGTACCAAAAGGTAAGTTAAGGTCATCAGTAACAATAAGTAAGTTTTCTATGGGAACTTTTTCTTTTTCTAGCCAATACTTTACAGCTTTACCGCTGAGGTTCATATATGTGCTAGGTTTTAGAAGAACAAGTGTTCGTCCTTTGATTTTTAATTTGGATAAATCCCCTAACTTTACTGTTTCAAAAGAAATGGATTCTTTTTCAGCTAGATGATCTAATACCTTAAACCCAATATTATGCCTAGTATTGTTGTATTTTTCGCCAATATTACCCAAACCTACAATTAAAAATTTTTTCATAAGGTCTTCTTCATTTTGCTCAATTACATTGCTAAAACCAAGCCACTTTTTTAGAAACTTAAACATTTTTTCACTTTGTGTAAAAATAAAAAAAGCATTCTGTATCAGAATGCTTTTGGGTATTAGAGGAATACTAATTCGTTATTCTTGTGCTGCTTCAGCTGCAGGTGCCGCATCCGTACCTCCTTCTGTAGCTGCTGCTTCATCTCCTTCATCTTCGTCTTCGTCTACTACAGCTAATCTACTTCGTCTTACCTGACATACAACAGTGTTATCTGGATGTAAAAATTTATAATCCTCATTCTCTAATGCTGTTATGTAAAGTTTACTTCCGATTTTTAATGGGGTAATATCTACTTCAATAAAATCTGGTAATTTAGAAGGAATGGCCTTTACTCTTAGCTTACGGTAAGGTCTTCTTAAAACTCCACCATTTAAAACACCTTTAGACGTTCCAACTATTTGAACAGGAATTTCCATGGAGATTTCTTTGTTTTCAAAAATTTGATAGAAATCGATGTGTAAGATTCTATCGGTCACTGGATGAAACTGAATATCTTGCATAATTGCATTGTATGTTTCACCGTTATCTAAGGCAATCACAACAGTATGCGCATTTGGTGTGTATACTAGTTTAGAGAATGCCAACTCTGGTGCAGAGAAATGTAGTGGCTTATCTCCTCCGTATAATACGCAAGGAATCTGACCAGCATTACGTAAGGCTTTAGTTGACGATTTGCCCACGCTTTCTCTTTGAGATCCGTTGATTGTAAGTGATTTCATGAGTTTTTGTTTATTGTTTTTTAATTGTCATATGTAACATCAAAAGATGTTTCATTTTAAATGTTTGGTTATTATATGTTTAATTACCTCATTTTGAGGGCTGCAAATTTAAGCATATAATATAAAAATACTAGTGTTTTATGCTATTTTTTGCATTTTCAGGTTTAATAAGACTTTAAATAAGTATTGGTAACTTAGAGAGACAATCTTTACATCACAAATTTGCTACTAATGGACTGGTTGTGGTGTACATTATACATGACATCAGCAAATAAGTTTGCACAGCTTAAGACTCTTAGCTTATTACTTTTTTGTTTTAAGGGGATTGAGTTGGTAACAATTAACTCTTCGAGTCTTGAATTCTCTAAACGTTCATAGGCACTGCCCGATAAAATAGGATGTGTACAGATAGCTCTTACACTGATAGCACCACGCTCCATCATTAAATCCGCAGCTTTAGTTAAAGTGCCTGCAGTATCGACCATATCATCCACCAAAACTACATTTTTACCAGTAACATCTCCAATAAGTTCCATGTGCGATATGACATTAGCCTTTGCACGTTGCTTGTAACATATGACCACATCACTCATTAAAGCTTTAGAATAAGCATAAGCTCGTTTGGACCCACCCATATCTGGCGAGGCAATAGTTAAATTATCTAGATTTAAGCTTCTTAAATAAGGTAAAAATATCGTCGATGCAAATAAATGATCTACAGGTTTTTCAAAAAACCCTTGTATTTGATCTGCATGTAAATCCATAGTAATGATACGTGTTGCACCAGCTGCTTCTAACATTTTGGCAACTAATTTTGCAGCAATAGGGACCCTTGGTTTATCCTTTCTATCTTGTCTTGCCCAACCAAAATAAGGCATTACCGCTGTTATATGTCTTGCCGATGCACGTTTGGCAGCGTCAATCATTAATAGCATTTCCATTAAATTCTTTGGTCCTGGATGCGTAGAACCTATTATAAAAATTCGTGTACCTCGTATAGATTCTTCATAAGAAGGCTGAAATTCACCATCACTATACGTGGATGTAATAACATTACCTAATTTTACACCATAGGCAGCTGCAATTTCTTCTGCTAAATCTTTACTTTGAGAACATGTAAAAATCTTGGCTTCAGTAGTATTATTGGGCATTTGAGTTAGTAATTAAAAGAGTTGTTAGTTGAGTTATAAGATGGGCTCAAATTTAGGAAAATTATTCGCTCCTTAAAGGATAATCCCTCTGTTTTTAGTTGGTTGACGAAAAATATTTTATATTTTTGCTGTCCGAAATTGCCAAAGTGGTGGAATTGGTAGACACGTCGGATTCAAAATCCGATGCTAGCAATAGCGTGTGGGTTCGAGTCCCACCTTTGGTACAAAACTTCCAATGTTTCATAACACTGGAAGTTTTTTGTTTTTAGTAATTGATTAATAAAAACATAAATCTATTCCAAAGAATTTTTTGGTTTCTTATATTGGTCTCTAAACCTATCAAACTATGAAAGGCCAATTTTTCCTACTTGTTTTCTTGTTGTTCACCCAGCTAGGCTTTGGCCAAAAGTTTCAAGACACGATTCCCTTTAGAAATGATTTGGGTTTAATCATAATTCCTGTATCATTTAATGGTGTAGAGAAAGAATTTGCTTTTGACACTGGTGCAGAATATTCAGTGGCTTATGACTGGGCAAGAGATGAATTGAAAAGAACTAATAAATCCCTTAGTGTAGTATCTTCTAGTGGTTTGCGCAGTAAAATGCGTTTTTATAAGAGTGGTCCTATTAACATAGGAAGTAGAAAAATTACAGGACACCGCATCTTAAATACGGCTGAGAATACTATTTTTTCCTGCCATAATATTGATGGTATTCTCGGTATTGACATTATCAAGGAGCTCAATTGGCAAATTGATTTTAAGCAGAAAATACTTGTTATGTATCCAAAAGATTATTTACCTAATGAGGTTGATTCAATGCACGAGTTAAGCTTTGATTTTATCAAAAACCATCCCTATGTGTATTTGAAACGCAAAGAAAATCGCTTTAAATTTTTACTAGATACAGGTGCGGGTATATCGTCTAATATATCGAAAAAAGAGTATAACTTAACTAACATTGATGATTTTCCTCAAGTTGAGGTGTATTCAGGTAGTTTTGATGTCAATGGTGTATTTACCGCTACTAAACCAAAGGTGTTTCAGTTTCCAGAAAGTACATCTAAAAATGTAATGGTATCACCTATTATTTATTATAATGACTTAAAGTCTTCAAAAATTGGAAATGATTTATGGAAAGGATTATCCCTTTTTTTAAGTTTACAAAAGAATAAACTCTATGTCTCATCTTCCCGGATTAAAGAGGTTTATAATCATTATCCGTGTTACGCTTCTTATTACGATGGTGCGATGAGAATTATAAGTGTTGTAAAAGGAAGCGAAATCTGGAATTTAGGGGTTAGACAAGGAGACGAGATACTGCAATATGATGGGAAGCAATTTAGTAGCTTTTGTACTTTGGATCAATACCAACGGCAATTGATAAAGTCAAAAGCGCCATTTACTATTCAGTTAAAAAATGGAGAAACAGTAACTATTTCTGAAAGCGAGACTTTAGCGAATCAGCCTTGACGCTATCTTTAAGCATTAGTTCCGATTTTAAGCACAAATAA
This sequence comes from Winogradskyella sp., assembly GCF_028289625.1. Classification (GTDB taxonomy): domain Bacteria; phylum Bacteroidota; class Bacteroidia; order Flavobacteriales; family Flavobacteriaceae; genus Winogradskyella. The sequence continues at coordinate 81,293 of NZ_JANQOM010000061.1, read as the reverse complement.
ATCGCAAAGTAAGCTAAAACATAAAGCTTACTTTTTTCTCTACAGGCCTTTGGTATGTTTTTTGTAGCTTTTTAGTGTGTAACTAACTACTAATCAAATACATTATGACCAAAAAATCAATTGTCTTTTATTTCTTCTTGTTTATAGGTATAACAAATGCGCAAAACAATATTGAATGCCAAACAAAGCTTTCATTAGCTAACCAATATGTAAAGGCAAAAAAATATGATACTGCATATGAGCCATGGTTGCATATTAGAACTAATTGTCCAGAGTTGAGTTTAGCGATTTATGCCGATGGTGAAAAAATTCTAAAGTATAAGATTGGAAAAACAGAAGGAGTTGAGAAGAAAGGTTTTATTGAAGATTTAATCGCGCTTTGGAAAGATCGAAAACAGTATTTTGAAAGTAGAACACCTAAAGGGGAATTTGGCGTCAAATCTTGTCAATTACAATATGATTATAAAGATGAGTTAGGTAAAAATAATAATGAACTTTTCGATTGTTTTGATGAGGTTTTCAAATCAGATAAAGCAACGTTTACACATCCAAAGAGTCTGTATACGTATTTTTCTTTAATGGTAGAATTGTTTGATGAGGGCAAAAAGTCAGCAACAGAATTATTCAATACCTATGATGATATTAGCGAGAAGATAGAGCTAGAAATACAGAATTATTCAGAGAAACTAAATGCCTTAGTGTTAAAATTAGAAAAAGGGAAATCACTTACGACTAGGGAAAGCAACAATAGAAGGGCTTATGAAAGTTATCTGAAAAATTATACTTTGATTAAGAACAACATGGATGCCATTGCAGATGAAAAAGCGAATTGCAAAATTTTAATTCAGCTATACTCCAAGGGCTTCGAAACCCACCAAAACGATTCTATCTGGTTAAAGCGTTCCGTGAGTAGAATGTATCATAAGAAATGCACAGATGATGAGCTCTACGAAAAATTGGTGAAGCAATACGACGAGGTGGCGCCATCTGCAGACACCAAACTTTATGTCGCTACAGTATTGCTCAAAAAAGGAAAAGATAAAGAAGCGTATCAGTATTTAGAAGAAGCATTTCAGTTAGAAACCAGATCGTATAAAAAATCGAACATTGCGTTCAGGATTGGAGTTATATTAAAGAATAAGAATCAATTTGTAAAGGCACGTAGTTATCTGCTGAAGGCTTTAAAACTCAATCCGTCTAATGGGCGACCACATTTTTTAATTGCTCAAATGTATGCCGATAGTGCCAAGGATAAGAGTTGTGGGAAGGACAATTTTTACCAAAGGGCTGTCTATTGGTTAGCGGCTAAGGAGGCAGAAAAAGCATCTCGTGTTGATCCTACACTCCAAACATATGTTAATCAATATGTAGCTAGTTATGAGGCAAAAGCTCCAACTAAAGAAAAGGTATTTTTAAAAGGCTTAGGTGGCAAAACGATAGAAATTAAGTGCTGGATTAATAGATCGGTTGTAGTTCCAAAACCATAATAGCTTACATTTTTAAATTTCATAAATAAAAAACTTATTTTTGTGTATAAACTACGCATATGAATAAACAGTCAATTAAACTGTCAGTAGATGCTGTTGTATTTGGTTATGAAGATGGTGAAATATCGGTATTATTAATTAGACGTAAGTATGATCCCTATAAAGGTAAATGGGCTATCCCTGGAGGATTTGTTTTAAATGATGAATCCTTAGAGCAAGCTGTTGAAAGGGAATTGCAAGAGGAAACAGGTATAAAGATTAATTATCTGGAACAGTTATATACATTTGGGAAACCATCAAGAGATCCAAGGGGAAGAGTGGTATCTGTGGCTTATTTTGGATTAGTAAGACCTAACACTTTTAAAATCTTCGCATCTACTGATGCTGAAGAAGTTCAATGGTTTAATATTAATGAATTACCTGAACTTTCATTCGACCATGAGGAAATTTTAAATATGGCAATAAAGAGATTAAAGGATAAAATCACATATGAGCCTATAGGTTTTGAATTGCTTGATAAGAAATTCCCATTTTCAGATTTAGAAAAACTCTACACAACACTTTTAGGAAGACCCATAGACCGACGTAATTTTAGAAAGAAAATTATAAGTCTCAATGTGCTAGATGAGCTAGACGAAAAAGTATCAAAAGGTTCAGGAAGACCAGCTAATCTATTCCAATTTAATCAAAAACGCTACTTTCAGCTAAAAAAAGAAGGTATTATTTTCGAAATTTAAAATACTGAAAAACAAGATATTATTTAATTTGTGTAAAAAAAACACAAATTAAGTTTTGTGAATTCATTTTCTCAATTTATATTTGTGTTATAATTACGCAAATTAATAATTTAAAACCCAAAGTTATGTTAGGAATAAATTATATCAAATTCGACTCAATGAACTATGTGATTCATTACCAAGGAGGGAAAATAAAGAAAGAAGGAAGAGGTTTATCATTTTTCTATTTTTCTCCAAACTCATCAATTGTTTCTATTCCTGTACAGAGTAATGATTTTCAATTTGTATTCAATGAAACTACAAAGGACTATCAAGAAGTTACTTTACAAGGGCAGGTTACATATAAGATTCAAAATCCAAAACAACTAGCAGAAACGTTAGATTTTACTGTAAATAAGAAAAAACAGTATTTGAAGAATGACCACGAAAAAATTCAGCAACGTATCATTAATGAGGCTCAAACAGCTAGTGCATCTATTATACAACGTTTAAGTTTGAAAGAAGCATTAAGAAAGCTTGAAGACATAGAATCTGAAATATTTGAGAGTATTCAAAAATCAAAAACAGTCCAAATGCTTGGATTAGAAATATTAAGTGTTAATGTTCTCGGTGTCACTCCTAACCCAGAAATGGCTCGTGCTTTAGAAGCTCAAATGAGAGAGTCTTTACAAAAGGAAGCTGATCAAGCTATCTACGAGCGTAGAAACTTTGCTGTAGAGCAAGAGCGTATGATTAAAGAGAGTGAATTAAATACTGAAATTGCTGTTGAAGAGAAACAAAAGCAGATTGTTGAAAAGAAAATGGAAACAGATGTTGTAAAACAGCAAAATGAGCAGAAACTTAAAGAAATGGAAATGACCTCTAACATTACTTTAGAAGAACAGAAAAAAGAGTTAATCGATGTTCAAGTGACAAATGAGAAGAAAGAAGCAGATATGAATGAGTATGTTCTTAATGCTAGATTAAAACCTTATAAAGAACTAGATTGGAAGACGCTAATGGCTATCAGTAATAATGGAAATGACCCAAGTAATAATATAGCTTTAGCTTTTAGAGAGCTGGCTGAGAATGCTGATAAAATAGGAAATCTTAATATCTCTCCAGAGTTATTAGGTGCTATTGTAAATAGTAAATCTTAAGAAAGATGAGCTTTGAACAAGTAATCATAATAAGAGATAAGACTAGGCTTGAGCAACTGATTGAAAGGTTTAACTCAAAAGCTCAAGCCAAGTTTTATATTGAGCGGTCTGAAGGGGATTTTGAATATTATGAGATAGAAAATGATACCTTCTATCAATCTCTGAATAAAATTCAAAAGACCATTTCAAAACGCTTGAAATATAAAGTTATTGACCGCTCGTTTTTGCCTACTTATATTTTTACTGAACAAGATTTGGTTCTGGTTATAGGTCAAGATGGTTTAGTGGCTAATACAGCTAAATATGTAAATGGTTTGCCGATAATAGGTGTGAATCCTGATTCTGAACGCTATGATGGTGTCTTATTGAAACATACTCCAGATGATTTAGGTGCAGTCATAAAAAATGTTCTAAAAGGTGAATATTCAACTAAACAAGTGACTATGGCAAAAGCAGTATTAAATGATGGTCAGACTTTGTTAGCTTTTAATGATTTTTATATAGGAGCAGATTCTCATGTATCATCTAGATACGATATTGAGTTTAAAGGAAAAAAGGAAAGGCAATCATCTAGTGGAATTATTGTTTCTACTGGTGCAGGCTCTACAGGTTGGTTGAGTTCAATATTTAATATGAAGAATAATATAATTGGACATAGTATAGTAAGTGAAAGAGAAAATCAAGCCCAAATGGATTGGGGTGATAATAAATTAGTATTTGTGGTTAGAGAACCTTTCTTAAGTAAGGTTACCCAAACAAATATTGGTTTTGGAATAATAACTAAAAAGCAAACATTAAAAATTGAATCCAATATGCCAACTAAAGGCGTTATTTTTAGTGATGGTATCGAATCTGATTTTTTGAATTTCAATTCAGGAAGCCATGTTGAAATTGGTATAGCGGATGAAAAAGCAAACTTGATAATATAAAATGAAAGTAATAACATATTTAAAAGGAGATGCAACAACTCCACAAGTAAAAGGAAATAAAATAATAGTGCATATCTGTAACGATATTGGTGGCTGGGGTAAAGGGTTTGTAGTTGCAATTTCAAAGAGATGGGCATTGCCAGAAAAAGCATTTCGTGAATGGCACAAATCAAAAAATAACTTTGAGTTGGGGCAAGTACAATTTGTAAAGGTAGAAGATGATTTATGGGTAGCCAATTTAATAGGACAACATAAGATAAGAAAAGATGAAAATGGTAATCCACCAATTCGTTATGAAGCTGTTGTAGAGGGCATGAAAGTAGTTAATGAACAAGCAAAAGCTCTAAAGGCTTCAGTACACATGCCGAGAATTGGTTGCGGATTAGCAGGAGGAAAATGGGAAGAAATAGAACCTATAATAAATGAAACTTTAACTAAATCCGATGTTTATGTTTATGATTTTGGATAATCAAAAATTTTGTAATGACAGAACAACAAAAAAATAAAGTAAGTAAGTTTTTGAGTTTAATTTTAAGGCATAAACCAGAAACTATTAATTTAAAATTAGATGAAAACGGTTGGGCTTTTGTGTCAGATATTTTATCCAATACAAAACTTAAGTTTTCTAGAGAGGAGTTAGAAGAAGTTGTGGCTACAAATGATAAGAAACGTTTTGTATTTGATGAATTCAAAACTAAAATTAGGGCGAGTCAAGGACATTCTTTGAAAACAGTTGATTTAAAATTAGAACTTATATCACCACCACTATATTTATATCATGGTACGGTAATAAAGTATATGGATGATATAAAACTGCAAGGATTGAAGAAAATGAGTCGTCAGCATGTTCATTTAAGCAAAGATAAAGATACGGCTATAAAAGTTAGTTTACGTAGAGGGAAACCAATAATATTAACTGTGAGGGCTTTGGAGATGTGTAACAATGGTCATCAATTTTTTAAATCAGAAAATGGAGTTTGGTTAACGGAAAGAGTTCCAACTGAATTTATTGATTTTAATTAATAGTCTCTATAATGAAAGTAAATGTTATCCAATCTGATATTACAACTATGAAAGTTGATGCAATTGTTAACGCAGCTAATTCTTCATTACTTGGAGGTTCTGGAGTTGATGGTGCAATTCATAAGAAAGGGGGCTTAGAAATTTTAAAAGCTTGTCAGGAAATAAGAAATAGGCAAGGGAAGTGTAATGTTGGAGAAGCAGTCATCACAACTGCTGGAAAACTTGATGCTAAATATGTTATTCATACAGTTGGTCCTGTATGGAATCAAGGAGGGAAAGAAAAAGAAAAACTTTTAGGTAACTGCTATAAGAACTCAATGAAACTAGCAATAGAAAATGAGGTTAGTAGTATCGCTTTCCCGAATATAAGTACAGGTATTTACAAGTTCCCAAAAGAATTAGCTGCTCAAATAGCAATACATGAGATTAATAGATTTCATACTCAAAAAGTAGTTAAAGAAATTACTTTTGTTTGTTTCGACAAACAAAACTTTGAGTTGTATCTGAAACTTTTAAAACAATGAAAATAAAAATAAAACCATATATAGAACAATTAAGAGAGTGGCCTCAAAAAGGGTATCATATTATTGCACAGTATGATGAAAATAAAATCATAGTATATCAATCCTATAGACCTGAAATTGGAAACTTTGCAGCTAAAAACCAGTTTTTTGGTGGTGCTTTTAGCTTAAACCGAATGACTTGGATTAAGCCTAATTTCTTATGGATGATGTACCGTAATGGCTGGGGGACTAAAGAGGGACAAGAGGTGGTGTTAGCTATTCATCTTAAACGTGAAGTGTTCGAACGTTATCTGAATGATGCCGTTTATTCAAGTTATCAAGCTGATATTTATAATGATAGAGAGAATTGGCAAGATGCCGTAAAAAACTCGAATATTAGATTGCAATGGGATCCAGACCACGACCCATACAGAGCTAAATTAGAACGAAGAGCGATTCAGCTTGGAATAAGAAATGAAGATATTGAGAAGTATGCAAAGGATGATATTTTAGAGATTGAAGATATATCTAAATTTGTAAAGGAACAGCATCAACATGTTCTTAACAATCAATTAGAAAGCCTAATCATTCCAGAAGAAAAATCTTATATGCCAAAAAATGAGGATACTATAAATCGTTTAAAGTTGACAGTAATCTAAATTATATCTTCTGATATTTAAATCGTAACTTTGATGCCATCCCAAACGAATTAATTATGTTAGATAATTTCTGGTTTAATGTACAGTATGGCATTAATCATGTACTTGACCCAAATGGCTACGACCATGTACTTTTTTTAATGGTATTAGCGGTACCCTATGTGTTTAAAGATTGGAAACGTGTGCTTTTACTGGTTTCCATGTTTACTTTAGGGCATACACTTTCCTTGGTTTTAGCGGCTTATGATATTGTATCTGTAAATGGTAAATTGGTGGAATTTTTAATTCCAGTGACCATTTTAATAGCAGCAATATATAACGTTTTTACGGCAGGCAAAAAAGATTCAGGTAATAAGATAGGCTTGCTATTCTTCACAACTTTATTTTTTGGACTTATACACGGCTTAGGTTTTGCGAGGGAATTTAAGATGTTTGCCGGACAGTCTGAAAACAAAGTAGAACTGCTTATAGAATTTGCCTTAGGTATCGAGATTGCTCAAGTTATTATCGTTTTTGTAGTATTGTTTTTGGGGTTTTTATTTCAGACCATTTTTAGATTTTCGCGTCGCGATTGGATGATGGTACTTTCGGCCATTGTTATTGGCTTGGTCATTCCAATGATTACTGGCAGCGATTTGTTAAACGCCTCTTAATTGATAAAACTTTAACGACCAATACATTGCTATTACAATTCTATCCTTTTATATTCGTTAATAACATCGTACGTTTGTGCAATAAATAAGATGAATGTCAGAGAGTAAACAGTTACGGTATGATAAAGCTTATCTGCGTATTGCACACGAATGGGGAAAACTATCGCATTGCAAGCGTAAGCAAGTGGGAGCCATCATTGTTAAAGACCGCATGATTATATCAGATGGTTATAATGGGACGCCTACCGGATTTGAGAATTGTTGTGAAGATGAGGAGGGTTATACCAAATGGTATGTGCTGCATGCCGAAGCCAACGCCATTTTAAAAGTGGCGGCTTCAACACAATCTTGCAAAGGTGCGACGCTGTACATTACCTTGTCTCCGTGTAAGGAATGTAGTAAGTTGATACATCAGGCAGGAATTATTAGAGTTGTCTATTCGCAAGCATATAAAGACAATTCTGGGCTTGATTTTTTAAAAAAAGCTGGAATAGAATTAAGACATATTGAAGATTTAGAAGCCTAATGGCTACAAAAAATAAATACATACCGCTAATTATAGGTGTCGCTATAGCAACAGGAGTTGTTATTGGGGGGAAACTCAATTTTACGGATACATCAGACCGCTTATTTACTACCAACAGTAAGAAAGATAAACTTAATCGTTTAATAGATTACATTGATTATGAGTATGTTGATGAGGTGAATACCGATAGTATCGTTAATGTTACGGTAAATGGTATTTTAGACAATCTCGACCCTCATTCCACATACATTCCAAAGGAAGATTTAGAGCGTATTACAGAAAATATGAAAGGTGATTTTGTGGGTATAGGTATTAATTATTATCCATACAAGGATACCATAGCTGTGATAAAACCCACAGAAGGTGGGCCAAGTGAACGTGCAGGTATTATTGGTGGGGATCGTATTCTAACAGCAGATGGAGAAAAGATTTATGGTCCCGAAGTGACTAATGATTATATTACAAAAAGACTGAAAGGAGATAAAAACACAAAGGTTAAGGTTACTGTTTACAGAAAAAGTGAAGATAAAATACTCGAGTTTGACATAAAGCGAAAAGATATACCAATAAAAAGCGTTGATGCGGCTTATATGTTGACAGATGAATTGGGATATATAAAAATGAATCGTTTTGCAGAGTCCAGTTTTAAGGAATTTAAATCTGCTCTAAAAGAACTACAAGAACAAGGGGCAACGAAACTAGCTTTAGATTTGCGAGATAATCCAGGCGGATTCTTGGGTATTGCTGAGCAAATAGCCGATGAATTCTTAGAGAATAACAAACTCATTTTATTTACAAGAGACAAAAAAGGAAGGGAAGAGCATACTTATGCTACAAGGCGAGGTGACTTTGAAGAAGGCGAGATTTATATCTTAATCAATGAAAATTCCGCTTCGGCCAGTGAGGTTATAGCAGGAGCGCTACAAGATAACGATAAGGGCATCATTGTTGGTCGTCGGTCGTATGGTAAGGGACTGGTACAACGAGAAATGGCTTTAGGAGATGGTAGTGCTGTGCGTCTAACAGTGTCGAGATATTACACTCCGACGGGAAGGTCTATTCAAAGACCCTACACCAATGGAGATAATCGTTCTTATTACAGTGATTATTTCAAACGTCTAAGAACAGGTGAATTGGCAGATGTAGATAACATAAAGGTCGACGATTCCTTAAAATTTACGACTCCTAAAGGAAAAGTGGTTTATGGTGGCGGTGGTATTATTCCAGATATTTTTGTGCCTGTGGACCAATCTTTCAATAACGAAACCATAAACTACCTAAGACGAAGAGGACATTTTGGTTATTTTGTTTTTGAAGAGTTAGATAGGGACAGAAATGCTTACAAGCATGTTACCAAATACGATTTTATCAACAATTTTGAGGTCAGTGATGATATTGTAGTGCGCTTTGAGGATTATGTTAATCGACGCGAAGACACTAATATTACTTTTGTGGCCTATAATGATGAAATTAGACTATTGATAAAAGCAACTTTAGCAAGACAGTTGTTTGATGATAACGCTTTTGAGGAAATTCTCAATAAGGAAGACGTTATGGTACAAGAAGTCATACTTCTAAGTACAGAATACCCTAACTTTAAACAGTAACTTTATCGTGTACTTTGGTATGTTTTCCTCCGTTCCAAAGTGTTAGTATATCGGTCGCCACATGAGACCCACTGCCACTAGCTATTGAAAACTGACTTCGCCAACCTGCTAAAGTGCCAGCCACATAAAGGTTGTTTTCTATTAAATGGTCTGTGTTTTTCAACCAGATTCTACCTTTTTCAATTACAGCTCTTGGGTGAGGCTCGATAAAAGGCTCTAATCCTTTAATGGTCATAAGACTGGTGTAACCCACTGCGATAACGACTATGTTAGAAAAGTATTCGTTTCTGTTAGAGACTACTTTAAAACCCTTAGATTGTCTTTCTATGGATTTAACTTTTTCTTTTTCAATTTGAACCACATGAGGATACAAATTGTTAAGTTGCTGTTTTCCACTCTCCAAAATATCTTTTCCTAAAGTGCCTGGTTGTAGACCAAGAACATTATTAAACAAGGCACTCTGTAAGTGCGATGTCTTTTGGTGTGTTACGATACCAATCTTTTTGTCTTTAGCAAAAGCTTTGTCTTTTGCGGAACCTAGGATCAAAGCACAGGACAAACCAGCGGCTCCACCACCAATAATCAAAGCGTCAAATTTCATTTGCGTTTCTTACTAAGGGTTTCTATTTTTTTAGATATCCTGAGGATTTGAAGCAAAATAATAGCGCATAACGCCGCTATAATAGTGAGAATTGCTGTATAGCTTTCTCCTTCAAATAAAGCATCGAAATTCAATTTTGTAGCATTAAAAATAATGAGTCCGACAGCAATAACACTTAGAATTATTGTAAATATCTTCATCTTGCAAGTTTTTAAACAAATAGAGCCTTAATATTATGAGCAAATAATTTTACGGCTATAGCAAGCAAAATTACGCCAAAAACTTTTCTTATAATGTTAATTCCGTTTTTTCCTATAGCGCGTTCTATTCTTGCTGATGTTTTAAGTACGATGTAAATGAAAATGACATTGCAAATAACGGCCACAATAATATTTTCTATTCTAAACTCTGCACGCAATGATAATAGGGTTGTTAAACTACCTGGTCCGGCAATTAGTGGAAATGCCAAAGGAAAGACAGAGGCTGTTATGGCTTCATCTCCATTGTCTTTATAAAGGGTAATTCCAAGAATCATTTCGAGTGCAATAAAGAACAATACAAATGCACCAGCAACTGCAAACGAATTCACATCAATGCCAATCAAAGAGAGCATACTCTTCCCAACAAACAAAAATGCAATCATAATGATTCCGGCAATTAAGGAGGCTTTCTCACTCTGAATATGCCCAGCTTTTTTTCGTAAATCTATAATAATAGGTATGTTGCCAATGATATCTATAACGGCAAACAATACCATAAACGCGGTAAATATTTCTTTAAAATTGAGTTGCATTGTCCTATGGCTTAAATCATTACATTCTAAAATCAGTGTGCTTAACTAAGGTTTTTCAGTTAAATTTGCCAAATGCCCATTACGGGTTTAAAATTCGCCGCAAAGGTGCGATTTAATTACCGATTTACAATATTAAATTACAGTAAAGTTTAACTATTTTTGTCGCATGTTTCAACTAGGAAAAACCATAGTTTCAGAGGATATTATAGAGAAGGATTTTGTCTGTAATCTGTCTGCTTGTAAGGGAGCTTGCTGTGTGGATGGAGACGCAGGCGCGCCGCTAGACAAGGATGAAATAAAAATTCTTGATGATATCTACCCAAAAGTAAAACCTTTACTAAGAAAAGAGGGTATTGAAGTCATTGAAGCCGAAGGTACTTCAGTGAAAACAGTGTTTGGAGATCTTGAGACTCCACTAATCAATGGGGCAGAATGTGCCTACGTTATTTTTGATGAAAAAAACACAGCGCTTTGCGGTATTGAAGAAGCATATAACCAAGGGGAAATTGAGTGGAAAAAACCACTGTCGTGTCATCTATATCCCATACGTGTTAAGGACTATTCAGAATTTTCTGGGGTCAACTATGAGAAATGGGATATTTGTGATTCTGCTTGTACTCTTGGGAAAGAATTGCAAGTGCCTATTTATAAATTTGTGAAAGAAGCCCTTATAAGAAAGTTTGGTGAAGATTGGTATGCAGAGTTAGAAAAGGTGGCAGAACATAAACTCGAAAGCTAAATACTAAACAGGAATATTGAGTGTAACGCGCGTTCCAGTAGGAGTGTTGCCTTCGTATAGATCATCAATATTAAGTGTGTAAGAGTTATCAAAAGCCTTAGAGAAGTTTGCCAAACGTGCCTTAGTGATGTCGATACCCACAGATTTACGTTTCAATTTTTTATTGTCTCTAATTTTTTTCGATGCAATTCTGCCTATGCCATTATCAATAATTTCGACAGTAATATAATCGGATGTGTTTTTAGAAACATTAAGGTCAATTTTTTTGTCATCGGTTTTAGAAAATAAACCATGCCAAAGTGCATTTTCTAAAAATGGCTGAAGTATTAAGGATGGCACTTTAGTGACTCCAGTATTTATAGAATCGTCAACATTGATTTTAAAATCTATTTCGTTATCAAATCTTATGTTTTCTATGTTCATGTAGAGCTGCATGGTTTCTAATTCATCCTGAAGTGAGGTTTCTTTCTCTTTAGAGGCAATGAGGATTTTACGGATAAGTTTTGAAAACTTATTGAGATAATACACCGCATTTTCCTTTTCGTTATTTATGATATAAAGCTTAATAGAGTTCAATGAGTTGAAAATAAAATGCGGATTCATCTGACTGCGCAGCATATCTTGTTCTAATGTCAAAATTTGCTTGTCTTGTTTTAGGGTTCGGGTTCTATTAATTATAAGCATAGTTGTTAAAATTAAACCTAACGCTAGTATAGAATACCAAAAGATGCTTTTATTTCGTTCTAAGCGTTGCCGTACTTTTTCATTTTCTGAAGCTAAGGCTTTTATTTGATTGTTTTTGTTTTCGTTTTCATACTGAATAACAATATCATTGACATATTGTAGATTTTGTTCGGTTAATATGGTGTTTTCAATATCAACAGCGTCTTGGTAGTAATCTAAAGCAGCCTTATAATTTCCTTTTTTCTGATAGATTTCTGAAAGTAAGCTACTCGAAGCGGCCTCAGAAGATTTAAGTTTGTAAGTTTTTGACACCTCAAGCCCCTTTTTGAGGTGATCTTCAGCTTCTAGGATTTGATTTAATTCAATTTCAAGCTGTCCGAGGCTAATGTATGATGATGCAATGTAAAATTGATCTTTTAAGGCTAATGCTTTTTTAAGAGCATCTCTAATAATAGGTTCAGCTTTGTTATAATCTTCTTTTTTTAAGTAAATACCACCAATACTATTAAAACATATCATTCTTCCGATATCAGAATTTATGCTTTCATTATAAGACAAGGACTTCTCATAATTCGCCAAGGCCACATCTAGGTTGCCTTTTCCTTCTTCGGCATAACCTATGTTGTGATAGTTAATGGCTAAGCCCAATTTATTATTAGCTTTTTCCTCAATCTTTAATGATTTTTTAAACTGAATTATAGCGATGTCATATTGTTTGAGTGCCAAATAAATATTTCCAATGCTATTTTGGGAAACGGCAATATTGTAGCTTACCGTTGGGGAAGGATTATTAACCTCATAAGCTATTTTTAAGGCTTGGGTATGGTAATCCAAGGCAGATTTAATAACATCCATTCTTCGATACGCTACTCCTATCATATTTAAACTAACAATTCTTAGTTCGTTACTATTGGCCTTATCGGCATAAGACTTTGCTTCTTCATGAAGTGCTATGGATTTATTGTAGTTAGATAAATTTCTGTTAATAACACCTATGGCATTTAGAGCATAGCTAGTACCTTCATCATAGGAATTTAACTTTGAAGCTTCTAAAAACAGCTTCATTTTTAAGCTATCCCTTTGAAAAGGTTTTAGTAAAGAGTCAATGCCAGAGTAGGTAGAAGGTTTGTTTTTATTTAAATAATCTATGGCATTGTTTAACTCTAAATTCTGGGTATTGCTTATTTGATTTACTAGAAATACCAGTAGAATAACAAAATAGCGATATGATATTTTAAGACTCAACTTTAAGACTATAGCTTTTCGAGAAAATCGGATTTACGTTGTCTTGCCACGGGAATTTTATGATTACTGTCCATAATGACATAACCTTCATTTTTTATAAAAGCTTTTATTTTACCGAGGTTAATGATATAAGAGTTGTGTATCCTGAAAAAATGATGCTCTGGTAAAATGGCATCGACCTCTTTTATTTTTTTTGTCACAACTATTTTCTTTTCATCCTTAAGGAATAGCGTACTGTAGTTGCCGTCTGAAGCTACGTAGATAATATCATCAACATCTAAAAATAGAAGTTTTCCATCCGTATTAATTGTAATACGTTTTCTGTCGAATTTCGAATTAAAATTCAACAACATGTTTTCTAGTTTAGAAATGCTGAATTGGCGATTACTATGCTTTTTTATTTTACTAAGCGTATCCCTTAAGTCATCAGAGTCTATAGGCTTTAATAAGTAATCTATAGCGTCATGTTTCAACGCTTCTATGGCATACTCATCGTATGCCGTTGTGATAACTACTGCAAAATTAATCTCATCTAATTGCTCTAAAAATTGAAACCCTCCTATGGTCGGCATTTGTATATCTAAAAACAGACAGTCAGGGGTATTTAAGGTTAAGTATTTCAAAGCTTCTTCAGGATTTGTAAAGGATTGCATAATTTCAATTTCCTCCTTGAAGTTACCTAGTTCCCAAATTAAGCTTTGAATAGCTTTTGGTTCGTCATCAACAATTACAGCTTTTAACATAATTAAATTTCTACACCATAAAGATATACATATAAAGGGTTTCCTTAGTGTGTTTATGTATATCGTGCAGTGTTTTGTGTATAATGTGTTAAAATTTAATATTTCAAATTTAAGCCCATCCATCTATACACTTTTTTTTACCAATTATACAATAGTGTAGAGTTGTAAGTAGATTTATTTTGATATTTGAGTAATAAGACTGACCAATTAAGAGTAGATGAGGGTTTATTCTTAAGACAGTTAAACGCTATTAATCGATTAAAAGTCAGGATTTTTCAAATCTTGACTTTTATTTTAATTTTATTGCAAGCAATTTTAAGGATTGCTTTTTCATTAGTTAGTTATTAGAAAAAAAAGAATGCTTAAATAGCACTCTTTTTTTTGTTAAAAAAAATGTAAGACTTCAATAAATACGCCTCCTAGCCTTAGATTTAATACGATAAAACTCACAAGAAATACGAGATATTTAAGAATTTTTAAATAACTGAATATCAAATAACTAAACCTAAATTTTGCTTTCCCTAGGTGTTCTGGACAATTCAAGAGTTTGTTAAAAACTTGTTGAAAATGTTTATAGGATTGACTTTCATTTTCTTGGACATTTTTAAATCTTTGCCCTGCCTAAATTAAAACAAATTAAACCCTCAAAAAGTAGTAAAAACATATCGCAAGGAACTAGAAACAGTTTTTGGACTGCGGAAAAGATTGAATGTCACGAGGATTTAAATCGATTAGGCAATAAAATTAAATGATAAAGAACCTTATTTTATACAACATATTTTAACCTTTTTTGCCGCAAGTGATGGAATCGCGAACCAAGCATTCCAAATTATGATTGAGAATATCCATAGCAAAACCTACTCATTAATTAATCGATACTTATGTAATGGACGGAACTAAAAAGCATATGCTTTTTAAGACCATTTGAAAATTTTCCAGCGATAAAAAGCGATTGGGCGCTAAAGAAGATTGAACCCCCAAGCTCTTCTGAGCACTTAATCGCTTTCTTGCTGTTAAAGCAAAATGTTATTGAGGGTATCCCAGTTCCAATACCTTAGTGATATTTTATACGGACATTATGTAGGTTTATTCCTTTTGAACAATTTTCTTTTCTTGGAGAAGGTGGTAAAGGTTGGTACAACTCTATATCAAAAACTTACGTTGTGGATGTTAGAAAGTTTGAAAGTAAAAAAGAATCCGAGTCTGAACTCGGTCAAATCGGAAAACTGCCAGAATAAAAGGTAGCTTAATACTTTGGTTAAAAAATATATTTAAAAATAAAAAGCACTCAATGCCGAGCTATACGGGAGAGTGCTTTTTTTCACCTCTATAAAATAATGGATCAATTAATTTGCCTCCATTAAAGCAAAGAACTTATCTATGTTTGGCATCAAAATAATGCGTGTTCTTCTGTTTTTAGAACGGTTCTCTCTAGTATTGTTTTCAACTAAAGGTTGATAACTACTTCGACCAGATGCTATAAGTTTTTCTGGATTTACGTTGTATTTATGCTGCAACTTTCTTACAACAGACGTCGCTCTTAATACACTCAAATCCCAGTTGTCTTTAATCTTTTCGGTATTGATACTTCTAGAGTCCGTGTGGCCTTCGACCATAACATCAATACTTTCTTCAGAATTAATGACATCTGCTAGTTTCTGAAGAATAGTGTTTGCTTTACTGCTAACTCTATAGCTGCCAGAATTAAAAAGCATTTTATCAGAAATCGAAATCATCACAACGGTCTCATTAATGTTAACAGCGATGTCTTCATCTTCATTTAATTCTGTAGTGTCTAAACTTTTTTCAAGATTGTACTGAACCGCTAAGTTCATCGAATCTTTTAAAGTCTTAGCCTCAGCTAGTTTTGCAGCATCTACATTCTCTAAAGTCGCTAGCATCTTACGCTTACTTTCATTAGACATTACTGTGCCATCTGCATTAACATCTAATTTAATGTCGTTTTCTATTTTAAGACCTTCAACATCCTCATTCAATGTGTTGATTTTTTTATTATAGCGATCAACACGCTCTTGAATTACGGCAAATTTGTTTTCCAAATCTTCCTTTTCAACTTGAGTTTTGGTCAGTTGACTTTTGATCTCACCATTTTCTTGTTCTAGGGCCATGTATTTCTTTTTTGAAACGCATGAACTTAATACGATAGTTGCAACTAGTAGGATTGAAATTTTTTTCATGTTTAAATTTTAGGTTAGTTTATTCAATACGATTACATATACGACCAAATACGTTTTTTGGATGTCGTAATACATGATTTTGTGTAATTTTAGCTATCAAATAAAATTTTATTAGCTTCATCTTTTCAGGAAATTAGCTATAGATAACGGATTTACGAATATTTTATGGCTTTTGGAATCGATTGATGTTTTTCTTTTCTAGTTGAAAGCTATGAGTGATATCCTTCTTCTCTTGGCAGGCAATAAAACACGGAGCATATTGGCGAGAATGTTTAATAGAAGCTTTGGAATAAGTCAGACTTCTTAACTACTTAAGTCATATAATCCTTATCTGCCAGAATGCAGGTGTAGATAGTTTTGATCTTACCTTTCTCAAAAAGCAGATTTAAAACTTAGGCAGCTTTATCATTGGTTTTGCACCTTTTATTTATCGGATTACAATCTCTCAAAGAAGCTTGGCACACATAAAAAGTAAACATGAGATGCTAGTATTTTATCCTAATACTCGGATTTAGGGTACTTATCCATTGTCTTAATCTACAGGGTCATCAATTAATGTAGGTTGGGCAGGTACTATCGAACTGTCATGGGAATGGTAGTATTCCTCTAATAGGTTCATCATAGCAGTTAAAAGATCCTTTGTTTCAAGCAATAAACTAAAATAAAGTGTTGTGTTTTTTGGGCTAGATTCTTCACTTCTTGTGCGCTCTACCTGTCTTTGAATTTTTTCCTTAACCAAGTCAAAAATATTGATTTTCTGTTTAATGACGGCGCCAATCATTTCAAAAGACCGTGTCTCAAATGCGGTTTGCGTAGTTTCGAATAGTTTTTCGATATTGGCGTCCAAGTCCTTAAGCTCTCTAACCTGGCTAAACGTTAGTTTTTTATGGTTGTTATTTATGTGTTTATGACTCGCCTTAGAGATATACTCTAGGGATTGTGTCATGTCTTGTAAGTGCCCCAAGATATTGATGTAGAAATTACTCGCAGCAACACTTGGCTCTTCGAGATTACGAATAAAGTAAAAGATGTTATCCTTTAGATCGTAAATTTCATCAGAGAGCTTATCAATCTGCTGTCTGTTCTTCCTTAGGCGTTTCAGGTCTTGTACTGCCAAGCCATTTATGGCTGATGTGTAAATTCTGTTGCCTCGTTTTACAACATTTGCAATATTAGAAGCACTTTCGTGAATGACACCTTGGGTAGAACTGCTCTCAGCGCGTTCAAGATGGTCTTCTGCTTTCATAATTTTTGAGCTTTTACGATGAGATAAGTAGCTCCTAATTAGTAAGGTAATGGCCAAGACTACAAGCCCTATCAAAGCATAACCTTTACCATAATACAAGATATAAGCCATAATAGCTGCCGCAGTAAATGCGCTAAATGCTGTAAAAAACCAACCTCCAATAACATTAAGTACACCAGCGACTCTGTAAACAGCACTTTCACTACCCCAGGCCCTATCGGCCAAAGATGTACCCATGGCCACCATAAAAGTGACATAAGTTGTTGATAAGGGTAACTTCATTGAAGTGGCAATAGAGATTAGAACACTCGCTACCATTAAATTTACAGCCGCTCTCACCAAATCGAATGCTGGCTTATCGTTACCTTTAATAATCACATTGGGCTCTTGAAATTGTTTTTTAGACCATTCCTTGAAGGAAATTGGAAGAATGCTGTTTACCCTCTCATTAATTCCAATAGTCATCCGTACAATATTTCTAGATAAGAAATTAGGTTCAAAACGTTCTGCACCCTCATCTTGTCGCGATAAATCCACAGAAGTTTTAACAACGGCTTTTGCTTTACTTGAGAACCATAGCGTTAATACCATGATTAAACCTGCAACTAAAAGTAAATAGGGTTCTGTTTGTACAGGTTCTCCTAAGGCAGTCATTACATAATTAGATGGGTCAGCGCCACTAACAGACCAAGCTTCATAAGAGTTATAAGCTGCAATAGGTACACCTATAAAGTTCACTAAGTCATTGCCAGCAAAAGCCACAGCTAAAGCAAAGGTGCCAACGATAATTATGATTGTGTAAATTTTGGCATTAAAAAATCTTACGGCCAAATATGAAATTAAAGTAAAAACGATAAAACTTGCTTCAATAAAATATAATGGATGGTCATTTAAAAAAGCTAATATGGACTCATCCATGAAGGTTGCGTTTTTTAACCCTTTAATTATAATGAAATACATAATTGAGGTTATAGCAAAACCACTAAAAACAGCACTATACCAAATGGGTTTTTCTTTAAAATTAAAGGATAACAAAAGCCTTGATATATATTGAATGATTGCACCAATAGTAAATGCAACTACGACGGATAGTAGTATACCAAGTATAATTTCAATAGCTTTCTCATTATTAATGTAGTTGCCTAAATCGATAATTGATTGGTTTTGGTTGCCATAAATTTTGATTAGAGCTACGGCAACAGAAGCGCCTAATAATTCAAACACAATAGAAACAGTGGTAGAAGTAGGAAGACCTAAGGTGTTGAAAAAATCCAAAAGAAGTATATCCGTGAGCATCACTGCCATAAAAATGATCATAATCTCATTGAACATAAATTCACCTGGATTGAAAATACCTTTACGAGCCACTTCCATCATACCGCTAGAGGTCATCGCACCGACAGCAACACCAAGACTAGCAACAATCATTATGGTTTTAAAAGAAACAGCTTTAGAGCCTATGGCGGAATTTAGAAAGTTTACGGCATCATTACTTACACCAACTACTAAATCTGCAATTGCCAGAAAAGCCAATGCAGCTAGCATATAGACATAAAGGTTTTCCATGAAATATACAGCTATAATTGAACGCAAATTACTTGTTTTAATTTGAACGTAATGTTACCAAAATGTTATGTTCTAAACGATGTGAAAAAAAAAGGATATTTATTTTTTCAAGCAACTACAGGTAATCAATCCTTTTAGTTCATAGGTTAATTAATTATAAATTTTAAATAATTGATAATCAGAATTTTACATATTTAATGTTAATTTAATGTTATGTAAATGTTGTTTAAAAGTAAAATTAGTGTTAACTTTGTAACACTAATGTTAATAATGAACTTGATATTATGAGAAAAGTAATTGTTTTAGTGATGCTGTTATGTATAGGAATTACATACGCTCAACAGGAAAGAAATCTTAAATTAAATAAAGATACAAATTTAATAGAGGTCGTTTACTATCACGACAATGGTGAGATTAGCCAAACGGGCTCTTACACAATAGAAGGTAAGCTTCATGGTCAGTGGTTTAGCTATTGTGAAGATGGAAATAAGCTTGTTTCCGCAAGATATGATAATGGTAAAAAAGTAGGAAAGTGGTTTTTCTGGATTGGTGATACCTTAAAAGAAGTTGACTACTTGGATAATACAATCGCCAATATTAATGAATGGAAAAAGAACGAGGCTGTCATTGCATCGTCAAATAAGATTGATTTTTAATGTAAAAAGAAATATTTAGTTTAGATTGAAAATTAAAAAACCCACTATACTGAAATAGTGGGTTTTTTGAATTATAAGGACTTTTAGTTTTTTATTAAAAAAACTAAAAGGTGCAATATTAATTGTCTATCCAAGGGAAATCAGCTTCTACTGTTGTAGATGTATTGTAAGTTGTTCCTTCGTTTGCAGCAACACCGTCGATGACAAGTTCTGCAGCAGTTGAAGTTCCAGCAAACTCAAACTGAAGTGCATACCCAGTAAGCGTCAGACCGTTGATCGTAGCTGTTGAAGCAGCCTTCATTTGAATCGCCAAACCACCTTCTGTAGAAATAGCAGTAAAGTTTGTTAAAGTTGGATTACTTGCAGTTCCGTCAGCTTCTATAGAAGTTGAGAAACCAACAATATCCTGTTTAACAAATGAGTTTGCTAAAGTTCCATTCCAACCTTCAGTCCAATCTACTGAATCGTCTTCAATATTTTCAGCGTAAAAATTAGTAACGCTAACAGTTCCGCCAAAGAACTCTATACCGTCATCTGCACCATCGATTACTGCAACATTGTCTATTGTTGTACCAGAACCAACAGCATAAAGGGATAATCCGTTAAACTGAGAATCGGCATTGATTTGAGCTCCAGTATTTCTTAAGATGAGGTAATCGATGTTACCAGAAGATTCAGTAGGGTTACTTCCTCCATAAACTAATCCACCAACTTCAGCTGTCACATTTTCACCAGCTGTTGTTGTAGAATTTCCGCAGATTAAAAGACCTCCCCATGGGTTGCCATCTACAGAACGCATTTCTACAGGATTCGCCATAGTACCTTGGATATCGATTGAACCACCTTGTAATACAGCTAAATAATTTGCAGTACCTGATTCTGAAATGATATCGGTTCCAGCAGGAATAGTCAATGTTGCACCACTGTTAACTAAAACAGGACCACTAATAGTGTACTCAACACTAGGATCCAACGTCGTGTCCGTAGTAATATTAGCTGGTAAAGCCTCAGAAGTTAAACCTTCAGTTGCCCAAGCAAAATTACTTGAGTTTGTTGGTGAAGTATCGTATACAGCATCGTCTGCAGTATCTGCAGCGGCCCCATCAATCACCAATTCAGCTGGCGTGGATGTTCCTGCAAATTCGAATAAAAGATCAAAACCAGTCGCAGAGAAACCGTTAATTGTAGCGGTAGAAGCTGCTTTCATTTGGATAGCTAAACCACCTGTAGAAGAAATAGCAGTTAAGTTATTCAACGTTGGGTTACTGGCAGTACCATCTGCTTCAATAGCTGTTGAGAAACCTTGAATTGTGTTTACAATGTAAGCCGTATCCATAGTTCCATTCCAACCTTCAGTCCAGTCTATCGCATCGTCTTCGATGTTTTCAGCGTAGAAATTAGTTACACTTACAGTTCCACCAAAAAACTCGATACCGTCGTCAGCCCCAGAGATTACAGCAACATTACTTATTGAAGTTCCAGATCCGACTGCATAAAGTGATAATCCATTAAATTGAGAATCAGCATTAATTTGAGCTCCAGTATTTCTTAAAATTAGGTAATCTATGCTACCAGAAGACTCGGTGTCATTGTTACCACCGTAAACAAGACCACCAACTTCAGCAGTTACATTTGTTCCAGCGGTTGTAGAAGCATTACCACATACAAGTAAACCACCCCAAGGGTTGCCATCAACAGAACGCATTTCTACTGGATTTCCTGCAGTACCTTGGATGTCGATTGAACCACCTTGTAAAACAGCTAAATAATTTGCAGTACCAGAATCCGATACAATAACTGTTCCTGCTGGAATAGTTAATGTAGCACCACTATTAACTAATACTGGACCACTAATTGTATACTCGATTGATGGGTCTAAAGTTAAATCTGAAGTAATATTGGCCGGTAAAGCGCTACCAACAATATTATCTGTTGCCCATGCGAAGTCACTCGCATTAGTTGGTGAACTTGCATAAACAGCATCGTCTGCAGTATTTGCGGCTGCACCGTCTATGACCAATTCTGCTGCAGTAGATGTTCCTGCAAATTCAAATAGAATATCAAAGCCTGTGGCAGTAAATCCGTTGATTGTAGCTGTAGAAGCTGCTTTCATTTGAACAGCTAAACCACCAGTTGAAGAGATGGCAGTAAAGTTTTCGATTGTTGGGTTACTTGCTGTACCGTCAGCTTCTATTGCAGTAGAAAATCCTTGAATAGTATTAACAACATATGTATTAGATAATGTACCATTCCATCCTTCTGTCCAGTCTACAGCATCGTCTTCGTTGTTTTCTAAATAGATGTTGCTTGCACTTACCGTACCTCCAAAGAATTCAACTCCGTCATCAGCACCGTTTATAATAGCTACGTTAGAAATTGATGTTCCAGAACCAACAGCATATAACGATAAACCATTGTATTGAGAATCCGCATTAATCTGTGCACCTGCATCTCTTATGATTAAGTAATTTATGTTACCAGAATCATCACTTGCACTTGCGCCTCCATAAACAAGGCCACCTACTTCTGCTGTTACGTCTTCACCAGCAGTTGTTGGCGCATTACCACATAATAAAAGTCCACCCCATGATCCGGCGGTGCCACTAGAAGATCTCATGACAACTGGGTTTGTAGGTGTTCCCTGGATGTCTATCATTCCCCCTTGTAAAACAGCCAAATAGTTTCCAGTTCCTACTGCAGAAACTATTTCTGTTCCAGCTGGAATGGTTAAAGTAACTCCTTCGGCCACTCTTACATCTCCAGAAAGGTTGTAAGTAACACTTGGATCGAGTGTTAAGTCCGCTGTTATTAAACCATCTAGACCTTGCTCTGGTGGTGTTCCTCCTCCTCCATCATCATCGTTGTTACACGATACTATAGCTAATGAAAGAATCATCGTTAAAATAAAATTGATCTTAATTGTTTTCATTGTATAAAATTTATAAAATATGTTCAACATTGTTTAAAATTTATAGGATATATTCAAGCTAAAATTTACTCCTCTTTTATATGCTAGCACAGTTTCCTCTTGCGTCGCAGAAGAGTTGCCAAAATCAGATGCTACATTTTGAAATCGTTCGATTTCCGGATTCAATAGGTTTCTTCCCGTGAGACCTAAACTTATATGCTCATTAATGTCTTTGTTTACGATAAAATCTAGTACCACAAACCCCTTTTCGACAATTTCTCCATTAAAATTGAAGTCTTCCAGATTGTTCCCTGGATTATTTGGATCTTCTCCCTGAAAGATTGGAGAACCAATGGCGTAAATACGATCCGACGCATAATTACCGGCTAGTGTGAATTCAAAGGGAAATTCATTACCTGTATTCAGGGTCAATGCTAAATTTGTAGTCCAGTCTGATGCGCCTTCCAATCCTATTTCATCATTACCTCCATATTGAAAGGTTCTTTGTGCTCCATTTTCATTTATGCCTTCAGACCTATCTTTTAAAGTCTGTCTGTGATTGATGTACGATACATTTCCGGAAAGTTTAAGATTTGGTAGAGAATCTCCTTTTTTTATTAAATAAACTCTCCCTTCCAATTCTGCACCAAATATGCGAGCGTCACCAGTATTGTAATAAGAAAATACATCACCACCACCTGTCCGTAGAGATCTGTTTATAGCGTCATCAATGTTTTTATAATAAGCGGTTACTGATATTAGCTCGTCATTAGACGGAAAGAACTCATATTTCAAGTCTATGTTAGCATTGGTAGAACGTTCAACAAGTCTATTACCCGCTTCAATTAAACCTTCTGGCGATACATATTCAAAAGGGGCAATCTCTTTAAACTCGGGAAGTGTTTGACTTAAACTACCAGAAAGCCTCAATGCCATTCTATCATTGAGATCGTATTTTAAATTAAATGAGGGGTATAAATTATTATATGATAACTCGGCTTCTCCATCAGGACCTCCAGGAGCATTGTTGACAAAATAATCAACAAAAATCCTATCGCTCTGGTACCTTAAGCCTACCTCTGCAGTCAACTTACCGAAAACACCTACAAAATCAACAAATCCTGCATAGGAGGTTAATTCTGCATCATACATATCATTAACTGGAGGTGGTGATATCAAATTCCCATTATCTACATTCTCCTGAGTGAAATCCGCACTTAAATTATCTATTGATGCTGGGTTATATGATCCAATAGGACCGCCTTCTTCAAAGCCTTCAAAAAGTGATTCAAAATCTCTTTGTTTATATCTTCCGTCCCCGCCAAAACTTAGCTTATAAATATCATTCTCATCTTCATCCATTTTTAAGCTGATGACATCTTTTATTCTACCATTATATTCATTGTCCAATATTTCCTGAGAACTTTTTCGTTGTTGAAACCCACCTGTATTTCCAAATTCTATAGGTCTTTCATCTTGAGGTACGCCATCAACGTTTCTAAAATTCAATTCATTTCTAATACGGTTGGGTTCATCTGCTGCCAAGCGATTGTAGCCTATAGCCCAGTCTAATTTATTTTTGGCACTCAAATTATGATCACCGATTAATTGTATGGTAGATAAAAATGTGTTCTTAATGTTTTGGTCCCTCACAAACTGATTACCAGCTATACGGTTTGGCGTCAATTCGTCAAAAAAGATAGCATCGCCACTTCGCCCACCTTCATAGACTTCTTCTCGTACCTTATTTATGGCAAATGCATTGAACTTAAGTTGGTTATTTTGGTTTATTTTGTATTGACCAACAAGAAGCCCATTGGTGTTGACTGTTCTTTGCCAATATCTGTTGTCACCATCAGGCACAAAGTCTCTTGCTCCTCTGGGGCCATTTGGGTCGTCTTCATCTACAAGACTTTCGGTAATTCCTCTATCGAAAAATCTGAATACACCTTCACGGTATTCGTTATCCACGCTTTGCCCACCAGAAAAAGAAAGTCTAAACTTTCCTTCTTCATCTAAAAAACCTCCAGCATTAAAGCTAAATGAATAGTTAATGGGATTATTTATACCGATAGTATTCCAGCTTTGCTCTGTCAAAGCATTGGCTAAATTACTATTATCGTAAGGTCTGGAAAATATGCCAAAGCTCAAATCATCATTTAAAGCTGTTGTTACAAAATTATCCGTTACAAAAACAGCATTCGTATTAAGACCATTTGACAGACTTATACCAAAGTCTTTGCGAGACGTAATGTTTTTTGAAGTAATATTTATATTACCAGACGCTTGATCGGTGGAGTTGTATGGTGAAAACGTTTTACTAATAGATACACTACTAATAAATCTTGTAGGAAAAAGCTCGAGATTTATATTCTTTTTGTCGATGTTGTCTGAAGGTATAGGAAGTCCATTTACTGTTGTAGTTAGGTATCTATCCCCCAAACCTCTAACGTAAATCTGACCTGAACCCTCTGATTTAGATACACCTGAAATTTTAGCTGTTGCTGCAGAGGCATCGCCAACCCCTAGTCTTTCTAATTCTACAGCTCCAATACTTTCTTTTATCTCAATCGCTTTTTTCTGGTCAAGGAGTAGGGCGGCAACACTTTCTTTTCTTGTTGTGGTTGTAATAACCACTTCGTCAAGACTGGCTGCACTAGCACTCATAGGAACATTGATATTAGTGACTTTACCTGACTCTACAGTAACTGGAATTTCTTGAGTTTCATATCCCACGTAACTAAATACAACGGTATACGAACCAGGTTCCAAATCATCAATTACATAGAGACCATCAATGTCAGAGGATGTACCATTGGTAGTGCCTTTGATTAAAATATTTACAAAAGGTAATGGCTCGTTATTGAAATCCTTATCTGTTACCTTCCCTGCAACAGATCCCGTGTTTTGAGCGAAACAAATAACTACAAAAAATGTAGTCAATACGGTTAAAAAATGTTTCATTATATATGAATCTATTAATGATGCAAAGAAACTTTGATTACCGTTGTTATAGGTTATACGAAAATTAAAGATTTGTAATGAAAAGGTTAGTTTACCGTTAGGAAAATATTAAGCAGATTGATGTTAAGGAAACAATTTGGTAACATTAAAAATCTAATTTCTAACTATGTGTTTTGTAATCAACTCTGTAGCATTTTATCTATCTTGCACCTACTAAAAGTTACTCTATGAATTGGGAACAACTATTATCCTTAAAGCGTTTAGGGGATACGAATAAGAGGCTTAGAAAGGAACAGGATGAAACTCGTGTTGGTTTTGAGGTTGATTATGATAGGATTATATTTTCTTCGGAGTTTAGAAGTCTGCAGGATAAAACGCAAGTCGTTCCGCTATCAAAAACTGATTTTGTGCACACAAGACTAACACACAGCTTAGAAGTAAGTGTCGTTGGCAGGTCTTTAGGGAGACAAGTGGGGAAGTTACTTTTAGAAAAGCATCCACATCTATTGAGCGTGCATGGTTACAAGATTAACGACTTTGGTGCCATAGTTGCTGCGGCTGCATTGGCTCATGATATAGGAAATCCTCCTTTTGGTCATTCTGGAGAAAAAGCGATTGGAGCTTATTTTAAAAATGGAAAAGGCTCTCGGTTTAAAAAAGGGCTGACTGATGAAGAATACCAGGATTTATGTGATTTTGAAGGGAATGCCAATGGCTTTAAAATCCTGACGGAAAGTAGGCCAGGAAGAGCAGGAGGATTACGTCTAAGTTACGCTACATTAGGTGCTTTTATGAAATATCCTAAAGAATCACTTCCTAAGCAACCAACAAGTCATATCGTAGATAAGAAATACGGTTTTTTCCAGAGTGAGAAAGCTATGTTTCAGGATGTAGCTAACGAGTTAGGATTGATAAAAAGAAGTAATGACCATCTAAGTTATAATAGACATCCATTAGCTTATTTAGTTGAAGCAGCAGATGATATTTGTTACACTATTATCGATTTTGAAGACGGTATTAACCTAGGGCTTATTGAAGAAGACTATGCGCTAGAATATTTAATAAAACTAGTGAAGGGCAGAATTATTACATCAAACTATAACGCCTTAAAAACTACCCAAGACCGCGTGAGCTATCTAAGGGCTTTAGCTATAAATACTTTAATAGACGAAGCTGCTTCAATCTTTATGGCTAACGAAACCTCTATTTTAAATGGGGATTTTGAAACAGCCCTTTTGGATGTAAGCCAATACAAGGCACAAATAAAGGATATCATTGATTTGAGCGTAAAAAATGTCTATCGCTCAAAAGAAGTCATTAACAAAGAAATTGCTGGGTACGAGATTTTAAATCAATTACTAAACGTACATGGGGATTTAGCTTACAACTATTATATTGATAATTTAACTCACTATGATAGATTGTTGTTAAACCTTCTTCCAGAAACTGTGAATCTAAATAACATGTCTTTGTATGACAATCTTATGGCGATATGTTTCTATATCTCAAAATTATCAGACACAAATGCTTTGTTGTTACACCAAAAGCTCAAAGGTCAAATTTTATAGATGCACTTCATCGATTAATTTTGTTTTTAACCGATTTATTTATTTTATTTATCTCATAATCAACCCCAAAAAACCTACTTATGAGAAATAATATTGCCGGAGGCTTGGTCATTTTTATGGTAGTCCTCGCTTGTCTATTAATGCTCGATGATATCTCTTATCAGAAAGATGAAATGGTTATTCAAGATACTTCAGATGTAGAGCAGATTGAAAATCAAACAGATTTAGCTATTCTTGAGAACGAAGAGTAAATCTTCAACTTTCTTTTTTATGGATTTTGAATCTAATTGTAAAAGTTGATGCAGTTGACTAACTGAGCCATGTTCAATAAATTTATCTGGTATACCTAATACCTCAATGGGTTGCTTATAGTTATTTTTATTGGCAAACGCTAAAATAGAACTTCCAAAACCTCCTACAACAGTACCATCCTCAATGGTTAATATTGTTTTGTGTTCTCTAAAGATTTTATGCAATAAGTCTTCATCAAGTGGTTTTATAAATTGCATATCGTAATGCGATACGTCTAAATCTGCTATAGCATCTTCTACGGTTTTTGCCATGGTTCCTACAGATAGAACTGCAACTTGCTTTCCCTTTTTTAGAGTTACACCTCTACCAATTTTAATAATTTTGAAAGGTTTTTCCCAATTTAGAAGGTGCCCTCTACCTCTTGGATAACGAATAGCAATAGGAAAATCAATGCCTAATTGAACCGTATACATGATGTTTCGTAAAGCGATGGCATCTCTTGGAGCAAAAATGACGAGATTAGGAACACAATTTAAATAGGCCAAGTCAAAAACACCATGATGTGTTGCACCATCTTCACCTACTAATCCAGCCCTGTCTAGACAAAAAATAACAGGGAGGTTTTGCAAAGCAACGTCATGAATCAATTGATCGTAAGCACGTTGTAAAAAGGTAGAATAAATATTACAAAACGGAATGAGTCCTTGGCTAGCCATACCAGCAGCTAGGGTTACAGCATGCTGTTCTGCAATACCAACATCGAAGGCGCGATCTGGAATTTTTCCCATCATATATTTTAAGGAGCTTCCTGTTGGCATAGCAGGAGTAATACCAATGATTTTTTCATTTTCTAAAGCGAGTTCAACAATCGTTTCACCAAAGACATCCTGATACTTTGGTGGCTGGCTAGAGCCGGATTTAGCAATTAGTTCTCCAGTGCTAGCATCGAATTTGCCGGGTGCATGGTATTTTACTTGGTCTTTTTCAGCTTGTTTTAAGCCTTTACCTTTGGTGGTAATGACATGTAAGAATTTAGGTCCTCTAATTGTTTTAAGTCGTTCTAATTCTGAAATTAAAAGCGGTAAATCATGACCATCAATCGGACCAGAGTAGTCAAAGTTTAGAGCTTCAAAAACATTATCTTGCTTTTGAGTGCCCTTTTTTACATTGGTGAGGTATTGTTTTAGGGCTCCAACGCTAGGGTCGATACCTATAGCGTTATCGTTAAGGATAACCAACAGATTAGCATCAGTAACTCCAGCATGATTGAGTCCTTCAAAAGCCATGCCGCTAGCAATAGAAGCATCACCAATAACTGCAATATGATGTATGTCTTCTCCTTTAAGCTGTGATGCAATTGCCATCCCTAAAGTGGCGGAAATTGAAGTGGAAGAATGCCCTACACCAAAAGTATCATACGTACTTTCACTTCGCTTAGGAAATCCACTTATACCATTGAGTTGCCTATTGGTATCAAATATGTTTTTTCTACCAGTTAAAATTTTATGACCATAGGCTTGATGCCCAACATCCCAAATTAACAAATCTTCAGGAGTATTAAACACATAATGTAAGGCAATGGTTAATTCTACAACTCCCAAACTTGCCCCTAAATGGCCTTCTTTGGTCGCCACAATATTGATGATAAACTCACGTAACTCTTTGGCAAGGTGAGGTAAGTCAGATGACTTAAGTTGACGTAAATCTTTAGGCAGATTAATATGTTCTAACAACTTTTTCAAAGTACTACAAATGTACCATATAGAAATTATATTATTAGTTCAAATAGAATCGTATTTTTACCACTATGATTAAGCCATATGATGACACCTATTTTATGCGAAAAGCACTTCAGGAGGCTGAGGTAGCCTTTGAAAAAGGAGAAATCCCAGTAGGTGCAGTCATTGTGGTTGAAGATCGGATTATTGCTAGAGCTCATAATCTCACTGAGCAGTTAAATGATGTCACTGCACATGCAGAAATGCAAGCTATTACGTCTGCAGCTAATTTTTTAGGAGGAAAGTATTTAACCAAATGTACACTTTATGTTACATTAGAGCCTTGTCAAATGTGTGCTGGTGCTTTGTACTGGAGCCAGATTGCTAAAATTGTATATGCGGCTTCTGATGAAAAGCGCGGATTTAGAGCCATGGGAACTCAACTACATCCTAAAACTAAAGTGGTCAGTGGTATTTTGGCTGATGAAGCATCAGAACTTATGAAGCGTTTTTTTATTGAAAAGCGTAATTTGAACTAAGAGACTATTTAACATGAATAAAATCATTGTCGTACTAATACTTTTACTTCCTTTAAATTGTAAGACAAAAGCCAATAACTCTAAAACAAGTGGTGTTGAAAATGTGGTTTTGATTGCTAAAGGTAACCTTTACGGTTCAGGTGACGAAGGATTAGAAAAGCAAAGCACAGTGATTTCTAATGAAAAAGACTGGGACAAATTATTAGAGAAGATAAATTCGGTAAATAGCGTGTCTGAAAGTTTTTTGGAGACTAAAATAGATTTTTCAAAATTTAGAATCGTTGCTGTTTTTGATGAGGTAAAGATCTCAGGAGGTTATAGCATAGAATTAAATATTGAAAATAATACAGATCGTATTTTAGTAGAAGTCATGCACAAATCCCCTGAAGGAATGGCAACTTCCGTTATGACGCAGCCTTATTATATCGTAAAGATTATAAAAAATAACTTGCAATTGTCTTTAAATAAAAAACGCCCAACCAAAGGTTGAGCGTTGAAACTTGTAAGATATATACTTATAGTACCTGTACATTAGCAGCTACCATTCCTTTTCTTCCTTCTTCTTCTGTGTACTCTACATTGTCACCTTCGCGTAACTCTACGCCATTAAGGTTTGATACGTGTACGAAGATGTCTTTTCCTGTTTCTTCGTTGGTAATGAATCCATAGCCTTTGGAATCATTGAAAAATTTAACTGTTCCAGTCATTATAAATAAATAAAAATTAAAGTGCAAAGGTACAGTTATTTATTTCACTAATGAGAAATAAGGCACTTTATTTCAAAAAGTTACAATTTCTTAATACTTGTGACGCTTTTGGTTTTCTCTCATTTTTTCAAGATTCTCCTTTGTTAACATGTAGTCTTTTACATCTTTCCCTTTCCATCTGTAGTAGGAAAATAGGGGAAAAACAACGAGAAATAAACCGAGTACACCAAAGCCAACAAGTTTTTGGGAATAATCAACACTTAATGCCAAACCACAAACTATACTAGTGATTGAAGCGATAAAAGCAATTAACGTTATGATGTGAATAGGTTTCATGATGTAAAATTAATCAATTCGCGGCGATAAGCCGTTAAGAGCTTGGATTTTGAAACAAAACCATAGTACTTATTGTCTTTAATTACGGGCAGGTTCCACGCACGAGAGGTTTGGAACTTTGTCATTACTTTTTCCATGGAATCGGTTTCGTAATAAATAATTTCTGGTGGTTTTTGCATAAAGGTTTCAACCGTGGTAGAGTCATACAGACTTGGATCGAACATCACCGACCGAATATTGTCCAACTGAATAATCCCTATGAAATTATGTGTTTCATCAATCACTGGAAACAAATTTCGATTCGATTTTGAAACGCCTTTTTTTAGCATGTCTCCTAAAGTCATTTCAGGGTATAGGGTTACAAAGTCTTGTTCAATAACTGAGTCTAGCTTCATAAGGGTTAACACACTTTTATCTTTATTCTGGGTTAATAGGGCTCCTTTTTCTAACAGCTCTTTAGTGTATATGGTATGGTCGAGTCCATTTTTGTTAATGATGAAAGACATTGAAGAGGTAATCATTAGAGGTACAAACAATTGGTAACCACCAGTAATTTCAGCAATTAAGAAAATAGCGGTTAATGGTGCATGAAGCACACCAGCAATAAGACCAGCCATTCCAATTAATGTAAAATTAGCCTCAGATACTGAAAAACCCAGACCGCAATGGTTAATCACTTTAGCAACGACATTGCCTAAGGCACTACCCATTACCAATGAAGGAATAATAATTCCACCAGTTCCTCCAGCCACAAAGGTTGTTGTCATCGCAATAGCTTTAAAGATGGTAATACCAAAAAGTAATCCGATAACAATCCAAATATTATCCAAATATTGATCAAAAGGTGTATTTCCCAGAGCTTCAGTATCATTACCTAACATTAAGTTGTTGATAAAACCAAACCCTTCACCATAGAGCGGTGGAATAAAAAATAACATCACTCCAATGGCGATTCCTCCAATAATCAGCTTTTGCCGTGCGGATTTAAATCGATTAAAGAAAGCGGTAATCCCAAAATAGATTTTTGAAAAATAGATAGAGGCAATGCCAGTGCCTATACCTAATAAAATATAAAATAAAGTGTCTTTGATGGCAAACTTATCTGTGACATTAAAATCGAAAAGTACACTATCACCCAAAAAGAAATAGGAGGTGATTACGGAAGAAACGGATGCTATTAAAAGTGGTAATAAGGAAGCAAAAGTTAAATCTAAACTAAAGACTTCGATAGCAAAAATTATGGCAGCAATCGGAGACTTAAAAATAGAAGCAATGGCGCCTGCGGCAGCGCAGGCAATGAGTAAGCTTCTCGTCTTACGGTCAATATGCAATAAACGACTTAGATTAGAACTTAAGGCTGACGCCGACGCAATGGCTGGTCCTAATAAACCAACCGAACCTCCAAAACCTACGGTTAATGGTGCCGTTATCAATGGTAAATAGATGTTCCGTTTATGAATAATGCCATCGCGTTTTGATAAAGCAAATAATATAGATGGAATGGCGTGTTTGCTAGGTGTTTTTGAAATATACCTAACGAATAAGTAGACTAGAAACAATCCTACAATGGGCAAAATAAAATAAATACTGTTCTCAGAGAGAATGATACCTTTTTCAAGGATTGCTTCAATGGCAAAGGTGACGTTCTTAATAAAAACTGAAATTAAACCGGCTATTAACCCAATGAGTAAACTTAATAAAAAGATAAAGTTTTTTTCAGAGATATGCTTGTATCTCCAAATGTGTAAGCGCTTGAAAAAATTCGATTTAGTTGGCATAGCTTAAATCTAAATAAAAAAATCCTGCTTTTGCAGGATTTGGTTATTATGATTTTAAATTCAATTTTAAATTGAGTTCCTCAAGTTGTTCATCATCAATGGGAGCTGGTGCATCTATCATTACATCGCGACCCGAATTATTTTTTGGGAAGGCAATAAAATCCCTTATGGTTTCTTGGCCTCCAAGAATAGCTACCAGTCTATCAAGCCCGAAAGCAATGCCTCCATGTGGTGGTGCACCATATTCAAAAGCATCCATTAAGAAACCAAACTGTGCTCTGGCTCCTTCTTCTGAAAACCCTAAGTGTTTTAACATTATAGCTTGGGTTGCTTTGTCGTGGATACGGATAGAGCCTCCTCCAATTTCATTACCATTCAAGACTAAATCATAAGCGTTGGCTTTAACCTCTCCTGGTTTAGTATCCAACAATTCTAACTGACCAGGTTTAGGTGAAGTGAACGGATGGTGCATGGCATGGTAGCGTTCGGTATCTTCGTCCCATTCCAATAGTGGGAAATCCATCACCCAAAGTGGAGCAAACTCATTAGGTTTACGTAAACCTAGACGTTCTGCTAATTCCATACGCAACGCACTTAACTGTGCTCTTACTTTATGGGTTTCACCAGAAAGCACACAGATTAAATCGCCTGCTTTGGCTCCTGTAACTTCTGCCCATTTGGCTAAATCGTCCTGGTCATAGAATTTATCTACCGAAGACTTAAATGAACCATCATCATTGCAACGACAATAGACCATACCTAAGGCCCCAACTTGCGGTCGTTTTACCCAATCAATGAGTTTGTCAATCTCTTTTCTGGTATAACTATTTCCGCCAGGAACCGCAATACCAACGACCAATTCAGCTGAATTAAAGACATTGAAGTCTTTGTGCTGAGCAACCGTGTTGAGTTCACCAAACTCCATCCCAAATCTAATGTCTGGCTTGTCGTTGCCATAAAGACGCATCGCATCATCATAGAGCATTCGAGGGAATTTGTCTATTCCAACTCCATTGATTTCCTTGAGGAGATGTCTTGTTAAACCTTCAAAAGTATTTAAAATGTCTTCTTGCTCTACAAAAGCCATTTCGCAGTCTATCTGTGTAAACTCTGGCTGACGGTCCGCTCGTAAATCTTCATCCCTAAAACACTTTACAATTTGAAAGTATTTATCCATTCCACCTACCATCAATAATTGTTTGAAAGTTTGAGGTGATTGTGGAAGCGCATAAAATTGACCTTCATTCATACGCGACGGTACCACAAAATCGCGAGCACCTTCTGGTGTGGATTTTATTAAGTAAGGAGTTTCAACTTCAATAAAACCTTCACTCGATAAATAATTTCTAACCGCTTGGGTCACTTTATGTCTAAAAATCAAACTGTCTTTAACAGGATTACGGCGAATATCTAGATAACGGTACTTCATACGAAGATCATCACCACCGTCAGTAGCATCTTCAATAGTAAATGGAGGTACAAGGGAGTTATTTAGAACTGTTAATTCCGATACTAGAACCTCAATGTCACCTGTTGGGATATTTGGATTTTTTGAGGCACGTTCTTGAACGGTTCCTTTAACTTGAATCACAAATTCGCGACCTAGCCTTTGAGCTTGCTCCATTAAGTCTTTTGAAGTCTGGTCTTCATCAAAATAAAGTTGGGTTATACCATAACGATCCCTAAGATCTACATAAATCATAAATCCTTTATCCCTAACTCCTTGTACCCAACCTGCCAGTGTAACTTCTGTGTTGTTATCGGTGACTCTTAATTCGCCACAATTATGACTTCTATACATATCAAAAAATTAAATGCTTCGCACTCTAAAGAGCTTTGGTGAACAGCGGTGCAAATTTAATCAACTTAAGGACAAAAAAATAAAAAAGCCACAACAATTGTTGCGGCTTTTTTCGCTATTAATCAAACCTTAAGAAATATCTAAGGGCTTTTTTAATTACTGCTTATCTATAACTAGTTCAGTATTTTTTTCATTGGATGCAAACCTAATTTTTGCTCTATTCAATAAATAAAACATTACTGGAACAATAACTAAAGTTAAGAAGGTTGCAAAAATTAATCCGTAAATAATCGTCCAAGACATTGGTTCCCAGAATATGGTATTATCTCCACCAAAATAAATTTTTGGATCAAACTCTGTAAATAAAGAAAAGAAATCAATATTAAAACCGATTGCTAAAGGCAATAAACCTAATACTGTGGTGATTGCTGTTAATAAAACTGGTCTTAAACGTGCTCTACCACCTTCAATTATAACTTCCCGATATTGCTCCCTAGTTAAAAGACTGTTTTCCTCTTGACCAAGTTCGAGTTTTTTTCTATCTACTAACAATTGAGTATAGTCAATAAGTACGATGGCATTATTTACTACAATTCCTGCTAGGGCAATAATACCCATCATTGTCATAATAATTACGAAGTCATCGCCGAAGATGACCATTCCGAATAGCACACCAATAAAACTTAAAATAATAGCTCCAAAAATGATTATAGGTTTACTTATGGAGTTAAATTGTGCTACAATGACCAATAGAATTAGTGCTAATGCTATAATAAGCGCATTTTGCAAAAAAGCCATGTTTTTAGCTTGCTCTTCTTGCTCACCAGTAAACTCATAAGTGATACCTCTGGGCAAGCTGTAATTAGTCATTAGGTTATTGATTTTGCCCACAATTTCGGTAGCATTATAGCCTTGTAAAACATTAGAATAGATGGTGATAACTCGCTTTAAATTTTTACGTTTGATAGAGCTAAATGTGGCAATATTACGCTTGTTGACAACAGATGATATTGGTATTTTTTTGAGATTCCCATTGTTATCTCTAAACGTCACAGATTGATTGAAAAGTGCACTTTCGTTATATCGGTTTTCATTGTTAAAACGCACGTATATGTCGTAATCATCTTCCCCTTCCTTATATGTTGATGCATCAAAACCATATATCGCTTGTCGTAATGTCTGGCCAATCATGGCAGTACTAACACCAAGATCACCAGCCTTTTTTCGATCAACGAAAACTTCCATTTCAGGCTTATTTTGATTAACATCGATTTTCAGTTCCTCGATTCCAGGAATATTAGACTGATTAACAAATTGCTGAATGCTCTCTGCCTCGACTAATAATTCATTATAATCCTCACCTTTAATCTCTAAATTTATGGCATAACCCGCTGGTGGTCCATCTTGGTTTTTATCGACGATTACAGAAACACCTGGGTAGCCTTGAACTGCTTTTCGCATTTCTGTTAAAACATCATTACTGCTCACTTTCTCGCCATTTGCATCTAAGCGGTATTTATACTCTCTAAACAAAACAGTAACCTTACCTTTATGTGGCATTTCGTTTTGAGAACCTCCATCAGTTTGTGGATTGCCTGCGCCTTCACCTACTTGCGAAATAATAGACTCTGCCATGTAGTTATAAGGCACTCCGTCTTTCATGTAGGTATATTGATCTAAGGTTTCTATGACTTTAGCTTCAATATCTTGAGTGACCTCATTGGTTTTGGCAATATCTGTACCTTCAGGATATTCAATATAAACTATGGCCTGGTTAGCTTCATTCTCTGGGAAGAATAAGGTGTTGATTGAAGATGCTCCAAAAACAAAAAATGAAAGAATGAGTAACCCAAATGTTCCGAAGAAAAACTTATAGGCATTACCTCCTCTAAGTGCAAAATCTAAAAAGCGCTTGTATCTATTTTCTAAAGCAGGTAATAAAGTATTCTGGAATTTTTCTGAAAGCGGTAATAAAAAGTATTTATGCGCCCATAGGATACCAGATAGTAAAATAAATAGATTACCAAACCCTAAAAATGCTTTTGGTCCACCTGTAAACCCGATGATTGAAAAGAAAATGCCTATTCCAAAGATAGCTAAACCAATTTTTAGAATGTGAGTCCATTTTCTATTAAGCCATCCAACTACACTTAAAATAATTCCTAGTAATAAAGATACTAAGCCTAATGACATGAATATAATTCCATTCTTCATGAAATAAGATGCCACTAGTAAGCCACCAAAAGCGAATAAGCTTAAACTGATTCTAACTAGGGCTTTTTTTTCCATTTTTGCCTCCTCGGTTTTCATAAACACCGAAGTCAACATTGAATTTATAATCAATGCCACAAATAAAGAAGATCCTAAAACTGTGGCAAGTGTTAATGGGAAATAAATCATAAACTTACCCATAATACCTGGCCAAAACCCTAAAGGTAAAAACGCAGCTAGTGTCGTTGCGGTAGAGGCTATAATTGGCCATGCAATTTCACCTACCCCTTGTTTGGCGGCTTCTAACCTTGGTACACCTTCGTCCATCAATCGATATACATTTTCAACGACCACAATACCATTATCTACCAGCATACCAAGCCCCATAACCGTAGCAAATAGTACCATGGTATTGAGTGTTATGTTGATGCCTATAAAACCACCAAATATGGGTAATATTAAAAAGGACATCATTATGGATAGCGGTATGGCTATACCGACAAATATGGCATTTCTAAACCCTAAAAAGAACATTAAAACACCAACAACTAAAAGAACACCAAATATGATACTATTCTCTAATTCAGAGACTTGCGCTTCAGTTCGGGTGGATTGATCATTGGTAATAGAAATATTTACATTACTTGGAAGATAGTTGGCTTTTGCTTCTTCTATAATTACTTTTATTTTTTCAATAGCGGTAATCATATTTTCGCCACTTTTCTTCATAATACTCAACATCACCACAGGATCGGAATATTCTCTGGCATAGGTTGTTCTATCTTTCTCTCTAAAGTTAACTTTGGCAATATCTCTTAAAAGAATTCGTCCACCATCATTTTTAACTACGACATTTTGGAGTTGTTGAGGGTCGTCGATTTCCCCAAGCACTCGAATGTTTCTTTGCATGCCATTTTGAATAACATTTCCACCAGAAATTGTGACATTTTCGGATTGAATGGCACCAATAATATCATTAAAACTTAGGTTGGATGCATTCATTTTAAAAATATCAACCGCTACCTCAACTTCCTTTTCTTCTGCTCCTAAGATTTGTGCTTCTTTTATTTCTTGAAGTTCTTCAATCTCATCCTGGAGTAATTCTGCAAAGTCCTTTAATTGTTCGGAAGTAAAATCTCCTGTGATATTGATATTGGCAATTGGTGTTACTTCAGATATGTTAAGATCGAATGCATTTGGCTCTACCTTTACGCCACCATCAAGAGTAGGCCAGTCTTGCTGTGCTTTTACATTATCAATCTTATCTTTAATCTTAACTTTTGCTTCTTCTGGAGTTATGTCTTCCTGAAATTCCACCTGAATTGATGAATAATCTTGTACTGAGGTAGAAGTGATTTTGGTAACACCTGTAATATCATCAAATTCTTCCTCTAAAGGTTTGGTGATTAATTTTTCAACATCTTCTGCTGCATTTCCTGGATATATAGAACTCACATAAATCTTTGATTCTATGATTTCAGGAAACGATTCTCTTGGTAAGGACGAATAGCTCAATAGACCTCCGATAAGTATAATGGCAATAATAACAAAGACTGTTTTTCTATTGTCTATTGACCATGATGAGAGGCCGAAATATTTATATTTTGTTTTTTCCATGATTAATAACTAATAGATTATTTTACTTTTACTGTAAGACCATCTCTCATGGTTATGGCACCGTCTTTAACAATGACATCACCATCCTTAATACCATTCAATACTTCTACATAACCGCCATAAGCTAATCCTAAGTCGACTTGGGTCTTTATGACCTTAGTTTCAGAATTTTTTACGTCAGGAATGAGATAAACAAACTTTTGTCCTAATGCGTTTTCTTGCACAACGTTATCAGGAATTACAAGTGCACCTTCCTTTTTGTAATCGTTAATTTCTAGATTAGCAACTAAGTTCGGTTTTATAAGTTGCTCTTTATTAGGAATTGCTATCTCTATCTCGAAAGTTCTATTGTTTGGATTGATAAAATTACCAACTTGTCTCACCTTGCCATCAATTTGTTGACCAAGGGATGGGAATGCGACATTAACGTATGTGCCTCTTTTGATGGTGCCGAGGTAG
Source organism: Winogradskyella sp. (assembly GCF_028289625.1). GTDB lineage: Bacteria > Bacteroidota > Bacteroidia > Flavobacteriales > Flavobacteriaceae > Winogradskyella. Next base: position 42,701 of record NZ_JANQOM010000061.1, on the reverse strand, counting down.
GTCTCTGGAACGGATGCTTTTACGTACATGTTTTTTAAACTTACAACACGCATTAACTGGTTGGCTCCAGGACTTACAACTTGCCCCTGATCTGTGATTATCTCGTCAATGGTTCCAGAAAAAGGCGCTCTAATATTAGTTTTGCCTAGTTGCGATTGCATTTGCTTTACTGAGTTCTCAAGGCCTTCCATACTGGCTTTGGCCTGAAGGTATTGAATTTCACTTCCAATCTTTTGGTTCCAAAGGCGTTCTTGTCTTTCAAAAGTAGTTTTGGCCAATTCATATTGCGTTTTCATTTGTGCTAATTGATTAGCTAGACCACCATCATCAATTTTAGCTAATAATTGCCCTTTGGATACATTTTGTCCCTCCTTAACATAGATGTGGGTCAAAGTACCAGAATACTCAGGGTAAATAATAATATTCTCTTTAGTGTCTACATCACCCTGTATGTCAATAAAATGGTTAAACAATGTGTCTTTAACTTTGAAAGATGTCACCAATGGTAATCGTTTTAAGGTGTCTTTCTCCGAAATAGCAACTTCTAAAGTACCTAGGATTTTGCCTATGCTATCGTAGGATTTTAAAACCTGATCTCTCTTACTTTTCATTTTTTCCAAATCACCTTCAGTAATTACAGTGTCTACAGAATCGGTATTCTTGTTTCCACTACAAGCGGTAAAGAGAACGACGATTAATACTATGGATAATATATGTTTCATTTTTTAGTGTTTATTATGGATTAGTTTTCTGAAATTCTATTGGTAATAGTTTCCAGTTCTGCTTTGGTATTTATAACATCCAACATAGCTTGTAATAAATCTCTTTGTGCATCATATAATTGGATTTGTGCCTGTCTTAAGTCAAAACTAGAGCCAATACCTTCAAAAAATTTAGTTTGATTTTTTACTTCAATACGTTCTGCCAAATCAAGATTACGTTTTTTGTTATAATAGTCTTCTGTAGAAAACCTGTAGTTGCTTTTAGCAGTTTCAATTTCGAGACCAAGTCGCTGTTCGGTTTCAATTAATTCATCTTTGGATTTTTCGAGATTTATTTTTGCGCGTTGTGTTGCTGCACTTCTTCCACCTGAGCTAAAAATAGGTATATCCAGGCTAAACCCGAGTGTTGAAAAACCTGCCCAATCTTGATCGCGGTTAAAAAATGTAAATTCATTACCAAACCCTAAATAACCACCATTTAAAAAAGCACTTAGTCGTGGTAAAGCTTTAGATTTTTCTAACTTTAACAGTAACTCCTTTGATTTTCTGTCGTTCTCCGCGATAAGATAGTCTATCGTCGTCGTAACATCATCTTGCTGTTCTAAGGTTTCCAAAGAGATGTTTTTTAAGGTTAAATCCTCAAGAGTATCCGTTAAAGTTATCGATGCGGTGTACTCAATACCCATAGCAATATTGAGAATTTGGTATGCTATAATTTTTAGGCGCTTAGCATTATTGAAACTACTTTGAAGATTAGATAATGTGATTTGGAGCTGTTCAACACTTTCTAGTTCTTCTAATCCATTTTCATAAATTTTTGTGGTCTCATCTAATGTCTCCTGGACTACATCAATATTTTTTTCTAAAATGGTTATAGTTTCTTCAGACAAAAGGACATTGCCATAAGCACTAATTACATTCTTTCTAACTTCTAAATCTGTTTTAACCTTCGCATTTTTTGAAATTTCAAGGAAGACTTTCGCGGATTGAAGACCTACAAGGTATGAGCCATCAAAGATGAGTTGATTTAAAGTTGCGGTAGCATTGACATTGTGTTGTACACCAAATATAACTTCAACAAACTCCCCTGCTTCTCCACCGAAGAATTCCGCTGGCACCAAGGATATCTGTTGCTTTAAATTATTCTGATAGCTAATATTGGCGTCTAGTTGAGGTAGGCCAGTGGCAGTGGTCTCCCACTTTTGCTTTTCGGCAGCCTCAATATCTCGCGCCGCATTTTTTGCAACTCTATTATTTTCTAATGCAAAGTCAATAGCCTCTTGTAGGGAAAAGCTATTAGGGATGTCTTGGGAAAATCCAAAACTTAAACACATCAGCATTAGTAGTATTGAAATATGTTTCATTAGTTGTTATGATTGATTTTTCGTTATAAATTGATTTAATATTTTGAACCCCTTTTCGGTAACGATAGCACGCAAGTGGTATTCTAGATAGCTTTCCATTAAATACTCCATTGGGTATTTGTTCCTGGGGAAGAACAGTTCTTCTTTAATACCTGTCATACCTGTAAAATACATTCTAGAAATAAAGTCGACATCTATAGTATCTCTAAAAACTCCTGAATCTACACCTTGCTGAAGACTTTCCTCTACAGAGGTATGCATCTTTTCAAATTGCTTAAACTTCAATTGGTTATGGATTTGAGGGTAATACTTCTTTAATTGAAAAATTGGAGATGTTTTTTCATTTTTAAGATGATGCATTACGTACATTTTTATTGAGTATAACTCTTCAATTGGATTAGGAGCCTTTTCGCAAATATCATCTATTCCATCGCAAATAGTGTCAAACAAATGGAAAGTTACTGCCTCTACCAACTTCGTTTTATTGCTAAAATGTACATAGATGGTTTTCTTAGAAATACCCAATTCATTTGCAATATCATCCATAGTAACACTCTTAAAACCAAGTGTTAAGAATAACTTAGATGCCTTGTATATAATTTTTTCTCTCATAAATTAGGCTGCAAATTTAGATAAGGAAACTTTAAAAACAATAAAAGTTTCCAAAGTTTTAATAATTATTTAACATTGGTAACGTTAGCTTTAAACATGTATTAAGCCTTATTTTTGCGCTATGCAGAATATAGAAGCCTATCAAAAATCTTTTATTACTTATTTAGAAGATTTTGCTGTTGAAAAAGAACCAAAAAACCTTTACGAACCCATAAATTATATTCTTAAGCTTGGAGGTAAACGTTTACGACCTGTTCTAACTTTAATGGCCTGTGAAATTTTTGACGGCAATATCAAATCCGCAATGGATGCCGCACTTTCGATTGAGGTATTTCATAATTTTTCATTGATTCATGATGATATTATGGATGACGCACCTTTACGAAGAGGTCAAAAGACGGTACATGAAAAATGGGATTTAAATACTGGCATACTTTCAGGTGATGCTATGTTGATTTTAGCCTATAAGTTATTTGAAAATTATGAGCCAGAAACGTTTCAATCTTTAGCAAAACTCTTTAGTAAAACAGCCTTGGAAGTTTGTGAAGGGCAGCAGTACGATATCGATTTTGAGACTAGAGATGATGTTACCATTACTGAATATTTAAAAATGATTGAGTACAAAACAGCTGTTTTGGTAGGTTCAGCTATGAAAATGGGTGCCATTGTTGCCAATGCGTCTATAGAAGATCAGGATTTAATTTATGATTTTGGACGTTATTTAGGTATTGCGTTTCAATTGCAAGATGATTACCTCGATGCTTTCGGTAATCCAGAAACTTTTGGTAAACAAGTAGGGGGAGATATTTTAGAGAACAAAAAAACCTATTTATACCTTAAGACTTTAGAGTTAGGCAATGAAGATGATACATCTACTTTAATTACTGTTATGTCGAGTAGCTCAATTTCTAATGATGAAAAGATTAGTAAAGTAAAAGCCCTTTTCAATAATTCGGGTGCCACTCAAGCTACACAAGATGCTGTTGAAGTCTATACAGATAAAGCGTTTAATATTCTTGAAGACTTAAATATTTCTAGTAATAAGAAGCAATTGCTGAGGTCGTTTGGTGAATATTTAATGACAAGACGTGTGTAATGACACTGCCAAGTACTTTTGACGACTTAATTGCTGAAGTCAATGCATTTAATCTTTATCAAAAGCTAATTGTTCAATTGAACAAGGATTTATTGTATGCCAATGTGGGTTTGGAATTTGATGAAGAAACCCTGCCTTTGAGCTTAAAATTAGTGCTACAAGAAACCCTTTTTCATTTGATTCAAAATAAATTTTCAGATTACCTGAATCTTCTTTATCAGGTTGATGTTTCCGAAAGTAAAATTCGTGCTTTAGATGGTGAAGATTTAGTTAAGCTTTCAGAACATGTTGCGTTTTTAATCCTTCAGCGCGAATGGCAAAAGGTTTGGTACAAATCTAAATTCGCTTAAAAAATGAAGTTAGTGCTTCTCTGAAAATTTCAATTAAAAAAGTTGTGCAATTATTGGCTATAAAAATAGTTTCATGTTTTACCTGCAACATATAAGCTTGTAGGTATTACTGCTATAACCAATTTGATTAGCTATTTGATAGAAAAGGTATAGTTTCTATCATGATTCTATGTTATAAGAGTAACAACCACTTCTAAATGTGAAGTGGTTGTTGTGTTTTGGTAAGACTCAAATTATAACTGTTTTAAAACGTAAAGTTTATAGATGCAAACACATTACGTCCTGGCGCAAAAATAGGGAGGTTGTTGCCTCTCACAGAACGGTTGAGGTGTTCGTAATAATTTTCATCAAAAGCATTATTAATACCAGCAGTAATTCTGGCAGAGTTTGAGAATTGGTAAGCCAATCGAATATCTAAAACAGAGAATGCAGGAGTTTCGGTTTCTCCAAACTCTTCAGATATCCGCGCTTGTTCTAGAACGTGCCTAAAGGTCAATTCTGGCAATAGCTTTCCGTCTAAATAACTTCCTGATAGCGTGTATCTAAAATCTAAAGGTGCAATTTCCGGAAGTGGTTCATCACGTTCCAAATCCTGAGCATAAGTGTAGGCTATACCAGCTTGGTGCTCAAGATTTACTAAAATCTGTTGGCGCCAATTGATTTCAAAACCAGTTTTAAAGGCGTCTTCAATATTTACAAATCGTCTCACACCAGGACTATTAGGTAATCTAGGCGTAAGACTTGGATCGATAAATGAAGATATAAAATCCTCTAAATATCCGGCAAATACATCTACAGAGACAAGCGTGTTTTTCTTTTGCCACTGAAATGTTACATCCAATTGATTATTTATTTCAGGGTCTAACTGAGGATTCCCTAAAAGTTCGAAGGGGTCTTGCCCTACAGGAAAGTAATTAATATACCTTTCGGTTAAGCCAGCACTTCGTTGTGCGCGTGCCAACCAAACTCCAAGTGTTATGCCTTTACTGAGGTTTTTACTGGCGCCAATACTAATACTAGGATTAAACTGAGTGACTTGACTTTCGCCATTATTATTTTCAAACTCTTCCGTAAGGTCGTTGATATTGCCATTATTTAATTCTAGTCTCGTGGAAACTATAAATCTAGTGTTTTTAGGTTTAAAATGATATTCGGCAAAAACACTGGTTTTTGAAATGAAACCATCTTGCCATGCATTGTCCGTAAATGTATTTCCTGCATTTGGCCCCATGAGGAATTCGCGCTCACGAATACCTTCGGCACCTTCTTGCCTAAAATCAGCACCAGCAAAGAGATTAGAGTTCTCAAAGTTCCAAACACCTTCTGTACGTCCTCCAAAATTGTAAGTTGTAGCATTGGTTTGAGCATTGAGCATTCTTGGGTCAAGTGGTTTTAGGAGATTATCCATAAGATGGTCCACAAAAGAAGCAAAAGCGGTTGTGTTCCATGACTTTAGATGCTTTTTTTCGTCAAAAGTAATGTCATGCCTAGCATTTAACAGCCAAGTATCATCCTTTCGTAAATCCATGGGTAATGCAGGAAAATCAGCATCTCTAGCCACATTATAAACTGCCGATACACTGAGTTGGCTGTTTTCAGAAAACATGAATCCTATATTTGTACCAAAGCTTCCTCGTTCAAAATCCGCAGCAACAGTTTCACCATTTCCTGTGGTATAGTCATTACCTTGAGACCATGATCCAAATACAGCAATGTCATGATTTTTCCCACTGAAACCGATTTGCCCTTCGTTCCTAAGGATATTACCATTGCCGTCATAACTGTTGGATAAGCGGCCATAAACATCATTTTCTTCTGAAAAACGCCTTTTCTCAGGAACAAAATTTATGGTTGCTCCAAAACCAGTTCCAAATCTGAGGGCGTGCGGTCCTTTTAGAATCTCTACACGCTCTAACATATTTGGCGCCATTTGACTTGTTGGTGGATCCATACGATTTGGACAAGCTGCCGTGGCACTTTGAGCACCATTTAAAACTACGTTTAGCTGGTCATATTTAAAGCCTCTAAAAACAGGGTCAAATCCATAATTACCTCCTTTTCTAATACTATTAAGAGAAGGTTTTTTGTTTAGGATATTGGCTGCGTCATGGGCTAATTGATCCCTGTATTCGAGCTTAACATCTTTACTAGGCTGATTTTTGGACCTGAGTGCTATAACTGTCACAGGGTATAGATTTTCAGTAACACTAGTCAACAGAAGTGTCTTTTTTTCAATCATTTCTAAGATTTGAGCGTCATTTAAAGACCATACTCCATAATTTATATGTGAAAAGGTCATTGAACGCTTTTTTTCATAGGTAAAAGTGATAAAGCCATTGGCGTCCGAAACACCGTTTTGGTTACCGTACTCAAATGTTACATCTGTTACGGGTTGCGAAGTTGCTTTATCCAATAGTTTTATGTTTATTGTATTTTGTGCAATTGCCGAAATTGTGGAAATAATGCCGCATAGTAAAGCCATAAGTACTTTATCATGCCATTTTGATTGTGTTTGCATAATTATATTTTAACTAGTTTTTTAATAAATAGTTCCCTCTTGTGAGAAAACGGATTTGTATTAAAGAAATCATGCAAATTCTGGGGGATGAGCTATTTTTAGAACCAATAACCGTGGATGGAGATTACAAGATGAGAAAATAAAGGATTTGTTATGAGTCGTGGAAAGTGTTACATTCTGAATTGATGCATCAGGTGCTTTTAAGAAATATGATAATTCTGTAAATTGATGTGCTAGCCTTGACTCATTGGGTGCTTTTTTAGAGGCTTTGCTTAGCTCCTTACGTAAATAGCACTTTCCATTACAGCTCTTTTGCTCCTTTTTTTGGATGCAAAGAGTTGCAGCAATAATATCTTGGTTAATGACAAAATCCGCAACAATAACTATGGTATTGATGTTGTTGGCCAATAAAACAAAGACCAAGAGTATTGCGGTAATTTTGTTTATAAACTGTTTTATCACATTGCAAATTTCGGACTATTTTATCCGAAATAAACTGATAAATATCAGTGTTTGTTAGATTCAATAAGTTCTTTCGCTAAAACTAAAAGTCTTTTCTTTTGGACTTAATTATAATACGAAGTACTGGCAATAGCACCCAGATTAATAGCATTATAAAAGAGATAATCAACCCAAAACTTGTTCCGAAGAATTGCTTAAATACGGCACCCGTATAACCCAATAATGCAGAAATATCTAGCTTTAGAATGATGAGCGTTCTTGATAAATCAATGGGGTTCAGCATGGTAGCAATTAACGATAACTTGTCTAATGGATAGTCTTCAAAAAGAATAAGAGACACTAAGAAAAGACCATCGTAAACAACTGCCAACAGCAACCACATCAGAATGGCATAACCAAAACCTTTGATTTTATTTTCATTGGATAGCGCAATATTAAAGGCTAAAGCACTAAAAATGAATGTGAGAAAGATGCCGACAATTAGCAACAATGAAAAATCCCAAATGGCATTAGACCTAAATAGACCATAGGCAACAAAAGGCAGCCCTAGCCCTAAAACTAAGCTCATGGACAGTGATATTGAAACACCCAAATATTGCCCTAAAAAAATGGAAGAACGCTTTACGGGCTGTGCCAATAAAAGTTCGGTGAATTCTTTAGAATTGTAATAATACATCACTCCAAAAATGGTTCCTATTAGAGGTACTAAAACGATAATAACATTCATTAATGTAATGATGGCCTTAGAAAGGTCATTATTTAAGAACAACAGTACAATTCCTAATAGCAGATAAAACCCTAAGTACACATAACTCCAGCTACTGCGCATTAAATCGTAAAAACTATATTTTAAAATCTTAAACACTGTGTTCTGTTAAAATTTTAGCGATTGCATGTTCAAAGTCTTGTTGTTTTGTCTTTGTCTTTAGTGCTTTTATACTGCCTCTAAAGTATATTTTGCCTTCGAGGATAAAAACAATCTCATCGGCTACTTCTTCTACAAAGCTCATAATATGAGAGGTTATTAAGATGGCTTTTCCTTTCTGTTTTTCCTCTGCTATAAGTTCTTTTAACCTAATGAGCGAAATAGGATCTAAGCCTGTGGTTGGTTCATCGAGGATTATTATAGGACTATTGAACATAAAAGTTAAAACAATATTGACCTTTTGTTTGGTTCCACCGGAAAGTGTGCCTAGTTTTTTATTTAAAAAGGACTCTAATTTAAAGGTTTTGATGAGTTCCTTGTCTCTATCTGTCTTGCCACGTAAATCCTTAATCATCCTAAAAAGCTCTATCACTTTTAAGTTGCTAGGGAAGTTGGCTATTTGTGGTAAGTAGTCAATTTTAAACCTGTAATCGGAGTTTTTTTTAATATCGGTATCAAATAACTTTATAGTACCACATTCTGGTATGACCATACCTAAAATAGATTTTATTATGGTCGTTTTACCCGAACCATTTGGCCCCAAAACTGCAAAAATCCCTCCCTTATCAATTTTCAAATCAACACCATTGAGCACATTATTTTTACCGAATTTTTTGTGTAAATCTATAATCTCTACCATGTAACTTGATGCATTAGAGGTTGATTATCAATAAGGTTTTCTGGCGTAAAGACTGGCGATACCTTTTCTGAAAAGTCTATGATATCTATAAACAAGCTTCTTAATAAAACGATACTTTCTGGCGTTCTGTTAACCAGATATGAAAATAACTTCACGGGTCTATACGGAACATCTCCGATACCATCTTTATCTAAGTCATAGCCTGTATAATTACTCCAATAGTTGCTTTCAAATTTATTGCTGTTGAGTTTGCCTGAATAAGACAAGTCAAATGAATTGTACAAGAAGTTATTCCTCGAATAGATATTATCGTAGCAAGCACCATGTACTTTTATGGCATAACCATTATTCTTAAAGGTGTTTTCGGTATAAGTAATTCTGTTAGTGCCATCCGCATTAATACCAATGGTGTTGTCTTCAAAAATATTGTGTTTTAACTCAGCATCGTTTATTTCTTTAAGCAAGATACCGTAAGATGCTGTTCCCCAATTTTTTTTGAAGATATTTTCATACATTTTGATTCGCTTGGAAAACATAACTGCTACACCAGCACCATTGAATTCGAAGATGTTATTCTCGTAAGTATTATCGTTTGAAAACATGAAGTGAAGTCCATAGCGCATATTTTCAGTTGAATAGTTATTGGCAATGTAACTGCTATTCCCAAACTCTAAATAAATACCGTCGCGCATTCTACGCACATCATTGTCTATAATCTTTATGTTTTCGCAATGCCATAAATGGATGGCATTACCAGAATCTGCTTCAGCTTTCCCATCACCTGAGATAGTATTGTTTTTTATCAAACCATCTTTTGATTTTTGGATTAAGAACCCAAAAAAGGCATTATCTACTCTAACATTTTCAATAGCAAAATCGTAAGATTTAAATAATAGTATTGCTGCGTATTCCTTGGTATAACTTATTTCTATGTTTTTAATGGTGAGGTTCTTAATGACAATATCGGTGGCCTCAACTGAAAAACCATAACCATGGTTTTGCGTATCGATTACAGTACCCTTTTCACCAGAAATGTGAAGTGATTTTTTATAAATAACAATATTGGATTCCTTGTAAAGACCAGCCTTAATAAAGAGGCTATCACTGCTTTTAGAACTATCAACGGCAGTTTGTATGCTCTTAAAATCACAACCTGCTTTGCAAATTGTTATTGTTTTAGCTGCTGCAAAGCAGGTTGAGATCAAAACAAATAGAACACAAAAAGGTATTTTCATAGTATTAAGTTAATTAAACTTTTTGAAAATACCATCCCAATCAAAAAATAAGGTCGAACTACTACTATCAATGGTTTTTTGAGCATCTTCTACTGAAGAAAAGCCTGTGAGATTGGCTCCCATCGGACTTGTAATCTCATCACAAATTAGGTATCCGGCCGTTCTGGCATTAACCATTATTCCAGGTTGGTTGTAATCTACAATTAGTAAATTACTATTAGTTTTAAGGTCTTCTTTATCATCCAGGAAATGAATCATGCATTCAATAGCGTCAAACTTGTACTGTTTACCTTTATCAGTAACCATCTGTGCCGCGTGTGTTTTGGTCACGATGGTCATTTTACAATAATGGCACATATCTGTTCCGTAACTAATCGGCTCAGGTGTTTTACTGCAACTGATGAAAAGTAAAAGCATAGCTATTAAATTGAAATGTTTCATGTCTTAAGAGATTTCATTTTTTTGTTCCCTATCAAATAGGCTACAAATGTGAGGAACATTCCAAAACCCATCATATAGGCTCCAGTATGTGGATAGGAATGCGCCACAAAATTTAAAATATGTCTCGTTCCTAAAAGAGGAGGTTTATAGCTAAGAGGATTACCATCCGCATCGGTCATTTTCATAATGGCCTTTGGATCTAGGTTAGTGCCATAATCCACAAGCCAGGCATTAAAGTCATACATGCCAAGTATACCAAGAATGCACATGAGGATTAACCAACCTAAGAACCATTTGGGCGATATATTTTTAAATAAACCGATGAGACCGATTAATATACCTAATATGGCCATGCCACCCACGACTTTAGGAAATACGCTAAATTCCCACATGTCTTCTGGCTTTGGTAAAGTTCTCATACCGATATAGTGATTAAGGCCATCAATATTTTGAAGATCGTGCTTTTCAATACCTTCTAGCCCATCTAAATTAATGTACATGCCAATACCACTTGGATATTGAGGTGCTTCTAACTTTATACTCCATAATGGAAAAACAAACAAACCTAGTAATAGAGCTGAGCCTATTATCATGACTATACTTGCTGATTTCATAGAATATTAATTTAAAAGAATGGACGAGTAGAGGTACTGCTCGTCCACTCGGAGTTAAATATTATTTTCTAACACTAAAACTTATCTAACTCTTTCTCTATTCATCTAGTGTATATTTTAGTGGTGTATTTGAGTTTCTGCCAGAAACCCTAACATAACCTTGCATTTCTTGGTGTAAGGCAGAACAAAAATCCGTGCAATAGAACGGCCAGACTCCTTCTTTTTTAGGCTCCCAAACAATAGTTTTGGTTTGTCCAGGCATCACTAATATCTCTGAAGTATTTGCTCCAATAATTGAGAATCCGTGAGGTACATCAAAATCTTGCTCTAGGTTGGTAATATGGAAATATACTTTATCACCTACTTTAACACCTTCAATATTGTCTGGTGCAAAGTGACTTCTTATGGTAGTCATACTTACATGTACTTCATTGCCGTTTCGAGTTACTTTGGCTTCAGCCTCACTCTTAGCGGCGTAAGGATGCTCATTTTCGGATAATTCGTAATACTTTTTACTCTTTTCCTTAATGATGTCAGCTCTAATACCAGCAGCATAGTGAGGTTCACCATGAGTTGGGAAATCATATAATAATTCCATTTTATCACCAGAAATATCATATAGTTGAGCCGAGTGTTCTAACTCGGGTCCTGTAGGTAAGTATCTATCCTTAGTAATTTTATTCATGGCGACTAAGTACTTTCCAAATGGTTTGCGAGAGTTACCGCCAGGAATCATGAGGTGACCAACAGAATAAAACGTTGGTGCTCTGTCTAATACCTCGAAGGTTTCTAAACTCCATTTAACGACTTCAGAAGATATAAAGAACGTTGTATAGGCATTACCTTTATCGTCAAACTCGGTATGTAAAGGTCCTAAGCCTGGTTGTTTAACAACACCAGCTAAAGTGTTTTCGTAACTTAAGACAGGGATTCCATAAGACTCGTCAACAAAATCCTTGTTTTCAATAGCCGTAATCATTTTGTCGAATGAATACACACTTAAATCAGTTGAAAGCTTACCACTACCTACGATGTACTGGCCAGTTGGGTCAACATCACAACCATGAGGTGATTTAGGAATTGGAATATAAAATACTGCATCTTCTACCTCTCTTGGGTCTACCATAGTTACACCTTCTTTCATGGTAGAAGTTGCCATATGTGTCTTATGGTCATATACATTATGGGCATAGGTGGCGTCAACCTTTTTTCCTCCACCATTTTTGACATATTCAGCAATTTTTTGCCAATTAACAGCAGCCACATAATCTTTATCATTTTGAGATGCATTGACTTCCATTAAGGTATTGGCTTCTTCAGTATTATAACTGGTGAAGAAGAACCAACCATGAGATTTATCTCGTCCAGGATGTGCTAAATCGTAGTTGAATCCTGGCATATTTAATTGAAAATCCAAATTCATTCTTCCGTTTTCAGCAATGCTTACAAACGAAAGAGGGCCTTTGAATTCTCCTTTCATTTCGTTTATAGGCATATCCCGCTGTGGATTTGGTACAGCAAAACGTGTACCTGCTACAATATATTCTGTGTTTTCGGTAATAAATGAAGAAGCGTGGTTACCAGCAGAGTTGGGTAATTCGATAATTTCTTCAGTTTCAAATGTCTCTAAACTTATTCTTGCAATACGAGGTGTATTGTTTCCATTTATAAATATCCATCGGCCATCCAGTTCACCATTGGTTTGCGAAATATCTGGGTGGTGAGAATCGTCCCATGGTACAAATCCAAAAGACGTGTTTAGCATAGGTTTGGTTTCTTCTGAATAGCCATAACCTGAGGTTGGGAACTGAGAAAACACAGGAATTTCTTTTAACATACGACCACTAGGTAACCCAGCAACGGTAATATTACCACTATAGCCTCCTGAGAAAAAGGCATAGTACTCATCATGTTCGCCTGGCGCGACATAAACCTTCTCGGCTTTGCTTGAAGCCATAGCGCCAGAATTATTTGTATTGGAGTTATTCCCACAATTTGTTATAAAAATTAATGTAGCGATACCCAAAACATATTTACATATCTTATTCATACTGTACTGATTTATTATTAGTTTATTTATTACTCGGGTAATATGACATCTTCTACCACATGAACCCAACCATTACTTACGTTAACCGTTGCAATGATTTTTGTATCACCAACATATAAATCACCGTCTTTTTCGGTGACCTCTACGTATTTTCCTGAGGCCATATAGAGCTTTCTGTTTTTTGCAGCATTTTTTTGTAGCATTTCTACAGGGTAGTTACTAGGTGCTACATGGTTGGTTAAAATAAATGCCAATTGCTCTTTGTTTTCTGGCTTTAACAGGTCGTTGAGTGTAGCTTCGTCTATTTTAGCAAAGGCTGTATTATTAGGCGCAAAAACGGTTAACGGACCAACATTAACCAGAGCATTTTCTACTCCAGCCGCTTGCACAGCAGCTACTAAAGTAGTATGGTCTTCGGACTGCAACGCTAACTGTAGCGCATTAGGCTTGCCTCCTTCATCTTTAATGAAAGCTTGACCTGTTTTTTCTGAAGTACTTTCATTAGTTGTACTATTCTTAGCTGTGTTTTCGTCTGTTTTTGTGTTGTTATTGCATGCAATAAGACCAACCAAAATCACAACAGAATAGAATAATTTGATAAGTGTTTTCATTGGTTTGATTTTATAGTTATTTATTAAAGTGTTCTAAAATATTCTAGAACAGCTCTGGCTTCTTCCTTGGTTAAGTTTTGATTGGCCATCGGTGAGCCATTAAATTCCATCAGTAAATCTTTTGCTAATGGGTCTTCTTTAACCATTCGTTCAGGATCCAAAATCATATTCATTACCCACTCTGGTGTACGACGTTGCAAAATCCCTTTAGGTGAAGGGCCAATAAATTTTTTATCAGCCTTATGGCATGCGGTACACATTCTATCGTATACTTCTTTTCCATGTGCTGCCATGTCTTGATCTACAACTAATCCTAAATCAACAGATGTAATAGTTCCTACTCCTTTGTTGTTTAAATTAATTCTTTCAGATGCTGGTACCTTTACCTCTTCCTTTACAGGTTCTTTTTTGTCGGACGAAATGCCTTCTTTTTTGTCATTTCCTCCACAACTAAATAGTATCATTGTGATAATTAACGTCAAAAATTTTAGTGTTTTTCTCATTGGAATCTATGATTTAGTGTAAAAGCAAATATAGAAGGAGGCTTATTAATAAAATATGATAATAATCATATTTAAGACAAAAAAGTCTTTTTTGTTTTGATATAAATTGTTATTTTGGATTTATGTTTTCTAATTCTACTAAATATGCCATAAAAGCTGTGCTGTATTTGGCCGTAAATTCATCCGAAGAAAAGAAGGTCGTCGTAAATGATATGGCTGGACTTATTAACGTTCCGAAGGCATATATCGCCAAGATTCTACAGGAATTATCAAAAAAGAATCTTATATCCTCAACCAGAGGGCCAAAAGGTGGTTTCTATTTGAGTGAGGATAATAAGAAGGCGAAAGTTTACGATATAGTGATTGCTATGGATGAGGAACAGCGAATGAATTCTTGCCTATTAAGCTTAAAAAAATGCAATATTGATAACCCTTGTTCTCTCCATCATTTGGCATACAACGAGAAGGAGGCTATAATTAGAAAACTTAATAATACGAGTTTAGAGGAGTTAGTTGAGCACATTAAAACTGGGAAGTCGGTATTTCCCATATAAATTAAAACCAAAACCTAACAAACGGCATCCATGCCTGATTTTGAATACTTCTATCCTCATCGTAAAGAATGTCGTAGCGTATGCCGAAAGTAACATTGCCACTGCGATAACCAGCTCCTAAAAACAACGCAGGGTACAAATAATTGTCATCAAGATTACTCACAAATTGCTCATCGAAATCCCTATTAACATGGAGAAGCTCAAATTCGGTTGAAAGTTGTAATTCTGGGTAAGGGTTAAACAGACCAATAAGACTACCTCCAAAAACAGTAGAAGTAAAAGCATCACGCTGCGAACTGTATTGAAAATTTAAGCCTATACCAGTGGCTACATAAGGACTAATATTGTATAATGCATTTGGTGCTAGCACACCGCTAAAAAAACCATCTCCAAAGTTTAGGCCTATACCACCGCCGAATTGTACATTGTTCCAAAACCTGTTGCCATCAGAAGAATTTTGGGCTGAAGAAAAAAGACTAAAAGTAAATACTAAAAAGGTGGCTAATAGTCCCTTTTTGAAAGTTGTTAAATCCGATTTTTTCATGATAAAAATGGGTTCTTTTCTATTTGTTATAAATATAATAAAACAGCAGTTATTTTTGTTAAATGTTGTATTTTTGAAGAAATTTTGTTGAAACGACAATGTCTCGTAAAAATAATGGATAAGTATTCCTTTCTCAACGCAGCACATACGGCATATTTTGCTGATTTATACGACCAATACCTACAAAATCCTGATGCTATAGAACCGAGTTGGCGTGCCTTTTTTCAAGGGTACGATTTTGGGTCAGAAAATTATGGGATGGATGGTGAAATTGTAGAAGGAGTTTCCACTCAAATTCCAGAACAACTTCAAAAAGAATTTCAGGTCGTAAAACTCATTGATGGCTACAGAAGCAGAGGCCACTTGTTTACTAAGACCAATCCTGTAAGAGCGAGAAGAAAATATGCGCCGACCTTAGAAATTGAAAATTTCGGACTCTTTAAGAGTGATTTAAACACCGTTTTTTCAGCAGGCGAAATTATTGGTATAGGTGCTAATACACTTCAGGTTATTATTGATCATTTAGAACGTATTTACTGTGATTCAATTGGAGTTGAATACATGTACATAAGGAAACCAGAGGAAATACAATGGATTCAGAATAAACTCAACGTCAATGATAATCATCCACAATTTATGGTTGATGAAAAAAAGTATATTCTAAAAAAATTAAATGAAGCGGTTGCTTTTGAGTCGTTTCTGCACACCAAATATGTTGGGCAGAAACGTTTTTCGCTAGAAGGCAATGAATCTTTAATTCCAGCAGTAGATGCCATTATAGAGCGTGCAGCAGATGAAGGCGTCAAAGAGTTTGTTATGGGAATGGCACATAGAGGTCGTTTAAGTACCCTAACTAATATTTTTGGTAAATCGGCTAAAGATATTTTTAGCGAATTTGATGGTAAGGACTACGAAGAAAAAGTGTTTGACGGTGATGTAAAGTATCACCTAGGGTGGACAAGTAACCGTGAGACCTATAACAATAAAAAAATCAATTTAAATATTGCACCAAATCCATCACATCTTGAAACTGTTGGTGCTGTAGTGCAAGGCATTGCCAGAGCAAAGCAAGATAAGGATGAAATTTCCGACGCCTCCCAGGTACTCCCAATTGTGGTTCATGGTGATGCTGCAATCGCAGGTCAGGGCTTGGTCTATGAAGTGGTGCAAATGGCTAAGTTAGAAGGCTATAAAACCAATGGAACGATTCATATTGTTGTCAATAACCAAATCGGATTCACAACTAATTATTTGGATGGTCGCTCAAGTACGTACTGTACTGATGTTGCTAAAGTGACATTATCACCAGTTTTACATGTTAATGCCGATGATGCTGAATCGGTAGTTCATGCAGCCTTATTTGCTCTGCACTTTAGAATGAAGTTTAAGCGCGATGTATTCATAGATTTATTGGGTTACAGAAAATATGGTCATAACGAAGGCGATGAACCAAAATTCACACAGCCATTGTTGTATAAGGCCATTGCAAAGCATAAAAACCCTAGGGATATCTATGCACAACGTTTGTTGGATGAAGGTACCATAGATGAAGGTTATGTAAAACATATTGAAGCAAAATATAAAGAAAAGCTTGAGGAAAAGTTAGAAGACTCGCGTAAAGAGGATAAAACAGAGATTACACCATTTATGCAAGAGGAATGGAAAGGCCTTAAGCGCGTTACTGAGATTGAAATGATGGAGTCTGTGGACACAACGGTTTCCAGAAGCGTGTTAGAAGATGTCACTAAAGTGATTTCCAATCTGCCTAAAGACAAGAAGTTTTTCCGTAAGATTCAGAGATTAGTTGAGTCAAGACAGACTATGTTCAATGAAGATCGACTCGATTGGTCTATGGCAGAGCATTTGGCTTATGGGTCATTATTGTTAGAAGGCTTTAATGTCAGAATATCGGGTCAGGATGTAGAACGCGGTACGTTTTCACACCGCCATGCTGTAGTTAAAGTAGAGGATAGTGAGGAAGAAATACTACTATTAAATCGTATCTCAGAAAATCAGGGACAATTCAATATTTATAACTCGCTATTATCTGAATATGGAGTGGTTGGCTTTGATTATGGTTATGCTATGGCAAGTCCAAATACATTAACCATATGGGAAGCACAATTTGGTGATTTTAGTAATGGAGCTCAAATAATGATAGATCAATACATATCGTCTGGTGAGGATAAATGGAAAATGTCTAACGGACTGGTGCTATTATTGCCTCATGGATACGAAGGACAAGGAGCGGAGCATTCTTCCGGTCGTATGGAGCGTTACCTGCAATTATGTGCTAAGGATAATATGTTTGTTGCTGATTGTACAACTCCAGCAAATATGTTCCATTTGTTGCGTAAGCAAATGAAGGCGAATTACAGAAAACCTTTAATTGTATTTACACCAAAAAGTCTACTGCGTCATCCAAAAGTAGTTTCAAGCGTAGATGAATTTGCCAACGGAAGTTTTAAAATGTTAATTGATGATGAAACCGCTGATGTAGCTAAAGTAAAAACCTTAGTATTTGTTACTGGTAAGTTTTATTATGATTTATTAGAAGAACAAGAAAAACGGGGAAGAGACGATGTGGCCTTAGTGAGGGTAGAACAATTGTTTCCACTTCCAGCTGCAGGAATTAGAGCTGTTTTAAAGAGATATAAAAATGTCGATGATGTTGTTTGGGCGCAAGAGGAACCGAGAAATATGGGCGCTTATGGGCATATGTTGATGCATTTGGAAGAAGCTAGACAATGGAGAGCTGCTAGTAGAAGACCCTATGGAGCACCAGCGGCAGGGAGTTCTGTACGCTCAAAAATAAGACATCAAGAAGTTATAGATTACGTTTTTGATAAAAGCAAGAACAACCAAATAAGATACAAAGAATAATTCAACTTCATAAAAGTTAAATACAATATTAAGTATGATTTTAGAAATGAAAGTGCCTTCACCAGGCGAGTCTATTACAGAAGTAGAAATAGCAGAATGGTTAGTTTCAGATGGTGATTATGTTGAGAAAGATCAGGCGATTGCTGAGGTTGATAGTGATAAAGCGACCCTCGAGTTACCGGCTGAGGCTAGTGGTACTATTACGCTGAAAGCAGAAGAAGGTGATGCAGTAGCCGTTGGAGAAGTGGTATGTTTAATTGATACTAGTGCTGAAGCACCAGAAGGGTCAGATACGTCAGCAAAAGAAGACACTTCGACAAGCTCAGCAACCAAGGAAGAGACTGCTACGAAAGAAGAAATAAAAGCAGCACCTGTTGCATCTAAAACTTATGCTACAGGGACACCAAGTCCAGCAGCAAAGAAAATATTGGATGAAAAGGGGATTGATGCGAGTTCTGTTTCAGGAACTGGAAGAGATGGAAGGATAACAAAAGACGATGCTGTTAATGCTGTGCCATCCATGGGAACTCCTACAGGAGGCAATAGAGGTACTTCTCGTAGCAAAATGTCGATGCTGCGTCGTAAAGTAGCCGAACGTTTGGTTGAAGCTAAAAATACCACAGCAATGCTGACGACCTTTAATGAGGTAGATATGTCTCCAATCTTCGATTTGCGCAAACAATATAAAGAAGATTTTAAGGCAAAGCATGGGGTAAGCCTTGGATTTATGAGCTTCTTTACTTTAGCTGTAGTAAGAGCTTTAAAACTATATCCAGCTGTTAACTCAATGATCGATGGTAAGGAAATGATTACCTACGATTTTGTGGATATTAGTATTGCTGTTTCAGGACCTAAAGGCTTAATGGTACCGGTCATTAGAAACGCAGAGAATTTAACGTTTAGAGGTGTTGAATCTGAAGTTAAGCGTTTAGCAATAAGAGCAAGAGATGGCCAAATCACTGTTGATGAAATGACAGGGGGTACATTTACGATATCTAATGGAGGTGTATTTGGAAGTATGTTGTCTACACCTATTATTAACCCTCCACAAAGTGGTATTTTAGGAATGCATAATATTGTAGAACGACCTGTTGCAATAGCTGGCAAAGTAGAAATTCGCCCAGTAATGTTTGTAGCCTTATCTTATGATCACAGAATTATTGATGGAAGAGAATCCGTTGGATTCTTGGTAGCAGTTAAAGAAGCACTCGAAAATCCTGTAGAGCTATTGATGGATAATAATCCCAAAAAGGCTTTAGAGATGTAAGGCAAGAAAAATAATAACTAAAAAAGCGCAATTCTTCTGAAGATTGCGCTTTTTTTACTCTTAAGTAACAAGAGCAACTAACTAAAATTAACTAAAAAAATTAACAGCTATATTTGCTGAGATGACTACAACAGAACTTACTATTAATAGTATCATAAATAATCTATCCCTTTTTGCCATATTGTCTTTCATTGTACGCATGGTGTATGTTGTTAAAAAAGCTCTGAGCTTTAGGTCAGACCAGAGCTTTTGAGAATTTAATCTGAGGCATTGTTGGTTAATAGCTCTGTAAAATTCCGAATAATTATAATACCATACTATACGTAGAACTACGTATTTTTTGACTTTTTTTCATAAAAAGAGCCCCGAACATTGTCCGAGGCTCAAATAATCCCCTAAGAACTAATTAATAGCTCGTTATTAACCCTTAATTAATAACATTGTAAATGTCATAAATAAAACAATATCATACTATACGTAGAACTACGTATTTTTAGAGATATTTTTGATTTTCTTTAGCGAAAAAATACAAACTTGCTGATTTTGAGTCTAATGCGAGTTTACGACGGATATTATTTTTGTGTTTTTCTACCGTTCTTGTCGAAATAAAGAGCTCATTTGCTATTTCAGTGGCTGTTTTATTGGCTCCAATAAGTCTAAAAATTTTAGTTTCAGCTTGAGTAAGGGAGTCTAATCCATCAGGAGCCTTATCTACTTCGATATAAGCCAAAAGATCAGGGCTAAAGTAAGGCTTGTCTTTAATAACCGAGTGTATGCAATGTTCTATTTCGTCTAATGCAAATTCCTTTAGGACGTAGCCGTAGATACCCAATTTCTTGGCGTCGTTATATATTTTTTCATCCTTCTCAAAAGTAATAAGTATAATCTTTGTGTTAATGTTGGCTGCTTTACACTTCTTGGCAATTTGTAAGCCTGAGTAAAAAGGCATCTTAATATCTAAGATGGCAATGTCTGGGACATGAGCCTTTATTAATGCGAGAGCTTCTTTACCATTTTTTGCACTTGCTAGGACATTGAAATCATTCTCAGACAAAAAATCCTCAAGACCTTTAAGCACCAAAGGGTGATCGTCTGCAATTATGATGGTTGGATTCATTTTGCTATTAATTCAACTAGGGACTTAAATATACTAAGAATCTTTAGGTAATGAAATTTCCTTTAATTTTAAGTACAGATATTTTTTTTCATAGTCAATAATAGCCTTCCCTTTTTTTAGTATATCGGCACCGATAATCCCATCAACTGGATCGGCATTGTGATTAATAAGACCGTTGTTAACGTGCGAAAGGTTAAATAAAATTAAGACGATACGATTTTTTTTCCACGTTCCAATCTTTAAATGGTTTGAATTGGAAATCTGGGTCATCATGTTAGAGGCACCAGCCCCTACGGCTTTTATCTCCGAGTCTTTTACTTTAAGTTTAAAACGGTCAATTGCCTCAAAACCAACACAACTACTCGATGCACCTGTGTCTACAATGAATCTCCCTTTTACGCCATTTATGGAAGCCTTAATTTCAAAATGATTGGTTGTAGTCAGTTTGAGTTTTATTTTGGAATAGCCTTTATTGAGAAGAAAATCTTTTAATGTTTCCATTTTTAAAATTTGTGCAAATATAATACTCTAAACGATTATTTTTGAAAAATGATTATAACAGATACACATACACATTTATATAGTGAAGCTTTCGAAGAGGATAGGTCGGATATGATTAAGAGAGCTATAGAAAGTAATGTTACTCGTTTTTTTGTTCCCGCTATTGACTCTACCTACACGGAGTCCATGTTACAGCTAGAAAAAGATTTTCCACAACATATATTTTTAATGATGGGTCTTCACCCAACGCATGTTAAAATCGATTATAAAAAGGAATTAGAACATGTAGAACAGATGCTACAATCCCGAAAATTTTATGCTGTTGGAGAAATTGGGATTGATTTGTATTGGGACAAAACCACTTTGGATATTCAGATTGAAGCTTTTAGGCATCAAATAAATTTAGCAAAACAGTATAAACTGCCAATTGTTATTCATTGTCGTGAATCTTTTGATGAAATTTTCCATGTTTTAGAGCAAGAGAAGTCAGAAGATTTATTCGGAATTTTTCATTGTTTTACAGGTACCTTGAAAGAAGCACACAAGGCCATATCTTACAATATGAAGTTAGGGATTGGTGGTGTAGTGACTTTTAAAAACGGGAAAATAGATCAGTTTATTAATCAGATAGATTTAAAACATATTGTCCTAGAAACAGACGCACCCTATCTAGCACCTAAACCTTATCGGGGCAAAAGAAATGAGAGCCAATATATTAATAAGGTATTAGAAAAATTATCCGAACTTTACGGAATTAGCAAAGAAGCGATTGCGAAAATCACGACGGAAAATTCAAAACAAGTATTTGGAATTTAATATATGAGAAAACCTAATATTCTACTGATATACACAGGTGGTACCATTGGAATGCTAAAAGAAGCTGATACAGGTGTACTTAAAGCCTTTGATTTTGATAGTTTACTGGTAAGGATTCCAGAAATAAGATTATTAGACTGTGTTGTGGAGACAGTATCTTTCGGTGAGCCAATAGATTCTTCAAATATGAATCCAGAATATTGGGAAAACATGGCCAGAATTATCGAAATTAATTATGAAGATTATGATGGATTTGTTGTATTGCATGGTAGCGATACGATGAGTTATTCGGCTTCTGTTTTAAGTTTTATGCTAGAAAATCTAGAAAAGCCAATCATATTTACAGGATCTCAATTACCTATTGGTGATTTACGTACGGATGCTAAAGAAAATCTGATCACTTCAATTCAACTAGCGTCACTACACAAAGAAGGAATTCCAACTATAAGGGAAGTGTGCTTATATTTTGAATACAAACTTTACAGAGGAAACAGAACGACGAAGATTAATGCCGAACATTTTGAAGCCTTTGACTCCCCAAATTACCCAACTTTGGCAGAATCTGGCGTTCACCTAAAAATTAATCATGAGTTTTTGATAAAGGAAGAATTTAAGGAAAAGCTCATTGTAAGAACGCAATTAGATACAAATATTGGGGTACTGAAATTATTTCCAGGTATTTCTGAGCCTTTGGTGAAAGCCATCTTAGATACAAACGGTTTAAAAGGTCTAATTATTGAAACTTATGGCTCAGGAAATGCAACTACAGAAAAATGGTTTGTGGACTTACTTAGAAAAGCTATCGCCAAGGGGTTGCACATTATTAATGTTACGCAATGTTTTGGCGGTAGCGTTATTATGGGAAAATATGCCACAAGTTCCCAATTAAAAAGTATAGGTGTTATATCTGGTAAGGATATAACCACAGAAGCTGCAGTGGCTAAATTGATGTACCTTTTAGGATACAATATTAGCTTTGAAGAATTCCAATTTTATTTTGAAAAACCGTTAAGAGGTGAAATGACCTAAAATTAACGGCTCAAATTTTAGTGTTTAACATTTTTTTTGTTATTTGGCACACCGTAATTTTTAATAAAACCTACAGAGAGGTGGCCGAGTGGTCGAAGGCGCACGCCTGGAAAGTGTGTATACTCCAAAAGGGTATCGAGGGTTCGAATCCCTTCCTCTCTGCATAGATTTTAAGGAAAGGTTACATTATTTTTTTTATCTTTAACACTTTAACTAATAAAATTAAGATTAAGAACAATGAAAAGATTATTTTCTATCCTTGCCATTACTTGTTTAATGGCTATCGGAACTGTTAACGCTAATGCAACAACTTTAGCATCTACAACAGCAACAGCAACAATAACAACTGTGACTCAAGACGATGCTCCTGCAGAAGATTTGAGTTTCCACCAAGAATTAAAAAAGCGTTTTATTGAAGGTGGACCAGGCTTTATGGGTATTGTACTATTATGTTTAATTCTTGGTTTGGCGATTGCTATAGAGAGAATTATCTTCTTAAATCTTTCGACAACAAATACTAAAAAATTAACCCAAAATGTAGAAGATGCACTAGCTTCCGGTGGAATCGAAGCGGCTAAGGAAGTATGTAGAAATACTAAAGGACCTGTTGCTTCTATTTTCTATCAAGGTTTAGACAGGGCTGATGAAGACATTGATGCTGCCGAGAAAGCAGTAGTAGCTTATGGTGGTGTGCAAATGGGACAGTTAGAAAAGAACGTATCCTGGATATCTTTATTTATTGCCTTAGCACCAATGCTTGGTTTCATGGGTACGGTAATTGGTATGATTCAAGCTTTCGATAAAATCGAAGCAGCAGGTGATATGCAGCCTTCATTGGTAGCGGGTGGTATTAAAGTAGCACTTTTAACAACAGTATTTGGTCTTATTGTGGCTATTATTCTTCAAATATTCTACAATTACATTATTGCTAAGATTGATAGTATTGTAAATGATATGGAAGATGCCTCAATCACTTTAATGGATTTGCTAGTAAGACACAAAAAATAATAAAGACCGAACTAAATTATGTTACACAAAATATTAAGAATAGTAGCTTTAGTTATTAGCTTAGCTGGTATTATTTTCCTTGGAAGAATAATAGCGGAGGGTGATGATGAAATTAAAGCAGCAGCTTTGGCAGGGGATACTGCCATAGTCGATCCATTGGCAATAGTTGCCTATATTATATTGGGTCTGGTTCTATTATTTGTGGTGGTTTTTGTTGTTAAAAATCTATTCACAAATACTTCAGGCTTAAAAAATACGTTAATAGGAATAGGAGCATTCGCAGCAGTATTAATTATATCATATGTCATTTCGGTTGGGCCAGATGAATCATTTGCCAAAGGGCTATACAAATATGGTGATACAATGGCTTCTGAAAGTGAATCAAAAGTAGTAGGAGGAGGTTTAATTGCTTTCTATATTTTGATAGTTATTGCAGCAATCTCAATGATTTTCTCTGGCGTTAAAAAAACAATCAGTAAATAATAAGGCATGGCAAAAAGAGCAGCACCAGAAGTAAATGCAGGATCGATGGCTGATATTGCCTTCTTATTACTTATCTTCTTTCTAGTAACAACAACGATAGAAAAAGATAAAGGATTATTAAGAAGTTTGCCACCTATCGATGACTCTGAAGTTGAACCACCTGTAATTAAGCAAAAAAATCTTTTTACGGTTTTAATTAACCGTCGTAACCAACTGCTTGTAGAAGAAGAGCAAATGGAGTTGAAAGATTTAAGACAAGCTGCAATTGATTTCCTAGATAATGGAGGAAGTACAAATGCAGAAGGTGAGACTTGCGATTATTGTAAAGGAAAAAAAGACCCATCATCGTCCGACCATCCAGATAAGGCGATTATATCCATGAAGCATGATAGAGAAACATCCTACGAACAGTACATGGATGTTCAGAATGAACTTGTTGCCGCTTATAATTTCTTAAGAGAGCGCGAAGCAGAGCGCTTGTACAAGAGATTTTACCCTGATGCGGAGAATGTTTATAAAGCTATGCTGGCGGAGAAAGAAAAGAACCAATTTAGCAAGGATACCATTTTAAATAGTCGTATTGAGACTATTAAGAAATTATATCCTATGAAATTATCCGAAGCAGAACCAGATAAAAGTTAAAAAGTAACACATATGTCAAAGTTTAAAAAAGGAAAATCAGGAGATTTGCCAGCGATTTCGACGGCATCTTTACCAGATATTGTATTTATGTTGCTTTTCTTTTTCATGGTAGCAACAGTAATGCGCGATAGTAGTTTAATGATTGAGAATGTACTACCAAGTGCAGATCAGGTAGAAAAGCTGAAGAAGGACAGAACGGCATTTATTTATGCTGGTAAACCAAGTAGTTCATTTTCGCAATTGGGAACAGAACCTGTTATCCAATTTAACGATGCTATAATAAGTGTTGAGGAAGTGCAATCAAGTGTATTGGCTGCACAGGCAGAATTGATTGAAGAATTACAACCTAAATTTGTAGTGGGTCTTAAAATAGATAAAAACACTCATGCAGGTTTGGTGTCAGACATTAAACAAGAACTCAGAAAGGCAAATACATTAAAGGTAATGTATATTGCTAATGCTAGAGCAGAATAAATAATAGTCTTAATTTTATACAGAAGCGTCCTGATGAAACAATCAGGACGTTTTTATTTTATGTCGTTTAAAAGATTTTGTAGATTTAGCTTTATGAAGAATGTGCAACTGGTTTTTATACTTTTTATAAGCTGTTTTTGTTTTTCGCAGAATGATGATAATTCGGATACATCAGAGTTATACAAGAACTATCGAGAAGATCAGTTTTACATTTCGGTTACTTACAATCTTCTAGGAGCAAGGCCTAATGGCGTTAATCAAAATGGGTTTTCAACTGGATTTCATTTCGGTTTTATTAGAGATATGCCAATTAACGAAAGAAGAAATGTAGCTATAGGTATAGGGCTGGGATTATCTTCAAATTCTTATAACCAGAACATTTCTATTTTAGAGACTAATGATGAGATTACCTTTAACATTATAGACGAGAGTGAAGTTAATGTCTCTAGAAATAAGTTTACCACTTATTTGTTAGAAGTACCTTTTGAGTTTAGATGGAGGACATCTAGTGCTACAGATTATAATTTTTGGAGAATATACTCTGGCTTTAAAATAGGATACCTTTTTTATAATTCTACAAAGTTTATAAGCGATAGTGGTGATGTAAAACTATCTAATATTGATGAATTCAATAGGCTTCAATATGGTCTAACTCTTAGTGCAGGCTACGGAACCTGGAATTTCCATGCCTATTATGGACTTAATGCAATTTTTGACAACTCAGTAAGACTGAACGATCAACCTATAGATATGAGATTTTTCAAAATTGGTTTAATGTTCTATATACTATAACCAATAATTCATCAATACTAACTGCGGAAAGAGGCCTGTAAATACACCAATAATCAACTCTTGATTAGTATGAGCCTTTAAATGCAAACGCGATGTTGCAATGGCTCCCAAAATAATCATCATTAAGGCAATTGTACCATTAATGTTTATTTTAAAATGAATACCAATGGCTATGGCAAACATAAAAAAGCCAGAAGCAGCAATCATATGTATGCTCGCTTTTACTTTAAAAACAGCCATGATGAAACATGCTAACGTAGAACATAATATACCTAAAAAGAAATAGTACAATTCAATGATTTCATTAGGTGATAAAACACGTATAAGAATCAATGTAATGATAACACAATTTATAACTAAAGGGATTAAGCGTTCTTTAGTACTTTTTAAGTAAATGGTCTCCACCCTATTTATGGTTTTAAGTAAAAAGAAAAGCAGTATAGGAAGTATAATCGTTAATATAATGATAGAGAAAATTTTAGCATTCCTAATAGGCTCTGGGATAAAACGAGGAGTTTTATGAAAATAAAAAATAACACCAAGCAAAGGCATAATTAATGGATGAAAAACAAACGATATGCTTCTTAGAATAAAATCTTTCATCCATTATTTTGTTTATTATAGCTCCTTTCTTAATCGAGCTACCGGAATATCTAATTGTTCTCTGTATTTAGCAACAGTGCGTCTGGCGATTGGGTAACCTTTTTCTTTAAGGATTTTTGAAAGGGCTTCGTCAGTTAGAGGTTTCTTTTTGTTCTCTTCTTCAATAACCGTTTCGAGAATCTTTTTTATTTCTCTTGTGGATACTTCTTCACCTTGGTCGTTGGTCATGGATTCGGAAAAGAACTCTTTAATCAACTTGGTTCCATAAGGTGTATCAACATACTTACTATTGGCTACTCGAGATATTGTAGAGACATCCATATCGATTTCGTCTGCAATATCCTTTAAAATCATAGGGCGCAGTTTACGTTCGTCACCAGTTAAAAAATAGTCTTTTTGATAGTGCATTATGGCACTCATCGTTACAAAAAGAGTTTGCTGGCGTTGCCTTACAGCTTCAATAAACCACTTCGCAGCGTCTAATTTTTGCTTGATAAACAGTACAGCATCTTTTTGAGCTTTAGACTTATCTTTACTGTCCTTATAACCTTTAAGCATATTGTTATATTCCCTAGATACATGAAGCTCAGGTGCATTTCTACCATTCAAAGTCAATTCTAATTCACCATCAACTATTTTAATGGCGAAGTCTGGTACAATATGCTCAACGATTTTGTTATTGCCTGCATACGAACCACCTGGTTTAGGATTAAGCCGTTCGACTTCCTCAATAGCATCTTTGAGTTCTTCTTCATTAACACCGAATTTTTGCATCAACTTTTTATAGTGCTTTTTTGTGAACTGTTCAAAAGCTTTGTTGATGATTGCAGATGCCAACTCTACATCAGGGTTTTGCTCTTTTCTGCTCAACTGAATACTAAGACACTCTTGAAGATTTCTCGCACCAACACCAGCAGGATCTAATTGTTGTACAACCTTAAGCACTTTTTCTACCTCTTCTTCTGTAGTGTAAACATTTTGGGTAAAAGCCAAATCATCAGTAATATCTGATAGCGAACGACGTATGTAGCCGCTTTCATCTACACTGCCCACTAAGAAATAAGCAATCTCTTCTTCTTGTTCAGAAAGCCTAAATGTGTTTAATTGATTCGTTAAGTGCTGGGTGAATGAAGTTCCCGCAGCATATGGCACACGCTTTTCTTCATCATCCGAACTATAATTATTGGCTTGTGTACGATAATCAGGTATTTCATCATCGCTCAAATATTCATCGACATTGATATCCTCGGCATCGATGGTTTCATTATCATTAAAGTCATCTACAGAATTATCAAATTCATCAAAACCATCGTCAGATGTTTCGGATTCCTTTCCAGTATCTAATGCAGGGTTTTCTTCTAATTCTTGCTTTAAACGTTGCTCAAAAGCCTGTGTGGGTAGCTGTATCAACTTCATTAGTTGAATCTGCTGAGGCGATAGCTTTTGCGAAAGTTTAAATTGTAAATATTGCTTTAACGACATAAAATTTCCTTAATGATAAAGGTAATTAAAACTCTGCATTTTGAGGTGTTCTAGGATATGGAATTACATCTCTAATGTTGCTCATTCCGGTCGCAAACATAACCAAACGTTCAAATCCTAAACCAAAGCCAGAATGTACGGCAGTTCCGTATTTACGAAGTTCTAGGTACCACCACAATTCCTCTTCTGGTATGTCTAATGCTTTCATTTTTTCTTGTAATACCCCTAAGCGCTCTTCACGTTGAGATCCACCAACCATTTCACCAACACCTGGGAAAAGCACATCCATAGCTCTTACCGTTTTTCCATCGTCGTTTAGTCGCATATAAAAGGCTTTAATATTGGCGGGATAATCAAACAAAATCACAGGGCATTTAAAATGTTTTTCTACAAGGAAACGTTCGTGCTCTGATTGTAAATCTGCTCCCCATTCTTCAATGAGATAGTTAAACTTTTTCTTTTTGTTTGGCTTACTATTGCGTAGAATATCTATAGCTTCAGTATAACTTACCCGCTTAAAGTTATTGTCTACAACAAACCTAATTTTATCAATTAAGTTCATCGGACTTCGCTCGGCTTGAGGTAATTTTTCCTCTTCTTTTCGCAAGCGCTCATCTAAAAACTCTAAATCTTCTTTATTATGTTCTAGAGTATAGCTAAGTACTGATTTTAGAAAATTCTCGGCCAAATCCATGTTTCCGGCCAAATCCATAAAAGCCACTTCTGGCTCTATCATCCAGAATTCTGCCAAATGACGGGATGTATTAGAGTTTTCTGCTCTAAATGTTGGGCCAAACGTATAAACTTTCCCAAGGGACAAGGCGTAAGTCTCAGCTTCTAATTGACCAGAAACCGTGAGGTTAGTTTCTTTTCCGAAGAAGTCTTCTTTGTAATTAACGTCTCCATCATCAGTCAACGGTGGATTTTTAGCATCTAAAGTACTTACGCGGAACATTTCGCCTGCACCTTCGGCATCGCTACCAGTAATTATTGGTGTATGCATATTATAAAAGCCATTTTCAGTAAAATACTTATGAATGGCGAACGATAACGAAGAACGTAAGCGCATTACTGCACTAAATGTATTAGTTCTCGTACGTAAGTGTGCATTTTCCCTTAAAAATTCAAATGAATGCTTTTTGGGTTGAATTGGATATGTTTCTGGGTCAGAATCCCCTAAGATTTCCAATTCTTTAACTTGTATCTCTACAGATTGACCTTTTCCTTGGCTTTCCACCAATTCACCTGTAACATATACAGCAGCACCAGTTGTAATCCGCTTTAGGAGATTTTCTTCAAAATTTTCAAAATCAACAACACACTGTATATTATTTATAGTAGAACCATCATTTAAAGCAATGAAGCGATTTGCCCTAAAAGTTCTTACCCAACCTTTTACGGAAACATCTTGTAAAGTGATATCTTCTGATAATAATTCTGCTACGGTTTTTGTTGTCATTTGTAATGATTTTGAAAATGCTAAGATAATTGTTCTTGATTTTTTTCCATACGTTCTTCAGGTTCATCTTCTGAAGGGATAATATCTATTGCTGGTTTGCGCAATACTTCCTTATTGGCAATGTTACGTTCTAATGATAATAAAAGTGATGGTAATAATAATAAATTAGAAAGCATGGCAAACAATAAGGTTATGGATACCAATGCACCTAGAGCAACTGTGCCACCAAAACTCGAAATGGTAAATACCGAAAATCCGAAGAAAAGTACTATTGAAGTATAGAACATACTAATGCCTGTCTCACGCAATGCAGCATAGACGGATTTTCTGATTTTCCAATGATTGGCTTGCAACTCTTGTCTGTATTTTGCCAAGAAATGTATTGTATCATCCACCGAAATTCCAAAAGCAATACTGAAGACCAATATTGTTGATGGCTTTATAGGTACTCCTAAGTAGCCCATTAAACCAGCAGTGACTAAAAGTGGTAATAAATTAGGGATAAGGGATACTATAATCATTCTAACGGAACGAAATAAATAAGCCATAAACAACGAAATCAAGAAAATAGCCAGTGATAATGAAATGACCAAGTTTCTTACCAAATATTTTGTACCTTTCTGAAATACCAAGGCCTTGCCAGTCATGGTAACTTCATAACGTTCCTCGGGGAATAGCTTATCAATTTTATTTTGAAGTGTTTCTTGAATACGCTCCATTTTATCAGTACCGATGTCTTTCATAAATGTAGTGACTCGAGCATACTGGCCTGTACTATCCACAAAATTCTTTAACAGATCAACATCTGATGACGAGTTCTTGGCATAAGACAAAATGAAGCTGTTTTCCTGACTAGTAGGTAATTGATAATATTTTGGGTTGCCGTTATAATAAGCCTGTTTACTATATTTTACTAGGCTTACCACCGAAATAGGTTTGGATAATTCTGGGATGTCTTCAATAAGTTCTTCAAGCTCATTGATACGCCTCAAGGTAGCCAACTTCATTACGCCCTTTTTACGCTTGGTGTCTACCATGATTTCCAGTGGCATAATGCCATTAAATTCATCTTCAAAAAAGCGGATATCCTTAAAAAATTGTTTGTTTTTCGGCATGTCTTCGATTAAACTGCCAGAAATCTCAATTTTGTTTATACCAATCATACTCCCCATAATCAAAATCAGTGCAGTAACATAAATGGTAATTTTCTTATGCTTAACCATCCGCTCCATCCAATCTACAAATCCACCAATCCAACGTTTATTAAGATGTTCTAAGTGACGTTCTTTGGGATAAGGCAAAAATGTATACATTATAGGTATAATGAGCAGGCATAAGATGAATATGGCAAGGATGCTCAACGAAGCAACAAGACCAAATTCCTTTAGCAATTTGCTTTGTGTTAGGATAAAGGTAGCAAAGCCGGAAGCAGTCGTAACATTGGTCATCAACGTGGCATTACCAATTTTAGTGATGACACGCTGAAGCGATTTTACTTTATTGCCATGAGACCTTACCTCGTGCTGGTATTTGTTGATCAAAAAGATACAATTAGGTATACCAATAACTATAATCAATGGCGGGATTAAAGCTGTTAGGACAGTAATCTCATAACCCAGTAAACCCAATATTCCAAAGGTCCACATCACCCCAACACAAACCACTATCAGTGAAATAAATGTGGCTCTAAAAGATCTAAAAAACAAAAAGAAGATTAAAGACGTTATAAAAAGAGCGGCACCAATAAATATGGGTATTTCATCAACAATATTTTGTGAGTTGAGTGTTCTAATGTATGGCATGCCAGAAACTCTGACATCAAGATTGGTTTTTGTCTTAAAATCCTCAATTTTTTTATCTAGAATATTGATTATAAAATCTTTCCTAGCCGATGTATTTACAATCTCTTTCTTAAGATAAATAGCTGTTCGTATCGTCTTAGTTTCTGTATTAAACAAGAAGTTATCATAAAAAGGATACTTTTTGAATAAGTCTTCTTGAAGCGCATTTATTTCCTCAATACTTGTAATAGAATCTTTAATAAAGGGTTCTAAATCGAACTGTTCTTTCTGGGTATTTTTAACTAATTTTTGAAGATCCTTAATGGATAATACAGTCTCTACTTCATCATAAGATTTAAAAGACTCGGCTAGCCTGTTCCATTTATTAAGTTGTTCTACAGAAAAAACGGTTGAGTCTTTTACGCCCAAAACAACAAGATTGCCTTCTTCCCCAAAGACTTTTAGAAAGTCATTATAGATAAGATTAACCTCATGGTCATCGGGCAACATATTGGCTTCAGTATAGGTGAAGCGCATGTGTTTCCACTGCATACTAAAAAACACAGTTGCTGCGATTACAGCGATGAGAATGAAGATTTTATTGCGAAGAATTAATCTTGCAACGGCTTCCCAAAAACCTATGGTTAATAGTTTAAACATACCTCGTCTAAAATGAGCCGCAAAGGTAGAAAAAACCTAAGGATTCTTAATGGGAATTAAGTTTAATTAACGTCACTTTACCGTATTAATTCTAGAGGAATGGTTTTAACAATTTGTTAGGTAAGAATTTTCGGGGATTTTATTATCTTGAAAGTAAAATCAAAGTGTTATGAAAAAGACTTCCATCCTTCTATTGTTTCTTATTCATGTATTCTTTTCTTTCGTAAATGCTCAGGTAAATAATGAAATTGCACGTCATACTTTTGCGGAGAAAATCTACTTGCAGACTGATAGTCAAATTTATACAGCTAATTCAACAATTTGGTTTAAGGCTATTGTCGTTAATGCTGCAACACTTACTGGTGTTATCTCTAGTGGTGTGCTTTATGTGGATTTGATAAATGAGAAAGATGAAGTTGTCAATAGTAAAATAATTAAATTAACTAAAGGCTTAGGTAATGGTCATTTTGATGTAGCTTCGAGTATAGAGCATGGTTTATATCGTGTAAGGGCATATACGGAATGGAACAAGAACTTTTTAAATGATTTCGTGTTTATTAAACCGATACAAATTGTTACCGATGAATTTAAAGCAGAACCAATTGAAATTAAAAACTCTCAAAACAAAATTTTAAGCCTATCGGATAAAGCATTAAGCAGAGTTGACATTGATGTGCAATTTTTTCCTGAAGGAGGGAAACTCATTCATAATATTTCAAGTAAGGTTGGATTTAAAGCCATTGATCAAAATGGAATGGGTGTACCTGTTGAAGGAGAAGTTCTAGATGACACTAATGCTGTAGTAGCTCAGTTTAAGAGTAACAGTTTAGGAATGGGTCATTTTATCTTCAATAATCCTAATAGCAGTAAAATCTACAAATCGAGAATTACAGCTATACATGGTGAAACAACAGAAAAGATTGTGTCTCTACCTAAGATATATAATGAAGGTCTTACGATGCAAGTTTATGATGATATAGATTATATAAACATAGAATTTAACTCAAACTCATACCTAAATGATATCATATCCCTTAAAGGATATTCGAGAGGAATCACCTATTTAGACGAAGATTTAAAACTAGAAAACAGCGGTAGTGATATTTCAATCCCTAAAACTGATTTCCCTGAAGGCATTATTGTATTTGCGGTTTATGATCAACAATCGAGAATCATTGCAGAACGTTTGTATTTCAATAAAAATGGAATGTCTAGCATAAATATTAGTGCCAAGCTAAATAAGCAAACATTTAATGTGCGAGAGGAAGTGGTAATTTCAATGCAAGCAGAAGCTGAGTTGAAATCTACTAACACAAACAATTTCGACACTTCCGTTTTGGTATTGGATAAATCGCGCATAGATATGGAAGATTCTCAAAGAGGCAATGTTTTAACCTATTTGCTACTAACTACGGATTTAAAAGGTCATATCGAATCACCACATGTTTACTTTGAAACTGATAGTGCGCATAATATTGATGATTTAATGCTTACTCAGGGTTGGAGAAATTACAAATACGATAATACCATTAACAATGTCTTTGAATATAGAAAGGAAATGGGCATACCGTTTAAAGGTATAGTAAAAACAAAGCAATCTAAGGTCGAAGACACCAGCAAGGATTTTGTAGTGATGGATTTAGAGGGAGAACTGGCTTTGCTTAGTATGACTTTAAATGTTCCAAGCAATTTTTATTTTGAAATTGAAGATTTAATGGGTGATTTCAATAAAATATTAATGCAACCATCAAATGCTAATGAGAAAGAAAGTAGTATTGACGTTGTTATGTCAAAAAAACCGACATTGGCTGTAGAGAAGCATATGAAAGGAGCAGCAATTGTCAATGAGACTATCTATAAGGATATTATAAAAAAACAGAGTGAAATAATGCAAATTGAAAAAGATTATTTTGAGAATTTGTACGGAAGCATTCAATTAGATGAGGTGGAAGTTTATGGGTACACTATGACACCCAAACGTCGAGAAATGGCAGAAAAGTATGGCTTACCAGATACAGTTATTGATGGTGAGGACATAAGAAAGAATATCACATATTCTGACAGACTGGGAGATGTATTAGTGGGATTTGGGGACAAGGTGGTTATAAATAGTGTAATCCGCCCAACATCTGCTCGTCCTACTGTATTAAGAATCGGTACTGCTCGGGGTGGAAAATGCCACGTAAATATGGTTGTAGTTGATGGAATTCCGGTTAATGAATATAGTCACTATTTGGTTGAAGAAATACCTGCATCAGAAGTGACAAGTTTTGAAATCATTGATGATCCTCAGAAAATAAAATTTTTGTATGCGGAAGTATTTAACACAATTCCACCATCTGGATTATTATTGGGAAGTATATTGTCTATTTATACACGTAATGGAAAAGGCTTATTTGGCGCTTTGAAACCTAACAAAAAGCAAAGCATATTTAATGTTCAAGGATTTTCTCCAACAAAGGAATTTTATATTCCAAGGTATGATGTGGAAGACAATTTTTATATGAATAAGCCCGATTATCGTCAAACTATTTATTGGGAACCGCATGTACAAATGAAGGATAGCGAAAAAGCACTAGTTAAGTTTTACCACTCGGATAATAAGGGTGATTTTGTTGTTGTTTTAGAAACCATATCTAAGGAAGGAAAGATTGGTTATGCAGAATTAGAGTACAGTGTACAAGAAAATAACACTAGTGATTGAAAAAAATCTATAAAGACATGCTAAATGTAAATTTAAAATCAATTTTGTCTTCAAAATTTGGGTTTTGAGCTATAGCCTTAGTCATCATAATTTAACTTGCTTAGAAGCAAAGCCTAACGGAAAAAGGTTTCTGTTTTCGGTTATTTTGTTTTTTCAGCTTTGCATTTTTGGTGCTCTACATGCCCAAATAGCAGATGCTTTTGCTCATGAGGCCCTAGCCGAGAAGGTTTACCTTCAGTTAGATAACAATGTTTATACAACGGATAATACCATTTGGTTCAAAGCTATCGTAGCAAACGCTACTTTACACAATTCTCACATTACCAGTAATATACTGTATGTAGATTTAATAAGTTTTGAAGAAAAGGTTGTTGATTCAAAGGTCATTAAACTTAAAAAGGGAGTCGGGCAAGGTTATTTTGACTTGAACAGTACCTATCCCGAAGGTGTTTATCAGATTAGAGCATATACCGAATGGAACAAAAACTTTGGTTACAACTTTGTTTTTGATACTTACATACAGATTTTTTCAGATTTAGAAAACGAATTCTCTAGTGCAGGAATTGATAATGTAAGACGTATTGATTCCTCTAACACGGCCTATAAATTTCGAGCAGACTTATATCCAAATCGAATCGATTCT
Source organism: Winogradskyella sp. (assembly GCF_028289625.1). Lineage (GTDB taxonomy): Bacteria > Bacteroidota > Bacteroidia > Flavobacteriales > Flavobacteriaceae > Winogradskyella. Next base: position 7,116 of record NZ_JANQOM010000061.1, on the reverse strand, counting down.
AAGCATAGTAAATCCTTAAAGGTTTTTATCAATATTGATGATAAAAGAGATTCTACATGGTTAAACAAATCTCGAGATTCTAAGTTTATTTTAGATTTTTTGGTTCCAAAGAATGCAAAACAAGTAAAGATTGGGTATCAAACAGAGTTTGGATTAGAATATGAAAATGCCTTTTCTCCAACTCTAAATACTGTTGATATTCAGTTTTTTCCTGAAAGTGGAAAATTAGTTGAAGGTCTTAGCTCAAAAGTTGGTTTTAAAGCTGTTAACGTTAATGGAAAAGGCGTTCCTATAGAGGGCAAGATATTGAACAAAAAAGGCGAATTAATAACAAATTTTAAAAGTAATAGGTTGGGTATAGGGAGTTTTGAATTGCCTTTTGTTACTGCTTCGGAAGACTACATAGCATCGATAGTATCTATTGATAACAAACAATTTAATAAAAGAGTTTTGCTCCCTAAAATCTATAACCAAGGAGATGTGTTAAATGTTTCTGAGAGAAATGATATCATTACTGCTGCTGTATTTTCGAATTATAGAATGGATGAAACTACATATTTAAAGGTAGCTTCTAGAGGTTATCAATACTATTATTTGAAAGCACAACTCATCAATGGTAGATATATTTTTTCAATCCCCAAAAAAACACTTCCAGAGGGAGTGATTGTTCTTACGGTTTTGGATCAAAACGAATTACCAATAGCAGAACGCTTATATTTCAACGAAAGGAATGATATGCGATTTGTGGTTAAAGCAGCACTAGATAAATCAATCTACAAACAACGCGAAGAAGTTAAAATGACTTTAGAAACTTTAAGTTCTGATAAGTCGGATTTAATATCTAATAATTCAGTACTTGTAATTCAAAAAGAAAGATTTGAGCATTCAAGGATATCAAGACCAAACATTTTATCGTACATGCTTTTATGTTCGGATCTAAAAGGTCGCATTGAGTCGCCTAACATGTACTTTAGGGAAGATACTGAATTAAATATAGACCATTTAATGCTCACACAAGGGTGGCGAAATTACAAGTATAAAAAACCTATACAAAAGTTAAATTATAAACAAGAAAAGAACCTAACTGTTTCGGGTATTGTAAATATTAAAGATAGTAGATTAAAAAAAAGGCCTTTAGACTTGATGCTTATAACATTTGACTCCGAAAAAATAATCCAAACTCAAGAAATAGTGGCACCAGGTAGTTTTACTTTTGACCTTCCGGACATGTATGGGGAACTTAAAGATATCATTATCGTACCCATAAGTATAGCGCAGAAAGAGAAACAGAAGTATACAATCGCTTTAACAAAAAAGAAGCCGCTATCAATCAATTACGATTTTAGAAAAAGAGTAGTAGTTATTGACAGTATAGTAGAGAATATTTTAGAAGACAACAGATATAATAAGCAAGTTGAAGATAGGTTCTTTGAGGACTTAACAGGAGTTACACAATTAGAAGAAGTATTTCTTGAAGGGTATAAAATGACACCAGAACGACAGGAAATGTTCGATAAGTATGGAAGGCCAAATATGGTTATAGAGGGTGAAGAAATTAAAGAAAAAGAAGAAGATTGGTCATATGGTTTATACAGTGTGCTAATGTTTTCCTATCCAGACAAGATCCGCGTGTCCCGAAATCCTTATACGGGTGATCTACAAGCAAAATCTTTAGTTGGAGGCAGAGGCCATGTAACCATAATCTTTATTGATGGTGTTCCAGTTCAAAAAAATGATTACTCCTTACTTCAATACATGAGAGTTGATGAGATAAAAAGTTTTGAGTTAATTGACTTCCCCAAAGACTTTTTAAAACTTTACTTAAAATTAAATCCTGGAGCTAGACCACCTTTTCCAACAGGAAGTATTATTTCTATTTTTACAAAATCTGGTAATGGATTGTACGATACCTTAAAATCTAGAAAAACGGTTACAGTTAATAGCGTACCAGTATTATCTGTAAAAAAAGAATTCTATATTCCAAAATACGACGATGAGCAGCGACCATTTGAATTTAATGAGCCAGACCTACGTTCTACAATCTTTTGGAAACCTGTTTTAATGACCAATGAGAAAGGGTTTTCAGAACTAAGCTATCACCACTCAGACAATACAGGTGATTTTACGGTGGTTATTGAATCCGTATCTGATGATGGAAGGTTAGGTTACAAAGAGTTGCAATACAGCGTGGAACCAAATGATTAAAGTGTTAGGTTAAATGTGAACTTAAAAGCGATATTGTCTTCAAAATTTGGGAGGTGATAAGCACCATAACGATAGGCAAAACTCAATCCGAAACCGAAAAGTAATTTGTTTATTTCAAAACCAGATTCTGAGTATCCATGATTTAGAGTATCAAAGGTGATTCCTTGATGTCTATCTATGCTATTCATATCTCCAAGGGCATAACGCGAAATAAGCACCAATTGGGGCTTGAACCATTCAGAGATTTTAAATGGACTAAAAAAATGCTTAACCTGAAAAGTCATAAACTTATCACTAAAAAACTCATTAAAAAACATAGTTTCAAAACTGTTAAGACCAGCCACCGAAAAACGTTGCAATATGGTTTCTTTAGTAATATTATTTGGGTAAGCATGATATAAATGTGTAAGCGGCGTCTCACCGCCAGCGATACCTGTAACCAAAGTTAGATTGGTTGAAGCATCATTTTTATGGTTGAATTTTTGAACTGTTCTGAAGTCTAGCTTTGAAAAATTAAAATCACTACCAAATACAGACTTAAAACCTTGTGTAACTTGTAGCGTAAATTTTGGATACCCATCCTTGGTTTCAACAATTCGGTCATCGATTAAATCGAATTGACTAAAAGGGCTCCATTGTAAGCTCAGTTTAGCTGTACTTAGATTGAAGGTGTTAAAAGTTTCATCATCTAAAACAAAGTTGTAATTGTAAGTTGGGTTTACTCTACTGTTAGCAAATTGGGTTTCGGATAGTAGATGATTAGATATTTTATGTTGTAAACCCACGGACTTTGTGATATGCCTGTGAAATAAGTTTATATTTAAGAGTCGTGGTTCAAAAAAAGTAAAAAACCGCTTGTCGGTCAAAAAAGTTGAACTTCCTGTCTCTTGCAAATCATCCGTGTACGATAAGTTAATCCAGGTATTTGATGCTTCGTTAACTCTAAAGCCACCTCCGATACTATACTTATAGCGCTCGTCTAAAAACCCGTATACTAAATAACCGTTTATTCTGTATTTTTTGGAAAAACGCTCATTAGTGATACCGCCCAACCCTGTTCTGATTCCTTCAAACTGATTATATTTTATGAGATATCTAAGGTCTAGATTAAAGAAACCGATAGGTAAATAACCATTACCAATATTTTTTAAGAATTCGGCTTTTTTAATGGAGTCTCTTGCTACTTTCGAAGAATCTCTTTCTTTAGAAATAGGATTTTGAGCAAAGCTGTTTGTTGCAAGACAAAGAAGAAAAACAACAAATAGATGCTTTAGCATTTAAGAGGGTTAAATTTAAAATTAGAAAAAGTAGATACTCTGTTTTTGAGGTCAGAAATTATATCAATTATTTAAGGAACAGAATAATAACGTACTCTATCTAAACCGTCATAATCTCACCTTCCTTAACATCAAGAATTTGATCTATTTTCTTAACGTAAGAATCGGTAAGTTCTTGTATGTCTATTTCTGAATTCTTTTGAAAATCTTCTGAAACATCCGATTTCTTAATATCATTCATGGCATCCTTACGGGCATTACGTACACCAATCTTAGCGTCTTCAGCTTCAGATTTAGCCTGTTTGGCCAGTTCCTTTCTGCGTTCTTCAGTTAATGGAGGAACATTGATAATAATCATTTCTCCATTATTCATAGGATTAAAGCCCAAATTGGCAAGCATAATGCCGCGTTCAATTTCTTGAAGCATGCTTTTTTCCCAAGGCTGAACCGAAATAGTTCTACCATCGGGTGTATTAACATTAGCAACTTGATTTAGCGGAGTCTGTGAGCCATAATAGTCTACCATTACACTTCCTAGCATAGCAGGACTAGCCTTACCAGCTCTAATATTAACCAACTGCTTTTCTAAATGCTTTAGGGCATTTTCCATAGCTTCTTTAGCAGTGTCTATTATAAATTGAATGTCTTCGTTCATAGTATTTAAATTTTTAATGGAGAGCTATCAAAAGTTACGCCAAACTAAAGGTTAACTTCAGTACCGATAGGCTCACCAGAAACTACTTTAAGTAAGTTTCCTTTTTTGTTCATATCAAAAACTATAATTGGTAATTTATTTTCTTGACTTAGCGTAAAAGCCGTGGTATCCATCACTTTTAGACCTTTACTCAACACATCGTCAAAAGTAATATAGTCAAACTTCATAGCACTGCTATCTTTTTCTGGATCTGCCGTATAAATACCATCCACACGTGTGCCTTTTAATATCACATCAGCGCCAATTTCTATAGCACGTAATACAGCTGCAGAATCGGTTGTAAAATAGGGGTTACCAGTACCACCACCAAAAATCACAACACGTCCTTTGCTTAAATGGCTCAGTGCCTTTCTTCTAATAAAAGGCTCTGCAACTTCATTAATTTTAATTGCAGTTTGCAGACGTGTTTTTACATCGGCATCTTCTAGGGCATTCTGAAGCGCCAAACCATTTATCACGGTGGCTAGCATTCCCATATGGTCACCTTGCACACGGTCCATACCATTCATGGCACCAGCTACACCTCTAAAAATATTTCCTCCACCAATAACTATAGCAACTTCTACGCCGAGATCAGTAATTTCCTTTATGTCTTGCGCATATTCTGCCAAACGCATTGGGTCAATCCCATATTGGCGATCTCCCATCAAGGCTTCACCAGATAGTTTAAGTAGTATTCTTTTATATTTCATTAGATTATTTGAAAGTTGAACAAAGCTAAACAATTATTAGCATCTGTAAAAGTGAAAAAAAACCAAAAAAAGAGCCTTTGTGGTAAAGGCTCTTTATAATTTGACTTTGCTATTGTTAGGCAGATTATCCTAAGGCAACGCGTTTAAATACAGTAATTTCAACATCACCAATAGTCTTTACGTAATCAGCAACACTCACTTTACTATCTTTAATAAATGCTTGATTCACTAAAGTATTGTCCTTAAAGAAACGCTTTAATTTACCTTTAGCAATATTGTCTAACATAGCTTCTGGCTTGCCTTCTTGACGTAATTGATCTTTAGCAATCTCAATTTCTTTCTCAATAGTTGCGGCATCAACACCTTCTTCATTAAGTGCTATTGGGCTCATTGCAGCAGCTTGCATAGCGACATCTTTAGCAACAACATCAGCACCCTCTACATTTGCAGATAAACCTACTAAGGTCGCAATTTTGTTACCAGCGTGGATATAAGAACCAACGTAAGGTGCTTCTATTTTTTCAAAAGCATTAATGTCTAACTTTTCGCCGATAACACCAGTTTGCTCAATTAACTTCTCTGCTACTGTGATGCCGTTGAAATCAGCAACTAAAAATTCTTCTTTAGAATTATAGTTTAATGCTAAGTCAGCTAAATCGTGTGCTAAAGCCACGAAGTTTTCGTTCTTACCAACAAAATCAGTTTCACAGCCTAAAACGATAGATACACCAGCCGTTTTAGCGTCATTTACTTTTGCAATTGCAGCACCTTCGGTAGACTCTCTGTCTGCTCTCTTAGCAGCAACTTTTTGTCCTTTTTTGCGTAGGATTTCAATGGCTTTGTCAAAATCACCATTTGCTTCAACTAATGCCTTTTTACAATCCATCATACCAGCACCAGTAGCTTTTCTTAATTTATTTACATCTGCAGCTGTAATTTTTACAGTATTTTCCATAGTTATTAAATTTAAAAAGTCGATTAATTGATTCTCAGCAAAGAAAAGAATTAAACGACTTCTACATATGTTCTTATTGTTATTTTATTCTTCTTCTTGAACTGCTACTTCTGCTTTTTCAGCTTTTTTAGTGGCTGCTGGGCTTGTCGAAGCATCAGTTTTTGCTTTATTATCCTTTTCGGCACGTTCTGCTTTTCTTTCGTTTAAGCCATCTTCGATAGCTGAAGCAACGATAGATAACACTTTGTTTATAGATTTTGAAGCATCATCGTTTGCAGGAATCACATAATCTACCTGACGTGGATCAGAGTTTGTGTCTACCATGGCAAAGATTGGAATGTTCAATTTCTGTGCTTCCTTAATAGCAATGTGCTCGCGTAAAATGTCAACCACAAATATTGCACCAGGTAAGCGGGTCATGTCAGATATAGAACCTAAGTTCTTTTCTAACTTGGCACGTTGACGATCCACCTGTAAACGTTCTTTCTTTGATAACGAATCGAAAGTACCGTCTTTTTTCATACGATCTATAGAGGCCATTTTCTTAACGGCTTTTCTAATCGTAACAAAGTTGGTTAACATACCACCTGGCCAACGCTCAGTAATGTATGGTTGGTTAACAGCACCTGCTTTTTCGGCAACGATGTCTTTTGCCTGCTTTTTTGTAGCAACGAATAAGATTTTCTTACCTGAGGCTGCAATTTTACTTAAAGCAGCGCAAGTCTCTTCGATCTTAGCAGCGGTTTTGTAAAGGTTAATGATATGGATTCCGTTGCGCTCCATGTAAATGTAAGGCGCCATGTTTGGATTCCATTTGCGGGTTAGGTGTCCGAAGTGTACACCTGCTTCTAGTAGTTCTTTTACTTCTACTTTTTCCATTTTTTGTAATAGTTTACGTTCTGTTGAATTAGCAATGACTAAGTGGTGGCTTTCGCTTGCCTCAGTCATTTAGATGCTAAACTAAATCCTGACGGTAACCGTCATGGACAACAATAACTGGTTTTTTACCTGAACTCGTTTCAGGTTCTTTTCAATAAAATGCCAACTCGTGGCTAAATTTAATTTTTTCTGTCACATTGAGCGTAGTCGAAATGTCTTAATTAGCAAAAGCGAATAGATTATTTCTCGACTTCGCTCGAAATGACAGAAGGAATTTGAAAACAAATCCCCAATTTTGTGTTGGATATTAACGTTTAGAGAACTGGAATTTCTTACGCGCTTTCTTCTGACCGAATTTCTTACGCTCTACCATTCTTGGATCTCTAGTTAATA
>NZ_JANQOM010000057.1 GCF_028289625.1 Winogradskyella sp. | reverse complement strand
GAATTTGAGCACTCCTTTTTATCAGACTGGTGATAAGCAAGGGCTTTTTGAAGAATTGTTAAGTTATACGGATGAAAAGCATAATACCGATTTAAGAATGAAAGCTTTTCAGTATTTAGGCCTCATGAAATCTTGCAATGCTAAATGCAAAGCCAATTTAGAAAATGCCAAATCGCATCATAACTGGCGAATGGTTAAGTATGCAAAACAATTATCCGAAAAACTTCAAAACAAACAGTAATGCGGGCATTAGTGATATCTGGTGGTGGAAGTAAGGGTTCATTTGCAGGTGGAGTAGCACAATACTTAATTGAGCGAGAAGAACGCGAATATGATATGTTCTTAGGCACATCAACAGGAAGTCTTCTAGTGCCTCATTTGGCAGCCAATGATATTCCTAAACTCTATGACATATTCACCAATGTACAGCAGCAAGATATCTTTAGTGTGAGTCCTTTTGTACAACGCAAAAAAGGGGATAGGGAGTATGTGTCTATAGATTTTGTGAACTCTTTGTGGCAATTCATTAAAATGAAGCGAACCTTTGGGGAAAGTAAAGCGCTAAAGCGTAATATCCGTAAGAATTTCACCTGGGAAGAATATCAAAAAATTAAGGACACCAAGCACGATGTGGTGGTTACGGTTTCTAATTTGTCTATGAATCGGGTCGAATATAAGTCCATCCAAGAGTGCTCATACGAAGAATTTTGTAATTGGATTTGGATTTCGTGTAATTATATTCCGTTTATGTCATTAGCTAAGGTCGATGGTTATGAATATGCTGATGGTGGATTGGGATGTGTGATTCCGATTAGGGAAGCTATTTTAAGAGGTGCAACCGAAGTGGATGCTATTGTGTTGGAAGCGGAAAGTATGGGTAAACAACGTGTTTTGGGTAAAAACCCCTTTTCGTTAATGATGAATTTATTTGGCCATTTATTGGATCAGGTAGAGCGCAATGATATTATCATAGGTCAGTTAGCTGCTAAAAACAACAATGTGAAGCTAAATTTATATTACACTCCAGTGAGCCTAACAGAGAACTCACTAATTTTTAGCAAGCGTTTAATGGAAAAGTGGTGGCAGCAAGGCTACGATTATGCCGAAAAAAAACATGCTGTTTAAGTAAATAGTTAATCTTCGTAGTTTAGAGTTTTGCTACAAGTTGAAATTATTGGAATTTATTTTTTAAGATTTAGTTGTTGTCTTTCACCACAATTCACCCACTTCTTGTTTAATGAATGATAAGGCTGCATTACTTGGCGCAGGTTTGTCCATTAATTCGGTTAAAACTACTTCGCGTAACTTGTTGGCCGTATCTGTTTTTTCATTCATGTTGGCTTTTCTTATAAGTTGAATCGTAGCGTTCTTGGCGGCAATTATAATGTTCCAACATTGGTCACTTACATAGATTTGCTGTGATAAATTATGTTCAAATTCTTGTTCAATAGTTGCTATAAGTAAATTTTCATAATCCTCTTTATTTGAGGATGTTGGATGTATTCTTGTTAATAACTTTGAGGGTGATATACGTTCTAGAAATAGCGACATGCGCTCATAGGCTTGAAGTCGAATCGGGAAAGCTTCTTTTTGTAAGTCCTTAGTGATTAAAAAATTACGTCTGTTATTTTCGTTATCTACATGTTCTCTAAAAAATAAAAAGGCAATAGCACCAGTGACTAAAGCCGGAATAGTGTACATTAAAAGATCGATGAGTTGTTGTTCCATAAAAAATTAGTTCTTCTTTTTTCCGCCAAGATAAACACAATCTTTCAAATGTTGCATACCTTTGAATTGAACAGGCGTTTTTTCGTATTTAAATGTTTGGTCAAAGTCTTTGGTGAGATTGTGGTCATCAACATTCATTTCAATATCATTCATATTAAATTGGCAAGGATGTTCGTATCCTGCCGCATTTGTAATCTCAATCAATTCTTTTTTAAAGGTTTTGAAATACTGGGCTAAGCGTTCGGACTTCAGAGGCACATTGATACCGTTTTGCAACCATTTACTTTGTGTAGCCACACCAGCAGGACAGCGATTAGTATGACATATTTGTGCCTGTATACAACCAATGCTCATCATAGCTTCTCGTGCTACATTGATACAGTCCACACCCATAGCAAAGGCCATAGCAGCTTTTGCAGGAAAGCCTAATTTACCACTACCAATAAATACAATACGATCGGTGAGGTTGCGTTTTTGAAACAATTTGTAAACATCACTAAAGCCATAAATCCAGGGTAGTGAAACATGATCTGCAAAACTTGGTGGTGCAGCACCTGTACCTCCTTCACCACCATCAATGGTTATGAAATCTGGACCGCGATTTTCTTTTGCCATGATGTCAGCAAGCTCTTCCCATTGATCGAGTTTCCCGATGGCTGCTTTAATACCCACAGGTAAACCAGTGGCTTCGGCAATGCGTTCAATAAAATCAACAAGCTCTGGGACATTAGAAAAGGCCTTATGAGTTGGTGGTGATAGAACGGTTTTACCAACTTCAACGCCTCTAATTTCCGCGATTTCCTTAGTTATCTTTTTTCCTGGCAATACACCGCCTTTGCCTGGTTTGGCACCTTGTGATAGCTTAACTTCTACAGCTCTTATAAAAGCGTTGTTTTCTACAAGTTTTACCATTTTTTCCATTGAGAAGCCGCCATCTTCAGATCTTACTCCAAAGTACCCTGTTCCGAAGTGAAACACAACATCGCCACCATTGCTATGGTAAGGAGACAAGCCACCTTCACCAGTATTATGATAAGCATCAGCGATTTTTACGCCTTTATTTAATGAGTCAATAGCTTTAGCAGATAAAGAGCCAAAACTCATAGCTGATACATTAATAATGGAAGCGGGTCTGTAAGGGCGCTTACGTTTGTTGTATTCTCCCATCACCTTAGCACAAGGCACAAAGCTTTTATCTAAAGCACTTGGGTGATTATCCTCTACCTTATAAGGCATCATTGCATTGTTTATGAATATATGTTGATGCGCATAAATATCTCTATCTGTTCCGAAACCTTCATAGTTGTTTTCTTTTTTTGCTGAAGCATAAATCCAGCCACGTTCAATGCGATTAAAAGGTAATTCTTCTCGGTTGTTAGCCACAAAATACTGACGCATTTCCGGACCAATACTTTCCAATAAATAACGAAGATGACCAACTATTGGGAAGTTGTGACTAATGGTGTGCCTACGTTGAAAGAAAATGTCTCTAATAGCAACCAAAGCTAAAGCAATTATAATCCAGAGCCACCAAGAAATACTGCCTAAGAATTCTAATACGTCATCCATAAATAAGGATTTAAGTTAGCCTCTAAGATATTGAAAAATGATAAAACAAAACTCTTAATAGATTGTTTATAATTATTAGTTTTTATGCATGGAAAAACCTTATACTATATGTATTTTCACAGTTCGAAAAAACTAAATTTTGGAACAATACCTTAGTCAACTTAACGATGCACAATTAGCGCCAACATTACAGAAAGATGGTGCCATGATAGTCATAGCAGGAGCAGGATCTGGTAAAACAAGGGTATTGACCTACCGTATCGCTTATTTGATGAGTCAAGGTATTGATGCCTTTAATATTTTGGCTTTAACCTTTACGAATAAGGCGGCTCGAGAAATGAAAGGTAGAATTGCGAATATTGTTGGTGATAGTGAAGCAAAAAACCTTTGGATGGGCACCTTTCACTCTGTTTTTGCTAAGATTCTCCGATTTGAAGGGCATCATTTAGGATTTCCTAGTAATTTTACAATTTACGATACACAAGATGCTCAAAAACTTTTAGGCTCAATCATCAAGGAGATGAACTTGGATAAAGATATTTATAAGGCCAAGCAAGTTTATAGTCGTATTTCTTCTTATAAAAACAGTTTGATTACTGTAAAAGCGTACTTCAACAATCCTGAACTCATGGAAGCTGATGCTATGGCGCGACGTCCAAAAATGGGAGATATATACAAGGAGTATGTAGACCGCTGTTTTAAGGCTGGTGCTATGGATTTTGATGATTTGCTATTGAGAACTAATGAATTGTTGACACGTTTTCCTAGTGTTTTGGCACAATACCAAAGTCGATTCCGTTATATTTTGGTCGATGAGTATCAAGACACCAATCATTCGCAATATCTTATTGTTAGAGCCTTAGCAGACCGTTTTCAGAATATTTGCGTTGTAGGTGATGATGCGCAAAGTATCTATGCGTTTCGTGGGGCCAACATTAATAATATTCTGAATTTTCAGAAAGACTATGATGATGTCAAAGTCTATCGTTTAGAGCAGAACTATCGCTCCACAAAGATGATTGTAGGCGCAGCAAATTCTGTAATTGAACATAACAAAACCAAGCTCGATAAAATTGTATGGACGGCTAATGAAGTAGGAGATAAGGTGATAGTTCATCGCTCTATGACTGATGGTGATGAAGGACGTTATGTAGCGAGTACGATTTGGGAAACCAAGATGAACAAACAACTCGCTAATAGCGATTTTGCTGTGTTGTACCGTACCAACGCACAGTCGCGTGCTATAGAAGATGCCTTAAGAAAGCGTGATATTCCATATCGCATTTATGGAGGTTTGTCATTTTATCAGCGTAAGGAAATTAAGGATGTTACGGCTTACCTGCGACTCATTTTAAATTCTTCGGACGAAGAAGCCTTAAAACGCGTGATAAACTATCCTGCTCGTGGCATAGGACAAACCACAGTAGATCGTTTAGTAGTTGCAGCAAATGCAACTGGTAAGACCATATACGATATTATGAAAGATATTGATAACCAAGCTATCAATATTAATAATGGCACTAAGAACAAACTCAAGGATTTTGTGACGCTTATTGAGAGCTACAAAGTAATGAATCAGAATGCTAATGCTTTTGAATTGGCAGAACATGTGGCTAAAACAAGTGGCTTAATTCGTGAGTTGAATAAAGATGGTACACCTGAAGGTGTTACCAGAATGGATAACGTTCAGGAATTGTTGAATGGTATTAAGGATTTTGTGGAAGGGCAGATCGAAGTTGCTGATAGTACAGGCTCCTTGGCGGAATTTTTAGAAGACGTTGCTTTGGCAACCGACTTGGATGGTGATAAAGGTGACCCTAACCATGTGGCATTGATGACGATTCACTTGGCGAAAGGATTAGAATTCCCACATGTTTTTATAGTGGGTATGGAAGAGGATTTATTTCCAAGTGCCATGAGTATGAATACCAGAAGTGAGTTGGAAGAAGAGCGTCGTTTGTTTTATGTTGCCCTAACTCGCGCCGAAAAACAAGCTTATTTAACCTATACCTTATCACGTTATCGTTGGGGAAAATTGATTGATGCAGAACCAAGCCGCTTTATTGAAGAGATAGAGGATGAGTATATCAATATCACCACTCCGTTAAAAGAACAGCGTTTTAACCCGATGTTGGATGCTTCTATTTTTGGAGATATAGAACCGAATAAAGTACGGTTTGCCAAGCCTAAATCACCCAAGTTCAAGAAGAAGGAGACTAAAAAAGCCGAGCCATATAAGATTAGCACACCAAAAAAGCTGAAACCTGTGCGTCAATCCAATGGTGCTTCTAATTTATTTGACACTAAACTAACCGTTGGTAATATCGTTAACCATCAACGCTTCGGTAGAGGTGAAGTTTTGAAAATAGAAGGCTCGGGTGGGGATTTAAAGGCTGAAATAAAGTTTGAAAATGGAGATACCAAGAAGTTATTGTTGCGATTTGCAAAGCTTGAAATAATAAGTTGAGCTACTTCTTCACCATACACACTGAGTTAATATTACCCTTGTAATCGTATTCTTTGAGGGTGTTTTCTGGATCGGTAATCCAGTTGCCATCTACAATAAATTTATATTGGTATTTTCCGCCAGATAATTTTTTGCTATAAATCCAGCAGTCATCTATTTTAATCATCTCACAGTCCTCTTCAGACCAGTCATTAAAATCACCACTAAGAATCACCTTTTCTGCATCTAAATAATCACAAAGTCGGAATTCAACTATTTTTTGGACATCAATTACAGAGTTGTAACCGCCAAATTCATTCATAACCTTAGACGGGTTTTGTGGATCTTCGATCCAATGATGTTTATCTATGATGAATTTGTACTGGTAGACATCTGGTCGCAATTGTAAGGTGATTTCCCATCCATTATCATTGGGTTTCATTACAAACCCAGATTCATCCCATCGGTTAAAAGTACCACTTAGAATAACACTCTCAGCGTCTTTGTAACCTTTGAGTTTAAAGGTAACGTTACCATAATCCGTGGCGAAAGCGCTATACAATTTTAAGTTATAAGTCATTAGGTGATGGCCTTTGTAATCTAAGGCATCAACTATATTTTCAAAATCATCTGAAGGTTCTGCCCAATGTTTACCATTGACTATAAATTTAAACTCCCAATCAAAATCTGAAGTGAAAAAAGAAAGCTCTTTTCGCAATTCATAAATAGAATCATTGACCTTGGCCATTTTCCACTGATCTTTGGCCCAGTTGTTAAATTCTCCTGAAACGCAAACAAAATCTATGGTGTCACCATTATTTTTAATGTTGGGGTAGTCATTAACATCGAATATAAAAACAACCTCGTCTCCTTCTATTTTATATCCTTTTATGTTTTGGGAGTATATATTAAAAGTTAAAAATAGAAAGCTTAGAATTGTTATTATATCGGTTTTAATTCTCAATGCTTAATTATTGGATTTGCTATAAAGTAGAGTTTCTTTTTTCTGTAATTGATAATGGTTCTTTTCTGAGCGAAGAATTCAAAACCTAGGATACCATCGAGTTTAGTACCAAACGCACTATTCATTTTTCTTAAATTGGTAAGTACCGTTTTCATGGGACCAAAGTAAATTGAATCATTCAATTTAACCCTATACAATTTCCCTGCCAAAACCCTTTTTTTCTTACCACTGGCACCTGTTAGCTTTAATTCTTGGCTAGGGTAAAAATAGTCTAAAATTTCTGAACTCAGTTTTTTATTAAGCTGATTGTACTCTGCAGCCGTATCTAATCCAAATTTTACACTTTTATCACCTATATAGGCATCTAATATTATGGTGTGCTTTTTAAGCTCAAAATCAATACTATCTTGAATGGTTTCTGCATAAACCTTATCAGATAACTTGTTGCCTTTTTTATCAACCTTTGTCAAGGTTAACTGATTTAGATGCATATCTATAAAGATTTCAAAATCCTTTAAAACACTATATCCGATGATACCCAGTAGTCTGATTTTCTTTGATTTTTCAATATGGGACAAATCAATAACATCTGCGCTTAGCTTTTTTAAATCGATAGTATTGAGACTGAGTACATTGAGATGTTTTTCTTTTACAGCTTCAATATCATTATGGATGCCACTTTTCTGTTGCCCATCGTATCCATATTTTCTCGAGGGCTTAAAATGTGCACTGTTTATAATTAAGGATTCCGATCCGGTATCGATAATAAAATTACCTTCTTTATTAAGAAGCCCAACTTCTACAACAATAAGTTGGTCAATGACTTTAAAGGGTATACGCGTCGTGGAGGCGTTAACATATTCTGCCTTTGTAAAATAAATTGGCAGAATATCCTTGGCAGGAATAATTTCGTTTGCGAAAAGTTTCGAAGAAATTAATAGTACAATTAGTATTTTGATTGATTGATGCATGTTAATTTTGATTGAATGATTGATTGATGCATATTATATAGACTTAAAGTTAATGCACCTTGTTACACTATATGAAAATATTATACTTTTTTTAGCATTTATGCGTATCTTTAAGTTATGGCAGAGTTTATTAAAATATACCCAGAAAACCCCAACCCAAAGGCCATTCAAAAAGTTGTGGATATCCTAAAAAATGGAGGTTTAGTAATTTACCCAACGGATACGGTTTATGGTTTGGGCTGTGATATTACCAACCTTAAAGCTTTGGAGCGTATTGCGCAAATTAAAGGTGTAAAGCTTGAGAAATCTAATTTTTCTTTTGTTTGTGAAGACTTGAGCAATCTCAGTGACTATGTAAAGCAAATAAATACAACAACTTTCAAGATTCTTAAACGCGCCTTGCCTGGAGCATATACATTTATTCTTCCTGGGTCAAAGAGCCTGCCCAACCCATTTAAAAAACGAAAAACAGTCGGTATAAGAATACCAGACCACTCTATTACTTTAGCTTTGGTAGGTGGTTTGGGTAACCCAATCGTATCAACTTCGATTAGAGATGAAGATGACATTATAGAGTATACAACAGACCCAGAACTTATTCTTGAAAAGTGGGAAAACCTAGTGGATATTGTCATTGATGGCGGGTATGGAGGAAATGAAGCTTCTACAGTTATTGATTTATCCGTTGATCCACCAGAAATTATAAGGGAGGGTAAAGGAAGTTTGGAGATATTTTAGATTTCCCTTAAAACTTTTGAAGCTTTACTGCTGTTGATATAGAAAAGCACTAGCGAGATTAGCCCACAAATCAAAAATCCAATAAACAGCGGAGTCACTGAATTCACTACAAACTTACCAATGTAATCGGCTATTGGTACTGCCATAACAGTCGAAATGAATCCGTTTAAAGCGGAACCAATTCCTGCAATATGGCCCATAGGTTCCATAGCTAAAGCACGCAAGTTTCCAAATAAAAAACCAATAGTGAAAAATTGTAGTGCAAAAAATGTAATCAAAATACCTATACTCGGATTATTTCCTGAATTATAGAATAGTATAAAAAGAAGCGAAATCAAGATAAAACTTATCATAGCGATATGTACAATACGCTTCATACCAAATTTTATAACTAACTGACTATTTAAAAATGTAGCTAAGCCCACAGAAATAGCTAAACTTGCAAAAATTAGTGGAAACTCGTCAGCCAAATCATATTGCTTTTCAAAGATTTGTTGTGATGTGCTGAGATACACCATAAAGGAACCAGTAATAAAACCAGAAAGCAATGTGTAAATGACTGCAGATCTAATTTTAAAAAATTTTGCAGTTCCTGTTTTAAATATATTTAAGCGATATGGAATCCTGTATTTATCCTTTAAGGTTTCGGGCTGCCTTATCCAAAACCATAGCATAACCATAAGTCCAAAAATTAAATTGAAAGTGAATATGAACTGCCAATTATAATGATTCATGAGGTATTGCCCTAAGGTTGGTGCAATTACAGGAACTAGAATAAATACCATAACCACAATAGAGATAATCTTAGCCATATAGTCCCCTTCGTAAGTATCTCTAATCATAGCGATGCACATGGTTCTTGGACAGGCCAATCCGATACCTTGAAGTACGCGTCCAAGAATCATCATTTCAAAACTTTTTGTGGTAACACATATTAAAGAAGCAATAACAAACAGAATAAAACCTGTATAGACTATTGGTTTTCGCCCAAAACTATCGGATAACGGCCCAAAAATTAGCTGTCCAATACCTAAGCCGAGGAAAATAGAGGTGATTAGTTTTGGGTTTTCTAATGGGTTACTAACACTCAAATACTCACCGATTTTTGGTAGTGCAGGCAAAACCGCATCAATAGATAATGCTACAATAGACATTAGTGCTGCCATTAAGACTACAAACTCAAATTGTGACCGTTTTTGGTTTTGCATGGCGCAAAAGTAAGCTAATTATTGTCTATTTTTGAGTAGATACAATATGTAAATCTTATACTACCATTTAATACTTCACCAAAATGCTGACAGATACATTAATACGAGTTTTTAAGAGAGACCTTAATAAATTAAAAGATGAAATCAATGCTTACAAAGACGAAGCTAACCTGTGGTTAGTGTCGGATGGAATTTCAAACTCAGCCGGTAATTTATGCCTTCACCTTGTTGGTAATTTAAACCATTTTATTGGAGCTACTTTGGGTAATTCGGGATATGTGAGACAACGCGAGTTAGAATTCTCGCTCAAAAACGTGCCAAGATTAGAAATGATACAACAAATAGATAATACCATTCCCATTGTTGAAGGTACTTTAAGTCAACTAGATGCACCTGATTTACAAAAAGAATACCGGAGAAATCCATTTGAGGACTTTATGACCACGGAATACTTTTTAGTTCATCTCACTACGCATTTATCATATCATTTAGGGCAAATCAATTATCATAGACGTTTATTCGACGAGCGTAAAGGCTAAACACGATTTAATAAAAAGACATAATGAGATTTTTGCAAAAGGAAGCTTATAATAACACCATGAAAAAAGACCAAGAAAAAATTATGGAAAATCATAAAGAAGGTGAACCCAGAGACAAAAAATAATCACATGGTGATGATAGCGAAAAAGCCCACCATTTTAAAGGTGAGCTTTGTAACAAATCTTAGTTTAATATTAACTAATTAAACACATTAAAATTGATTTCTCAACAAATCAATTTGCTTTAAAACGGTGTTGCGTTCTTCTATATTTTGAAAACAACCACCATATTCCATTGTTGTGGTAGAACTTTGCTTATCTTTTATACCTCTTGATGATACACACAAATGCTTGGCATTAATGATAACAATAACATCTTCGGTATCTAGTGCGTCTTGTAAATCTTTCAGTATTTGAAGGCATAGACGCTCTTGCACCTGTGGTCTGTGTGCATAATAATCTACCAAACGATTAATTTTTGAAAGTCCAATGACTTTATCTTTTGGAATGTAGCCTATATGAGCTTTTCCTACGATAGGTAGAAAGTGGTGCTCACAAGAGGAATCTATGGTAATATCCTGCTCAAGGAGAAGCTTTTTATAACCATATTTATTACTGAATGTAGATATTCTAGGACGATTATTGGGATTAAGACCATAAAACAATTCTTTCACATACATTTTTGCAAAACGATATGGTGTTCCTGATAAACTATCATCATTGAGGTCTAATCCGAGTTCATGCATAATGGCCTTAAAGTGTCGTTGAATGACTTCAATTTTTTCGTCATCAGACTTGTCAAATGCATCAGCTCTTAATGGCGTATCTATACTTGTTGAAATGTGAGCATCTCCTAAAAGCTCAATATCCTCTTTTCTCATTATCATAATTTTAACTTGTAGAAGCACAGCAATTTTCATCTTTGCATTGGCAGTACTTTTTGTTGTAAAGATGTAAAATAATTAGTGCGATAGCTGGTATGTAAATTGAAATTTCTGGTAGATGTAAAATTTCAAACTTCTCGTTTAATATACCTGCGCATAGCAAAACCCAACTGATCCATAATGCTCTAACCACCAATGGTTTTGAGCTGTTTTTTGCGGACCAATAAACAGCGAAGAAAGAGATAATAATAAACAATACATCTATAGCTGACCACCATATTGGGACATTAGTGCCATGGGTTGCAGCGCTTGTTTGCGCTAAAAAAATAAATGGTGTAACAATACAATGGATTAAGCATACACCACTGGACAATGCACCAATAAAATCTGAATTTTTTTCTTTTAAGGATTTAGTAATCATATGTTTTAAATGCAACTGAGTTGCAAAAATACTACAAATTCAATAATGCCGCAAAGTTGTCATGAATTTATTTAACAGACTCCTTGTTTCATTTACACATTAGAATTGATTAAAGAAAGTAATTTTACTTATCTATTGATGGATTTGATTTATAGCCCAGCAACTGAATTGATTTTTTAGTATCAATTATCTCTTGGGTTAAGTCAATTGAATAAATTATGATTGCCTTTTCTTGCCTCATTTATTGACATCATTTAATGTACTTAGATAACCTAAATATGTTTTTTTATCTACTTGCACATCATTCCATATATCTAAAACCATGGTTTCATTCTGTAGGTCAACCAACAGTTGAATGTCGTCCCTGTAGTTTTGATAATCGTCAAAGTGGGTTTTTGTGAGATGGTTAAATTTATTTTGAAATAATGTCACAGGATTAATCCAATTGAAGCCTTTGATGGCATTATTTTTTTGGTAGTAGCTTTCCTCAATAGGCTTTAGACTATTTTTAGTCATCTCATTTGCCAAAGCGGGAGCGGATTCGTTTCGCGCTTTATTTTGTTTGAGACTATCATTCATCACAATACTGTTTAGTATTTTTGGATATTTTGCATTTAACTTCTCCTGTAAAACACTATCAGGAAGTGCATACAACTTATTTTTTTCATCACGTTGAGCATCAATAAAATCAGTCATAAGATTTGCTGGATATTGTGTACTTATCCATTGATGTACAATGCCAGGAATAATAAAAGTGAAAAGTAGCCAAGCACCAACCATTTTTAAGGTGTTACTTATACTGGTCGACCCAAGTTGGATTATTACTCCAAAAACAGCAGTCCAAATAAGCAAATAGATTATTGTCCATAAGAGAAACACAAAAAAACCATTTACATCTTTATCAAATATATTGGTTAAGAAACCTCCATAAACAAACAGCAATGCCAGCAGTATTATAATTAGGATAAAATAAAAACCAATTCTATTCCATAACCAGCTTTGTATACTGGCTGCTTGTACATTAATTAATGGCAAAATACCAGAATCTACTTCAGCACCCTTAATGTTATAAAGGCATATCATGAGCAATAATGGTAACAAATAAATAATAGCAAAAGTAAAATCCAAATTACCTGTCTGTAAACGCTCGGGATTGGCTATTTCTTCAACCATATCCGCATCGTAAGGACTACTCATAATTGTTAAACGCTTGTAATAGCCATATTGCTCGGCTTGTCCAACCCCATAAACCATAAGAGGCGAGGGAGTTTTAAAGTGATATATGTTAGAATACCAGATTGCCCAAAACGGTTCATTGACATTTACCCAAGGCCGTTCAGAAGGCCCTTTTTCATTTTTGTCATAAAATGCAATAATCTCAGCTTGGGATTCTTTAGACTGAGCTTTGATTCGTTCTATTTCAGATATTTGTATGTTATATAAATTTGATGCGTTATGTAACCCATATATTGAAGCTATAAGGAACAGTACAACAGCAATAACTTTAAATGTACTTCTTGTAAAATGAATCCACTCGTATTTGAGAATAGCCAATGTTTTCATACCACTACCATACGTTTAGTTCCATATAAAACAAGCCCAATAATCACAACCGACCATAAGGCTAAAATTGTAAAGTCTAAGGTATATTGCCTCCAAACACTCTTAAGACTAGTGGTTTTATATTCAAAATCTTTTACGGATTTAAAAAAATCATTTTGTGCTTTCCATCCCCAATCGCCTGTTTTAGAGCCACCAAAGGCATGTTTGTCATTGAGCTGTTTTATGAAAACTCGCCTGTAATCTTCAACTTGTCTTTGAAATTTCTGGTGGTGCAGATTGTCGTTGCCAGTATATCCCATACTAGAGTTTTGAAGCGAAATCAACGGACTGAGAAAACCAAAAAATTGAACTTTTTTCTTTTGCTTTTCGAGGACATCAGACAGGTTTCCGAAATGTTTATCCCAAACCATATTACCATATTCTTCGTCTTCTTGCATTCTAATACCATCAAAATTAATTGGGAGTTGCGATAAGCTATCTACTTGATATTTTGCTAAAAATTTTTCTTCTAAAGCTTTTCCACGCTCATCTGAAGGATTGTGCCCATCAATGCCTTTGGAGCGGTCTTCTCGCATGGCGGTTTTAAACTCATTGCGACTCGGTAATGGATGCCATTTCTCAACACTGTTCATTACAATATTTGGAACAAATACTGTCCATAGTATCCATATACCAATCATACTCGTTAACGCTAGCGTTGAATTTTTGAAGCGTGCTGTAAGAAAGACCGTAAGGCCAACAATGATAAAGTAATAAAGGCTATAACTCAGTATAAAAAGCGCAAGCCTATAAGCGATATCAGAACTGAAACTATTTAAGTTTATAAACGTATAGAATAGTACTGAAAAGCTCAATAGAAATAGACCAAACAACCAAATAGCAATGACCTTTGACATCATTAGTTTAGAGGTATTAGCACCTTGTAGCAATAGGATTTTTAATCGACCTTGCTGTCGTTCCGAATTTATTGATGAAAATGCCAGAAAAATGAGGAGTAAGGGAACAATATACTGAAGCAGAAGAGAGGCTTTTAATTTACCAAACTTTGAAATGCTCATCATTTGGGATGCTTCAGAATGTATCATCTCATTTTGCACATGTCCCTCAACTCTTAACACATTACCTGTTACACTATTGACGCCTTCATCTAAATTTGTTAAAATATTAGTAGGCTTAAATACATAAGTTCCATAATGCGCAGCACTGTGAGGATTCATTGAATCAATACTTTCCCATTGTTCTCTTAGCTCGTCTTTAGCAATATTATAGGTAGTCCGTTGCTTTTGGTACTGTTTATGGGAAAGGAAAATGGCGAATACAAAAACTAAAATAAAGCTAATACATAACCCTAAAAGTATTTTATTTCTTAGCAGTAATCGCCATTCGTTTAGTATAATCTGCCACATAATATCTAGTTTTGCATGTATTGCAGATAAAGGGCCTCTAATTCGTTAGCACTTACATCCTTACTATTTAGTTCTTTCACTAAGACCCCATTTTTTAATATGCCAATACGATGACAGACCTCACGAACCCTGAAGATGTCGTGTGATGCCATTAAAATACTCGTACCAGATGATGCTATGGATTTTAACAACTCAGATAATTCATTACTTGCTAAGGGGTCTAAACCACTGGCTGGCTCGTCTAATAATAGCACTTTTGCCTTTTTAGCATAGGCAACTGCAATACCGACCTTTTGGCGCATTCCTTTTGAGTAGGACGAGATTTTTTGCTTATGTGCCTCTGCCTGTAGTCCGCAAGTACTCAGAAATTCTTCAAGCTCAGGTTCACTGTATTTTAGATTTGCAATTTTGCAGAAATAGTCAAGATTCTCAATACCAGAAAGGTGGTTATAAAGACTAACATTTTCAGGAATGTAACCTATTAATTGTCTTGCGGTCTCAGAATTATTTATGGCATCCACATCGTCCACTTGGATTGCCCCAGAATCTGGTTTAATAAATCCTAATAACATATGTATTGTTGTGGACTTACCTGCACCATTAGCACCTAGAAGACCTAAGATTTCACCTTTTGCAATATCCAAGCTAAGATTATCTACTGCTATGTTACCTTTAAATGATTTCGAAACTTGACTAAGCGTTATCATAATATATATGTTATTGCAACTGAGTTGCAAAAATAATAGAAAATTTGATAATGCAACGCCGTTGCATTAAATTTGCAGTATGAGTATTAAGCGAAAAACCAAATCTGTAAGTATTATTTTGTCCATATTTGAAAATAGACAAGAAGCTATCTCTGTCGTTGATTTAATAGAACAATTAGAGGGACAAATGAATAAGACTACTGTGTATCGAATTCTTGAGCGTTTGGAGAATGACGGGACCATACATTCTTTCACAGCAACTAATGGCTTAATGTGGTATGCGAAATGCCGTAAATGTTCTGCACATCAACATAATGATACCCATCCGCATTTTGAATGCAAAGATTGTGGAAAAGTAGAGTGCTTGGAAGTCAATATTTCTATCCCTAAAATAGATAATCGTAACATCCAATCTGTGGATGTAATATTAAAAGGACAATGTGCAGATTGCATGCCCTAAAATTTCAATTTTTTTTAAAAGAAAGTGACCAATTGACGTTTTTGGGTTAAAATTTACCATCGATTTTTTTAATTTTTGACCGTTAAATTGACATGAAAATCATTCAAGATTTTCATTTTTTTTAGTGTTTATCAATGTTATCTTAATGTTAATAACAGTGTTAAAAAAATAGAAATCCAACTATAGAAAAAAGGAGGAATAAATTGGATATTTGAAACTATTCAAAATTAATTCTAAATAATATTCCTCATGCAAATAACCCATATTCTTAAACGCGATTTTTCTACAAAGCCTTTTCAATTAAGTAAAATTACCAATGCTGTTTTAAAGGCTATGACGGCTTTAGAACATGGAAATCTTGAGGATGCCGAACGTATATCTAAACAGGTTAATGAGCTGTTAATCAAGCAAAAAGAACGTGAACCTAACTATGTGCCAACCGTTGAAGAAATACAAGATGCAGTTGAAAACGCTTTAATGCAAAATTCGTTTTTTGATGTCGCTAAGGCTTACATACTTTATAGAGATGAACAAGCAAGAAAACGTAAGAGTAACATCTTTGAAAAACGTATCAATCTTAAACCATATGAGTACCCAGATTTGTATGAATATGTACCAGCTATAAGACATTCATATTGGATACATACAGAATTTAATTTTACAAGTGATATACAAGATTTTAAAGCTGGTCTTAACGATGTTGAGCGTAGCGCCATCAAAAATACCATGTTGGCTATTTCGCAAATTGAAGTTGCCGTAAAATCGTTTTGGGGAGATATCTATCACAAGATGCCAAAACCAGAGATTGGTTCGGTAGGGGCAACATTTGCTGAGAGCGAAGTTAGACACCATGATGCATACTCACATTTGTTGGAAATCTTGGGTTTAAATAAAGAGTTCAAAACTCTAAAAAAGAAACCAGTGATGATGCGTCGTGTACAATATTTGGAGAATGCCCTAAAGAATTCGAAAAGTGACGATAATAGGGCTTATGCAGATGCAGTATTATTATTCTCGTTATTCATTGAGCACGTATCATTGTTTTCTCAGTTTTTAATCATCATGGCTTTTAACAAACATAAGAATATGTTGAAAGGCATTTCAAATGTAGTTGAGGCAACATCTAAAGAAGAGCAAATCCATGGTGATTTTGGTATCGATATTATTAAGATTATAAAGGATGAAAATCCAGAATGGTTTGATGATGATTACCATACAGCAGTTCAGGATATGTGTAGAGAAGCATTTGACGCAGAGAGTAAAATAGTGGATTGGATTTTTGAAAAAGGAGAGATAGATTTTTTACCTAAAAATGTGGTTAACGAATTCCTTAAGAACAGATTTAATAAGTCGCTAGAGAGCATCGGCATAGATCCAGTTTTCAATGTAGACGAAGCTTTAGTATCAGAAACAGAATGGTTTGATGACGAAATTATAGGCACTAAGCATGGTGACTTTTTCGTTAAGCGATCCATAAATTATAGCAAAAGAACCCAAAGTATAACCAGTGATGACCTTTTTTAAAAAATGACAGAGAACAAATTAACAACTAACACAGAAACTAAATCAAACGAAACAATCACAGACAACACATTAATTAATGCCAGAAAAAAATCATTACAGCAAATAAAGCCTAAAACTCAAGGTGATTTTAATTGGTTAACCGAACACAGTCGTAAGTTCTTAGCCTCTGGATATTTAACTGACGGTGTAACCGCCGAGGAGCGAATTAAGGAAATTGCTGATAGGGCAGAGCAGATATTGGGAATACCAGGATATGCAGAGAAGTTTTTTAACTACATGTCTCTAGGTTATTTTTCCCTGTCATCTCCGGTTTGGTCAAATTTTGGAAAACGAAGAGGCTTGCCAATTTCCTGTTTTGGATCTCATGTGGACGACGATATGGGTAATATCCTATACTCTCAATCTGAAGTGGGAATGATGTCTAAACTTGGTGGTGGTACCTCAGGCTATTTTGGTAAAATAAGACATCGTGGTGCAGCGGTTAAAAATAACGGACAGGCGTCTGGAGCAGTTCATATTATGCAGTTGTTTGAATCTATGGTAGATGTGGTAAGCCAAGGCTCTGTTAGACGAGGACGTTTTTCACCTTATTTGCCTATTAATCATCCAGATATTTTGGAATTCTTAGAAATAGGGACAGAAGGAAATCCAATTCAAGAATTGACTCATGGCGTTACTGTAACTAATGATTGGATGCAGGAAATGGTTGATGGTGATGTTGAGAAGCGAACCGTTTGGGCAAAAGTGTTACAGAGAAGAGGCGAAATGGGTTATCCTTATATCTTCTTCACGGACAATGCCAATAATGGTGCTGCTGATGTCTATCAGGATAAAAAACTGCCAATTTATGCCAGTAACCTTTGTACGGAAATCATGTTGCCATCAAGCGATGACTGGTCGTTTGTATGCTGCTTATCGTCTTTAAACGTATTGCATTATGATGATTGGAAAGACACTGATGCTGTTGAAACCATGGTCTATTTCTTGGATGCTATTATTACTGAGTTCACCGAAAAATTAGAAACGTACAAAGATTCTACAAGTAGAGATGACCAACAAACTTTCTTATTTATGGAGCGTGCCTATAATTTCGCCAAGGATAATAGAGCATTAGGTCTAGGTGTCTTGGGTTGGCATTCTTTATTGCAATCTAAGATGTTAGCATTCAACAGTCAAGAAGCTTTTAACTTGAATAGTGAAATATTTAAGCTTATAAAAGAAAAATCGTACAAAGCATCGGAAGAATTGGCAGAACGTTTAGGTGAGCCTAAAGTGTTAAAAGGTTATGGCCGAAGAAATACAACTTTAAATGCCGTAGCACCAACAACCTCTTCTGCATTTATTTTAGGACAGGTATCACAAGGTATCGAACCTATTTGGTCCAATATTTATGTTAAGGATATTGCGAAAATTAAAACGACAATAAAGAATCCTTACCTCGTTGAGTTCTTGGAATCAAAAGGAAAAAATACAGCAGAAGTTTGGAGAAGCATTAGGGATTATGATGGCTCTGTTCAACATCTTGATTTTATGACGGATGAAGAAAAAGATGTTTTTAAAACTTACTCAGAGATTGACCAATTGGATATTATCTATCAAGCTGCTAACCGACAAAACCATATTGATCAAGGGCAGTCAGTAAATATTATTGTACATCCAGAAATGTCGGTAAAAGAAATTAATAAGATTCATGTAACGGCCTGGAAATTAGGTTTAAAATCGCTTTACTATCAGCATAGCATGAATGCTGCACAAAAGTTCAAACAGAAAAAAGAGTGTACAAGCTGTGAGGCCTAAATCTCTTTGAACTTTAAAATAAAAAACCCGATTGTAAAATATCGGGTTTTTTGTTTTTTCTTATTAAAAAGACTTATAATGGAATATTACCATGTTTGCGTTTAGGTACACCTACCTCTTTGTTCTCTAGCATACTAAACGCCTTGATTAGCTTTCTTCTGGTATTTTTTGGTAAAATCACTTCGTCTATATAGCCACGTTCTGCAGCACTGTATGGATTGGCAAAAAGCTCAGCGTATTCCGCTTCTTTTTCTTTCCATTTGGCTTCAGGATCTTCGGCACTTGTAATTTCTCTTTTAAAGATGATTTCTGCGGCACCTTTGGCTCCCATTACCGCAATTTCGGCATTAGGCCAGGCAAAATTCATATCGGCACCAATATGTTTAGAGTTCATCACATCATAAGCACCACCATAAGCTTTTCTTGTAATAACCGTTACCCTTGGTACTGTAGCTTCACTAAAGGCGTACAATAATTTGGCTCCATGAACAATAATACCATTCCACTCTTGGTCAGTACCAGGTAAAAAGCCAGGAACGTCTTCCATTACTAATAATGGGATATTAAAAGCATCACAAAAACGTACAAAACGCGCGCCCTTTTTTGAGCTTTTAACACCAAGGACTCCAGCTAAAAACATAGGTTGGTTGGCTACAATACCAATCGATTTTCCACCAAGTCGTGCAAAACCTACAATTATATTTTCGGCATAGTCCTTATGGATTTCATAAAAAGAACCTTCGTCTATAATTCCGTCAATAACGCTATGCATATCGTAAGGTTTGTTAGGGTTATCTGGTACGATATCAGATAAGCTTTCCCTAACTTCATCCTTTAACTCAAATACAATATCCTCAGGTTTTTCTCTATTACTTTGTGGTAAATAGCTCAATAATCTCTTTATATCTTCTAGGCACTCAACGTCATTTGCAGAGGTTTTGTGGGCCACACCAGATTTAGTGGAATGCACACTTGCACCACCTAACTCTTCACTCGTAACTTCTTCGTTAGTCACAGTTTTAACAACATTAGGTCCAGTTACAAACATATAACTTGTGTCTTGTACCATGATGGTAAAATCCGTCATTGCTGGTGAGTACACGGCACCACCAGCGCAAGGTCCCATAATCGCAGAAATTTGTGGAATAACTCCAGATGCCTGGACATTTCTATAAAAAATATCAGCATAACCTCCGAGAGAACGTACACCTTCTTGAATACGAGCCCCACCTGAATCGTTCAATCCAATAATTGGAGCTCCTACATTGACGGCCATATCCATGATTTTACAAATCTTTTCGGCATGGGTTTCAGACAATGAACCACCAAAAACTGTAAAGTCTTGGGCAAATACATAAACTAGTCTCCCTTCAACCGTACCATAACCTGTCACTACACCATCACCGTAAAACTTTTGATTTTCCATACCAAAATCCTTAGTTCTGTGTGTCACTAAAGCACCAATTTCTTCAAAAGAACCTTCGTCTAACAAGTAAAGAATTCGTTCTCTGGCGGTCAGTTTTTTCTTTTGGTGTTGTTTGTCGATTCTGGCTTGACCTCCTCCTAATTTAGATAAGGCAATTTTTTCGTTTAGGGTTTTTATTTTAGTATCCATAGTATCTTAATTAGGTAGTCTTAATAGTTTTTGATCTTCTAAATATTGCTTAAGTGCAAGTTTGGCAGCTAGTTCAGCTTCTATTTCGCTAGCTTCTTCAACGATGCTAGGGGAATAATAATTCTTTACAAAATGAGTGTCGAAATTACCACTTCTAAAGGCTTCATGTTTACAAACAAATCTACCGAAAGGTAGGGTAGTCCGCACTCCTTTTACTTTATAATTATCAATGGCGTAGATCATCCACTCAATGGCCTCACTTCTGGTTTTACCATAAGTAATAAGCTTTGATAGCATTGGATCATAATAAATCGGAATATCCATACCTTCTTCAAAACCATTATCCACTCGGACATTTTCACCCTTAGGTAGTTTGTATTCTTCTAAATTCCCTACGCTTGGTAAAAAATCATTCATTGGGTCTTCTGCATAAACACGGAGTTCAAGGGCATGTCCATTTATTTTAAGATCTTCTTGCTTAATATTTAATTCCTCACCACGTGCGACTTTGATTTGTAATTCCACCAAATCTACACCAGAAATCCACTCTGTCACAGGATGTTCTACTTGAAGTCGTGTATTCATCTCGAGAAAATAGAAGTTGTGGTCGGCGTCCATTAAGAATTCTACGGTACCTGCACCAACATAATCACAGGACCTTGCGACATTAATAGCTGCCTGTCCCATCTTGTCCCTTAGTTGTGGAGTAAGAATAGCTGAAGGCGCTTCCTCAACTACTTTTTGGTGACGTCTTTGAATGGAACATTCGCGTTCAAAGAAGTGGAGGTAATTACCATGCATATCAGCCATGACCTGAATTTCGATATGTCTTGGAGATGTGACATACTTTTCAACAAAAACCGAACCATCACCAAAAGCCGATGTGGCTTCACTAATGGCACGTTTCATCTGACTCTCAACATCCTTTTCTTTCTCTACAATGCGCATACCTTTTCCACCACCACCAGCTGCAGCTTTAATAAGAATAGGAAAACCAATCTTTTTAGCAATGGCTACAGCTTCCTTTGGATCCGTAACGGCACGGTCAACACCAGGCACCATAGGTATGTTATAATCTTTGACCGCTTCTTTTGCTGCCAATTTGTCTCCCATCATTTTTATAGCTTTAGATCGTGGCCCTATAAAAATGATACCATTGGCTTCGCATAACTCGGCAAAGTCGGCATTTTCACTTAAAAAGCCATAGCCAGGATGGATAGCATCGACGTTTAGCTTCTTGGCGACTTCAATAATTTTGTCGCCTCTTAAATAGGACTCGCTTGATGGAGCTGGGCCTATACAAACCGCCTCTCCAGCATATTTAACATGTGGGGCATGACGGTCTACTTCGGAGTAAACGGCAACAGTTTTTATACCCATTTGTTTTGCAGTCCGCATAACACGAATGGCAATTTCCCCGCGGTTGGCTACTAGTATTTTTTTCATAAAAGTTTCTTTTGTTGTCACTTCGAGTGATTTTGATAAAAATTTTATCGAGAACTTCTCGATACATTTTATTCATGCTTCACAAAACACTCGAACTGACCATAATGTTATTCGAATTCTATTAAAAGTGAATTTTTTTCAACGGTGTCACCTTGTTTTACATTAATGGATTTTATAACACCTTCGCGTGGTGAGTTGATCACATTTTCCATTTTCATGGCTTCTAAAATGAGCAAGGCGTCATCTTCTTTGACCTCTTGGCCTTCTTTTACATTAATCTCTAAAATTAAGCCTGGCATTGGTGCCTTAATATCGCTGACTTTTTTTGATGAACCAATTTCAAAGCCTAGAGCAGAAATTTGCTGATCTAATGTGTCATTTATAACGACATCGTAGATATTGTTGTTGACTTTTATGCGGTACTGTTTTTTATTGAACTTAGCATCTAAAATTTTGGCTTTTATAGATGCATTGTTATGAAGTATGTGATACTGATGTGTCGAGGCTTCAACAGCATCAAGTTGTTCTACTGCTTCTTTGTTTATATCAAACTCATAAGAAGCGTTAACTTTTGCTTTATACATAGATAAGTGTTTATTAAACTTTGGCTAAATTAAATTATAAAGAAATCCTAAAATATGAAATTAATCATGTTTAGGAAAAGAGTTTACAAAGATTTAAAGTTTGAATTGTCCTGATGACGTTTTATGGCTTTCCTAGACAGAAAAACAGCAATTAATAACGACATAAATGCACCGATAGAGATGCCTGGAATAAATCTGATAAACAAAAAGAAATCGTAAGCACCATGGAAAAGCACTGCTAAAAACAAACCAGCCATATTCAACTTAAACCGATGGTTCGAAAATTTAGCTTTACCCATATAATAACCCATTAAAATACCAAACGTTGCATGTGCAGGAACAGCAGTAAATGCCCTTAATACTGCAGTTTCAACTCCGCCTTGTAAGACATACATGATATTCTCGGTACATGCAAAACCCATGGATACCATCACCGCATAGATAATGCCATCAAAAGGTTCATTAAACGCCTTTTTAGGCTGCGCAAAGTATTTAACGATAATATATTTACTGAATTCCTCAGATAG
The DNA here is from genome assembly GCF_028289625.1 of Winogradskyella sp. Lineage (GTDB taxonomy): Bacteria > Bacteroidota > Bacteroidia > Flavobacteriales > Flavobacteriaceae > Winogradskyella. Next base: position 1,401 of record NZ_JANQOM010000057.1, on the reverse strand, counting down.
CCCAACAACTACAAATGCTTGAATAAACTGTTGCCACACGCTATACTGATCCGTAATTGGAATAAACTGTCCTGTGAATAAATAAAGTGCAGTTACTATTAAAATGCTGACTATACCACCGAATAAAAAATTGGCTATTAATAAACCGATAGGTTCTTTCTCATGTTTATCTTGAACATAAATGTAAATAAGAATCACCATTACTGGCGCAACTGCCATTAATACCAAACTCATAGGGCAAGTTTTTCTTTAATGGCGTTTAAAACGAAGCCATAATAAGCTTTATTGGTCGGTATAAAATGAAGATTGGTGGCACTGTTTTCCAATAAAATTTCAAATTCGTTAAGCGAGACTAATTTTAAGGCTTCAACTTCATTTTCCTGAGGAATTAAATTCTCTAAACTTACTTTTAACTCTGCTATATATACTTGATGAAACTCGTTATCTTGTATTTTGCCGTCTTCATAAGAAGACTCATGAAGTTTTATACCGATTTTAGTTAGTGCTTCTGCTTGTAATTGCAATCCTATTTCCTCTTTGGTTTCTCTTAAAGCTGCCTCAACAAATGACTCACCTGCATCGATATGACCTGCTGCGGAAACATCCCAAAGTAATGGGTGGATGACTTTTTTGTGAGAACGTTGCTGCAATAAAATTTCCCCTCCCTTGGTATACAACCATAGATGAATGGTATTATGATACCAACCATGTTTATGTGCTTCAGACTTTAGAGCAATCTTACCTGTGGGCTCACCATCTTGGGTTACAATGTCAATATACTCGTCCATATAAAAAGATTCCCACATACTGTGGGAATTGATTACTTGAAATAACTAAATGTTTCTCCGCTTTCTATTTTTAAGAGGGTTTCATAAATCAGTCGTATCACATTCTCAACATCATTTTTATGTACCATTTCTACTGTTGTATGCATATAGCGCAGCGGTAAAGAAATTAAGGCTGAAGCTACACCACCATTACTATAGGCAAATGCATCGGTATCCGTTCCTGTGGCTCTTGATAATGCTGCACGTTGAAAAGGTATTTTCTTTTCTTCTGCGGTATCAGTTATAAGGTCCCGTAATTTTTGTTGTACAGCAGGCGCATAAGCTACTACCGGACCTTTGCCAATTTCCGCATAACCTTGCTTCTTTTGGTCTATCATTGGAGTAGTGGTGTCGTGCGTTACATCTGTAACAATGGCTACATTTGGATTTATAGTCTCTGTAATCATTTCGGCACCACGTAAGCCTATTTCTTCTTGTACGGAATTGGTGATATACAAACCAAAAGGTAATGTCTTTTTATTTTCGTGAAGTAAACGTGCCACTTCGGCAATCATAAATCCTCCCATTCTGTTGTCAAGAGCTCTGCAGACAAATTTATCTTTATTGAGGATAT
>NZ_JANQOM010000041.1 GCF_028289625.1 Winogradskyella sp. | reverse complement strand
GTGGGTGACAATGAGGGCTTTCTAACCTTTTTTGATGAAAATGGGAAATTTTTAAAGAAAATAGATACTGAACAAAAAGGGCTTATGAGTTTAGATTGGCATCCAGAAGAAAATGTAATTGTTACGGTTGGCGACAAAATTTCGTTGTATAACTATGAAATTGACAGCCTAAAACATATCGAGGATAGGAAAGAAGAAATGCTAATGCTTTGTGTGGCTTGGAATCCCAACGGAGAATTTTTTGTAACAGGCGACTATGGAGATTTTACAAATCACTATCCGCCATGGTTACAGTATTGGACATATGATGGCGAAAGAATAAAAACAATTGAAAAAAGCAAAGCAGAATTGAGAAATTTGGAATGGTCTTATGATGGCGAATTATTAGCAACTGCTAGCGAAAAGATTAGACTTTGGAATAAAGATGGAGATTTAGTAGCAGAACAATCTGCCGAAAATCTTCTCTGGGGAATAGATTGGAATAAAAATAGTAGCAAAATAATTACTACAGATGACCAAGGAAAAATCATTTTTTGGGATAGAAACTTAAATAGGTTAAAAGAATTGAAATATTGAAAAGACTCACTTGAAAAACAAACAATGGAAATATAAACTGGTTACAACAATGTATAACTGCAATTTGCTACGCCAGTTCGCTTTGCTCGTATTGGCGGATTTGACTGCATGATAAAAAACAACTAAAAAAAGCCCGAACAATCTAAAATTGTCCGGGCTTTTCAGCTATTAACCAACTTTAACTAACACTTTATTATAAAACATAAGTATCTTATAACAACTATTACTTAAAACTTATCTCAATATCTTAGACGTTACAGTCTTAGTTTTATTTCAAACATTAACATTTTTAACGTGTATTTAACAAAAACCCTGACGAACCTAGGGCTGTCAGGGTTTTCTTATCTAATAGTTAAACATTAACACTAACCATCAACTATTTATGTAAACTATTAAATATTAAAGCTATGTTCTACACTATAAAGACTTTATTTTTATCTAAATGTTGCACTTCTAGGCAAATGTTTTTTATAAGAAACCTCCACCAGACTTTTCGTCATTATCTCTTCGCTTACGAGACTTTGCTCTGTACTTTCCACCTCCAAAACGATAAGCTAAACTTGCAAATATGGTTTTAAATTCTGGGATAAACTCAGCCTCCTGCCTAAATGGACGCTCACTTAAAATGTTGATTTCTTGAGTATCGAATACGTTATTAAAGTTTAAGCTAAACGTAGCTCTATTATCTTCTAAGAAACTGTAACGCAATCCAAGATTCACAAAATAAAATGGGTCTACCTCAAAGTTTAACCCTGTATCCTTACCACGATACATAGCGAATGCTGAGAGTGATAATTTTTTCGTTACTTTAAAGTTGTTGAACACTCTAAAGTTGAGGATAAGGTTATCAACTTCCGTATTATTGATTTCAATATCGCTTTCTGTAGGGTTAACAATCGTTGGGTCTAATGATTCTGCAAATCCACGCTGTGTGCGACCGTACATATCAAAACTGGCATTAAAACTCCACCATTTTGTTAGTTTATAGTTACTGGATATTTCTATACCATAAGCAGATGTGTTGTCAAAGTTGTCTATTCTTAAAATCACACGGCCAGAACCAAGTGCTGATCGATCTACAAAGACCCCTTGGTTAATTTCATCTTCTATCAATCTATAGAATACTCCAGCAGTAATACTTCCTTTTTCAAGGTTCCTAGTATAATTGGCCTCAATAGAATTGGTGAATTGTGGTTCTAATTCCTGATTACCAAACTGCGAAATCAAAGGAGTGTTAAACTCCGGAATCGGATTTACTTGCCCAACACCAGGTCGGTCTACACGACGACTAAAGCTAAACTGATAAGAATTCTTTTCAGATGGGTTATACGTTACAAATGCTGATGGGTACACTTGTGTGTAGTCATTTTCAAAAGGAAACTCAGTCGTGGAGTCGTCCGTAAGATCCGTATCCACAGCAAATGTATTGACATTTACAGTCTCTGCCCTAAGCCCTAATTGATAAGACCATTTTTCTAACTGTTTGCTATAACTTACATAAGCCGAATAGATATTACGCTCGTAATCAAATGTCGTTGACGTTGGGATGAAATTACCAAACTCATCCTGTACTCTGGCATCTGAATTATAGCTTAAATCCGTAGTGAATAGCCGCGCTTGTAAACCAGCTTCAAGTTTGGCTTTTTCCGATAATGGATTCACGTAGTCCAAGTTAATTGTTGTACGATCTCTTTCCGTATCGGTGAATTCATCAAAATTTGGACGTACATCAGCACCAGTAAAACGGTTAAGGGTGACGACATCGTTATCAAAAAAGTTGAAATCCGCTTCCAATTCAATATTATGACCTTCTTTGCCAAAATCCAACTTATAATTCACGTTGTACTGTTGGCTATGGTTTTCATTATTATTGTCAATAACCTGAAGAAAATCATCAGAAGGATCTTGAAACATTAATGACGTTTGGCCAAAGGAGCCACCATCAAATATATTTTGATTGGTAAATACTGAGAAAGTATTTTTATCATTGATATAATAATCTACACCAAATTTGAATAAATGGGTATTACGCTCATCTAGGAGGTCAATATCCTGAGTTAAATCTGCCTCAACTTGTTCTAGTTCAATAAAGTTTTGGTTTTCGGCAATATTGTTGCCGTAACTACCATAGAAATTCAGTTTGTTATTTCTGTAGTTCATGTCAATAGAACTATTAAACTTAGGTTCTAATTGGTAACCCAATCCAAAGTTGAGATTACCGTTAAAACCGACATTTATGTTTTTGTGGAGAACGATATTTATAATGCCACTCATACCATCAGGATTATATTTTGCTGATGGATTGGTAATTAATTCAATTTGTTTTATAGAAGTAGATGGTATTTGCCTTAATAACTGGGCCGCTGGGATATTAGACAATTTACCGTCAACCATAACTTGAACATTTTGATTGCCCCTTAAGGCAATATCTCCAGTTTGGGGATCTACATTTACTGTAGGAATATTGTTCATAATATCTGAAGCCGTTGGTCCAGAAGTCGTTAAATCCTTACCGACTTTAATGACCCTTCTGTCAATTTTTTGTTGTATAGTTGAGGTTTCTGCAACTACAGTTACTTCGTCGAGAGCCGTATCGTCTTCTTCCAAACGAATATCTCCCATATTAATATTATAGCTACCTCTTCCAATAGTTTCTTGCTTAATAATAGTTTTATAACCTATGAAGGTAATTTCTACTTTTATAGTGCCTTCTGGGATTTTTTTTATGCTAAACGTACCATCGCTATTGGTGATGCCTCCAGTAATAACTTTGTCAGAGGCATCCTTAACAATAATATTTACGTAAGGAAGAGGTGCGTTGAGGTTTGCATCTAAGACGCGACCTCTAATGGAACCATTTTTAATATCAGGATTTGAATTGGGTTGGGCACTTAAAATGGCTGATGAGACCATAATAAGCATTAGAAAGAAATGCTTCATTTTTTGATTGTTTTTTGATTGATTGATAGTTTCTTAATGTCTAGACGACTATTTTTACATCATGTTACCTGATTTAACATTCCTTAACATCTTTTTAACATATGGGTAAAAAAACATTGGTCCTAGGAGCTTCTCTAAAACCTGGACGCTATTCTAACATCGTGGTCAATAAACTACGTAATAATAAGCACCAAGTTGTTGCTTTTGGTATAAAGCCAGGTCAAATAAATGATGTTATTATTGATACAGAATTACAGTATTATGATGAGATTGATACGGTGACATTATATCTCAACCCTAAGCGGCAGGAGGCTTATTATAACTATATAATTGAGTTAAAGCCTAAACGTGTCATTTTTAATCCAGGTACTGAAAATCCTGAGTTGTATCATCTTTTAAAAGATAATGATATCGATTTTGAAGTGGCTTGTACTTTAGTATTACTGAGTACTAATCAGTACTAGTTTTTTTGGATATAAGAAGCAGTCCTAAAAATGTAATAAGACCATTAAGCGGTAAAATTTCCCAGTGGAAGTTATAATAGTATTTTTGAGCATATAATGCTGCACATTCCCAATTAGATTTCGTACAGTCTTCTAATAAAAGCTCTTGGCTGTATGCATAGTATGTTGGTGCAAGAGTTATGGCATAGGTCATAATTATTGCAGTTAAACCAACAATCCATACATATTTATCTTTAATAGTAAGCTTAGTGAGAATGCCAAAAGCGAATAAACCCAGTAAAGGGCCATAGGTAAATGTGGCAAACTTAAAGAGGTTACTCACTACACTTCCATCTAACATATTGAATAACAAAACTACTAAGGCAAGTGTAATTGAAACTGCAATATGTACTTTTTTTCTAAGTGGTTTTTGTTCTTCTTTTGGTTTGTTTTCAATATTTAAAAAATCAACACTAAAAGATGTCGTTAAGGATGTTAATGCACTATCGGCACTAGAATAGGCAGCTGCTATGAGACCAATTAAAAAAGTAATTGCCAAACCTTTACCCAAACCTTGATTCATGGCTATTTCGGGAAATAAAAGATCTGTTCTCACTCTCCCATCTAAAACAGGAATGGCAACATTGAATTCTTCTGCGTAGATAAATAATAATGCCCCTAATGATAAAAAGATAAAGTTGACAATGACTAAAAGAGTCGCCATACTCAACATATTTTTTTTTGCGTCGGTAGGGTTTTTACAGGTTAGGTTTTTTTGCATCATATCTTGATCAAGCCCTGTCATGGCTATCGCAATGAAAATTCCGCCAATAAAGTATTTCCAGAAATAGACTTTAGTTTTAGGATCATTAAAAAAGAATAGTTTCCCTTTTTCCTTAAAAGCATCAGAAGATAAAAACTCTGTATAGGACCAATCTAGTTTTTGATTGATTAAAAAAATAGCAACCGTAACAGATATTAGCATAGCTAAGGTTTGAAGCGTATCTGTCCAGACTATGGTTTTAATACCACCTCTATTAGTGTATAACCAAATTAGTAATATAGATATGACTACGGTCATCCAAAACGGGACACCCATTTGTTCAAAAACTATAAATTGCATTGCTAACGCAACTAAAAAGAGACGAAATGAGGCGCCTGTAACACGAGATAGTAAAAAGAAAAAAGCGCCAGTTTTATAACTAACTGATCCAAAACGTTGTTCTAGATATTGGTATATAGAAGTAACGTTTAGTCTATAATATAGCGGAATTAATACGGTGAGTATAAAAATATAACCAAAAAAGAAGCCAAAAACACCTTGCATGTAAGCAAATTGTTCTTCACCAATTAAACCAGGGACAGAGATGAATGTAACTCCAGAAAGTGAAGCGCCAATCATCCCAAAAGCTACCACATACCAAGGTGATTGCCTTTTGGCTTTAAAGAAAACATCATTGCTGTCATCTTTACCTGTAAAGTAGGATATTAAAATGAGTATGCTAAAGTATCCTATAATAACAAAGAGAATGGAGCTGGTACTCATAAAAAATGTGCTTATTTAAGAAATTTTTACGAAAAATAGTACATTTGAAAAAAAAAGCCACTTAAAATTGATGATTTATGAAAAAGTTTGCCCTTTTAATCGTATTCCTATGCTTTGCAACTACTAGTTTTTCCCAAAATTATCAGGATCTTATAGCTGAAGGTACTCATACTGTAGAATATATTGTTGAAGTAGCTGAACGTCATTTTGATTCTGTAGGTAGAGATAGGGGAACAGGTTATAAACCATTTAGGCGTTGGCAGTATTTTGCCGAGCGTGCTATGGACGAAACAGGAAAACTAAAAACACCAGAGTTTTATTATAACGAATTACAAGCCTACAATGCATATATCAATAGTGAAGGCTTAGCGTCCAAAACTATAGTTGGTGATTGGGAAGAAATGGGGCCAACTTACTGGAATGCTTTAGCAGGATGGAACCCAGGCGTTGGTAGGATAACTTCTATAGATGTAGAAGAGAATAATCTTAATCATATTATTGCAGGTAGTCAAACTGGAGGAGTTTGGCGTAGTATTGATGGTGGATCTACTTGGACAGTTCTTACAGATAACCTTTCTAATATCGATGTATATGCTTTAGCTATAGACCCAAGCAATAATGCAACTTATTATTGGGGTTCTACAAGTGGTAACATATTTAAGTCTACAGATAGTGGATCTACTTGGATATTACATAGCTCTTTGCCAAGTGGTTTTGTAAATAAAATTTTGATCCATCCTACAAATTCCTTGATAATGTTTGCTACTGCCCAAGGCGGTGGGATTTATAAATCTACTAATGGTGGTACGTCTTGGACAATAATCCATCCTACAGCGACAACAGGTTATGATGTTGAGTTTAAACCGGGCGACCCAAATACAGTTTATGCTTCAGGAAATAATTTTTTTAGATCTGTTGATGGTGGCGTATCATTTGTTCCCGAAGATAATTCTGGTATAAATCCCAACGGTTTGGAAGATTGGACTCAAGAATTTGTGAGTGGTGAAAATGAATGGAGGCGTTCAAATTCAAATCAAAATAATACAGTAACTCCAAGAACAGGAAGTGCAATGGGGTGGTTTCAGACTAATAATTTTTCACAGTCAACACGTTTAGTGTCGCCATCTATGAATTTAAGCAGTGCGGTTAACCCTCAGGTTAAATTCTCATATACTCAAGTTAGCTGGGCTGGAGATATAGATGAGCTAAGAGTATTGTATAAAACCTCTGTCAGTAGTTCATGGGTAGAGTTAGCACATTATACGGCAGAAGTAATCAGTTGGGAGGATATTACCCTAAACTTACCGAATACGACGACCGACTATTATGTGGCTTTTGAAGGCGTTTCTAATTATGCCAGGGGTGTAACATTAGATGATATTTCAGTAGAAGCTGATAATTTGGGAGTTGTGTTTTCTGAAGGATTCGAATTCATACCTGGCAAGATGTCTGTTGGTACTAAGATGATAGGAGTATCTGATGCTGACCCCACAGTAGTTTATGTTTTGGAAGCAGAACAGAATATTTATGGAAGTTTTTTCAAGTCATCCGATAGTGGAGCAAATTTTACAGAATACGATCACTTTAGTAACAACTATTTTGGTTATGATTCTTTTGGTAACGATAGTCGTGGTCAAGCACCAAGGGATATGGACATTGTAGTCAATCCTAATGATGCTAATGATGTACACATTGCAGGTATAAATACTTGGAGGTCTACAGATGGAGGTTCTAATTTTAGTATTACATCCCAATGGGTTCCTGGAAATGCTTCCTCTCAAAATATTGGGTATTGCCATGCAGATGTAGATATTATGTTATTTGCAGGTACAGGTGCTAATACTGAATTAATAGTTGGAACTGATGGTGGTATATTTAGAGCAGAAAACCCAACTGTTGTAAATAGTAACTATTATACAGATTTAACACCTGGTATGGGTATTAGACAATTTTATAAAATTGGTATAAGCCAAACAGACCCTGTTGTGGTAACAGGAGGCTCACAAGATAATGGGACTTCAGTTCTAAGAGCTGATGGCTTATGGAGAGATTGGCTTGGTGCTGACGGTATGGAAGGTTTTGTAGATAAGAATAATTCGCAAACAATGTATGGTACTACACAGTTTGGTGGATTGTATAAGACGCTAAATGGTGGTCAGGATTTGGCTTCTATTACTTCTCCTGCTGGTAGCGGTTTCTGGAATTGGATTGTACCTTTTGAGCAAGACCCTACAGTAGATAATACCATTTACGTGGCTTATGACCAAATTTATAAGTCTATTGATGGCGGTACTAGTTGGATTTCAATATCTCCAAATTTTGGCACTAATATCGATCATTTCAAAATAGCTCCATCTAATAATAATAGAATGTACCTTGCTATTAATGGAAGCTTTTGGCATACAACAAATGGAGGGGGCAATTGGATACAATCGTCATTAAATTTATCTGGTGCTTGGATTAATGAAATAGCCGTTCATCCTACAGACCCAGATAAAGTGGTCATAGCCACAACGAATAATGAAAAAGTGTATTTAAGTACTGATGGGGCACTGTCATGGGCATCGATACGTTGGGACTTGCCTAATTTTTCATCTCAAGCATTAGCATGGCAAGATAATGGAGAAGATGGATTGTATGTTGGTATGAATTATGGAGTTTATTATACAGACAATACGCTTGGAAATACATGGGTGCCTTTCAATAACGGTTTACCAAATGTTAGGATAAACGAATTAGAAATTAATACAGCAGACAATAGGATTTATGCAGCAACTTATGGTAGAGGCTTATGGCGATCTAATGTTTATAATTCTACCTTAAGTGTTAGTGATTTAGAATTTAATGACCTTTTGATGTTTCCTAACCCTGCTGCAGGTGAAGTAAATCTAAAATGGAATAAACTAGAAGATGTTAGTATTAGAATCTATGATGCACAAGGCAAAATAGTGTTTTACGGAAAGAAAGTTAATTTGTTCAATGAATTTAAAATAGATATGTCCTCTCTTGATTCTGGACTATATTTTGTGAAATTAAATAGTAACAATGGCGAAATTACCAAAAAGCTGATTTTAGAATAACTATCAATTAGAAAAAAAAGCCCAATTGTAAATGGTTTGCAGTTGGGCTTTTTTGTTCTTAAATCAGTAACTTCGCGTTTATGGAATTTTCTTCAAGACTTTTAGAAAATGCTGTTAATGAAATGGCAAAATTACCTGGAATAGGAAAGCGAACGGCTCTGCGCTTAGTGTTACATTTACTTAGGCAGCCAAAGCACCAGACCTTTCAATTATCCGACGCACTAAGCAAAGTAAGAGAAGAAATTAATTTTTGCAAGTCTTGTCATAATATTAGTGATAAGGAACTATGCGAAATTTGTGAAAACCCTAACCGCAATAAAGAATTAATCTGTGTGGTTGAAGATATTAGAGATGTTATGGCTATAGAAAATACGAGCTCATTTAAGGGCTTGTATCATGTTTTGGGCGGAAAAATTTCGCCAATAGATGGTGTAGGTCCTCAGGATTTAAATATCAATTCTTTGGTAGAAAAAGTAAAATCAGGGCAAGTGAAAGAGCTTATTTTTGCTATGAGCCCAACAATGGAAGGTGATACCACTAATTTCTATATTTTTAGACAAGTTCAAGATTACAATATCGCTACCTCCACAATAGCTAGAGGCGTCGCAGCTGGCAATGAATTGGAATACACAGATGAAATTACATTAGGCAGAAGCATAATTGATCGTATTCCTTTTGAAGGATCATTAAAATCATAAACTTATCTTGAAGCTATCCGTCATCATACTCAATTATAACGTACGTTACTTTTTAGAACTCTGTTTAAGTAGTGTTGAAGCTGCTGTTAAAGATATTCAAGCTGAGATTATTGTTGTTGATAATAATTCTTCAGATGATAGTTGCAATATGGTTAAACAATTATTTCCTTCTGTACAATTCATTGAGAACCCTGAAAATTATGGTTTCTCAAAGGGAAATAATATTGGTGCATTAGAAGCAAAGGGCGAATTCTTATGCATACTTAATCCAGATACGGTTGTAGCAGAAGACACTTTTGAGAAAGTACTTCAGTTTGCTGAATCTAAAACTAAAGTTGGTATCATTGGCTGTCAGTTAATTGACGGTAGAGGAGCTTTTCTACCAGAGAGTAAAAGACAAGTACCTACCCCTAAAGTTGCTTTTCAAAAATTAATAGGTAGGACTAAAAACTATTATACAAATACTCTACGTCCTGATGAAATAGGTACAACTGATGTATTGGTCGGTGCTTTTATGCTCATAAAGCGATCCGTTTACAATGAGGTTAAGGGCTTTGATGAAGACTATTTTATGTATGGAGAAGATATCGATTTATCATATAAAATGTTAAAATTAGGATATTCAAATTATTATTTTGGTGAGACTACGATAATTCATTTTAAAGGAGAAAGCACATTAAAAGATACAATTTATGCAAAACGATTTTATGGTGCTATGGAAATTTTTTACAAAAAACACTTTTCAAGCAGTAAAATAATAGCATCTATTGTAAGATCGGGTTTAAAATTGGTTTCAAAGAGAGAAAGTGTCAAAGTATTAATGCCAATTGAAACCGAAAATAATGTGGTGGTTGCTAGTTCAATATCTAAAGAGTTAAAATCAAAATTAAAGCGACCTATAGTGTTTACTAAAGACTTAAACGATATTCCAAGCAATGCTCAAATCGTTTTTGATATAAGCTATATAGACTATAAGTCCATAATTGGCTACATGAAGCAATACAAAAGTACTAAGCAAAACACATACCGAATATTGTTAAAAAATAGTAACTTTATTCTTGGAAGTGATCGCAGTAAGAGTCAAGGAGAGGTAATTCATTTCTAATTAAGTATTAAAAAAAAATCAACAAAAAACACTATTTTTTATTAATTTTGCATCCGATTAGCTAATAAAGACCTTCAAATTAACGATATGGCAAATTTTGAACTTAAGTTACCTAAAATGGGAGAGAGTGTTGCCGAGGCAACAATTACCTCTTGGCTTAAAGACATTGGTGATACTATCGAGGCAGACGAAGCTGTCTTGGAAATTGCTACCGATAAAGTAGATAGTGAGGTGCCAAGTGAAGTCGATGGTGTTTTGGTCGAAAAATTATTCGATGTTGATGATGTTGTTCAAGTAGGCCAAACACTTGCTATAATAAAAATTGAAGGAGATGACACGGAGGAAGCTGAAGCACCAGTTTCCGAACCGGCTGAGAATGAAGCGTATAAGGCTGTAGCTGAAGTAGCCCAAACTGTTGTTGCTGCTAAAACATCTGTAGAACCGATTATAGCCTCTGGTGACCGTTTCTATTCGCCTTTGGTTAAAAATATTGCCAAGCAAGAAGGCATTTCCCAATCTGAATTGGATACAATTCCTGGTACAGGCAAAGACGGTCGCGTTACTAAAAATGATATAAAAAGTTATTTGCAATCTCGGAGTTCAGCAGCAGTTTCAACACCCAAACCTGAGCCTGTTGAAGTTAAGGAAACGATTGCACCTAAAACGGTAGAAACGAAAACAGAACCTCCAAAACCTAAAGAGAAACCAGCACCAGTTCCTGTGGTGGCTTCTGGTGAAGATGAAATCATTGAAATGACTAGAATGGGGAAACTCATCTCTAAGCATATGATTGATTCTGTACAGACTTCCGCGCATGTACAATCTTTCATTGAAGCTGATGTCACAGGCATTTGGAACTGGAGAAATAAGCATAAAAATGCCTTTAAGCAACGCGAAGGAGAAAACTTAACCTTTACACCAATCTTTATGGAGGCTGTGGCTAAGGCCCTACGCGATTATCCAATGATGAATATTTCCGTTCAAGGTGATAAGATCATTAAAAAGAAGCATATTAACTTGGGTATGGCGGCAGCACTTGCTGATGGTAATCTAATTGTACCCGTTATTAAAGATGCCGATCAATTAAATTTATTGGGTATGGCCAAGAAAGTCAATGATTTGGCCAATAGAGCGAGAG
>NZ_JANQOM010000029.1 GCF_028289625.1 Winogradskyella sp. | reverse complement strand
AATCAGTCGGGAGTATGGACACAAATAGGGCAAGATATAGATGGGGAAGCAGCAGATGATCAGTCAGGTTTTAGTCTAAGTTTATCCTCAGATGGAAGTATTCTAGCAATAGGAGCACCTTTTAATGATGGTAACGTACTGTCATCAGGTCATGTACGAGTATATGAAAATCAGTCGGGAGTATGGACACAAATAGGGCAAGATATAGATGGGGAATTAGGAGATACATCAGGTTCTAGTCTAAGTTTATCCTCAGATGGAACTATTTTGGCAGTTGGGGCTACAAATAATGGCGATAATGGATTAAATTCTGGTCAAGTTAAAATTTATGAGAACATAAATAATGTTTGGATGCAAATAGGACAAGATATTAATGGTGAATCTTCTAGTGATCAGTCAGGTTTTAGTCTAAGTTTATCTTCAGATGGAAGTATTCTAGCAATAGGAGCACCTTTTAATGATGGTAACGGAGATTCATCGGGTCATGTACGAGTATATGAAAATCAGTCGGGAGTATGGACACAAATAGGGCAAGATATAGATGGGGAAGCAGCATTTGATCAATCAGGAACAAGAATAAGTTTATCCTCAGATGGAAGTATTTTAGCGGTTGGAGCTCCTTCTAATGATGGCAATGGAAATGATTCAGGTCATGTAAGAGTATATGAAAATCAGTCGGGAGTATGGACACAAATAGGGCAAGATATAGATGGGGAAGCAGCAGGTGATAGTTTTGGAAGAAATCTAGATTTATCTTCAGATGGGAGCATTCTGGCAATAGGAGCTCCTTTTAATAATGATAACGGAAGTTCATCGGGTCAAGTAAAAGTTTATATGAATATCAATAATACTTGGATGCAAATAGGATCGGATATTAATGGAGAATCAAGCCCAAATCTGTTTGGAATAAGCATTAAACTATCTTCAGATGGAAGTATTCTGGCAGTTGGAGCTCCTTTTAATGATGGTAATGGTAATAGATCAGGCCATGTAAGAGTGTTTGATTTATCTGCATTATTATCACTAGAAGAACAAAATGAATTAGTTTTCGGAATTTTTCCCAACCCAACCAAAGATCAATTCACCATTCAATTAGATAATTCATCAGATTTACTGAATATTCATATCTACAATAACCTTGGTCAGTTGGTATTAACTTCAAAAGAAACAACTGTTGATACCTCAAAATTAACTTCAGGACTGTACATGGTTGAAGTAGAAACTTCAAGAGGAAAAAGGGTTGAGAAGTTGATTATTGAATAGATCTTATCGATTTTAGAAAAAACAACATTATATTTTAATTATTAAAAAATTAATTCTAACTTAATTTAAAAATTTAGGAAAACATCTTTACAATACTTAGCTTTAGTAAAAAATAAAATCAAACCAAATGAAGAAACTATACTTGATTGCATTATTATTACCTTTATTAGGCCTTAGCCAAGTACAGATAGGTGATGCTATTAAATCGGCAGTTGTGTCTTATGATTTTGGGAATGCTGTAGCTATATCTGATGATGGGCAAATAGTGGCAATAGGCGACTGGCAAGATTATGGCAATGGCACTAGGGCCGGATGTGTTAAGGTATACGAAAATATAGCAGGATCTTGGTACCAAATCGGGGCTAATATACAAGGAGAAAATGTAGGTGATAAAGCAGGAATAGATGTCGCTATATCAGCTGATGGAACAATTGTAGCAATTGGAGCTATGGACTATGATGGAATAGATTATAATTCCATTGGTCAAGTTAAGGTTTTTGAAAATCAAAATGGCTCATGGGTGTTGTTAGGTGAACCAATACTCGGTCAAAGAGTATCGGAGCAGTCTGGAAGAAGTGTTAGTTTATCATCTGATGGAACAATTGTTGCTATTGGAGGACCAGAGCAAAATTCCGGTAGCGTTCTTTCGGATCGTAGAGGACGTGTTAGGGTATTCGAGTATGTAAATAATTCTTGGGTTCAGATAGGAAACGAACTGGTCGGTGATAATTTGTTCGATAGATTTGGTTGGTCTGTAAGTCTATCGTCTAATGGAATGGTATTGGCCGCAGGAGCACCCAATAATGATGAGAATGGAGAAAATTCAGGTCAAGTAAGTGTTTATGAAAACCAGGGTGGTAATTGGGTTCAGATTGGTCAGAGTATTCATGGTGAAGCTCAAGGCGACGAATCAGGAAGGAGTATTTCACTTTCAGGAGATGGTTCTAGGTTGGTTATTGGGGCTTGGAAAAATGATGGCAACGGGGGAGGATCGGGTCATGTAAGGATTTATGAAAATGCAAATGGTAATTGGTTACAGATGGGAGATGATATAGACGGCGAAGATCCATTGGATAAATCTGGTTTTAGTGTTTCAATATCTAGAGATGGTAATACTTTAGCTATCGGATCACCTGATAATATTCACCCTGAGATTGGACCACTACAAGCTCAATATGGTGGACCTGCTGGTCAAGTCAGGGTTTATAGATTGACAGAAGGTGAATGGGTAAAACAATGGATTGATATTAATTCTGAGGCATATCGAGATAAATTTGGTTCTAGCGTGGCTTTATCTGCAGACGGTGATACTTTAATTGCCGGAGCTACCGATGCTGAATTGCCGCCTATTTGGATGAGAGGCCATGCAAGAGTGTTTGATCTTGCTGTATTTCTGTCTCTAGCCACTCAAGATCATAAATCAACAGGATTAAAACTCTACCCCAACCCAACCAAAGACCAATTCACCATTCAATTAAACAATTCATCAGATTTACGGGATATCCATATCTACAATAACCTTGGTCAGTTGGTATTAACTTCAAAAGAAACAACTGTTGATACCTCAAAATTAGCTTTAGGCCTTTATTTAGTTGAGGTAGAAACAGCAAGAGGAAAAAGCATTAAGAAGCTGATTATAGAATAACAAAATATCACTTCATGCCTGTCTGCCACAAGGTAGGTGATCCCGATAACTATCGAAATTGTATCTAGCAGTAAGTCTAACAAAGTTTAAGCACGGTAGAAATACCGTGCTTTTTTTATTATTTAACTTTATCTAAACATTATTAAATTTTAATAGCTTAGTTTTGTGTTAAACTTAATGCCTTCTCTTCCACCTAAATTAAGTTTAAAATGAAGAATTCCTATCACTTTTAGGAAATGAATATGATTAAAAATTAAATGACAAGAAAAAGAAAAAAGAAACCTAAAAAGAACAAGATTTCTAACCTTACAAATACCATTCTTAGTATTTTAAAAAAAGAACGAAATAAATCCTTTAACTATAAACAAATTGCTGCTATACTCGGTGTTAATGATGCCAGTAGTCGTAATCAGATTATTAAAACTTTAGCTAAGCTAGCCGCCAAACAAGAGATAGAACAAATAGATCGTGGTAAGTTTAAGGCAATCGTAATTGCAGACTACTACACAGGTATTTTAGATTTGTCATCTAGAGGTAGTGGTTATATAATTAGTGAAGATTTTGAAGAAGACGTGTTTATAGCTTCAAACAATATCAATAAAGCCTTAGATGGTGATGAAGTAGAATTTTATGCTTACAAACGCAGAAAGCGAGGCAAAATAGAAGGTGAAATCACCAATATCATTAAACGCGCTAAAAGTGAGTATGTCGGTACCATTGAAATTCAGGATAAAAAGAATTATGCCTTTGTTATTCCTGATAGCAGTAAGATGTATAAAGACATCTTTGTACCTATAAACAAAACCAAAAAAGCAGAAGATGGGGATAAAGTTTTAGTCACACTTACCGATTGGCCTGAAAAGGCAGATTCACCCTATGGTAAAGTGGTTGAAGTTCTTGGTAAACCAGGGGAACATAGCACAGAGATTCATTCTATATTAGCAGAATATGGTTTACCACACGAATTTCCTTATGAAGTAGAGCAATTTGCTAACCAACTCGATACGTCTATTACTGATGAAGAAATTGCTAAACGTCGCGATATGCGTAAGGATTTAACCTTTACTATAGATCCAAAAGATGCTAAAGATTTTGATGATGCTTTATCCTTTAAAGTACTCGATAATGGTTTGTATGAAATAGGAATCCATATAGCAGATGTATCGCATTATTTAAAACCAGGAACGGTTTTAGATGACGAAGCTTATGAGCGCGCTACGTCTATTTATTTAGTGGACCGCGTGGTTCCAATGTTACCAGAAATTTTATCTAATGGAGCTTGTTCATTACGACCCCATGAAGAAAAATATACCTTTTCTGCCGTGTTTCAAATGAATGATAAATGTGAGATAAAGCACCAATGGTTTGGAAGAACAGTAACCTATTCTGACGCGCGTTTTGCCTACGAAGAAGCACAGGCAATTATTGAGAATAATCCCAATTTTATGGTTACTCCGAGTGCATCAGTGACCAATAGTTCGGTGGCTGAGGCTCTCGAAGCCAAGATACCTGCAGAAGTTTCTCTAACAGGAGAAGCCTATCAAACCAAGCCAGAAATCGCTGAAGCTGTTTTGGTCTTAGACAGATTAGCCAAGAAAATGCGAGTAAAGCGTATGCGCTCAGGTGCTATTTCTTTTGATAAAGTTGAAGTAAAATTCAGTTTAGATAAGGATGCTAATCCAACAGGAGTGTTCTTTAAAACCAGCAAGGATGCCAATAAACTTATAGAAGAGTTTATGCTGTTGGCCAACAGAAAAGTATCGGAGTTCATTGGAAAGCAAACTCCCAAAAAGACGTTTGTATATCGTGTGCATGATGAACCAGATGAAGCTAAATTGGCGCAGCTACAAACTGTTGTTGGACGCTTTGGGCATAAGCTTACTTTTAAAGACCGAAATAGTATATCATCATCTTTGAATAAGTTACTGAACGATGTAGTTGGTAAAAAAGAACAGAACCTGGTAGATACTTTAACAATTCGTACTATGGCTAAAGCAGAGTACACCACACAAAATATTGGGCATTATGGTTTGGCTTTCGACTATTATAGCCATTTTACTTCTCCCATTCGACGTTATCCAGACGTTATGGCGCACCGCTTATTACAACACTATTTAGATGGTGGGAAATCGATAAATGAAGCGATTTATGAAGAAAAGTGTAAACACTCCAGTAATATGGAATATTTAGCTACGAAAGCTGAACGCGATTCCATAAAATATATGCAAATCCGTTTCATGCAAGACCATCAAGATGAAGAGTTCTTAGGAGTGATTTCAGGAGTAACGGATTGGGGAATTTATGTCGAAATTATTTCTAACAAATGTGAAGGTATGGTAAGCCTAAGGGATATGAAGGATGATACCTATGATTTTGACCAAACACACTATGCGATGATAGGTCGTAATACACATAATATGTACCAACTAGGAGATGAAGTTGTTGTAAAAGTAAAAGCTACAGATTTGGTGAAAAAACATTTAGATTTTTACTTAGTTGGAAAACCAACTACTGAAGATTAAATTTGATGTTAAAATAACGTTTTATGATATTAACAACAACAAATTCAATAGAAGGGTATAAAATAATAGATTATTTGGGTATTGTTACAGGTGTGGCGCTTAATGAAGAGGTCATAACAGGTGGTTTTAGCCTGTCTAAATACATGAAAAAAATTCAGGGTAGTGTAGATAGTGTAAAAGAAACAGCATTTCAGAGACTTCAGGATAATGCAAGACAATTAAATGCTAACGCTATCGTTGGTATAAAAGTTGAGGTAGAATTAACAACCCATAATTATCCTATGGTTTCCGTCACAGGAACTGCAGTAAAAGTAATGGTTTAGCTATGAGTTCAAAAATAAAAGCCACATTGTATGCTTATGGTATATTTTTTGTTATTTTTCTAATTATTTGGTTGGTTATTCATAATCTTTTTCAAGATTTGAGTTCACCAATTCTTGGAGCAATCACTGCAATGATCACAGTATTGCTCGCGCCCCAAAGGCAGGTTATCAAAACACAATCAGGAGAAAAAGTTCAATTAAAATGGTTGTTTAGTAAAAGAGTCATTCATATAAAATAGAAAAAATGAAAAAGTTTTTGAGTAGTTTAATTTTAGTTTTGAGTATTTCAGTAAGTGCTCAAGACACTATTGAAAAAACCGTAGGAGAATTTAAGACACTTAAAGTTTTTGATTTAATCAACGTTAAAATGAAAAAATCAGACGAAAACAAGGTGATTATCTCTGGGAAAAACAGAAAAGATGTTCAGGTAATTAATAAAAACGGAAAGCTTAAAATTAGAATGAAACTCGAAGAGAGTTATGACGGTAATGACACTGTTGTGTTGCTTTATTATACTTCAGTTGAAGTCATTGATGCTAATGAAGGAGCTAATATAAAGGTTGAAGAACCTATTGAGCAATTCGAAATTGATTTAAAAACACAAGAAGGCGGAGAAATCACAGCAGCATTAAACACTAAGTATGCTAACTTTAGAGCTGTAACCGGAGGTATAATTAATGTTTCCGGAAGCTCTAAAAACCAAGACATCTCAATCTATACTGGCGGTATAGTTAATGGGGAAGACCTTAAAACAGAAGAAACCGAAGTAAGTATAAATGCAGGAGGTGAGGCTTATGTAAACGCATCAGAAAAAGTAGAAGTCAGAATAAAAGCAGGTGGCGATTTATTTATCTACGGAAACCCAAAAGTTGTAGATGAAAACCGCGTATTAGGAGGTCGAATTAAACGTATGTAAATTCCTTTCTGTTTGTTACTTTTGTGTAAACCGCAAGTTTACATGTTAGATGATATCTTAACAGCAATTCCATTCGGAATTATTTTAGCCTTTACCATTGGTCCAGTCTTCTTCGTATTGCTGGAAACCAGTGCAACAAAGGGCTTTACTAGCGCTTTGGTATTTGATTTGGGTGTTATTCTTGCTGATATCGTATTCATTCTTCTCATTTTTATGAGTACTGATACCTTATTGGATAAAATAAAAGATGATCCTAAGCTATTAGTGTTTGGCGGTGTTTTGCTTGTAGTCTATGGTATAATTTCATTTATTAAAATCTCTAAATCGTTTCGATCTATTGTAAAGGAACATCACAGAATCGAACTACCAAAAAAGGACTATGGAAGACTATTTGCAAAGGGATTCCTGCTTAATTTTATCAATATAGGTGTGCTTTTGGGCTGGTTGGGCTTTATTGTTATAGGCACTTCGATAACCACATCTAAGAACGGAGTGACAGTTTTTATAATCTCAATGTTAGCAGCTTACTTTGTATGCGATTTAATTAAAATAGCAGCAGCAAAACGCTTAAAAAGCAAATTAACTCCAAGGCGCATTTTTAAAACCAAAAAAATTGTGGCCTTAGTTATCTTAGGCTTTGGTATATTGCTTTTATCCCAAGGGTTGTTCCCTGAATTGTATGAAAAAGGGAAGGAACAGATTGATAAGGTAAACCCGATAAAAGATAATCATTAAAAAACAAAAACCTTTCAATACAAATTGAAGGGTTTTGGAGGTGTCGAGCGGATTCGAACCGCTGTAGATGGTGTTGCAGACCACTGCCTAGCCACTCGGCCACGACACCTTATTGAGAGGGCAAATATATAAATTATATGTGTTTTACCCTATATAGTCTTATTTTTTTCGTTGTTCTGAAAGTTCGATAGTTACCATTTCTACGTCACCACCAATCGGAGGATTAATTTTACTTACGGAAACAGTCGCTTCATTAACCAAGGGGTCTTCTTCAAATATTCTATCCAGAATACGCTGGGCCACAGCTTCCAATAGTTTTGAAGGTATTGCCATTTCTTCACGCACAACACGATTTAAAAACACATAATCAACAGTATCACTTAACGCATCGCTTTTTGAAGACCTTGACAAGTCAGCTCTAACTGTGATATCAACACGGTAGTCACTACCAATAATGGTTTCCTCCTTTAAGCAGCCATGATGTGCATAAACCCGAATGTTTTCAACTTTTATAATTCCCATAAAGCAAAAATAACACTAGAGTTGTCACTTCGAGTGAATTTCTACAAGAAATTTGTATCGAGAAGTATCAAAGAGTTAATTCGTAAAAAAGTCAAAAATATTACTGATAGCACTTGTTTTGGCCTTAAAGAATTCGGTATACGTGCACTGTTTACAAGTTACAGATGTAAACTTTTTGTTTTGCACGTCAAATATTTTAGACAGTGTTCCTCCGGTTGCTCTCATTTCGCTGATTTCGTAAGTTGTATTATCGCATTTCGGACATTTGTAATTCATAATTCTCGGTTTAGATTATCTATATTCTATAGGTGTTGCATAGTGCATTAATGTTACAATTTGTGTAATTTTACGCCTTAATTCTTTTTAAATGTCAGCGTATACACCTCTTAATTTTATAGAGCAAATTATAGAAGAAGATTTGGCCAACGGATTGTCTAAGGAAAAACTTCGTTTTCGCTTCCCTCCAGAGCCTAATGGTTACTTGCATATTGGGCACACCAAAGCCATTGGAATAAGCTTTGGCTTAGGAGAAAAATACAATGCTCCCGTAAATTTAAGGTTCGATGATACCAATCCCGCAAAAGAAGAACAAGAGTACGTTGACGCCATAAAACGCGACATCTCATGGTTAGGCTATAAGTGGGCCAATGAGTTATACTCATCTGATTATTTTGATGAATTGTATGCTTGGGCTGTACAGCTAATCAAAGACGGTAAAGCCTATGTTGACAGTCAGTCATCGGAAGCTATGGCAGAACAAAAAGGGACTCCAACACAACCAGGTTCTAATAGCCCTTTTAGGAATAGAAGTGTAGAAGAGAATTTGGATTTATTCCAACTTATGAAAGCTGGAGAATTTTCTGCAGGTACACATGTGTTGCGCGCCAAAATAGACATGGCAGATCCAAACATGCTGATGCGCGATCCCATTATGTATAGAATTCTTTATGCGCACCACCATAGAACAGGAGACCAATGGTGTATTTACCCTATGTACGATTGGACACACGGCGAGAGCGACTATATCGAACAGATTTCGCACTCACTATGTTCATTGGAATTTAAACCACACAGAAAGCTCTATAATTGGTTTAGAGACCATGTATATGAGTACAATAAAGATCAACTTCCATTACCACCAAAACAGCGAGAATTTGCGCGCCTTAATTTAAGTTACACCATTATGAGCAAGCGTAAATTATTACGTTTGGTTGAAGATGGTGTTGTATCTGGCTGGGATGATCCGCGTATGCCAACCATTTCAGGATTGCGTCGTCGCGGCTATACACCAAATTCAATCCGTCAGTTTATTGAAAAAGTAGGTGTGGCCAAGCGCGAAAATGTTATAGATGTATCATTGCTTGAGTTCTGTATTCGCGAGGATTTGAATAAAACCACCAATAGAGTGATGGCCGTTTTAGACCCTATAAAAGTCGTCATTACTAATTATCATGAAGATAAAGAAGAATGGCTTGAAGCTGAAAACAACCAGGAAGATGCGTCATCAGGCTATAGAAAAGTACCATTTTCGAGGGAGATTTATATCGAAAAAGAGGATTTTAAGGAAGCAGCAGGAAACAAGTTTTTTAGACTTAAGCTAGGTGGAGAAGTACGACTAAAGAATGCGTATATCATTAAAGCGAATAGTGTTTTAAAAGATGATAATGGTGAAATTACTGAAATTCATTGCACATATGATACAGACACCTCTAAAAAAGTAAAAGGTACGCTGCACTGGGTTTCTATAAAACATGCTATCACTGCTGAAATAAGAGAGTACGACCGCTTGTTTATGCACGAAGCACCAGATAGCGATAAGGATAAAGACTTTATAGAGTTTTTGAATCCGAATTCGTTGACTATTAAAATAGGCTATTTAGAACCAAGTTTAGCTGATGCAAAAGTAGGAGAGCGGTTTCAATTTCAACGTTTAGGTTACTTTGTGGTTGATGAAGATACAACGTCAAACAAATTGGTGTTTAATAAAACGGTTGGGCTACGGGACAGTTGGACAAAACAAAAACCAAAACAGAATGTCACTTCGAGCGCAGTCGAGAAGTCTCATAATAAACCACAACAGCAAAGAAAAGCAATTAGTATTATCCAGCAATTAGGCAAAAAGTACACCAATTTACCTGAAGAAAAACAGGCTAAGGCAAAAACTGAGATACAACAACTTGCACAAGACGTGACTTATGAAGAGTTAGAACCTTTATTTGGAACTGCAATTAAGAAATCAGGGACACGCATAGCAGTAATGATTTCATTAAAAGAATTGCTAAAAAATGGTTTGGAGCGTAATGAAGCCATAGATGCATTCGTAGCAAAAGCCCTAGAGGATAAGAACCAATTATTGGTAGCTGAGGCTCAATCTATTTAACACAAAGGTATAATCGTGATATTTATTTGTTGTGTTTTGAAAAGTTTTACGACAAAACGCATATGAAGCCATTCCTTGCCATACTAATTTCCTTATGCTCTTTATCCATGTTTTCACAAAACATGACCAACGAAAAGCTTGATGATATTTACACTTCCATCAGTGATTCTATACAAGGAAGATCAAACGCATGGCAATTTTATGTTAAAGAGGTACAAATGATATCTATTACGGATAGTATTCACAATAGAATGCGTATTATATCGCCAATTATGGACTCTAATGCGTTAACGGACGATTTAATTAAGGCGGCAATGATTGCCAATTTCCATACTGCTTTGGATGTAAAATATGCGGTGACTGATGGTGTTTTGTGGTCGGTTTTTATCCATCCCTTAAAAGAATTATCTGAGCATCAAGTTAAAGAAGCGGTCAGTCAGGTCTATAATGCCAATATTAATTTCGGAACCACTTTTGCAAGTACCGGTCTGTCTTTTCCATTTAGTCAACATTCTGAAGAGAAAGCTAAAAAAGAGAAGAATTCGAGTTTAAAAAAGAAGAAGATTTAGAACTTTTAACCACATAAAAATTCACTCAAAAACCTCTAAAGTAAAGACTTAGAGGTTTTTTTGTACTTTTAACCATACTAACTATAAATCACAATATATTATGGAAATGAATTTTTTAGCCATTGCGGTGGCTGCAATTGTGCCTCTGATTATTGGTGCCATTTGGTACAATCCAAAAGTATTAGGAACCGCTTGGATGAAAGCATCTGGAATGACTGAAGAAAAAATGAAAAGCGGAAACATAGCCGTTATATTTGGGATAACACTAATATTATCGGTACTATTAGCTATGACTGTAAATGGCATGGTAATTCATCAGATTGCGGCTTCACAGGTTGCCTTTCCAGATCTGGAAGCCGAAACGTATAAAGCGTTTATGGCCGAATTTGGAAATGCCCATCGCAATTTTCGCCACGGCGCACTTCATGGAGCAATAGGCGCTCTTTTCTTTGTATTACCGGTTTTAGGAATTAATGCACTCTTTGAAAGAAAAGGCTGGAAATATATTCTTATTAATGTTGGCTATTGGGTGGTGACCTTAGCCATTATGGGGTCCATTCTATGTGGATGGGTATAAATCTATTTAGAATTAAGAGAAAAGCCTTGAACTTTCTAGTTCAAGGCTTTTCTTATTAATCCTCTATCGGCTCTGATTGTATCTCATCTTCAGGTATATCTAAACTGGTTTTAAAATCAGGAATTATTTGATTGACTAACGCTTTATTTTTAAGTTGCTTGGCTTCAATGAACCACCAAAAATCTGCTTTATTATTATAAATTCCCAAGAGGTAACTTTTCGACTTAATTCTTTGATTAGACATTTTCATTTGATTCATGTTCTCGATAACACAGCGGTGTTGTCCTTGCTCCTCTACAATATCAGAAACACTAACAACATCAGCTTTTTCGAAAACAAAACCTTGTGCCTTCATACTATCGAACATACTTTTAATATAGCCAAGCGCAGTTTCTTCACCACCCATCATTTCGACAACTGAAGGTAAAGTATGCTTTAGTACCGTTTTAAAATCCATTTCTAAAGTCGCTTTAGCTGTAATTTCAGCATCTCTTTTAGCATCTTCTTTGGATTGTGAAAACCCAATTAAACATGATATAAGTAGCAGACCAATACATAGCCTTTTCATTTTAATAGCTTTAATTAATCAATTTTCTTATTTTGAATCAGGGTTTTTAGCTTTTTTCATAGCCTCACCAATTTGGTTGCTAGCCGTAAAACTGGCTACCATATCATTGAGCATATTGCTTCCTGCTTGCGGAGAGTTAGGCAACAATATTAAGTTACTGTTGGTCTCTTGCCCTATAGATTGTAGGGTATCATAGTGTTGGGTCACTACTATGAGCGCTGACGCTTCTTGAGAGTTGATGCCCACTTTGTTTAAGACCTCGACAGACTCTTCTAAACCCCGCGCAATTTCACGACGCTGATCGGCAATACCTTGACCTTGTAAACGCTTACTTTCGGCTTCTGCTTTTGCCTTTTCTACAATAAGGATACGAGCCGCATCACCTTCAAATTGCGCAGCGATTTTTTCACGTTCAGAGGCATTAATACGGTTCATAGCAGCTTTCACCTGTGGGTCAGGATCAATATCAGTAACCAAGGTTTTAATGATATCGTAACCATATTCAAGCATGTATTCCTGCAATTCACGTTTTACTGCAATCGCAATGTCATCTTTTTTAACAAACACATCATCTAGTTTCATTTTTGGAACTTCGGCACGCACTACGTCAAACACAAATGATGTAATCTGGTCATGCGGATATTCCAACTTATAAAAGGCATCATAGACCTTATCGCGAATAACTTTATACTGTACAGAAACTTTCAGTTTTACGAATACATCGTCTAAGGTTTTAGTTTCTATCAATACATCTAGCTGTTGAATTTTCAAACTTAAACGACCAGCAATTCTATCGACCAAAGGGATTTTCATCTGTAAACCAGAATGTCGAACACTTTGATATCTACCGAAACGTTCTATGACCGCTGCGGTCTGCTGTTTTACTATAAAAAATAAAGAAATGAACACGATTAAACTAAAAAATATAATCGGAATTAAAACAAATTGACCCATGACAAGTTTTTTAAATGGTTAATGTATATGTGATATTAAATTTAAGTAATATTAAATTATTTTATTTAGGTTTGTTGCAATTAGCTCTTAAATCTTATGAAAAAAACCAACTGCCAATTATTAGTAGCGCTCTGTATGGTCTTTGTTACATTTAGCTACGCACAGCATAAGCGCTATACCATAAAAAATGGATTTGCGCTTGGTGGTGGATTAACCCAATACGATATTTTAACTGACAATCTCAACACCACTTCTGGCAGCGGCTGGTTAATTAACGCATCTACGACAGCGGACATACCTCATAAATGGTACAATATTAGTTTTGGAATGCAACTCTCTGAAAACAATATTGAAATTGCAGGTTTACTATTTGATGAAGATGTATTTATAGACCAACAGCTCGAGTACAAACTGTTTGCAGCGCAACTGGCGATGCTATTACATGCCAAGTTGATTAAAAATCTCTTAACTATTGATGTTGGACCAATGCTACAGTATAATGGTAAAATGGAATTACAGAATGATAATCCAGATAATCTTTTTGTAAGGGTGAATGATGACACTTTTGAGGCCATTGAACTAGAAGATATTTCTCAATTTAATGTAAATGGGGCCGTTGGAGCCACATTGGGCTTTCAATTTATAAAATTGCGCGCGCAATATATTTATGGATTTACCAATATGTTGAACAAGCTTAACGACAAAAACCTTACTAGTGAAAAGTTTAAAGGCAATCAGAGCATGTTAACTTTCGCGGCTTTAATCACTTTTTGATGACACCAAAACTGTCTTCCTGAACTTGTTTCAGGATTCCTTCCACATTATTCTATACTGCTTACCAAGGTATCAATACGTTTTACGGTTTCATTTTTACCGATGAGAAACATAATTTCAAAAACATCGGGTCCTTGTAAAGCACCAACCAATGCCAAGCGCAAAGGCATCATCACTTTTCCAAACCCTATTTCATTACCGGTAATCCAACCTTTAATTTTTGATTGAAGGTTTTGAACCGTGAATTCTCTGGTTACGGAGACAATTTCTATTACTTTTTGCATCAAGTCAACAGTACCTTCTTTTATAGCTTTTTTCAACGCTTTTTCATCATAAGTTTTTGGTGCAACAAAGAAGAAATGACTTAAGTCCCAAAACTCATTAACAAAGGTGGCGCGTTCTTTTATTAAGCCGACGACCAGTGCTACGTAGTTAACATCAATATCTGACAACTCTAATTGGGTAGATTTAAATTGTTCAGCTAATTCAAAATCCAGTTGCTGTTGCATGTAATGGTGGTTAAACCATTTGGTTTTATCAGGATCAAAACGAGCACCAGCTTTGTTAACACGTTCTAATTCAAAATCATTAACCAGTTGTTCTAGACTAAATATTTCTTGTTCAGTCCCAGGATTCCAGCCTAAAAAAGCCAAGAAATTAACTACGGCTTCTGGGAAATAACCGTCTTCTTTATAGCCTCTTGAAGTTTCATTGGTTTTTGGATCAGCCCACTCTAATGGAAATACGGGAAAGCCTAGTTTATCCCCATCTCGTTTGCTTAGTTTTCCTTTACCGACAGGCTTAAGAATTAAAGGTAAATGTGCAAATTGTGGTGCTTTCCAACCGAAAGCATCGTATAATAACTGATGCAGAGCTAAGGATGGCAACCACTCTTCACCACGGATTACGTGTGAAATCTGCATCAAATGGTCATCTACAATATTAGCCAAGTGATAGGTGGGCATCCCATCGCTTTTGAATAGGATTTTATCATCTAGTACACTAGTGTCTATTGATATGTCGCCACGAATAATATCTTTTAGGCGCAGGGTTTCATCTTGCGGTGATTTAAAACGAACCACATAGTGTTCTCCAGCCTCAATTTTAGCTTTGGTGTCTTCTTCGGAAAGCACCAGTGAATTTACCAAGCGGCCTTTTTCACGATTATGCCAATTGTAGATAAAGGTTTTGCCTTTAGCTTCATGATCTTTTCTATGTGCATCGAGTTGCTCAGGTGTATCAAAAGCAAAATAGGCTTTACCTTCGACTATTAATTGGTCGGCATACTGTTTGTATAAGTGTTTGCGCTCACTTTGTCTGTAGGGACCATAATTATTTTGGTGGCTGAGGTTACTCGAAGCCACATTTTCATTGTTCACCTTGTGAGCCTCAGTAACCAAATGTGGCCCTTCATCAAAAGGAATACCGCACCAATTCAAGGCCTCAACAATATAGTCTTCAGCACCTTCAACATAACGATTTTGGTCGGTGTCTTCAATGCGTAACACAAAATCACCACCATGTTTTTTAGCAAATAAATAGTTGAACAAGGCAGTTCTTACACCACCAATATGTAAAGGCCCTGTAGGGCTTGGTGCAAAGCGCACACGTACGTTTTTAGACATAATAAAATTTTATAACTGAACTGTCACACTGATATTCGGTCACTGAAGCTCTCGAAGTGGTCGAAGTATTGTTTCAGAATCTAGTGCAAAGATAGAATTATAGCATAGAAGTACGAAGTGCCAAGCAAGAAGATTTTGCTGGACTAAAAACTGAGACTGAGGACTAAGAAATAATCATTGCCTTAGGTACTCGCTTATTCATAATCTTAAACCACAGCGGAGGAATCATAGATAATACCATGGACGTCGGATACCCAAAAGGCATTTGTGGACTTTCGTCATGGCAATCCAAAATCTGATATTTTTTAGAGGATTTATAGTGGTGGTCACTATGCCTTGTGAGTTCATATAAAACAATTCGCCCTATGACATGATTAGAATTCCAGGAATGCATTTCTTTAACACGCTCATAACGACCAGATTTAGTTTTTAGCCGCAACAATCCGTAATGCTCAATATAATTGACAGTTTCTAAAAGAATAAAGCCTACCACACCAGCAAAAAAAGCAAATACTAGCGCAGTTGTTCCGAACAAAAGCCCAATCGACACTAAATACACAGTTTGAAAAACGGTATACCATAGCATGTCATTTTTAATTGAGAAAAAGGACAGCCTGTTGTTTTTCAGCAATTTCTTTTGGATGCGCCAAGCACTAAAGTATTGGCGAATCGTTGAGGTGAACCAAAACGAATAAACCGATTGGTTGTATCTTGCTGTAGCAGGGTCTTCAGGCGTTGCAGCATGTAAATGGTGACCGTAATTATGCTCTATATAGAAATGCATGTAGAATGAGGGCAAAAGCAAGGCTTTACCAATAAAACGCTCATTTGTGGTTTGGCGATGACCCAATTCGTGTCCGACATTAATACCATTAACACCTAGTACAATACCAACTGAGAAAATCAAGCCAATGAATTCATAGGTTTCCAATGGATGATTTGCAACTAAAACTAAAGCATAAAAAACCAAACCAAAAACAATAGGCAGATTAAGATATAATAGCCAATCAAAAAGTTTTCGTTTTAGTTTGCTGCCTACTTCTTCAGCTTCAAGATTTTTAGTATCTACAGGAAAAATAAGCTCTAAAAGGGGAATACACACAAAAGCAAATATTGGTGTTGCCCAAACCCAATAGCTTTTAAAGTATAATCCAAAAAATGCCACTACTGGAATTGAAAAAGCCGCCAAATACTTAAGGTCTTTCATAAAATTTGTCATTCCTGCCTGCGCAAGAATCTATTACAAGTTAAACATTGAGCTAATATATCATTCCGAACGAAGAGTGATTTATGAATCTCTATTATTTTTAATAATATTTCTCATCGTTCATACTTCACTTTCTTGAAATGACAGGTTTTAACTGTTAAAACATCTAAATTAACAGAATCTTACCAAATTTAAGGAAATGACAATTAAAATAAAATTGTAGATTAGTCAGTTAGAATAGGACATGAGCAATTTTGAAGCCATAAAAAACAAGTTACAGGAGTTCATTAAGAAGTACTACACTAATGAGCTACTAAAAGGCGCGATTTTATTTTTCGCTATTGGCTTGTTGTATTTTATGGTAACCTTGTTTGTGGAATACATGCTCTGGCTTAACCCCACGGCAAGAACCATTTTATTTTGGACCTTCATAGCTGTTGAGTTAGGGCTATTCATTAAATTTATTGCCATTCCATTAGCACAGCTATTCAATCTAAGAAAGGGCATCAACTATGAAACAGCTTCAAAATTAATCGGATCGCATTTTCCAGAAGTCAATGACAAGCTATTAAATATATTGCAACTTAATCAAAGTCCGTCACAATCGGACTTATTGATTGCAAGTATTGAACAGAAATCAAAAGCACTCCAGCCTATACCGTTTAAATCTGCCATTAATTTTAAATCTAACACCAAGTATTTAAAGTACGCCGCAATTCCGATTTTAATTGTGCTATTATCTTATCTTACAGGAAAGATCAACTGGTTTAGTGATAGTTATGAGCGCGTCGTGAATTACCAAACCGCTTATGAGCCACCAGCTCCTTTTCAATTTTATGTGCTTAACGAGTCCCTTGAAGCGATTGAAGGCAAGGATTTTAAGCTGAAAGTTTCCACAGTTGGCGATGTAATTCCTGAGAATGCCCAAATTCAATTTAATGGACAATCGTATTATCTACAACAAATAGGGTCTGGTGAGTTTCAGTACACTTTCAACCTGCCGAAGGAAAATATAGAGTTTTCACTTTCAGCCAATGATATCAACTCCAAACCCTATGAATTGCAAGTAGTTAATACACCTAACTTGGTAAATTTTGAGATGCTTTTAGATTATCCATCTTACACTAAAAAGCAAGACGAGGTATTAAAGAGCACAGGTTCTGCTGTAATTCCTGAGGGGACTAAAGTAACATGGAGAGCATTAACAAAATCTACAAGTGAAGTCAATATATATGCTGATGACACATTAAGCTTAGCGCAAAAAGAAGAAGGTGAATTTGAAGCTGCCAAGCAACTGTTTAGAAATTATAATTATAGCATCTCTACCAGTAATGACAACCTTAAGGATTATGAAAACCTTGCGTACAGCATCAGCGTCGTTAAGGATTTAAATCCTGAATTGGATATTAAGGTTCAAAAAGATTCTATTGACCTACAGAGTTTGTATTT
The DNA here is from genome assembly GCF_028289625.1 of Winogradskyella sp. Classification (GTDB taxonomy): domain Bacteria; phylum Bacteroidota; class Bacteroidia; order Flavobacteriales; family Flavobacteriaceae; genus Winogradskyella. The sequence goes on along the minus strand of NZ_JANQOM010000029.1, from coordinate 39,722 downwards.
CTATGGCCAAGCGAGTGATGATTTTGGATTGACAAAACTTAATCTGGTCTATTATCCCGTGGATGATGAAGTCAACAAGATTGTGTCACCAATAACCATTTCAAAATCTAATTTTAGTGAGTTTGTGAGTGCATTCCCGAATCAATTTGAGCTTGAGGAAGGCGTAAGTTATCAGTTGTATTTTGAGGTATTTGATAATGATGCTATACATAATTACAAACGTACCAAGAGTAGTGTTTTTAGTTACAGAAAGTTAACGAAAGAAGAAGAGGAGCAAAAGCAACTGCAAGAGCAAAATGAAACCATAAAGGATATCGGGAAGACCTTTGAGAAGCTTCAGGAGCAAGATAAAAAGCTAGAAGAATTCTCTAAAACCCAAAAAGAAAAGCAGCAGCTCAATTTTAATGATAAGAAGAAGTTTGAAGACTTTTTAAAACGCCAGAAGCAACAGGAGCAGTTGATGAAGAATTTCAACAAGAAACTTCAAGACAACTTGGAAGAATTTCAAGAAGAAAAAAAAGAGGATCAGTTTAAGGAAGATTTGAAAGAGCGCCTCAAGGAAAATGAAGAGCAGTTGAAGCAAGATGAAAAACTTTTGGAGGAGTTAGAAGAATTAAAAGACAAGATTAACAAGGAAGAGTTCACCCAAAAGCTCGAAGAGTTGGCGAAGCAAAATAAAAATAAGAAACGCAGTATGAAGCAACTTTTGGAGTTGACCAAGCGTTTCTATGTAATGAAAAAAGCAGAGAAGATAGCCAATCAGTTAGACGATCTTTCTAAGAAACAAGAAACGCTTTCAAATAAAGAAAAAGAGAATACCAAAGCAAAACAGGAAGAATTTAATAAGGAGTTCGAAAAGATTCAAAAAGATATTGAGGACTTAAAGCAAGAAGATAGACGTCTTCAAAAACCTATGAATGTTCCAGTTGATGAGTTTTTAGAGGATGGGGTAAAGTATGACCAAAAAGAGGCTACAGAAGCTTTAGAAAAGAAAGAGCAAAGCGAACAGGAACAAAAATCGCAACAAGAAGCCCAAGAACAATTACAAAAGGCCCAAGAAAGACAAAATAAGGCCGCAAAAAAGATGAAGCAGATGAGCGAAAAGCTCATGCAAATGATGTCCGGTGGTAGCGGTGGTGGTAATCAAATGGCAGAAGATATAGACATGTTACGACAGATTTTAGAGAATTTATTGCTCTTTTCATTTGACCAAGAAGAACTCATGAATACATTTGATGCTATTGATATTAACAATAATAAATATGGTAAATATATTATTGAACAAAGTAATCTCAGAGAGCATTTTGAGCATATTGACGACAGTCTATTTGCATTGTCTTTACGTCAACCAAAAATATCTGAGAAGGTTAACTCTCAAATAACTGAAGTGTATTTTAGTATTGATAAGGCACTAGGTCAACTGACAGAAAATCGTTTATATCAAGGTGTGTCTTCTCAGCAATATGCCATTACCGCTAGTAATGAACTTGCAAGCTTTTTAAGTGATGTATTAGACAATATGGAAATGTCTATGAGTGCAGCTTCAGCGTCAGGAAGTGGGGAGGGTGGACCTCAATTACCTGATATTATTATGAGCCAAGAGGAGTTGAATAACCAAATGGAAGAGGGTGTTAAGAAGAATGAGGAAGGAAAAAAAGGGGAAGAAGGCAAAGAAGGCAAAGAAGGTGAAGGGGAAAAACCAGGAGAGCAAAGCAAAGAAGGTGAAGGCAAAGAACCTGGAGAACAAGGTAAAGAAGGCGAAAGTGGTCAAAATGGCGAAAGAGGAAACTCTGGAGAACAAGAAGGCGAGGGTGGTCAAAACGGAAATGATGGTAATCAGAATGCTGAGGGTAACCAAAACGGAGAGGGTAAAGACGGAAAGCAGGGCAAGAATGGTAATAATGGCAGCGACGGAAGAGATGGAGAAGAGAACGATGGTTATGGTGAAGGAGGAAATGAGGAACAAAATGCCGAGCTGTTTAAGATTTATCAAAAACAACAACAGTTACGCCAAGCTCTTGAAGACCGTTTAGCAAAAGAGGGCAAGATTGAATCTGCTGGTGAACTGATTAAACAAATGGAAGACGTAGAGCTTGATTTGTTGAACTATGGTTTCACCAATCAAACCTTACAAAAAATGATGGATTTGCAACACCAATTATTGAAGCTTGAGAACGCGACATTTATGCAAGGCCAAGATACTAAACGTGAGTCAGAAACTAATGAAAAGGAATTTGACACAACTAACCCCAATCAAATTCCTACAGCAAAACAATACTTTAATACTACCGAAATATTAAATCGACAGGCCTTACCTTTACAGAATCATTTTAAGAAGAAGATACAAGAGTATTTTAAAAAGACTAATGATTAGTTTTAATTACGAAACCAATTTTGAATTAGAAGGGGCTAAGGAAATATCATCGTGGATTTCTGACACCATAGTCGAAGAAAATTGTAAAGAAGGTGAGATTAATTATATCTTTTGTTCAGATGAATACCTTCACAAAATTAATCTTGAATTTTTAAATCACGACACCTTAACTGACATTATTAGTTTTGATTATTCGGTAGGAAAAGAGCTACATGGAGATATATATATTTCTATTGATAGAGTCAGGGAAAATGCTTCAGAGTTTAAGAGGCCCTTTCAAGAAGAAATAGCCAGAGTTATTATTCATGGCATTTTACACTACTGCGGCTATAAAGATAAGTCCCTTGACGAAGCTAGGCAGATGCGCAGCAAAGAAGATTACTACTTGAGTAGGCGTTAGTTAATGATGCTATTTCGACGTATATTTGCAGACTGAAAAAATTAAAAAGACCAAAACGTTCCACGTGGAACATTGTATGGTGGCTTCGAGAGCCTCTGCCTCCAGAATTTAAATTGGTTATTGAGGTTCTAGAAATGACTTAAAGAAAGATATGTTTAACGATGTTTATGATGTTATAGTTGTTGGAGCTGGCCATGCAGGAAGCGAGGCTGCAGCTGCCGCTGCCAATATGGGTAGTAAGACATTGTTGATTACAATGAACCTTCAGAATATAGCCCAAATGTCATGCAATCCTGCTATGGGCGGAATTGCGAAGGGACAAATCGTTAGAGAAATTGATGCGCTGGGAGGTTATAGTGGGGTTGTTTCTGACACATCTTCGATTCAATTCAAAATGCTCAACAAGTCTAAAGGACCAGCAATGTGGAGCCCAAGAGTGCAATCTGACAGAATGCGGTTTGCAGAAGATTGGAGATTGCTTTTGGAGAACACTCCCAATTTAGATTTTTATCAAGAAATGGTTTCAGGCTTATTGATTGAAAATGATAAAGTCGTTGGGGTAAAGACATCACTCGGCATTGAGGTAAAGGCAAAAACTGTAGTGCTGACCAATGGTACTTTTTTGAATGGCCTTATTCATATTGGTGATAAAAATTTTGGTGGCGGAAGAGCAGGAGAACGAGCCGCTACTGGAATAACAGAAGAACTTATAGCGATAGGATTTGATTCTGGCAGAATGAAAACGGGAACACCGCCAAGGGTTGATGGGAGATCGTTAGACTATTCTGTAATGATTGAACAGCCAGGTGACGAGAATCCTGAGAAGTTTTCATACCTAGATATAACACAGCCGTTAAAAGAACAACGATCTTGCCATATGACCTATACAAGTCCAGAGGTTCACGATTTACTTCGTGAAGGCTTTGATCGTTCCCCAATGTTTAATGGAAGGATTAAAAGTGTTGGGCCAAGATACTGTCCATCTATTGAAGACAAGATTAACCGTTTTGCAGATAAGCATAGGCATCAATTATTTGTAGAGCCAGAAGGTTGGAATACTGTTGAGGTTTATGTTAATGGATTTTCCACATCACTTCCAGAGGATGTTCAATACAAAGCGCTGCGATCTGTTAAAGGGTTTGAGAATGTAAAATTCTTTAGACCCGGTTACGCTATAGAATATGATTATTTTCCACCAACCCAATTAAAGCATACACTAGAAACAAAATTGGTAGATGGTTTATTCTTTGCAGGACAAATCAATGGCACAACAGGATACGAGGAAGCGGCATCACAGGGACTAATGGCGGGAATTAATGCGAGTCTTAAGGTACAAGAACGAGGCCCTTTTACTTTAAAAAGAGACGAAGCTTACATAGGCGTTTTAATTGACGATCTTATTACCAAGGGAACCGAAGAACCTTATCGTATGTTCACCTCGAGAGCTGAATACAGAACATTATTGCGCCAAGACAATGCAGATTTTAGATTAACACCAAAGGGTTACGAACTAGGCTTGGCTTCTGAGAAACGCTTAAGACGCATGGAGGAAAAACAATCAAAGTCGGATGCCTTTGTTCAATTTTTTAAAGACACCAGTGTAAAGCCAGATGAAATAAATCCGATTCTAGAATCTAAGAATTCTGCAAAGGTGAGGCAACAGGACAAAATGTTTAAGCTTTATGCAAGACCAAATATCACTATAGAAGATATGCGTAAAGTGGCGTCTGTAGAGAACTATGTTTTAGAGAACAATTTAGATGTTGAGGTTATAGAGCAAACCGAGATACAGGTGAAATATGCAGGTTATATTGAAAAGGAAAAGAACAATGCCGATAAATTAAACCGCCTCGAAAACGTAAAGATTCCTTCTAATTTTGATTACTCAAGATTGAAATCCATGAGTATGGAAGCTAGGCAAAAATTAGCCGAAATTCAACCTGTAACCATATCACAAGCTTCTAGAATCAGTGGAGTATCCCCTAATGACATTTCTGTTTTATTGGTGTATTTAGGAAGATGATAAAAACATGTTCCACGTGGAACATTGGGTGGCTTCGAGAGCCTCAGCCACCAAGAATTGGTCATCGAGGCTCTCGAAATGACCATTTAATGAAAGACAAAAAACCAACATATCTAACTGTAAAGGACCATTCGGTTTCAGGTGAAGACTTCCAGTTATTGTACAATAATGAATTGGATATGTTGGAAACATTTCCGCAACCAAATGCAGAAAATCTACCAGACTATTACAAGAGTGATGATTACATTTCTCACACTGACAATAGAAGGAATCTTTTAGAAAAGATTTATCATATCGTTAGAAAGATTTCTTTAAAACGAAAATTGAAGCTTATAAATTCTTTTTACACTGAGGAGAAAAAATTATTGGATGTTGGATGTGGCACAGGGGATTTTTTAGAAACTGCCCAAAAGGACAATTGGCAAATTGCAGGAATTGAACCTGACGAAAAGGCTAGGCAAATTGCAAATTCCAAAACCAATAATACAGTTTTTGAAATAGAGCATTTAAATAGTTTAAAAGAAAGTAGTTTCGACGTTATTACACTTTGGCATGTTCTGGAGCATTTGCCAAAACTAGACATGCATATTGCATTATTTAAACACTTATTAAAACCCAAAGGAAGATTGGTAGTTGCAGTGCCAAATTTCAAAAGCTACGATGCTGAGCATTATAAAAAATTTTGGGCAGCATATGATGTGCCCAGACACCTTTGGCATTTTTCAAAGTCGTCTATAAAGAAACTTTTTGCTAAGGAAGGCTTTGAACTAACTAAAATCTTACCAATGCATTTCGATGCCTATTATGTGAGTTTACTTTCAGAAAAATATAAGTCTGGTTTTATGAATCCTTTCAAAGCATTTTGGATTGGAATGTGCTCAAACCTCAAAGCAAATCAATCTAAAGAGTATTCATCCCATATTTACATCCTAAAACAGAAGGATTAGCAGTATAAAATCATTAGCCTGATGATTTGACTTTAAGATATACGATTGCAAGCCTAAAAAAAGAAAAGCGCTTAAAAGGCTTTATTTGAATCTATTTTGTATAATATTTCACTATAGAAATTAACACAAACCATAGATTTTTTAAATAGTTAGAAATTTAGGTATTTCGCACTCGAACTTTTATACATTTGCAAAAATTTAATTTGAAAACAATCATGAAGAAATTAATCATAGTATCAATAGTTTTAATCTCATTAGCATCCTGTAAAGAACAGCAAAAAATTGCGTTCATCGATAACGGAAAAGTAATCAATGCCTATCAAATGAAAATTGATATTGAAGAACAGTTTAAAATCAAGGATGATATTTTTAAGAAAAGAATAGATAGTATTGGTAAAGCCTTTCAAATAGAAGCTCAAGCCTTTCAATTGGCAGCTCAAAATTTATCCCAAAAGAAGCAACAGGAAAAATACCAAGAGTTAGGACAAAAGCAGCAAGTGTTGCAACAGCAGTTTCAGTATGAGCAGCAAATAATGCAGCAGGAATTTAATAAAGAAATGGATTCTGTAATTTCAAAAGTGAATGCTTTTGTTGAGGATTATGGGAAAAAGAACGGTTATACCTTTATTTTAGGTAAGAATCAGGCAGGCAGTGTTATATATGGTGAAGAAAAAACCGATATAACCGAAGCTGTAACTGAGGCTATTAATGAAGCCTATAGTAAAAAAGGAGATGAAGAAAGCTCAAAAGAAGAAGAGAAAAGTACTGAAAAAGAAGAATCCTCAGAGTAAGCGTCAATTAAAATACCAACTAAAGCCGAGCTTACGCTTGGCTTTTTTTATGCAGTAAGCGTGTTAATTTAATAGATAAATCTGTAAGAATAATCTTAGAATTTCCGTTACGTTCTATATGATAAATGGCGTCTTGTAGCTCATCAGAAATTTCTATAATATTAGAATCGTGTACAAAAGGCGCAAACTTTTTTAGTTTAAAGTTCTCTGACTTTGGTTCTATATAGACCAAGTCATTAGCTTTGTAATTGAGCAATAAAGCTTGTCTAAAGCAATTTAAGCAAAACGCTAAAAACTTTTTTTGGGTTTCACGACCTGTTTTTGCAATTTCCTCTGACCACGAAATTAAATCGTGTATAGCACTTTTATTGCCTTTAGCTTTAAATGCGGATCGAACCCAAAGCACAAACCATTTTTCAAATTGAATATCTTCACTATCCTGATAAATTAAATCACAGGCCTTGTTAAAATTACCATTGGCTTGATGCGCAATCTTCATCGCAACAGCAGTTTCAATATGGTATTTAGCCACTAGCGCTTCAGTAATGACCTCTTCGGCCAATGGAGGAAAATGCAAAATCTGGCAACGCGACAGAATGGTGTTAATAATCTGCTCTTCGTCCTCAGCAATTAAAATGAAAATTGTCTTTTCGGGTGGTTCTTCAATCAGTTTTAAGAGCTTATTGGCAGCAGCAGTATTCATTTTTTCGACCATCCAAATTAACATCACCTTATAACCACCTTCGTAGGATTTAAGTGATAAGGATTTTACAATTTCTAATGCTTCATCCACACCAATCTGGCCTTGCTTGTTATCAACTCCAAGAAGTTTATACCAATCAAATAGATTGCCATAAGGCTGCTGTTCTAAAAGTTGACGCCACTCGTCTAAATAGAAATTGGAAACCGGTTTGCTTTTTACCTTGTCGCTTGTTGTTACGGGAAACGCAAAGTGTAGGTCTGGATGAGAGAAGTTCTTAAATTTTATGTTACAAGACTCATTACCACCAGTATTTTCACCGTTACTATTACTACAAAGAATATATTGCGCATAGGCCAAAGCCATAGGCAAGGTTCCAGATCCTTCAGGGCCAACAAACAGTTGTGCATGAGCAATACGTCCAGAATCAACACTCCTAGTAAGGTGGTTTTTAATATGTTTTTGACCTAAAATCTCTGAAAAAAGCATATCGCAAAACTATGCAATATTTTACCGTTACAAAATTTTATCATCTCAGATTAAAATAAAGTCAAGATTTAATGATGACATAATGTTTCTACTTGCCAAATGACTATTATGAACTTATATTTGTGATTCAAATTTTATAAAATGAAAACACTCAACGATTTTAATTTTAAAGATAAAAAAGCATTAATCCGCGTAGATTTCAACGTACCATTAAATGACAATTTCGAAGTTACGGATGCCACAAGAATCATATCAGCAAAGCCAACGATTATTAAAGTACTGGAAGATGGAGGTAGTTGTGTCTTAATGTCGCATTTAGGACGACCAAAAGGAGTTCAGGATGAATTTTCATTAAGACATATTATTTCAAAAATTGAGGATGTATTGGGTGTTGAAGTGAAATTTGCCACTGACTGTGTTGGTGAAGAAGCTGAAGAGAAAGCCAATGCATTACAACCAGGAGAAATCTTATTGTTAGAGAATTTACGCTTTCATGAAGAAGAAAAAAAGGGAGACAAAGATTTTGCTGAGCAGTTATCAAAGTTAGGAGATATCTATGTCAATGATGCCTTTGGCACAGCACATAGAGCACATGCCTCTACAACGATAGTGGCACAGTTTTTTCCTGAAGCAAAATGTTTTGGTAACTTGTTAGCTAAAGAAATTGATAGCATTGATAAGGTATTGAATAATAGCAAAAAACCAGTTTTGGCAGTGCTTGGCGGGGCAAAGGTGTCCTCAAAAATTACAGTCATCGAAAACATTTTAGACAAAGTTGACCATCTCATCATTGGTGGCGGAATGACGTTTACCTTTATTAAAGCGCAAGGCGGAAGTATTGGAGATTCTATCTGTGAAGATGATAAAATGGATTTAGCTTTAGATATTTTGAAACAAGCCGAGGCTAAAGGTGTAAAAATTCACTTACCAGTTGATGTCGTTGCCGCAGACGCTTTTAGTAATGATGCGAACAAACAAGTTATAGATGTTAAGCATATTCCTGATGGGTGGCAAGGTTTGGATGCCGGACCAAAATCATTAGAACACTTTGACGCTGTTGTCAATGAATCAAAAACTATACTTTGGAATGGACCCCTCGGTGTTTTTGAAATGGAAAGTTTTGCAGAAGGAACCATAGCCTTAGGTCATTCCATAGCTAATTCAACAAAAAATGGCGCATTTTCGCTAGTTGGCGGTGGGGATTCTGTTGCCGCTGTGAAGCAGTTTGGTTTCCAGGATAAAGTAAGCTACGTAAGCACGGGAGGTGGTGCCATGCTCGAAAGTTTAGAGGGTAAAACCTTACCTGGTATTGCCGCTATTTTGGAGTAGGCTTTGATAATACATACTATTTTTTAAATTTGAAGCGTTAGGCATAAGCGGACCTAATCAAGCATTCATGCGTATTAAAGTTATTATATCGATTTGCTTTATTGTGATGACTAGCAATAGTTTTTCGCAAATTAAAACAGACTCTGTCATTGCGTCAAAAAAGGTTGCAGATTCCTTAATTGATGGCAAATCGATAAGTAATGGCAAAACCATCCCTGCAGAAATGGATTCACTTGGCATTAAAAACCTGGAAGATTTCCCAAAGGCTGCCGAATTAGACCGAAAATGGTTAGAGGAATTATATAGCAATTCATTATTTGACACTATTTACAAGTCTGTTACCGAATTGACGTATGAACCGGTTGATTATCCTGAGCTGTCAACAGATACGTTAAAGGCAAGGTTAGAACGTCTAAATGCAAAAACGCCTTTTAATGTTGAGTATAATCCTTCGCTAGAAAGTGTAATAAAACGTTACTTAAAACACAGACGCAAATCTTTAGAGCGTTTAATGGGACTGAGCCATTTTTACTTTCCGATGTTTGAACAGGAATTTGATAATTATAACATTCCTTTGGAAATGAAATATCTGGCCATTGTAGAGTCTGCGTTGAAACCCAGGGCGAGGTCAAGGGTGGGTGCCACAGGACTTTGGCAGTTCATGTTTACCACGGGCAGGATATACGATTTAGATGTTAGCAGTTATGTTGATGAGCGTAGTGATCCAATAAGATCAACTACAGCTGCAGCACAATACCTATCTAAGCTTTATGAGATCTTTGGTGATTGGGACCTTGCTTTAGCGGCGTATAATTCGGGACCAGGAAATGTTAATAAAGCCATTAGGCGATCTGGAGGCTATCAGAATTACTGGAATATTAGGCCTTTCCTCCCAAGGGAAACCGCAGGATATGTCCCTGCATTTTTAGCGACGATGTATATTTTTGAATATGCTGAAGCACACGGCTTTAAACCAGAACGACCGCCTTTTCAGCATGTTCAAACAGACACAATACATGTAAAGCAAATGATTACCTTAGACCAGATTTCTGAAACTACAGGTGTTAATATAGAAGAACTACAATTTTTAAACCCATCTTACAAGCTAGATATCATCCCGAAAATTGAGGGTAAAACTTATGCCTTAAGGCTCCCAAAGCATGCTGTTGGAATATTTACTGCCAATGAGGATAAAATCTATGCCTTTGCCCAAGCAGAATTTGATAAGCGTGAAAAACCACTACCTGAGCTGGTGAAGATTGACTCAAAAATTAGGTATCGTGTTAAAAGTGGAGATTACCTAGGGAAAATTGCGCGACGCTATGGTGTTAGGGTAAGTCAGATAAAGCGTTGGAACGGTTTAAGAAGTAACAATCTAAGGATTGGGCAGCGCTTAACCATTTACCCAAGAAATCCTTCATCAGTCAATAAACCCAAAAGCGCAAAAAAACCAGTAAGCACAAAGGGCAAAAAGACCTACAAAGTAAAATCTGGTGACTCACTTTGGAGTATTGCGGAAAAATTTTCTGGAGTTTCTGTTCAAAATCTTAAAGATTGGAACGATATTAGTGGTAACAAACTCAAAATAGGAATGACACTTGTTGTGTCTGAGTAATAAACCAACAAAATTTAAACTTATGAGAACGTTATATACACTATTGTTCTGTCTGCTTGTGATGGCATGTGATAATAAAAAAGATGGAGATAAAACGACTTACCTTCCAGCTTCAAATGGTAATTTAAATAGTATTTCGGTAGTGATTGATAACGAACTATGGGAAGGTAGTGTAGGTGAAAGTATTAGAAATATTTTTGCGGCACCACTTAACGGACTTCCTGTCGATGAACCTATGTTTAAGTTACGTCAAATCCCTCCACAAGTTTTTGACGGTTTTGCTACAAGAAGTAGAATAATTCTAAAAATCGAAAAGGGAAATTTAGAGCCAACGGTGAAAATTGCCAATAATGCTTTTGCTAAACCACAAACAGTAGCCGTAGTTGGTGGAAAAACAAACAAAGACATTATTAATCAATTAAAAGAGGGTAAGGACAAGATTGTTGCAGCCTTCAATAAGGAAGAGGTAAAAGAAAAACAGAGACGTATTAAACTTTCCTTACTTAAAGACGAACAAATGGAAAACCAGTTAGGTTTTACTGTCAATATTCCTTCAGCCTACGAATTTGGAAAAGCAGAAGATGGGTTTTATTGGTTAAGGAAGGCTTTAGACCGCTCTAAGACGATAGATGTAATGTTTTACGAAGTTCCTATGGAAACAATCTCTAAAGGCGATAGTACAATTGTAGATGTTATTAGAATGAGAAATAGGATTACTAAAACAAAAGTTCCTGGTGAAGATGGTATATATATGATGATTGAAGATGCTTATGCGCCTTCAATGTTCAATACGATTATTGATAACAAACCAACTTATGAAGTGAGAGGGCTTTGGGAAACTGTTGGGTTTAAAATGGGAGGTCCTTTTGTTATGTATGCCATTGAGGATAAAGTCAACAAACGCTATCTTATAGCAGACGGTTATGTGTATGCGCCGTCGCTTAGAAAAAGCGAATATGTTTTTGAGCTTGAATCAATTATTAAATCAATAACCATTAAATAATAAAAAAGCCAACTACTTTAAGTTGGCTTTTTTATGCTTACAGTAATTTCTTATTCTTTATCCTTATTATCAGTGGTATCTTCTTTGCTTGCGTCTTTAAACTCTTTGATACCACTACCTAAGCCTCTCATTAATTCAGGGATTTTTTTACCGCCAAACAGTAGCAAAATGGCAACAACTATTAAAACGATTTGCCATGGCCCCAATGCTAAAAATATACTACTCGAAATCATACGTTCAAATTTAGAGTACAAAGTTAATAATTTAAGTTTAATTATTAGCGTTGTAAGTTTAACTTTAGTAGCTATTAATAGCGGTATTACACTATTTTAACTAATTTTGTTTCAATGGCAAAAAAGGAAAAAAAAGAAAAAAAATTCACAAAAAGATTGCTTCATAAGTACCGTCTGGTCATACTCAATGAAGATACGTTCGAAGAGCGTTTTGCCATTAAGTTGACACGTCTTAACGTCTTTGTATTAACATCGTTTTCAGCAATACTTTTAGTGTTTTTAACGACTTTATTAATTGCATTCACCCCACTGCGAGAGTATATCCCAGGGTATTCTTCTGCTAAGCTGAAGAAAAAGGCCACTCTGCTTAACTATAAAACAGATTCGCTCGTTCAGGAGCTAGAACTTAATAAGCGTTACTATGCTTCAATCCGAAAGGTATTAACAGGTGATGTTGCTACTGTAAATTTTAATCGGGATTCGGTTATTGAGGCTGCTAAAAACGACTTGGAGATTTTAAAAGTAACCACTAACAAAGAGGATTCTTTGTTGAGGGAAAAAGTAGAAAAAGAAGACAAATACAATTTATTTGAAGAATCAATTGATAAGAATAATTTTGTTCTTTTTCCCCCTGTTAATGGTTCTATTTCAGAGGGTTATAATATTGAAGACAAACACTTTGCCGTAGATGTAGTTGTGGCAACAAATACTCCGGTTAAGGCCACTGCAGATGGCACTGTAATCTTTGCAGAATGGACTATAGAAACAGGTTATGTAGTTATTATTGAGCATAACCAAGAATTAATTTCGGTATATAAGCATAACTCAGCGATTACTAAGTCTCAAGGAGATTTAGTTAAAGCCGGAGAAGTTATTGCTATGTCCGGAAATACAGGTGAATTCAGTACAGGGCCACACCTTCACTTTGAATTGTGGAATAATGGTTATCCTGTAAATCCAACTAATTTTATCGATTTTCAGTAATGCCATCGATTAAAGCAGCACTTTCAAAACCTTTTTCTAGCTATATAGCTAAGCGCATAAAAAGATGGTCGTCGCGACCTATTGAAACACAAGAACGCGTATTTAAGAACCTTATAAAGGAAGCTAAAAATACCGTTTTTGGCCATGACCATAATTTTAACCAAATTAAAAGCTATTCAGACTTTAGATTACAGGTTCCCATAAGAGATTATGAAGCCTTAAGACCTTATGTAGAGCGTGTTGTAGCTGGCGAGGAAAATATACTCTGGAAAGGTAAACCCATTTATTTTGCTAAAACTTCTGGAACTACTTCTGGGGCAAAGTATATTCCTATTACCAAGGAGAGTATGCCAACACATGTTGAAGCAGCCAGAAATGCAATTTTACTTTATATCAATGAAACAGGAAACTCAAAGTTTGTTGATGGTAAGATGATTTTTCTTCAAGGCAGCCCAATTCTAGAGGAAAAAAATGGAATTAAGCTAGGACGATTATCAGGGATAGTAGCGCACTACGTGCCGAAATATCTTCAGAAAAATAGAATGCCTAGTCTAGAGACCAATTGCATAGACGATTGGGAGACCAAAGTAAATGCCATCGTTGATGAAACCATTGAGGAAAATATGACGATTATCTCTGGGATTCCTTCTTGGGTACAGATGTACTTTGAAAAGCTTATTGAAAAGAAACAAAAAAAAGTAGGTGAGATTTTTAAAAACTTCAACCTCTTCATTTTTGGCGGAGTCAATTATGAGCCTTATCGTGCAAAATTTGAAAATTTGATTGGGAGACGAGTAGATAGCATAGAATTGTATCCAGCAAGTGAAGGGTTTTTTGCTTTTCAGGATAAACAGAATCATAAAGGAATGTTACTTCAACTAAATTTGGGTATTTTTTATGAATTTGTAGAAGCAGCGCATTTTTTTGAAGAAAACCAAGAGCGCATTACCATAAAGGATGTAAAACTTGGGGTCAATTATGTTATGATTATTTCTACCTCGGCTGGTCTCTGGGCCTATAATATCGGCGATACCGTAGAGTTTACATCACTTAAACCGTATAGGGTGATTGTTAGTGGACGCATAAAGCATTTTATTTCTGCATTTGGTGAACATGTTATAGGAAAAGAAGTAGAGCAGGCCATGAAAGAAGCTACTGAAAACACAGAAATATCTATCAATGAGTTTACGGTTGCTCCTCAAATTAATCCAAACGAAGGCTTACCTTATCATGAATGGCTTATAGAGTTTGAAAATGAGCCTAAGGATGAATTAAAGTTTATTAAAGATTTGGAACAATCCCTTCAGCAACAAAACACTTATTATTTTGATTTAATTGAAGGAAAAGTATTGAGACCCTTAATAATCACCAAGATTAAAAAAGAAGGTTTTCAAGCTTACATGAAGTCCATCGGAAAACTTGGAGGGCAAAATAAAATCCCAAGATTAGCTAATGACCGAAAAATTGCTGACAAGATGCATGAGCTTAAATTAACGAAATAAGGCTATATTTGCAGGTTAAAATAGCGTATGGGTAAAACTAATAAAAGACATGAAAGAACAAGAGCTCAAGAAAGCTCTAGCGCAATAGAGCGGATGTATATAACCATGCGACATCTATTTAATCGTGGATTTTACAAACCAATGGGAGTTTCGGGTGAAACCTTGCGTGAAGCACTTTTACTTTTACGCCCTGAAATATATGGTTCTATTGCCGAAGAGAAAGCCGAATTAGAAGGCTTGTTATATGTCATCGACCGATTACCACAAGGTATAGAGGAGTGCACTTTTATAAATCTCACCAGTGATGAAGGCTATGCCAATTCACATTTTAAACCCATAATTCCACCAAAACGGAGACGAAATTGCTATCGTATTGATGGTGAGCAAATGAATATTGAAATCACTAGAGGCCGCTCTGAGATTTATGATATTCTTACACATCTTACTTTTTTATTTGTTGAGTCCCATAAAATCAGTAAGCGTGTTCTCATTGACGAAGATGGTTCTACCACAAGAGATTGGAAGAAGTTAGAGAGTGCTGTTAATTCAACCAAAAAATTAACACAAAAGGAACGTGAAATTGCCATTACGCATACAGCAAATATTTTAGGAAGAACATTTAATGAACTTACAGAGGCTTATCCAAAATTTGCAATTTCTAATCAGCCCGAACGTTTATTACATATTGTATACTGGTTAGGTAAATTGGCGATTGAAGAGGTTGTTAACAATGCAAAAAGAACCATTACGTTTAGCCCTGTTTTAAGAGAACGGATTGGACATCATATTCATGGGGAAATTTGGGCAGACAATATCAAGGCTGTAATGCATAGGCATGGATTATTAGAACGCCCTATTCATATTATCAGTGCCAACATGCATAGTGTTATGAATTCTATTTTTGCCAAAGGAATATTAAAAGGTATTAATGCTAAGAAAGATATTTTTGAGATTTACGAAACATTAAGTAACCCAAATAATAGCACAATTCGCAACAAAGTTGAAAAATCAGCGTTGCAAAACGGAATGATCTATGTAAAAGATACCTCAGGAACCAACATTGACGTACAAATTTTTGATACTGATAAGATAGATTTTTCTAATACAGATTTTGAATATACCCAATCCAATAGGAATGAGAAGGCGGTTATCTTTGTTATGGATTATGCCTTTGGTGAACAAGCCTATGAAACTTTAGACGAATTTTTAAAACCCATAAAGGCCAGTGGTAAAAAAGTACATTTAGATGTAAAATCGATTTCAATTATGGGCAAAGCTGGCATTCTTGAAGGAGGCAAAGGGGATGTTATGATACCGTCTGCTCATATTTTTGAGGGTACAGCAGATAATTATCCGTTTAAAAATGAGCTAAGTAAAAACGATTTAGTAGATTGCGGCGTAGACGTATACGAGGGCACTATGATAACGGTTTTAGGCACCTCTTTACAGAATAAGGAAATTTTAAAGTTCTTTAAAAAGTCTACTTGGAATGTCATTGGCTTGGAAATGGAGGGCGCGCACTATCAAAAAGCAATACAAGCTGCGTCTAAAGTTAGAGGAAGTATAAACGAAGATGTAAAAGTAAGATATGCATATTATGCTAGTGATAACCCTTTAGAAACAGGCAGTACTCTAGCATCTGGAGGTTTAGGAACATCTGGTGTTAGGCCAACATACGTAATTACAAAAAAAATACTAGAACAAATATTTAATTCTTAAAACATGAGTGATAAAGTACCTCAAGAATCACAAAATGAAGAAGTCGATTTAGGACAGTTGTTTAACGCTATTGGGCGACTTTTTGAAAAGTTGTTTGCTTTTATTAGGCGACTTTTCAAAAGTCTTTTTTCAGCTTTAATTTTTGCCTTAAAACCTCTTGTAAACAACTTTAAGCTTATCGCTATTTTGCTAATGATTTCAGCTTTAATTGGGTTTTCAATAGAAAAATTAAATGAACCCACCTTCATATCTGAGATGTTGGTAAGACCTTATTACGATTCCAAATACCAACTAGCCAATAATGTAGATTACTTTAACGCCCTAATTAGTTCTGAAAATTATGGGGAGCTATCAAATATTTTTGAAATTGACAGTTCTACTACAGCAAAGCAATTGATTGGGTTTGAAATTGAGATTGGACCTGAAACACAGAACGATTTAATTAAAGAGTATGACGATTACATAAAATCTTTAGATAGTACGTTGGCAGTAGATGTTACCTACGAAGACTTTATTGAAAATAGAGATATACTTGCTGGGAGTATTTTCTCGGTTAAGGCTAGGGCAATCAGTAACGATATTTTTCCAAGTTTAGAACAGGGGTTTATAAAAACCTTTCAGAACGAATATTCTATAAAGTTAAAAGATAGAACAGATTCGATTAGGAATGTTAAAAAGCGAATTTATCTTCAAGAATTAGAAAGAGTAGAGAATCTACAGAAGATGTATTTGGATATTAAAACAAGCGAATCAAAAAGAGAAGAAGCAACATTAGGTGTGGGAGGTATTATACCATTAGTACAGGCAAAGACTGAAACCAAAGAGTTTGAGCTCTTCCAAGAGGAGTTAAAAATTAGAAACTCGTTGAGAATACTTGAGGAAGAGGCACTAGAAGAAAGTGAATATTATGATATACTATCTAGTTTCGAAGAAGTAGGAACGATAGAAAAAAATGTGTTTGAGAGATATTCATTAGTTTTTCCTGCATTGTCTATGTTGATTATGACATTAGTTTATTGCTTGTTAAAAGCATTTAAATTCATCAAGGAATATGAATAATAACCAATCCATACTAATTACTGGTGGTGCAGGTTTTATAGGTTCAAACTTTATTTTTTATTTTTTAGAAAATTATCAAGACGTAAAAATTGTAAATTTGGATAAGCTTACCTATGCCGGTAAGCTTTCTAATTTGGAATCGTTAAAGAAACACGAAAATTATTGTTTTGTTAAGGGTGATATTTGTGATGTTGAACTCGTAAACAATCTTTTTCAAAAGCATAATTTTTCTGGTGTTATCCACTTTGCTGCAGAATCTCATGTAGACAACTCTATAGAACGCCCAGACTCCTTTATTACCACAAACGTTTATGGAACATTTAACTTACTAAATACCGCTAAGAATCATTGGATGAATGCCCCTTTTTCGTTTAAGGAAGGTCGTGAAAGTAATAGATTTCATCATATATCTACCGATGAAGTCTATGGCACACTTGGCAAAATAGGGTTGTTTTCTGAAGAGACACCATATGCTCCAAATAGTCCATACAGTGCTTCTAAAGCATCATCGGATTTTATTGTTAGGAGTTATTACCATACATATGGTATGAATGTGGTTACCACGAATTGCAGCAATAATTATGGACCAAAGCAACATGATGAAAAATTAATCCCTACTATTATAAGAAAGGCAATAAATAATGAAAATATTCCTATCTATGGTGATGGTAAAAATATAAGGGATTGGCTTTATGTGGAAGATCATTGTAGGGGTATTGATTTAGCCTATAGAAAGGGAAAATCAGGCGAGACATATAACATAGGGGGCAAGAACGAAAGAGACAATTTGTACATAGCCCATAAAATTTGCGATATTTTAGACGAACTAAGACCTAAAAAAGATAAATACGCTAAACAAATAGCTTTTGTAAGAGATAGACCCGGTCACGACTTTAGATATGCCATTGATGCAACAAAAATTGAAAATGAAATTGGTTGGAAAGCAAAGGAGAATTTTGAAACAGGTATTCTAAAAACAATAAAATGGTATTTAAATAAATACAAAAAACAATGAAGGGAATTGTTTTAGCAGGAGGCTCTGGAACACGTTTGCACCCAATTACATTGGCGGTTAGCAAGCAATTAATGCCTATTTATGACAAACCGATGATTTATTATCCCATAACCACACTGATGTGGTCGGGTATAAAAGATATACTCATTATATCTACTTCTCAAGACCTACCTTTATTCAAAAAGCTACTAGGAGACGGAAAGAAGTACGGTTGTAATTTTCAGTATGCAGTGCAGGAGCTCCCAAATGGATTGGCAGAAGCATTTATAATAGCTGAGGATTTTATTGGTAAGGATAAAGTAGCCCTAATACTTGGCGACAACATATTTTATGGAACAGGCTTGGCAGATTTACTACAGCAAAATAATAATCCAGAAGGAGGAATAATTTACGCTTACCACGTTCACGATCCTGAGCGCTATGGAGTTGTTGAGTTTGACAAAAATGGAGTTGCAGTTTCGATCGAAGAAAAACCCTCAAGCCCTAAATCTAATTACGCTGTACCAGGCATCTACTTTTATGACAATTCAGTTGTAGAGATAGCGAAAAGCATTAAACCAAGCAAACGAGGAGAATTAGAGATTACCGATGTCAATAAAATATATCTAGAACATGGCAAATTAAAAGTTAGTGTATTAGACAAAGGAACTGCTTGGCTAGATACTGGGACGTTTAAATCTTTAATGCAAGCGTCGCAATTTGTACAGGTAATAGAGGAACGTCAAGGTCTTAAAATTGGTGCTATCGAAGAAGTAGCGTATAGAATGGGATATATAAACGATGAACAATTGAAAAAAATAGCCAAAGCTTTAACTAAAAGCGGATATAGTAAGCACCTTCTAAGTTTAATTTCCCAATAATATGATAGTAAAAGAGACAAAATTAAAAGATTGCTATATTATACGACCCCAGGTTTTTGAGGATAAAAGAGGGTATTTTATTGAGAGTTATAATGAAGAAGCTTTTCAAAAGGCTACAGGATTAAAGATAAATTTTGTTCAAGATAATGAGTCTAAGTCATCTAAAGGGGTTTTAAGGGGACTCCACTACCAAAGAGGTTCTAATGCCCAAGCCAAATTAATAAGGGTAGTGAGAGGAAAAGTATTAGATGTAGTTGTTGACCTCAGATCAGATTCTTTAACATTTGGAGAACACGTCTCGTTAGTTTTATCTGGTGAAAACAAAATCCAATTTTTTGTACCAAGAGGTTTTGCCCACGGGTTTCTGGTATTGGAGGATAATACAATTTTCAGTTATAAATGTGATAACCCATACAATAAAGAAGCCGAAGCAGGAATTATTTATAACGACAGAGATTTAGGTATAGACTGGAATTTTTCAACTGATGAACTCATAATCTCAGATAAGGACTTATTACTTCCCACCTTAAAAAATGCTAAGTTATAATGAAGAGAATAGCGGTTTTAGGATCAGACGGACAATTAGGAAAAACACTAAAGCATTCGGCGGGAAATGCTAATAGCTCTTATAAGTTTTATACTAAAAGCGAGATAGATATCACTAATAAGGACGCTATTGATAATACCTTCAAAAATAACAGCTTTGATTTTTGTATTAACTGTGCAGCCTATACTAACGTAGAAGCGGCAGAAACTGATTTTAAAAATGCATTTTTAGTCAATGCTATAGGCACAAAAAACATTGCTGAAATTTGTAAGGCTTACCATGTAAAATTAATTCATGTGTCAACAGATTATGTTTTTGATGGCACAAAGAATTCACCTTATACCACCAATGACGCCACCAATCCTATTAACCAATATGGTAGATCAAAGTTAGGAGGTGAGCGGTACATAAAGGATATAATGGCCGAATACTACATTATTAGAGCATCATGGCTGTATTCTATCTATGGTAAAAACTTCATGATAACTATTATCAATTGGATAGCAAAAGACAAGGTTTTAAATATTACCACCGAAGAAACAGGAACTCCAACAAGCTGTTTAGATCTTGGAAGGTTTATTTTACACATACTAACGGCTGAAAATATACCTTATGGTGTTTATAACTTTTCAGCAAGAGGAAAGACAACCTGGTATGGATTTGCTCGAGAGATAGCTAGGATTTACGATGTAGATAAATTAGATAATATCACTTCTGTTGACACATATAAAACAAAAGCAAAAAGGCCAAAGTACAGTGTGTTAGACGTAAGTCATACGGAAAATATTTATAACAAAACCTTAAACACATGGCAAAAGAGTTTAAGTGAAACCTTAGAACTATTTAAATCACAAGAGTCTATAGTTTAATTTTTTCTAATCTAGAAATGAAAAAAAGCTACATTATGATTATAGATAGGGGTACTAATTTTAGAAAATGAGCCTTAAAACGGAATAAAAGAAGTATATGACTGGTATAGAACAAAATAAAGAACTAAGAATTGCAATTGAGGCTTCATTAAAAGCTGGTGATGCGATAATGCAAGTTTACAATACAGAGTTCGATGTAGAACTAAAAGATGATAAATCACCATTAACCATTGCCGATAAAAACGCAAATGATATTATCAATTCATTCTTAAAACCAACGGATATTCCTATTATTAGTGAAGAAAATAAACAGACCAACTACAGCAAACGCAAATCATGGAGTGCCTGTTGGATTGTAGATCCTGTAGATGGTACTAAAGAATTTATAAAACAAAACGGTGAGTTTACGGTAAACATAGCCCTAGTTGACAATGGAAAACCAAGGTTGGGTGTCATATATGTACCAGCAATTAAGGTGCTATATTTTGGTGATGTCCCTAATAATAAGGCCTTTAAAGTCAGATTATCAGAACACAACACGGCTTTCGAAGATATATTAAACCAACTAGAACCTCTTCAGCCCAAGGCAAGGACTAGTGTTTTAGAAGTAGTCGGAAGTAGATCTCACATGAACGACGAGACCCTAGCTTTTGTACATCAATTAGAAAAAGAAGGTAATCAGGTTGCCATAGTTTCTAAGGGTAGTTCCTTAAAATTTTGCCTGGTAGCCGAAGGAAATGCCGATATTTACCCAAGATTTGCTCCAACAATGGAGTGGGATACTGCTGCAGGCCAAGCGATTTGCAATGCAGTGGGAGTTGAAGTTATCTCAAAAGAAACAGAACAACCGCTAGCGTATAACAAAGAGAATCTACTGAATCCTTGGTTCATAGTCTCTTAGAAAGAACTAAAAATATGCCTACTTATAGAAAAGAATCACATATAAGGAGTATTCTTAAAGGTGTTTCTTGGCGTATCGTCGCCACGACAGATACTATAGCGGTAGTTTTATTGGTCACTTGTCTTAATGGAAGCTGCAGTTTAGAAAACGCCATAAAAATTGGAGCTCTAGAATTCGTCATTAAGTTTCTCGTTTATTATTTACACGAACGTGTATGGCAAAATATTCTGCAGAATAAAACAGTAGATAAAAAGCAGACGCTCCACAAAACTATATCTTGGAGGATTATTGCAACAACCATGACTTTCGTCATTTCTGGTACGATCCTCGAAACTTTTGACGAGATAGCGATGTTTATTGCTCTAACAGAATTATTTACGAAATTTGTGCTCTATTATTTACATGAGAGATTGTGGCTGAAACTTCCTCTCGGAAAAGTGAGGCAATTCTTTCTAGGTAAAAAAAACTAATATGGCAAAGCATGTTATACCCCATAGTTATCAAGTTTCAAAAAAAGATAGAATAACCGCCAATAACCATAATTCATTTCTTTTGTGGTTTACGGGTTTATCAGGTTCGGGGAAGTCTACAATAGCAAATGCGGTAGAACAAGAGCTGCATAAACGGGGCATAAAAACCTATACTTTAGACGGTGACAATATTAGAAAAGGAATTAACAATGACCTATCCTTTTCTCCAGAAGATAGAACAGAGAACATTAGACGCATTGCGGAAGTCTCTAACCTTATGATCGATGCTGGTTTAGTAGTATTAGCAGCGTTTGTGTCACCCTATAAAAAAGACAGGGATAATATTAGAACTATCGTTAAAGATATTAACTTTGTCGAGATCTATGTGAATACGAGCTTAGAAGAATGCGAGCGCAGGGATGTTAAAGGCTTATATAAAAAGGCGAGGGCCGGAGAAATAAAGAACATGACGGGGATATCTGCGCCTTATGAAGCACCCAAGACCCCTCACATAGAAATAAAAACAGAAACAGAGTCTATTGAAGATGCTGTGGTAAAAGTAATTGACTACATAACACCAAAACTTAAACTCAACGATGAGTAAATACTATTTAAACTATTTAGATGAGTTAGAAAGCGAGGCCATCTTTGTTTTGCGCGAAGTATGGGCGCAGTTCGATAATCCAGTAATATTGTTTTCTGGGGGAAAAGACTCAATTTTAGTTACACACCTAGCGAAAAAAGCTTTTGCTCCAGCTAAGATTCCATTTCCCTTAATGCATGTAGATACTGGGCATAATTTCCCAGAGACGATCAAGTTTAGAGATGATATTATTAAAGAACTTGGTGTTCAGCTTATTGTTGGATCAGTTCAAGAGTCTATAGACCAAGGCCGTGTTGCAGAAGAAAAAGGTAAGAATGCCACCCGAAATGCGCTTCAAATTACAACGCTTCTCGACGCTATTGAAGCCAATAAAATTGACTGTGCCATTGGAGGCGGAAGACGCGATGAAGAAAAAGCCAGAGCTAAAGAGCGCTTCTTTTCGCATAGAGATGATTTTGGGCAATGGGACCCAAAAAACCAAAGACCAGAACTTTGGAATATCTTTAATGGCAAACATTTTGAAGGTGAACATTTTAGAGCCTTTCCAATAAGTAACTGGACAGAAATGGACGTTTGGAATTATATTCAGCGCGAAAATATTGCCATCCCATCATTGTATTTTGCTCACGAAAGAGAAGTAGTTTGGAGACAAAATAGCTGGATACCAAATTCCGAATTTTTGATTTTAGAAGAGCATGAAGAGATTGTGACTAAAAAAGTGCGCTTTAGAACTTTAGGAGATATTACAATTACAGGCGGGATAGAATCAGATGCAGACACTTTAGAGAAAATTGCCAATGAAGTTTCTGGTATGCGCCAGACAGAGCGCGGTAATAGAAGTGATGATAAACGATCAGAATCCGCGATGGAAGACAGAAAAAGACAAGGATATTTTTAAAGAAATTGACAGATAATGATAGATAATAATCAATTATTACGATTTACAACAGCAGGAAGCGTAGACGACGGAAAAAGCACCTTAATAGGGCGTTTACTTTACGACTCCAAATCCATTTTTGAAGATCAGCTTCAGGCCATAGAAAATACGAGTAAAAAAAAGGGACACGAAGGTGTTGATTTAGCACTTTTTACCGATGGGCTAAGAGACGAAAGGGAGCAGGGAATTACTATCGATGTGGCTTACAGATATTTTACAACTCCAAAACGTAAGTTTATCATTGCAGACACACCAGGCCATATTCAGTATACGAGAAATATGGTAACAGGTGCTTCAACAGCTAATGCAGCTATTATCCTTGTCGATGCGAGACACGGCGTTATTGAGCAAACAAAACGCCATTCTTTTATAGCTTCTTTACTACAAATACCGCATGTTATTGTTTGTATTAATAAAATGGACTTGGTCGATTTTTCGGAGGAAGCCTATAATAAAGTTATTAATGAGTTTGAAGAGTTTTCGTCTAAAATGTTAGTAAAGGATGTTCGTTTTATTCCTATAAGTGCATTATTAGGAGATAATGTAGTTAACAGGTCAGAAAAGATGGACTGGTATCAGGGAGCGCCATTACTACATACGTTAGAGACAATGCATATAAGTAGCGATATTAACAAAGTAGACGCAAGATTCCCTGTGCAAACTGTAATTAGACCTCAAAGCGATGATGACAATAGAGATTATAGAGGTTATGCAGGTCGTGTTGAAGGTGGAATATTTAGACCGGGCGACGAAATTACAGTAATGCCATCTGGTTTTACCAGTAAAATAAAAACTATCGATAATTATACAGGAGAACTAAAGGAAGCTTTTGCTCCTATGTCCGTGTCAATTACACTTGAAGATGACATAGATATTGGTAGAGGTGATATGATTGTAAGATCTAACAATAAACCAAGAGCAACACAAGATATTGAAGTGATGCTGTGCTGGTTAAACAATGATCCATCGCGCCCAAGAACCAAGTATAGTATAAGACACACGAGCAACGACCAAAAGGCTATGATAAAGGAGATTGTCTACAAGATCGATATAGAAACTTTAGCAAGAAATAAGGAGGATAAGACACTTCATATGAATGATATATCTAAAGTAAAAATAAGAACTACTAGGCCATTAATGATTGATGAGTACAGGGAAAATAGAACTACTGGTAGCATAATCCTTATAGATGATGCAACAAATGAAACTGTTGCAGCCGGAATGATTGTGTAAATTATGTCTTAAGTTATGAAAAGTTTAAAATTCTTCGTTCTTGTTTTGCTCTGTTGTTCTTGCGGAAACTCAGACAAAACCAATAATTTAAACCTAGAGGCGGCAACAACGAAGAAAGAGCTCACCTTAAGTATCGACTTTAAGACCACTGAACCTGATTTTTTTAAAATTGCCATGAACAATATTGTCGTCGATGAGTTTCAGAAAAAAAGTATTCAGTTTTCTGAAAATGTATATCCGACATCTAGTTTCGATAATATAACCGTTGTATTTGATACTAATAACCCATCAAAAGACATTCTTTTTATTCCAGGGAATAAAAAGAATAAAGTCATTGAGATACAAGCACTAAATCTCAATTTTGGGAATAAAGATTTGAAAATAAATTCTTCTGAAATTAGAAAAAATGTCTCTATCAATAAATACGTAAAATATGATTCCATCAATAACAATTTCGTTATCTCAACAATAGACGGACAGTTATATCCTGTTATAAAACTAAAACGAGGCCTTATTAACAGACTCACAAAAGAATAACTTAAATTCTTATATGCTCAAAGGCCTTGTAAATCAAAAAGGTAAACTGTTAGGAAGTAGTTTAAAAGTTCTTTCCTTAAGAGTGTGTGGAGTCCTTATATTTTTTGGACTTTCCCTATTTCTAACCAATAATTTTGATGCAGAATTGATTGGTAGGTATGACTTTGTGAGGTCATTTCTACTAATAATAGGGGGTATCTCTTTATTGGGTACAAATCAATCCATCATATATTATTCGGGCTTTTTGAAGGCTAAAAACTCCATCTTTGAATTAAGAAGAGTTTATTTTAAGATGATTAGTATCATTTTTACGATTTCCCTGCTCTTTTTTATTATAACGAGACTTTTGAGCGAAGACTTTATAAATTCTTTTTTCGAAAAGCCAGATGCTTACCAGCTTATAAATAAAGTAATATTGGTTCTTTTTGTTTATACATGGTCAATGTTGAACATCGATATGGTACGCGCATTAGGAAAAACGGTATTATCAGAAGTTTTTAGAAATGTTTTTAGATACCTCCCTTTTTTCTTGATAATTATATTTCTCGCTTTTAATAATCTCGAAGCGTACTTAATAGAATCATATTTAATAAGCTTTGCCATACTTTGGCTGTGCACAACGGTTTATATTGGTATAAAGCTATTATCGCTAACAGCCTGCACTATTTCGCACCGAGTATCTTATAAAAACATTCTTCTAAAATCATACCCTATGGCTATTAGTGCCATATCATATTTTATGATGCAGAGTATAGATATCATTTTACTGAGTAAATATGACAGCTATGAAAACGTGGCATATTACGCTGTTGCAGTGAAACTAGCCACCGCATCTACCTTGGCACTATTGTCCGTGAACGTCGTTATTGCCCCGAAGATTGCTGAAATCTACACAGATCAAAACAAAAAAAAACTAAAGTCTCTTATAAAGAATAGTATTCGATTAATATTTGTTCTAACTCTAGTTGCTACGGGTTCACTGGTGTTATTATCCGATTTTGTACTAAAGTTATTTGGGCCTATGTATATTCAAGCCAAAGAAGCTCTTTTTTTACTTTTAATCGGTCAGTTAGTTGGTTCTATTTTTGGGTCTTCAGGAATATACATGAATATGACAGGAAAGCAAAACATCCTACATAAAATTCTTTTAACGGGACTAGCAATTAATATCACTCTTAATATTATATTTATCCCAAAATATGGAATGAATGGGGCTGCGCTTGCAACAGCAATAAGTATGATAATATGGAGAATAACAGCCTCACTATATGCCTATAAAAAAGACAGAATTAAAACATTTTTATCGTAACTATTTATGTCTAATAAACTACCAAATTTTATAATTTCGGGATTTCCAAAATGTGGTTCCACTGCATTGCATTACTATTTAAAAGAGCATCCCGAAATATTTATGCCTAAACAAAAAGAACTGCATTTTTTTACTAGTCATATTTTAGCCAAACAAAATCAAGGCCCGGGAGATAAGGAGATAAAAAAACCACAGATTAAGTCGTTAAAGGCATACAAGAACTGCTTTAAGAACGCAAGCGATGAAAAGGCCATAGGTGATGCATCTCCTTCTTATATAAATTATCCTGAATTATTCCTGAGAATTAAGGAGCAACTAAACGGCCCCAAAGTAATTATTTTATTAAGAGATCCAGTTAAAAGAGCATTCTCAAACTATTTACATTTGTTAAGGGAGCATAGGGAAACATTGGGTTTTTATGAGGCCTTGATGAGCGAAGACCAAAGGAAATCTGAGAACTACTCCGATTTTTGGTATTATACATTTAACTCAAGTTATTCACACAAAGTCCTAGAAGCTAAAAGAGTATTTAAAGACGTATTGATTCTTACACAAGAAGAGCTCAATTCTAACACCGAACAAACTATAAGAAAAGTATTTGATTTTCTAGGAGTTGATAGCACTTATATTCCCAATAATTTAAGTAGAAGATACAACCCAGGTGGTGTATATGATATTAACCCTGTAACCAAATTGATTTTTAAACAGACACCGTTAAAAAGTGCCATAAAAAAAATTATTCCCGTCGGAGTAAAATTAAAGCACGTAAAACATAAAATTTTAAAAAAGTATAAAGTACCTTCACCAGAAATTGATGAGAAAAGCGAAGAGTACTTAATTAATTTTTTTAAGGAAGATGTAAAAAAATTAGAAAAGCAGGGTGTAGATATTTCGCTATGGGATAGCAGATATACACACTAAATTTTATGAGAAGAGCATTATCAATTAAGAAGTTAGCGGCTTTTATTTTTTTAATAGGGGTTTTTTTTATTCCATTTAACTCTTTTTCTGGATTTGGAATCCTTGGAGAGTTTGATAGGGATTCCTGTGTTCTTTTTTTTTTAATTTCATTTGTTTTGCTACTATTTTCGGGCAGAGTAAGCATTCCTATCAAAAGTTCGATATTTCAGTTAGTAGTTTTACTCCTTATTTGGATAGCGCTTACGGCTTTTTTTAATGTTTACGATATTAGTTTTTATTATTTTAAAAAGACATCTGGCTTGTCTCGTTTTTTGAGACAGTATGTGGCATTGATTATTTCGTGTGTTGTTTTATTTATACTATTTTTTAATATTATAAAAAATCAGGAATTAAAGACCATAGTCTATTTAATTAGAAGGGTGTTTTTATTTTCATTAATCATAGTAGTGATATATGGCACAATAGAATATTTAATAGTTCAGCTCAAGGTTGATTCACTAAGAGAAACACTACTGCTTTTTGATTACTTTCCTTTTACTAAAGTAAAGTTTGATAGATGGACATACAGAATATCCTCGGTTACTTTTGAATCTCCTGCGTTAGCTACTTACCTAATAAGTATTGCGGGTTGGATGTTTAGCTATATATTGACAGAGAAAGGATTAAAAAGATTTATTCCGGCGGCACTAGTGATATTGTTTGCATTTTTATCTGGATCAAGAGCAGGTTTTTTTATCATAATTGTCCAGATTATTATATTTATTCTGTACTTGATGAAAGACAGAAAGTTCAAAAAACTATTTGTGAATATTTTTTTGATTTTATTTTTTTCAGGCTCGGTATTATTGGTCTTTTTTGGAAGAACAACTTCTGAAATTATTTATAATGAAGTAGCCTCGTTTGACTTAGAAGATGACAAGCATTCTAATTCAAATAAGACAAGGTTTGGAATACAATATGCAGTATTCCAAGTATTTTTAGAAAATCCAATTATTGGAGTTGGACATGGAATGCAGGCGTTTGAGGCAAAAGATAAATTTCCTGATTGGGCAACGAAAAATAATTGGGAGTTTAAATTTAAATACTTAAACGAGGATCATCCAAACTTTCCTCCTGTATTCAATTTATATTTGCGAATATTAGCAGAAACAGGAATAATAGGATTTATTATTTTTTTGTTTCTTTTGATGAATATTATTTTTTGGTGTTATAACAAGACGTTTATAAGGCAAGGAAATCAGACAATAATGAGTTTAATAATAACGATATCAATGGCTGGTTTTCTCTTAAACTGGCTAAAAATGGATACATTTAGAGTATATGGGTTTTGGTTGTGTTTAGCACTATTAATAGTAATGGATAATCAATTAAAGAATGAATACAAATAGTCGCCTAGTCATTGTTATGGCTCACTATAACAACCCAAAAGGTTTGGAAGATTCCCTAGCATCAATTAACGAACCATTCGACATAGATATTTTAGTAATAGATGATGGCAGTGTACAAAAGCCAAATGAGAATAGAGTAAGAGAGATATACATTTCTGGGAGAGTTTTCTTTGAATATTTAGAAAAGAATAGTGGTGTTGGGGTTGCTGCAAACCTCGGCTTAAAGAGAGCACTAGAGATGAATTATGAATTAATAGGCCGTTTGGATTGTGGGGACATTTTTAAAGAAAATAAATGCGCAAAACAGATTGATTATTTAGATGCACATAGTGACGTAAAGCTATTAGGCACATGCGCAGATGTTTTGGATAATAACGGTGTTTTTTTACACGAACTTCAATTACCATCTGAATACGAGATTATAAAGAAAAGGATGTTTATAAATAGTATGTTTTTAAATCCATCAGTAATCTTTAGGTCTGAAATCCTAGAAGTAGTAGGTGACTATCCGCTTAAATATAAGAGGGCATCCCAAGATTATGCTTTTTTTTTTAAGGTTGTTAATAACTATAAAGCCGAAAACCTAACCGAAAGACTTATGTATTACATTGTAGATCCAAACTCTATTTCAACGACGAAACGGCGTTTACAGGTTTTGAATAGGTTAAGGGTAATTTTAGATAATTTTTATTTTGGGATATATCCAATCTATGGTTTATTTAGGAACATTTTACTTTTATTCCTGTCTAGAACATTTACAACACAATTAAAGAAGAAAACCAAAAAAAGTTGAAACCATTAAGGACTTTATATCACTACCTGTTTTACGCTTTGATATTTACAATTCCGTTTGAGCAAAATGTTAGGGCAATACCTAATATTCTTCTTGCCGTTCTGTCTATTTTGTTTTTTTTTACGATCAAAAAATCCGAACTAGAAAGGTTGAAGAATAAACTTTATGTACTCTCCTTTTTAATGGTTTTATTTGTTGTTCTAAAATCGTTATTCTTTTCTACATTCGATAGCGATTTATACATATTAAAAAAGCTTCCAATTTATCTGATCATATTACTTTTAGCACTTCCGATAGAAAATAAAAAGGGCGTTTTAATCTCTTTTATTTTATCTACAGGAATAGTTAATCTCATATCTATTTATGAAATAGGCCAGCATATATACACTCAAAATAATTTTGAGATTGCAAGTGGTGAAAAGATTAACGAAATTTTGGTTGTAGAACGCCTATACTTTGGATTGATAAACTCATTAAGTGTAGGATTTTCTATAGTCTTAATAAACAACAAGTTAAGCCCCAAAATTAAGAGATGGCTAGTTCTTGGAGTTGTCCTTAGCGTTTTTGTTGTATTTCTTGTGGTTTCTAGAATTGCAATACTGGCAATTCTAATCGTATTTGTAATAAATTTGTTTAAAAAAGCGGCCATCAAAAAGACTATATTATTGATGGGTGTAGCCTTTGTAGGAGTATTAAGTCTGTTTTTTTTAAATGATAACCTTTCAAAACGATTTTTTCATTCAGACAAAAAGAAAGACTTTTTTCACAAAGTAAGAGAATGGGAACCTCGTTACGTCATTTGGAACTGCGTATATAGTATATTTACCGAAAGTGACAATTTGCTTACAGGAACCGGTTATAGCGACACACAAGAGAAGTTAAATAATTGTTATATAGACTTTATTCAAAAGGAGAAAAGAGAACAATGGTTTGTGAAGAGAAGATTCAATACCCACAATCAATATTTGGATTTTTTGCTATGCACAGGTATTATTGGCCTCTTGATTTTTTTAGCTTTACAGTACGAACTGTTCAGGTTGACTAAAAAGAACACAGACCTTCTAAATATTCTTTTAATAATAGTTCTCTTTGGATGTGTAGAAAACTTTTTTCATCGACAAGTTGGTGTGTATCTATTCTCCTTAATTATAGTAGGTACAGTAAATAACGAATTCAGTAAACCTAAAATGAAAACTAGTTCATGATTTTGAACTATCAAAATATATTTGCTGCAAAATTTTGAAATTCTCATCTCTGTCAAACAATTTGTTTGCTCTAGTCTTAGAATTAATAGACATTTCTTGTTTTAAATCGAAATTGCTTTGAATTTTATTTATTGCAGTTACAAATTCCTCAATGGAATTACATAAAAAACCGTTATAATTGTTCTCCACGGCATCTTTATTACCGATGACATTGTTGGCGATGATTGGTTTACCTAAGACCATTGCTTCGATAATGGTAAAAGGTAGGCCTTCCCACAAGGAAGTTTGTAAGTAAATATCAAATTCATTTACACTTTTAAGAGCCTCTTCTCTTGGCCTCCAGCCTGTAACTTCTATATTTTTTGAGGAAACCTCATTTCTTAATTCGCCATCACCAATCCAAATAAATCTGATGTTTGGATTTAGCAGGGCTATTTCATTGAATAGCCTAGGATTCTTTTGAGGGCTAAGGCGCCCCATTGTTCCTACAACAAAGACACCTTTATTAATTTGCTTTTCTAGTTTATGAGCATAAACCTCGTCTATATTAACACCATTTCTAACCAATAAGGCAGGGCCTATTGTTTTTGCGTATTCATATTCTGTATCCCCACACGCAACTGTAACCCCTCCAAATAATTTGTTTGTAATACCTTCAATAATTTTAAAAAATTTTTTCTTTGATGGTGAAACATCCTCCCTGAGGAAAGAATAACCGTTAGGAGTATAATACACTTTTGCCATGGGGTAAAACTTCGAAGCAACCCTCCCAATTACACCAGCTTTTGAAGAATGTAAATGTATAACATCAGGGCTAATCTTTCTGATAGTTTTAATAAGTTTGTAAGTGCTTTTAAAGTCCTTTAATGGGGATATTTCTCGTTCCATTCTAACTTCAATCAGAGTAACATTTTTCGAGAAATCTTTAGAAAACTTATCTCTGTTTGTACCTTTTCGTATACCACTATAAATAACGTAAGATTCAACCGTTTCTATTTCATCAAAAAACTCACAAATGTCCTTAATATATGTATAAACCCCTGCGGCAAAAGTCTCAGAAATGTGAAGCACTTTTAATTTTTTCATAGGAACAAAATTAAAACTATTTTTGCATTAAATTATGAAATAGTAAATGAAAGTAGCTTATTTATTTGGGGGATCGGGATATATTGCTAGGTTTTTAATTAAGAGACTATTAGAACTCAACAGATATGATAAATATTACATACTCGACATAAAAAAACCTTTAGGTTTTGATAGTGAAATTAACAAAGAAAAAATTGTCTATATTGAATTGGATGTTAGGAAGCCAATAGATTTACCTAATGAAAATATAGATAGTGACAACTCTTGGATATTCAACTTAGCAGCTATACACAGAGAGCCTGGGCACCAGCCTCAAGAATATTTTGACACAAATATAAATGGAGCAAATAATATAAATGACTTTGCCCAAAGACTTGGTATTAATAATATATATTTTACCAGTAGCATAGCACCATATGGTAAATCTTTAGAACAAAGATCGGAGATATCCCCATTATATCCTGAAACTCCTTATGGAATATCAAAAAGTATGGCAGAGCTGATACACAAAAATTGGCTATCTAACGACATTAATAATAGAAAAAGATTGATAATTGTCAGACCAAGTGTTATCTATGGGCCAAATGATCCAGGGAATATTTATAGAATGGTTAGAGCATTAAAAAAAGGCATGTTTATTTTACCAAATAATGGCAATGTTATGAAGGCATATGGTTATATTTACGGCTTAATTGACAGTGCTTTATTTACTATGGATAAAGAGGATAAATTTATTTTGTACAACTACGCTGAAAACCCTATTGTCAACTTAAAAGAAATGACAAAAATTATTAAAAAGAAATTTAATTATAAGAAACCAACTTATTCTATTCCATTGAAAATTTTAATAATTATTGCGTTTTTAGCACAATTTATTTTCAAATTATTAGGAAAAAAATCTGATATTCATCCTGTTAGGGTAAAAAAAGCTGGATTTCCAACAAATATTAGACCCGAGTACTTAATAAATAGCAGTTTCAATTTTAAATATGATTTTGAAAAATCACTCGACCATTGGCAAAAGGTTTCCCCATCAGATTTTAAATAATAAAAAATTAAAAAAATGAAGATAGCAGTTATAGGAACTGGATATGTAGGCTTGGTAACAGGCACATGCTTAGCGGAAACAGGCAATGAAGTACTGTGTGTAGACATTGATGAACAAAAAGTAAAGAAAATGAAATCGGGTGTTGTTCCCATTTACGAACCACATTTAGACGTATTATTTGAAAGAAATATAAAAGCACAAAGATTAACATTTTCTACATCCTTAGCTGAGGGTCTGGAATTTGCCGATGTCATTTTTTTGGCGCTACCAACCCCAGAAGATGAAGACGGTTCTGCAGATTTAAAATATATTTTGGGCGTTGCAGATGATATGGGCAAGATGATAAAAAGCTACAAGGTAATTATTGATAAAAGTACTGTGCCTGTAGGGACTTCGGATAAAGTAAAAGAGACGATTGCTAAAAATACAGATGTTGAATTTGATGTGGTTTCGAACCCAGAATTTTTAAGAGAAGGTTTTGCAGTAGACGATTTCTTAAAGCCAGAACGTATTGTAATTGGTTCTAGCTCTGAAAAAGCCACTGAAATAATGAAAAAGCTTTATAAACCTTTTGTTAGATCGGGTAATCCAATAATAATAATGGACGAAAGGTCTGCAGAACTCACCAAGTATGCAGCTAATTCTTTTCTAGCGACCAAAATTACTTTTATGAATGAAATCGCTAATTTTTGTGAGAAAGTAGGTGCTGATGTAGACAAAGTAAGGATAGGTATGGGTACAGACTCGAGAATAGGCAAACGATTTTTATTTCCAGGAATTGGTTACGGCGGCTCATGTTTTCCTAAAGACGTAAAAGCCCTTCATAAATCCGGGAAGGGTTTTGGATATGATTTTAAAATCCTAGACTCCGTTATAAAAGTCAATCAAAAACAGAAGACTATTTTAATACCAAGAATTAAAGCCCATTTTAATCATAACCTAAAAGAAAAAAAGATAGCAGTTTGGGGGTTAGCGTTTAAGCCCGAAACTGATGATATTAGAGAAGCACCATCGCTCTATGTCATTGACGAGTTGCTAAAAGAGGGTGCAGAAGTAAAAGCATTCGATCCTGAAGCTATGCCTAACGTAAAACGCAAATTTGGTGATAAAATAGGTTTTTCTAAAAACATGTATGAAACACTAGAAAATGCAGAAGCCTTAGTGATTTGTACGGAGTGGGGTATTTTTAGAACTCCTAACTTCAATAAGGCGAAGGAGCTAATGAGCAATCATGTTATCTTTGACGGTAGAAATTTATATGATCTTGAAGATATGGAAAAAGAAGGTTTTATATATAGTTCCATCGGAAGATAAACTTGATTTATTCATCAAAGTTATGAAGAATTGACAAAATATGTTTCATATGTGTTTTTAAATTATTAGTAACTATTTTGGGTTAATAATAAACACTATTCAAATTAGTTTCAAGATTTGAGCTTATTTAAACACGGAAGATATTCAGGATACTTAAGGCCAATATCATACTTAATTGATTTAAGTATAATAAATGGTATGGGATTTTTATACCTTCTACAAGGTAAAGACCCTCTAATTTTCTCTGCATTTATATCGGTTGGCTGGGTTCTTTTATCTATTTACTCAAGATTTTACGAGGTCTACAGATATACAAGACCTGTAAATATTCTATCTCTAATAGTCAGGCAGCTAGTTTTATTTCTACTTTTCGTATTTGCATTTTCTGGTTTATACCATGAGATGCATATATATCCAAGGGCGATTGTAAAATATACATTACTTTGTTTTTTACTGATTGCAATTTTCAAATTTGCGATTTATTATCTACTACAGAAATATAGAGTTTCTTTTGGCGGCAATTACAGATCAACAGTGATTTTCGGCCTCAATAAAAAGACTTCAGCTTTGGAGAAATTCTTCAATAAAAATCCAGAGTATGGTTATTTACATAAGAAAACATATAGCTTCAGAAATAAAGAACAATCGTTAAATGATTGTTTTGAGTTTATTCTAAACGAAGGAGTTGATGAGATTTATTGCTCCATTTCAGAACTTACAAACTCACAGATTGCCGATATAGTCGATTTTGCTGATAATAACCTGAAAATTTTAAAATTCATTCCAGACAGTAAAGAGATTTATTCTAAAAAACTTCGATACGAATATTATGACTATATACCTATATTAACATTAAGAAATATTCCTCTAGAAGATTCTGCGAATATGATTATAAAACGCAGTTTTGATATTTTGTTCTCCAGTGTTGTAATAGTGTTTATATTGTCATGGTTAACCCCCTTAATTGCGATACTGATTAAATTAGAATCAAAAGGTCCAGTCTTTTTTAAACAGTCAAGAAACGGATTTAATTATAGGGAGTTCGATTGCTATAAATTTAGATCTATGACGCCTAACAAGGATGCGCATCTTTACCAAGCCACAAGAGGAGACCAACGAGTTACTAAAGTGGGTAAGTTTATAAGAAAAACAAGTATCGACGAACTGCCACAATTTTTTAATGTGCTATTTGGCGATATGTCTGTTGTAGGCCCTAGACCTCACATGGTTAGCCATACTGATATGTATGCAAAGAAAATAGATAAATTTATGGTAAGACATTTTGTGAAACCAGGAATAACGGGATTAGCGCAAATCAGCGGGTTTAGAGGTGAAGTAGAAACGGACAAAGATATTATTGGGAGGGTTAAATATGATATATTTTATATCGAAAACTGGTCTTTGCTCTTAGACCTTAGAATTATATCTCAGACCTTCATTAATGCTGTGAAAGGCGAAGATAAAGCCTATTAAAGCTCTTTTTTTAGCTTACTTAGTTGTAAATCAAAGTCAAAACTTTTATGAGCCATTTCTTGAACCTCTTTCTTTATGTCTAGAGTTATATCCGTTTTGTCTATTGATGTAATGACAGCGTTTAGATGGTCATAATTTCCTACTTTTGCTATCCACCCTAGTTCGTTTTCACTAATGATGGTTTCGCCTTCACCACCACCAAAATATAACATGGGCAACCCTAATTTGGCATATTCAAAAATTTTAGAGGGAACAGAACCATATATCCTATTGAGTAGAGGAATAATAGCTAAGTCATACTTTAGTAATTCTTTATGTAATGTCTCCCTATCAACTTTTCCATAAAAAAAAACAGGGAGTTGTTTATTAGCGTCGATAAATAATTTTAAATCCATTTCTTCAGAACCTGAGCCATAAATATGTAACTCAATGTTATCGTAATTTAGATTTTCACAAAGTCTCAAAATACCTTGAGCCACACCCAATAGGCCTGCGTAAACAACCTTAAGAATTTTAGAATCTGAAGAATTGTCTTTTAAATCTTTAAAATCAATATTTGGATAATTACGATAGAGGAAGAGTTTTGGTTTCCCTGTGATATTTTCGATATGTGCTAGTATTTCATTACTCTGCCCTAAAATGAGATTTGCATTTCTGTAATTGTAGGCCTCAAGTCTTTTCAAAAGTTTATAACTAAAATTCTTTTTAAGAGCGCCAAGTTCAAAGCCGGCACTGGGCCATAAATCACTAACGTTAAGTATCACTTTTCGTTTTTTTGATTTCAAAAAGAAGATACACGTGAAAGCAACCAATAGCGGTGGGGATTGAATAATTACCTTACTTGGTATTTTGTTCCAAATAAAGAACAAAATCAAACTAATACTATATGATAGCATGGCAAAAAACCGTAGAAACTTATTTTTAGATTTACTAGCATACAGCCAAAGCCGACTAACGGCGATACCGTTCTCCACAGATTTTAATTTAAACTTACCTTTATAAGGTTTAAAGATTTTTCCAGTTGGGTAATTGGGTAGAGGAGTTACTACATGAATATTATAGCTAGACTTTAAACCATCTGCCAAATGGTATATGCGATTGGATGCCGCACCAATCTCAGGCGGAAAATAACTGGTAATAATCATTAGATCTTCCATTGGCTTAATTAATGTAAGATGTAAATTGTTTTAGTTTACCCGATGTGGAACGGTCTAGTACGTCAACGCGTTTAAAAGTTATAGAAATCCCGGCCTCTAAATACTGCTCTATCGCCTTGGCAATAACACTTTTTTTATCCAATGATAGAGGTTGCTGACTAACAAATTTTATAACAAAAGTATCTATAGCAACTTGTTCGATAATAAATTCGGATACGTTACCGTCATTTTCAATAACACTTTTTGTGATGTAATAAAACGTTAATCCCGAAGCTTTCTTTCCGCTAGGTAAAATTGCGATATCGTTGGTACGACCAACCAATTTTTTTAAGATAGGCTTCCGCATGGAACTTTTTTTATCCAAGACACCAATATCACCAATATCATATCTTATAAATGGATGTGCCTTATTGTAAAGTGATGTTATAACGACTCTACCTTCTTCACCATGGGATAAAATGCGGTCTTCATTATCTAAAATTTCAACATATAGGGTTTCACTATTAATTTGCCATTCACCCTCAGTATTCTGAAAGGCTATCAAATCTAATTCAGAAGCCCCATACTCATTTACAATTGGGAGGCCAAATTGTTTTTTCAATAAGGTTTTGTCATCATCAAATAACATTTCAGAGGTAACAATGGCAACTTTAAGGCTTGGGCAAACCGTATTCAAAACAATATTATTCCTTTTAAGGTATTTTGCAAACTGAACAATAGGACTCGTGTAACCATTTATATATTCAAATTTTCTAGAGCGAAATATCTTTAATGCTCTTGAAAACGCTGCATCACTTAGATCAAAAACCGAGAACCGATAACGATTACTTAACCAATCTTTGAAGCGTTCTTTATAATAGCCTTTTTTATCTAAAGGGATACCGTAAAACCTGGCTTGGCTCGAGGTGTTAAAGTCGATATCATACCACGAAAACCGATTAATAATTTCCGCCCAAGTTAAGGCATGACACCACTTATCCTTAGCAAAGATAAAAGGATCTCCAGAACTGCCAGATGTCTTATTAATGTAGACCTTTTTTTGTTGGTATCCATCACTTAGGCGTTTTTCTAAGGGCTGTTGTAAATGGCGTTTGGTCATAACAGGAATAGAATTCCAATCTTCTACATTAGAAGTTTTAGCAAAAGATTTATAAAATGTATTATGCTTCAAATGGAAAGAAATAATATCCTTTTTTTTAGCAGTAATGTAGTTGTTGAATTCAAGATCAGTTTGCGCTTGAATATCAGATAAGACCTCTTTTGCCTTGTCAATAGCAAAGCCATTTATTTTGAGAGATAAATCGAAGAGTCGCAAGATTTTTAAGCCCTAAAAAGGTTTCTGTAAATTAATTGTTTTTTCAAATCAAAACCAATTATTTTTGCCCAAACAAAATGAAATCATGAATATTTTAGTACTTGGCTCAGGAGGAAGGGAGCACACATTTGCATGGAAAATAGCACAAAGCGAGCTTTGTAATTCCCTTTTTGTGGCCCCAGGAAATTCTGGAACAGCATCAATTGCGACTAATCTCAACATCTCAGTGACAGATTTTGAAGGGATTAAAAAAACAGTCATTACTAATAATATTGAAATTGTTGTTGTTGGTCCTGAAGATCCTTTGGTACAAGGCATACATGATTATTTTCTACAGGACGAACACTTAAAGGGTGTTTCCGTAATCGGACCACAAAAGGCAGCTGCAGAATTAGAAGGGAGTAAAGAATTTGCAAAAGAATTCATGAAACGTCATCATATACCAACAGCAGCCTATCAGAGTTTTACCAAGGCTAATATTGAAGAAGGTTATCAATTTTTAGAAACCTTGGAACCACCATATGTATTAAAAGCCGATGGACTAGCTGCGGGCAAAGGGGTACTTATCATTAAGGACATTGAAGAGGCAAAAGTGGAATTAAAAGACATGTTGGTTGATGCTAAATTTGGTAAGGCGAGCACCAAAGTGGTTATTGAGGAATTTTTAGATGGTATAGAATTAAGCTGTTTTGTTTTAACTGATGGTAAAGACTATAAGATACTACCAACCGCCAAAGATTACAAGCGTATTGGTGAAGGAGATACTGGTTTAAATACAGGAGGTATGGGAGCTGTATCTCCTGTTCCTTTTGCTTCAAAAGAATTTTTAGATAAGATAGAAAACCAAATCGTTAAACCAACAGTTGAAGGTTTACAAAAAGATAATTTGCCCTATGTTGGGTTCATCTTTATTGGCTTAATAAAAGTTGGGGATGACCCAAAAGTGATTGAGTATAACGTAAGAATGGGAGATCCTGAGACTGAAGTCGTTTTGCCTAGATTAAAAAACGATTTGGTTGAAATCTTTAATGCTATGTCTAATGGTACATTATCCGAAATAGAGCTCGATATTGAAGAACGTGCAGCAACAACCATTATGTTAGTGTCAGGTGGTTATCCTGAAGCTTATGAAAAGGACAAGGAAATTTTTGGTTTGGATGACGTTAAAGAATCTATTGTTTTTCATGCTGGTGCTAAATCCCGAGATGGAAAAGTAGTAACCTCAGGTGGACGTGTAATGGCAGTTACATCTTATGGAACAGACTATGAAGAAGCCATAAAAAAATCTTATCAAAGCATAGATTTACTATGTTTCGATAAGATGTATTATCGCAAGGATATCGGTTTTGATCTTTAAATCCTAAAGATAAGAGTGTGCAGTTACACTTTTATCCTCTTCATTGTTAGCATTATACTTGGCCAATTGCATCATCCAATAAATAAAAGCAACAAAACCAATAAGCATAAAAATCCATGACATAATGTTGGCGCCAAACCAATTTTCCAATTCAAATGCCCTTAAAGCATCAAACGGAGCAAATAGGTAGTCGACAAATAAATCTTGTATTCCGT
>NZ_JANQOM010000025.1 GCF_028289625.1 Winogradskyella sp. | reverse complement strand
CATCCCACCAGTTGCCAATGGTCTCTGCATTCCACCACATGATTGACTTTTCCCATTCGGCACCAGTAAGCACCAAATCACCCATTTCTGGAATGTCTTCCATGCCGCCTCGGCGCGCTGTATTGTATAAATCATCCGAGGCGATTCCTGGATATAATTCATCCAAAGCACCAACCACACCAGTTTCAAGATCGGATATCATCATCTCTAAAATCCAACCTTTTGGCTTTACGCTGCCAGTTGAAAATTGTTCAAACATAGGTTGCAAAGGTGTGACGGGATTTTCAAAAAATACTAGTTGATCACTATCATCTATGATGTTTGCGGCAACCTTGTTGACATTATCGCTAAAGTTTTCACCTTGGGAGTTTTTTTGCGCTTCTTTGCATGAAAGCATTGCAAATACTATTAAGACACAGATTGATTTTTTCATGTGTTAATATTTATTGTTTTAAATTGGTCACATGGAACACCTATTATCATTTCTACTGTTTGATTTAAATTTAATAATGGGTGTTTCATTGTAACATAGCTTTTAAGTAATCCTTCATCTTTAAATTTAGTTCATTTTGGTCTGCCAAAGGCTCTTTTGTAAAAGGCTGTTGTGGCATGTATGGATATGGACCAAATTCTGGTGTAATGGTAAACCGTTCTTTGTTTTCATGACATGTTAGAATAGCTTTCCACCACTTTGTGAATTTTTGTAAATAGGGTTCCCATTCAGGTGCGAATGGATTGTTCACCTGTGGTGCTTGCTCAAAACCCACACGAGCATGCAAATGTTGTATATGTGGAATTACTGCAGATATAATATCATCTTGGTTTTGAAGTTGACTTTCTGAAACCACACACCAGTGCGATAAATCGCCTACCAATTTTAACTGGGGAAATTTTTCTAAGTATTGTAATGTTGTTCTTGAATGAAATGTGAAACGCCCACGATGAATTTCGTGATATACAGGTATGCCTTTTTGTGCCGAAAAGTTTTCAATAGCTTCAATAATTCTGCAATTGTCATCAAACGAAAAGTAATCTCTTCCAGTATGGGAATTGATAAAATTGGGCTGATAATGCACCAAATCTTCCAAGCGTTTTATGATGCTAGAAAGAGATGATTTTGGAGTTTCGCTCTGAATACCAATAACTTGCTGAAGCACACAAATGAAATTAGGATTTTCTCTACGTTTCTGATTCAATGTATCATAAAACTCAGTTTCAAAAACAGCATTTTTAGGAATATTGATTTCAATACCATCAAAAGCGTTAGCTTCAACAAATTCAAAAAAGGATACTGCTTGTAAATCTTCGCTGCCCCAATATGGATATAGAAACTTCAACTCCATTAATACAATACTGGATTGATTGGTGTATTGATAACCTCCCCGATTTTTGCCCCTGGACACCAAGTTTCCCAGTCATTTTCTTGACCAGAATTAGTTGGTTTTTTTAAGGTCATGTCTTTATCCATGTATATTATGGTCATCACTTTTCGCATTTCATCAGTGGTATTTGCACCTGCGCGATGAAACACCCAACCCGAATGAAAACTAATTTCACCAGCATCAAAAGGTTCAATGACATGCTCAAAATCGGTGACTTTCAAACGTTTTTCAATCTGCGCTTCACTATCGTCTCCAATGGATAATTCTCTGCCCTCCATGATTTCGTGGCTACCAGCACTAAATTCTAAAGGTCCCATTTTTAGTGGTGTTTCTTGCAATGGAATCCATGCTGTAATAGTTTTATCGGTAGACAATGGCCAGTAATGTTGGTCGGCGTGCCATGGCGTAATGCCGCCACCAGCTTCCTTAAACAAGGCTTGATCATGGTACAAACGCACACCATCAACCTCCATTAAATCAGCAGCTATTTTTGCAATACGTTTACTGAAAATCAATTCTTTAATTTCATCATCTTTAGTCCAAAGATTGAATAATTGCAAAAAGGCTTTGCCATAGGTTGTACGCTCTTCCAATGGTTGATCCTCCTCATTGAGTTCATTTACCTTTTTTGAAATAACCGCATTAAAGTGTGCCAAAGTTTCAGCATCTAACACATTCTTAAGTTTGATATAGTGGTGCTTTTGATAAAATTCAATTTGTTCTTTTGTTAAGACATAATCTTGATCTAATAGTGTTGTGGTTTGCATGAATATTATGATTTGATTGTGTTACAAATTTATAGGTAGATTCTATGACTCTCTTTTTCGATTTTAACTAAAACTATGCGTATTTAAACTTATATTATTATTTTTATGATAATTTTTGTTTAAATAAATTGTTTTGAAGCCAGAATTAGAGCAAATTGATTTAAAAGCATCCGCGAGTTCTTTTCGGTATTTCAATATTGAAGTCGATACCTTTACGCCTTTTTGGCATTATCACCCAGAACTAGAATTAACCTTAATTACAAAAGGCAAAGGCACACGTTTTGTAGGCGATTCCATTGCTCCTTTTTCAGATTTTGATTTAGTACTTATTGGTGAAAACGTACCACATCATTGGGTGAGCTCTATTCATAATGAGGAACAACAAAGCGCTATCGTGATTCAGTTTGAGGCTGATTTATTTTCAAACTTTAGGGAATGTGAGGCTTTTGCAATCCTATTTGATTTAGCAAAACGTGGTATTCAATTTGCGAATCCTTCGGAAACAATAACTAAGTCTATTTTGGCTTTTGATGGACTACAGCCCATTGAACAATTAAGCTTGTTACTGAAACTACTTGCTGATTTAGAGCAATACGAACACAAACAGTTATTAACTTCTGAGGGCTATAATTTAAATGAAAAGCTTAAATTTTCAGAATCAAAATTTTCAAAAGTAAACAGCTATATTTTG
The DNA here is from genome assembly GCF_028289625.1 of Winogradskyella sp. Classification (GTDB taxonomy): domain Bacteria; phylum Bacteroidota; class Bacteroidia; order Flavobacteriales; family Flavobacteriaceae; genus Winogradskyella. The sequence continues at coordinate 9,834 of NZ_JANQOM010000025.1, read as the reverse complement.
GAGCATTTGCACGAAAAACTCACCGTAAATGACATGGCGAATTTTGTACATATGGTGCCACAATCATTTTGCAGGTGGTTTAAAAAACATTCGGGACATTCGTTCATTAGCTTTTTAAATTTAGCCCGAATAGAACGTGCTTGCCAGGATTTAATTACTACAACAGAGCCAATTCAGACCATAGCTTTATCCTGTGGTTTTGAAACTTTAAGTCATTTTAATAGAACGTTTAAGAAATTGAAAGGCGTTAGTCCAAGAGAATTTAGACAAAATAAAAAGCCCAGTTTATGATACTGAGCTTTTTAGTCGGGGTGGCAGGATTCGAACCTGCGGCCTCCACGTCCCAAACGTGGCGCGATAACCGGGCTACGCTACACCCCGAACTGAAAATTTAAAATGTCTTGAGGACAATTTAACGAAAGGATTAACTTCCTTTCAAAATTCGGATTGCAAATATAGAGTTTTTCTTTAGAAACCAACAACATTTTTCTAACTTTAGAATCTAGTTTTTTATTAGATTTAAACATGAAATTGAAACTTCCTATTATCTGCTTCATCCTAATTGGTCTTCTGTCCTGTGCACAGGACAAAAACCCCACCAATACAGAAAACGAATATGAAATTATTGTCTCTGAACTAAATATCCCTTGGGGATTTACCTTTCTCCCTGATGGCTCCATGCTAATTACTGAGAAAGCTGGGGAGCTTATTCATTTTAAAAACAAAAAGAAAATCAAAATTTCTGGACTTCCAGATATATATGTAAGAGGTCAAGGTGGCTTTATGGATGTAGTACTTCATCCAAATTTTGAAGAAAATAGTTTTGTCTATTTCTCATATGCGTCTTCTGAAGGAGATGGTGACGGAGGTAATACCACTATTGCCAGAGCTAAGTTTAATAATACGAGGCTTACAGATTGGCAAGTATTATACAAAGCTGAACCAAACTCCAGACGTGGACAGCATTTCGGATCTCGCCTAGTTTTTGACAATGAAGGTTACTTATATTTCACAATTGGAGATCGCGGAAATAGGGATGTCAACCCACAGGATATCACCAGAGACTGCGGGAAGGTTTATCGCATCAATGATGATGGGACAATTCCCAAAGACAATCCGTTTTTTAATGAGTCAAATGCCAAAAAAGCCATTTACTCCTATGGACATCGAAATCCACAAGGTATGATTCTTAATCCAAAAACAGGAGATATTTGGACTCACGAGCATGGTCCCAAAGGTGGAGATGAAATTAACATTATTAAAGCTGGAAAAAACTACGGTTGGCCAGTAATCAGCTATGGCGTCAATTATAGTGGAACCAAATTTACGGATATTACCGAAAAAGAAGGTATGGAACAACCTTTGCACTATTGGGACCCTTCCATCGCGCCAAGTGGTATGGCTTTTATTGACAGCGATAAATATGGCGATTGGAATGGGAATTTGTTAGTTGGTTCTCTAAAGTTTCAGTACCTAGACATGTGTACTATAAAGAACAACAAAGTGGTAAAAGAAGAGCGTTTACTCGACAAACTAGGCAGAGTAAGATGCGTTGAACAGGGACCAGATGGTTACATTTATGTCGGAATAGAAAATTTAGGAATTGTAAAACTTATTAGAAAATGATACGATTACTTAAGTTCTCATTAGCATTTTTAGTCATTGTGTCTTGTAACTCAAAAGAAAAAACAACAACTAAAGTTGATTACCCCGAAAAAACATCATTTTCATCTCATAATCCTGATTTAAAAGCCAGTATGGAAAGAGGTAAGCTGGTCTATGACGATTTGTGCATTACTTGTCATATGGCTGATGGAAAAGGAGCAACTAAAGTATTTCCTCCTTTGGCACAATCAGATTACTTAAAAAACAATCAGGAAAAAAGTATAATTGGAATCAAAAAGGGAATGAAAGGCGAAATAGTGGTTAATGGTATCACTTATAATAGCATTATGACTCCTTTAGGGCTTTCTGACAAAGAAGTTGCCGATGTAATGAATTATATAAATAACAGTTGGGGAAATAATTATGGCAAATTAATTACTGTTGAAGAAGTGACAAAAGTCATTAAAAACTAGTGCTAAATAGCTAACTTTGTACATCTAATTAAATGCAATATTTCTAATGCTGATAATCGGAATTGCTGGAGGCACTGGATGCGGAAAAACTACGGTTGTAAACAAACTCATTAACGAACTTCCCGAAGGTGAAGTTGGCGTAATTTCCCAAGATTCCTATTACAAGGACACATCACATTTAAGCTATGACGAACGTGTGAATATAAACTTTGACCATCCACGTTCTATCGATTTTGAATTATTGGTAAATCATCTTAAACAGCTTAAAAAAGGAAAGTCTATAGACCAACCTATATATTCCTTTGTAAAGCATAACCGCACTGGTGATACCATTAAAACAAAACCCAGAAAGGTCATGATTGTAGAAGGAATATTAATCCTTACCAATCCAGAAATAAGAGAACTATTTGATATAAAAATATTTGTTCATGCAGATTCGGATGAACGTTTAATCCGTCGTTTAAAACGAGACATCACAGAACGAGGAAGAGACATTGACGAAGTACTTACACGATATCAGAACACGCTAAAACCAATGCACGAACAGTTTATTGAACCCATGAAAGAATATGCCGATATAATTATTCCGAATAACAAATACAACACTGTAGCAGTAGATATCGTTAAAACCATAATTAACGAACGTTTATAATGGGAATTTTTGACAATAAATATCTGAAACCGTTTAAGAACATTTATCTTTTAGTGTTTATTGTTTTTGCAATTTGGATGTTATTTTTTGATGCACATTCATTGCTTTTTCACAACGAATTGAATTCAGATATTAAAGAGCTAGAATACCAAAAAGAACACTACAAAAGTGAAATGGAAAAGGACGATAAGGCCATTAAGGAATTAAGTACCGAAGAAGGTATCGAACGCGCAGCAAGGGAAAATTACTATATGAAAAAACCTAACGAGGATATCTATATTATAGAATACGAAGACAGCATAGCAAAACAAAAGAAAGATGAGTAACTCATTATTTAGCGAATTTGAAGGCGTATCTTCAAAAGCTTGGAAACAAAAAATACAAGTCGACTTAAAAGGAGCCGACTATAATGACACCCTAATTTGGAAAACCAATGAAGCCATCGATGTTAAACCATTTTACCATTCCGATGAACTTCAAACCTTACCAAAGGTATCTGTTAGCAAAACAGCCGCATGGAAAATAGGTCAACCCATAGATGTTGACAACGTTAAAGAGGCCAATACAAAAGCTATTGATGCCATTGAAAGAGGAGCCGAAAGCATTATATTCCAGATTTCATCTGAAGACATTTCGGTAGAAGAATTATTTCAGAAAATTGATTTAGAACAAGTATCCATTGAGATAAAGTGCGATTTTCTTTCGACTGATTTTCAAAGTAAAATTCAAGATGTCATTTCGAGCTTAAGCAAAAAATCTCAAAACAATGTCACGTTTCATACGGATATTATAGGCAACCTAGCCAAAACAGGCAACTGGTATTACAACCTCGAAGAGGATCATTCAAAATTTGAAACTGTTGTAAAACACACCAACCAGGTCTCAGTTGATTCAAGTCTATACCAAAATGCTGGTGCCAACATTATCCAACAATTAGCCTATAGTTTGGCACATGTTAACGAATATTTAAACTACCTTGATAATATCATTGCGAGTGAAGCAAAGCAATCTCTTCAATCTACCTTTAATATCTCCGTTGGCTCAAATTACTTCTTTGAGATTGCAAAAGTAAAAGCCTTAAGACAATTGTGGGCTTCCTTAGCTTCAGAATATGGTATTAATACCAACTGTAAAATCATTGCAACTCCGAGCAAACGCAACAAAACAATTTATGATTATAACGTTAATATGCTTCGTACCACCACCGAATGCATGAGTGCCATTTTAGGAGGCACAAATACCATAAGCAATTTACCTTATGATAGCTTATATCACAAACCCAACGAATTTGGAGATCGTATTGCCAGAAATCAACTTTTGGTGCTAAAGCACGAAAGTTATTTCGATAAGGTAAACAACCCAACAGATGGAGCCTATTACATTGAAAGCTTAACACAGCAACTTACAGATAAAGCTTTGATTCTATTTAAGGACATTGAAGCCAATGGAGGTTTTTTAAAGCAGTTAAAAGAAGGCACTATCCAACGAAAAATTAAAGAAAGTGCTGCTAAAGAGCAAGTAGATTTTGATGCGGAAAAATTGGTGCTTCTCGGTACAAACAAACACCCAAATCCTGCAGATAAAATGAAAAATGATTTAGAAACCAGTCCTTTTCTAAAGGTCGAAAAGCGTAAAACGATTATAGAACCTATTATTGAAAAAAGGCTGTCTGAAGCATTGGAAATGAGTAGATTAAATAAAGAATAAAACGCATTATAGATAAAATCTATAGTTAATCGTTATTTAAAAATAACCGACATGATAAGAAAAAATCTTCAACACATAAAACTAAACTCTTCCAGTAAAGAATCTAAGGCTAAAAATACTATGTTTCATACTGCCGAAGACATCGACGTAAAATCAGATTATTCTAAGGATGACGTTAAAAACTTAGAGCATTTAGATTTTGTAGCAGGAATTGCTCCAAACCTTCGTGGTCCTTATTCAACCATGTATGTAAGAAGACCATGGACCATAAGACAATATGCAGGCTTTTCAACGGCAGAAGAAAGTAATGCCTTTTACAGGCGTAATTTAGCAGCTGGACAAAAAGGCTTATCGGTTGCCTTTGATTTGGCTACACATAGAGGCTATGATTCGGACCATGAGCGTGTGGTTGGGGATGTCGGTAAAGCAGGTGTGGCCATTGACTCGGTTGAGGATATGAAAACCTTATTCGACCAGATTCCTCTAGATAAAATGTCAGTGTCCATGACCATGAATGGTGCTGTACTCCCTATTATGGCATTCTATATTGTTGCAGCTGAAGAACAAGGTGTAAAACCCGAACAATTGGCAGGAACAATACAAAACGACATTCTAAAGGAGTTTATGGTCCGTAACACCTACATTTACCCACCTACTCCATCTATGAAAATTATCTCAGATATTTTTGAATTTACAAGTCAAAACATGCCGAGATTCAATAGCATCAGTATTTCAGGCTATCATATGCAAGAAGCAGGAGCCACTTGCGATATTGAATTAGCATATACCTTAGCGGATGGCTTAGAATACATAAGAAAAGGCTTAGGCGCAGGTATGGATATCGATACCTTTGCACCTCGACTATCCTTCTTTTGGGCTATAGGTATGAATCACTTTATGGAGATTGCTAAAATGCGTGCTGCGCGAATGCTTTGGGCAAAATTGGTAAAACAGTTTAATCCTAAGAATCCTAAATCTTTGGCCCTAAGGACACACTCACAAACCTCTGGTTGGAGTTTAACCGAGCAAGACCCTTTTAACAATGTTGCAAGAACTTGTATTGAAGCTGCAGCGGCTGCTTTTGGAGGCACACAGAGTTTGCATACTAATGCCCTAGATGAAGCTATTGCGCTTCCGACGGATTTTTCAGCGCGTATAGCACGTAATACGCAAATCTATTTGCAAGAAGAAACACATATCACCAAAACTGTAGACCCATGGGCTGGCAGTTATTATGTGGAAAGCTTAACTAACGAAATCGCACAAAAAGCTTGGAAGCTAATCGAAGAGGTAGAAGAACTCGGTGGCATGACTAAAGCCATTGAAGCAGGTATCCCGAAATTGAGAATTGAAGAGGCAGCTGCTCGTAAACAAGCTCGTATTGATTCCGGACAAGATGTTATTGTCGGTGTTAATAAATACCAACTTAAAGAAGAAGACCCACTTCATATTTTGGAGGTCGATAACCAAACGGTGCGTAACCAGCAGATAGAACGCTTAAATCAAATTAAGTCAACCAGAAACAACCAAGACGTTACTGACGCATTATCTAAATTAACCGAAGCTGCAAAGACAGGTGAACAAAATTTACTAGCTTTAGCGGTAGACGCAGCGCGCAAACGTGCTACTCTAGGAGAAATCAGTGATGCCTTAGAAGCCGAGTTTGGACGCTATAAAGCACAAATAAAATCATTTAGCGGAGTGTATAGCAAGGAAATAAAAGACGATAAAAGCTTTAAGAAAGCTAGAGATTTAGCCGACCTATTTGCAGAACAAGATGGTCGTCGTCCGCGTATTATGATTGCCAAAATGGGACAAGACGGCCATGATAGAGGTGCTAAAGTGGTAGCCACAGGTTATGCGGATGTTGGCTTTGATGTTGATATAGGGCCTTTATTCCAAACACCAAAAGAAGCGGCCAAACAAGCTGTAGAAAATGATGTACATATTTTGGGTGTCTCTTCTTTGGCTGCTGGTCATAAAACCTTAGTACCTCAAGTCATTGAAGAACTAAAAGCATACGGTAGAGATGATATTATGGTCATAGTTGGAGGAGTGATTCCAAAACAGGATTATCAATATTTATTCGATGCTGGTGCGGTAGCAGTTTTTGGCCCAGGTACCAAAATCAGTGATGCTGCGATTCAGATTTTGGATATTTTGATTGATTGATTGTGAACATAAAAAATCGAAGATTCAAAATAGTTAAACGCACAATTGTTGTTTTATCAATCATTGTGTTATTACTCATTCATTTCTTCGTTCCCAGATTAATAACCGAAATCAGAAACCCAGTCGTTAGTTTGATCAAAAGAAACAAACCTGTCGAAGTTGGTTTTACTACAACTAATCAAGAGATACTAAGAAAAAAACTATTTATCCCTTCTTTTGATGGTATAAAACTGTCTGCTCATTTAACTTATGCAAGCGCTAAAACCCCAAAAAGCACAATTATATTATTACATGGTATTCGTTCTAGCAAAACGCATTTCCTTGAATTAAGTGCGTTTTTATCCGAAAACGGATATAATTCCGTAGCTATCGATTTGAGAGCTCATGGTGAAAGCGAAGGGCAATTTTGCACTTTTGGTGTTGCTGAGAAAAAAGATATCAAAAGTGTAATTGATTATCTAATTGAAAAAGAGAATTTTGAAAATATAGGTATTTGGGGCCAATCTCTTGGAGGAGCAGTAGCCCTCCAAGCTATGGGGTTTGACCAGCGCATTAAATTTGGGATAATAGAAAGCACTTTTACAGATTTTAAAACCATTGTAAATGATTATTTTGATTTACATGCTGGTTTTAGTTTCAAACCCTTTTCAGATTATCTTGCAAATAGAGCTGCACGTATTGCGGATTTTGATGCTGATGATGCCCACCCAATTAAATATTGTGAAAACATCGATCAGCCCATACTAATCGTACATGGCAATAAGGATAAGCGTATTGATGTTTCTTATGGTAAGGCAAATTTTTCAAAACTAAAATCAGCAAACAAAGCATTTCTAGAAATTAATAATGCAACCCATCTAAATGTTTGGGAAGTGGGTGGTGACAAATACTTCTCAAGAGTTATTGAGTTTTTGAATAAAAATTAATTTGTGACTTAAAAAGAGATTCATATAGTGGCAAACAATATTCAACTAAAATTTTAGTTAAAATATTGTTATTCCTTTTTTCACAACCCTTTAAAAAAGTAAATTAGGAAAATTTTTTTTAATTAAATACTATTAATCATTTAAACCATCAACCTATGACGACAAAACTTTCACAAGTTTACAAAGCACTTATTGTATGCTTTTTATTTGTTGCCTTTACTACTAATGCACAGACTAAAGCCCCTGAGAAACAGATCACCGGCTCTGTCCCCTCTGACGCTCTACCCATAACACCAGAAGTTAAGATTGGCAAGCTTTCTAACGGACTCACCTATTACATCCAAAACAACGGAAAGCCAGAAGACAAAGTAGAACTACGGTTAGCCATTAAAGCTGGCTCTATATTAGAAACTGATGACCAAGTAGGATTAGCCCATTTTATGGAACACATGAATTTTAATGGCACTACTAATTTCAAAAAAAATGAGTTAGTAGATTATTTACAAAGTATTGGTGTAGAATTTGGGGCTGACCTTAATGCTTATACTGGTTTTGACCAAACCGTCTATATTCTTCCGATACCTAGTGATGATCCAGAAAAATTAGATAAAGGCTTCATGATTCTGCAAGATTGGGCTGGAGGCGCCTTATTGACCGATAAGGATATTGATGATGAGAGAGGTGTGGTCATAGAAGAATACCGAACACGCCTAGGAGCATCAACAAGAATGCAATCAAGATACTTGGATAAAATAGCTTATAAATCCAAATATGCCGATCGTTTACCTATAGGAACCCTAGAAAATATTGAAACCTTTAAATATGAAAGCCTTAGACGTTTTATGAAGGATTGGTACAGACCTAATTTGATGGCTGTTATTGCTGTAGGAGACTTGGATGTAGAAACCCTTGAAAAGAAAATCAAGGACAACTTTAGCGGTTTAAAAAATCCTGATAATCCAAAACCAAGAGAAGAATTTTACTCAGAAAACCACGAAAATACTTTCGTTGCTATAGAATGGGATGAAGAAGCAACAGGTTCCCAAGTTCAGATTTATTACAAGGATAAAGGCAATCCAAAAAAGACTAAAACAGTTGCTGATTATAGAGAAAATATGGTTGAAGGCCTTTTTGACCAGATGATAAATAATAGACTTGCTGAGTATAGCAATAAGCCAAACCCACCTTTTATTTACGGTTTTTCTTTCAAGGGTGGTATTATTGGAAACAAGGATGCGTATCAATCTTTTGCGCAAACTAATGAAACTGGGCAACTTGAAGCCCTAAAAACCTTATTGGAAGAGAATGAACGTGTGAAGCGTTATGGTTTTAAAGCCTCAGAATTAAAGCGTGCTAAAAAAGATTATTTAGCTAGATTAGAACGTCAGTTTAAAAACAAAGATAAGCGTGAATCTGGCAGAATAGTAAACAACTATATTCAAAATTTCCTGCGCGAAAGCCCAATTCCTGGTATAGAATGGTCGTATAATTATGCACAAACAGAACTTCCAAATATAGCACTAGAGGAAGTCAATGGATTAATTTCAGATTTCTTGCACGATGACAATAGGTTGGTTATCCTAACTGGGCCAAAGAAAGAAGGACTCACAAAAGTTACGGAACAACAAGTCATAGACTTACTCGAGTCTGTTAAGAAAGCGGACATCGAAGACTATAAAGATGAAGCGGTTAGAGAAGAATTAATGCCTGTAAAGCCTGCTAAAGGAAGTATTGCCGACAAGACAATTAATAATGAAGGGCAAATGAACGAAACCACTACATTGACGCTGAGCAATGGCGCTAAAATAACATACAAAAAAACCGATTTTAAAAATGATGAAGTGCTGTTTGAAGCCTTTAGTTACGGTGGTACGTCTTTATACTCTGATGAAGAATTAAAAGAGACGGCAAGTGCAAACGGCGGATTGTTTGAAGCTGGTATTGATGGTATAGATAAGAACGAAATGGCAAAAATGACTTCTGGTAAAATTGTTCGGGTAAGGCCATACATTAGCGGCAACTCCGAAGGTTTACGTGGATCTGCGTCTCCTAAGGACATGGAAATGATGTTTCAGATGATTCACCTGTATTTTACCAAGTTAGATAAAGACCCTGAGGCTTTTGCGTCCTTTATCAGTAAACAAAAAGCTTTTCTGGGGAATATTTTATCGAATCCAAACATATCATTTCAAATTGCTTTAGGTGAGTTTTTAAATGAAGGTAATCCTAGATATACTGGTTTTCCAGATGCAGAAGCTTTAGACAAAGCTAATTATGATTTGGCATACGAAAAGTACAA
>NZ_JANQOM010000021.1 GCF_028289625.1 Winogradskyella sp. | reverse complement strand
AAAGATGATGTAGAACAAGCCTATCAAAGTGCCAAATCAGCATTTAAGCAATGGTCACAAACGACTCTAGAAGAACGAAGTCGTATCCTTATAAAGATTTCAGAATTATTGGAGGAAAATTTAGACCGTTTTGCTGAAGCTGAAAGCAAAGACAATGGCAAGCCAGTTACCCTAGCAAAGTCAGTAGATATCCCAAGAGCGGCCAGTAATTTTCGCTTTTTTGGTAATGCCATTACCCAATTCGCCAGTGAAAGCCATGAAAGTGTTGGGCAACACGCTATTAATTACACCTTACGCCAACCCATTGGAGTGGTTGGTTGTATTAGCCCATGGAATTTACCACTCTATTTGTTCACTTGGAAAATAGCTCCTGCACTTGCTGCTGGAAACTGCGTGGTTGCTAAACCCAGTGAAGTCACACCATTGACGGCTTATCTTTTAGGTGAAATCTGTAACGAAGCAGGCCTACCAAAAGGAGTGCTAAATATTGTTCACGGCCTAGGCAAAACCACTGGGCAAGCCATAATAGAGCATCAAGATATTAAAGCCATCAGTTTTACAGGTGGTACAGCAACTGGAGCGCATATTGCCAAAGTTGCTGCGCCAATGTTCAAAAAATTGTCTCTAGAACTTGGTGGAAAAAACCCAAATATCATATTTGCAGATTGTGATTATGATGATATGTTGAACACAACTGTTAGATCTTCTTTTGCAAATCAAGGACAAATCTGTTTGTGTGGAAGTCGTATATTCGTTGAAGCGTCTATTTATGAGAAATTTAAAACCGATTTTGTTGAAAAAGTAAAACAGTTAAAAGTTGGTCATCCGTCACATCCTGAAACTAGCATCGGAGCTTTAGTGTCTCGGCCTCATCTTGAAAAAGTAATGAGCTACATAGAAATTGCAAAAGATGAAGGTGGCAAAATACTCTGTGGCGGAAACAAAGTAACTGTAGAAGGTTATGAAAATGGATATTACTTAGAACCAACTGTAATCGAAGTCCCAACAGACGAGTGCCGTGTTAACCAAGAGGAGATTTTTGGACCAGTAGTCACAATAATGCCTTTTGATGCTGAAGAAGACGTCCTAAAAATGGCAAACAAGGTAAAATACGGTTTATCTGCCACCCTTTGGACCAATAACCTAAAACGTACCATGCGAATAAGCAATCAATTACAGGCAGGCATTGTTTGGGTCAATACTTGGATGATGCGCGATTTACGTACACCTTTTGGTGGTGTAAAAGCCTCAGGCGTAGGGCGTGAAGGTGGTTTTGAAGCCCTTCGATTTTTTACGGAGCCTAAAAATGTGTGTATAAAATATTGAACTAGCGATATGTCACCTCGAGCGCAGTCGAGAGGTTTATAATGAAAACTTATTTTGTTTATATACTAAAATGTTCTGATGGGTTAACATATACTGGAGTAACCAATAATATTTCAAGAAGACTCGAGGAACACATGAATGGGTTAAATAAAAGTTGTTTTACCTTTAAAAGAAGACCTGTAGAATTAATATTTCAACAGAGGTTTAATGATGTAGAACAAGCGATATATTTTGAAAAGAAAATTAAAAACTGGAGTGCAAAAAAGAAACTTGCTTTAGCAAATGGCGAATTTGATATGTTGCAAATATTATCTGAATGCAGAAATGCAACTCATTCAAATTATAACCCTAAAGCTAATTAGGTCTCGACTGCGCTCGACCAGACAAATATGAATTTACAATTAAACAATAAACATGCCCTAGTCTGCGGAAGTACAGCAGGCATTGGTAAAGCCACAGCTTTGGCACTAGCTGAAGAAGGCGCTATTATAACGTTGATTGCCAGAAATGAAAACAAACTAAAAGCGGTTTTAGCAGAACTACCTCAACATCGCCCTCACGATTATATCGTCGCCGACTTTTCAGACCCAAAAGCACTACAACAAATAATTGAAACCTACATCAAAGAAAATCACGGCTTTCACGTTTTGGTCAATAATACTGGTGGTCCTCCTGGTGGCCCTATTTTTTCTGCTCAAGTAGAAGAATTTGAAAATGCCTTTACACAACATTTAAAATGTAATCACATATTGGTGCAAGCCTTAGTACCTTATATGAAAGAAGAAGGTTATGGCAGAATCATTAATGTTATTTCTACTTCTGTAAAACAACCATTAGATGGTTTGGGGGTGAGTAATACTATTAGAGGTGCTGTAGCTAATTGGAGCAAGACTTTGGCGAATGAATTAGGTCAATTCGGAATCACAGTAAACAATGTACTTCCAGGTGCAACTGCTACGGAACGGCTGGCGCAAATTATTAAAAACAAATCAGCCAAGACCGGAAAATCAGAAGAAGAAGCATCAAATACTATGAAAAATACGGTACCTGCAAAGCGCTTTGCCCAGCCTGAAGAAACAGCAGACGCAATTACGTTTTTAGCAAGTGCACGCGCATCTTATATTAACGGAATTAACCTTCCTGTTGATGGTGGACGCACAAAAAGTTTGTAACTTTAAAGCTAATTAAACTTAAAAGTCATGAGTAAATTATTTCCACCTATTAATTTTAAAGAATGGATAGACCAAAATAGACACTTACTTAAACCTCCTGTAGGTAATAAAGTGGTTTGGAAAGATGCGGATGTTATTGTTATGGTTGTTGGTGGTCCAAATAGCAGAAAAGATTACCATTATAATGAAACACCAGAGTTTTTCTACCAAATTGAGGGTAACATGGTTTTAAAAGTCATTGAAAATGGCGAGCCAAAGGATATTCCTATTAATGAAGGTGAAATTTTTGTACTACCTCCAAAAGTTCCACATTCACCGCAACGTGGTGCTAATACCGTCGGTTTAGTTATAGAATATCCAAGACCAGAAGGAGTAAAAGATAAATTACAATGGTACTCCGACGAGGATGCTAGTCTGTTATATGAAGAAGAATTTACTCTAGAAAATATAGAGACGGATATGCCAGCAATCTTCGATAGATATTACAATACAATAGAGAAACAGAACTCAAAAAAGTAAAAAGCCCATCTTAATCTTCCCAAAGGGAAGAAATCTAGACTCGATATGAAAAAAAACAGCGAAGAACATTCTTCTCCTTTGGGGAAGTTAGAAGGGGCTAGAAAACTAAGAATCAACGGTCATTCTCATCTTTTACCTTATCCCGAGGAAATCCCAGATTTTATGAGAGACAAAGGTATTTTCTGGGTCGATAAGGATCGTAAGTTTATGCTTCAAAAAGATTGGAACAGGCCCATTACGGATTCAAGTTTTTTCTTGAACGAGAAGCTGGCTTGGATGGAGCATTTTAACATAGATCATGCCGTTGTTTTAAATCTGTCTCAACTTTATGGTAATGGTCTACGTTTGGAGGAGATGAAGCAAGCACTGAGATTTCAGAACGATTTTAATGCACGCATACAACACGACCATCCAAGCAAGTTTACCTGTGGCTTTGTGGTACATCCAGGGTTTGTTAGAGGAGCTTGTTGGGAAATAGAACGTTGCGTGGAAGAATTGGGCTTGCAACTTTTATGCTTACCAACCCATTACATGGATACCATTGGGACTTGGAGATGTATCTTTGATGATGAAAATGAACCCATTTTTGAATTAGCGGATAAATTTAATCTTGCAGTAGAAATTCACCCATATGATGGTGAGAAATTTATAAAGCTCGAAAATACTGCTTGGCGTTTTCACCTCATCTGGATGCTAGCGCAATGTGCTGATGCTTATCATTTTTTAACCCTTAATGGTTACTATGAAAAGTATAAAAATATGCGCGTTTGCTTTGCTCATGGTGGCCAATTAGCACAAATAAACCTTGGAAGACGTATTCAAGGTTTTGATGGGAGACCAGATCTTTTTGAGGATAAAAAACACCCTAGAAAAGCTGTTGGTCATAAAAATATCTTCTTCGATACATTAGTTCATGATACAGGTTCCTTGGAGTTGCTCATTAAAAATCAAGGTTGTGAACAAATCTTGATGGGTTTAGATGATCCTTATCCTTTAGGTGAAATGGAAAGTGCAAGACAATCCTCCTATCCCGGTAAGATTTTAGATTTAGCTATGGACCGAAACATTATTTCAGAAAAAGAACGCGATGCCATTTGGGAAAATAATGTTATCCAATGGTTGTGTGGTGATGATGAGCAAGCCAAACAGGAGTTAGTTACCCGAATTACTTCATAATGCTTTAACCTTAAGATTTATATCCATATTTAAAACCCTAAATGATCAACTATTAATATTATGAGAAAAATTGGCATTTATGTAATCATTATCGGAGTAGCTTTAATCATCTTACCTTATTTTGGATTAACGCTTAGACTATTCGGAATGATTGACGAATTAGGAGAGACTCCTGCTTGGGCTATAAAAATAGGGTTAATTGTTGTAGGTGCTATTTTATTTTTTATTGGCAAACCGTCCAAGGAACAACTTACGTCAGAAGAAGAACCTCATGAATAATACTTTAAATAATCCTTTTAGGTTATGCATTTCTTGCCAGAAGCCTTAGACTATTATGTTGTTACACATTCTGAACAAGAACCTGAGTTATTACAACAATTAACTCGTGAAACTTATCAGAAAGTACTACAACCGATTATGCTTAGTGGTCCTTATCAAGGTAGGGTACTAAGTATGATAGCTAAGCTTGTACGCCCAGATTCTATTTTAGAACTAGGAACTTTTACAGGCTACTCTACACTTTGTTTAGCAGAAGGATTGACCAAGGATGGACAAATACATACGATAGACATCAATGAAGAGTTACATGATTTTCAAAGAAAGTACTTTGATAAATCTGGTTTAGGGTCACAAATTATTCAATATGTTGGTAATGCCTTGGATATCATTCCAAGATTAACCCAAACCTTCGACCTTGTCTTCATTGATGCTGACAAACCCAATTACAGTAATTATTTTCATCTTATCATCAATAAGCTTAATCCTGGAGGTATAATTCTATCGGACAATGTTTTATGGCACGGAAAAGTTGTTGAACCTGTTGAAGAAAAAGACGTATCAACAAAAGCTGTTTTGGAATATAATGCACTACTAAAAAATGATGATAGAATCGAAACGGTAATGCTGCCAATACGCGATGGCTTAACGATAAGCAGAAGAAAGTAAACTACATTTTTCGTTTTACCGAACCCGTAAAATCTTCTAAGTCGTCTTTTACTTTATTTATTTCCTCCTGAATTTCCTTAGCCGCATCAGTATCTATTAAGTCACTTTCTTTGGCGCTTTTGGTTACTTCATGCTTAATATCGTTAGTAGCATCTCGTAAAGTACGCATTCCCTTACCCAAACCCCTTGCGATTTCGGGTAATCTATCTGCGCCAAACACCAATACTACGATAAATAGTATGAAAACAATTTCAGTCCCTCCTATGAAAAAATATATCGGTTGCATCACATTGCAAATATAATCAGTTTGCTATTGATAACAACTAACATTATCTGAATTAAAAGTAATGGTACACCCCTTTATAGCAGTATTCATTCAGCTTAAAATTTTTGAAATTCAAAAAGTTAGTTTCATTAAAAAAGCCGACTCGTTAAAGTCGGCTTAAATATGATTAATAAAACTTTTGTTAGTTCTTCACTTTATTTTTAAACTTATCGAAATCACTTTCTTCTACTTCTCTAGGCCATGCATTATTAGAGGTATCAATATCTGCTGTCTCTAAATCGGGATCCACTGTAATAGATACAATTTCTTTATCACTGGCAATAGCTCTACTCACTTCTTTATCGTTTAATCTCCATATTTGTGCAGGATAAGTAATTTTTTCTTTTGAACCATCATCGTATTCATACTCTACAATTAATGGCATTACTAAACCACCTGGCTTATCAAAAGTAACCTGATAAAAGTACCTAGGAGACTTCTTTATATTCTTTTGTTGCTCTGGAGTAAAATTATCCATAATATACTCTTTAACCGTAGGCATATCTTCCATAGCTACACCATTTTTTATGGCATCATCAAAACCTTCTTCTCCTTCACCTACAAAATAAACTAAAGAATTTGGGTCTATATTATAACGTTCTGCTAACTGCTTTCCTTGTTCGTTAGGATTATTGGTAACTGCATATTTCTTAACCTCCTTGACACCTATATCCGTATAATCTGTGGTATAGAACCAACCTCTCCAGAACCAATCTAAATCAACTGCTGATGCATCTTCCATAGTACGGAAGAAATCTTCTGGTGTAGGGTGTTTAAACATCCAACGATTTGCATATTCTCTAAATGAATAATCAAAAAGATCGCGACCCATTACGGTTTCTCTCAAAATGTTGAGTCCAGTCGCTGGCTTACTATAAGCATTACTACCAAACTGATAGGTATTAAGGCCTTTAGTCATAATTGGAGCAATGTAATCTTGATTACCTCCCATATATCTTACGATGTTTTTCGCTGGTCCTCTACGAGATGGGTATTTATCCATACCTGCTGAAAGTGCAGCTGGATACCATTCACCAAAATCTTGCTCAGCAACATATTGAACAAATGTATTTAATCCTTCATCCATCCAAGTCCACTGGCGCTCATCACTATTAACAATCATTGGGAAGAAATTGTGACCTACCTCGTGAATAATTACACTAATCATTCCGAACTTAGTTCTGTCGGAATAGTTACCATTTTTATCTGGTCGGCCAAAATTGTAACAAATCATTGGATACTCCATACCCATTGGTGCATGTACCGAAATAGCTTTATGATAAGGATAATCGAACGTCATACGAGAATAAGATTTAAGCGTACTTGCTACTGCTTTAGTTGACCATTGCTCCCACAAAGGATTTCCTTCCTTAGAATACATAGATACAGCCATAACATCTTTGTCACCAATTTTAACGGCCATCATATCCCAAATAAATTTACGTGATGTTGCAAAACCAAAGTCACGAACCATCTGAGCAGACAATTTCCACGTCTTCTTTTTATTACTTTTAGATTTTTCAGTCTTTCGGGCTTCTTCTTCTGTTACAATTATCACAGGTTTGTCGTATGACTTTTTTGCTTTGTTGTAACGCTTCATCATTTCCTTGGTAAAGACTTCCTCTCGGTTGGTTAAATAACCTGTTCCATCAAGAATATGATCTGCTGGCACTGTAATATTGACATCAAAATCTCCAAACGGTAGTGCAAATTCATCACGTCCCCAAAATTGAGAATTTTGCCACCCTTCTACATCGTTATATACGGCCATACGTGGATAGAACTGTGCCATCACATAGATTCTATTGTCATTCTCTTCAAAATATTCATAGCCAGAACGTCCACCATCTCTTACGTGGTCATTAATATTGTACCACCACTTTATTTTGAAAGAAAACTTATCGCCAGTTTTCATTGGTTCTGGTAGTTCAATACGCATCATAGTACGATTAATGATATGTGATAGATCGTTTCCATTAACATCCTTAACATGCTCAATGTTAAAGCCACCATCAAATCGTTCCTTTAAATACGACCTTGCTGCTCTTGAAGCTGAAGTTGCAGGGCCAATGCCAGAACCGTTAATTAATGGACTTTTAGAATCCTTTGCTCTCATATTTTGATCTAGCTGAACCCAAAGATAAGTAAGCACATCTGGTGAGTTATTGGTATATGTAATAGTTTCATCACCATACAACCTAGCATTTACATCATCAATTTCGATGTCCATTTTATAATCTGCTTGTTGCTGATAGTAAGCTGGACCAGGTGCACCAGAACCTGTTCTAAACATATTTGGTGTGGCAAATTCGTCATATAACTGCTTGAATTTGTTTTGGTTGGTGTGTCCAGGCTTACGCTCTGGCTTTATTTCATTCTGTGCGAAAGCTGCCCCAGAAATAAATAAAAAAGAGTAAAAGAAATACTTTAAAGTCTTCATTTGCGATAGGAATTTTTTAAAATGTTGTCGAAAATAGCCAATTTCTATGGCTTTAACAGATTTTTAGTTAAAGTTTAACACGCAAGTATCATTATCTGGAATGAGTAAAAAACTTCGGTTTTTGCCTAATAGTTTTAGCCTTACAATATTTTGCTGTTCTGAAAACACATCGAATAACGATTGGTTAGTAACTTCGATAGATTGTATGTTTGAAATATCTTCTATTTCCAAATAGCAATAGGTAATATCATCTTTATATTCTTTTCCAATAAAATTAAACTCAACGGCTACACCATTCACTCTAAGCTTTAGCTTATCTGACAAATAGCGTTTCATGTAAGTATCGACAATCTTTGGTTCATCGACCTCTGCAAGCGTTATGGATTCATCATAACGTTTACGCAATAAGGTTTCGAAGTCATCAATGAAAATCTGACTTATAATTTGAAGTGATTTTTGCTCTTCTGCATATTCTATGTTTGTAACACTTACATAATATTCGTGATTTGCAGTACTAGAGATAAACAAGGAGCCAACCAAAAAAGTCAGAATGTAGTATACAGATTTCATGCTATAATTGCCATTTTATTTACAAACCCAAAAAGCATTCCAAAATTAATCATTATCCTCAGATTCTCTATTCTTTCTATAGGTTTTAAGCTTTTGTTGTAGATACTCTAAGAGCTTTATTTCGTTATTTTCTTCACATAACCTCAAAAAGTTTTCATCTTCTTGTGAAAACAAAAAATATTCATTTCTCAGATTTTCCGCTAAAGTATCTTTCTCAAAAATTATGGATTCGTAATTCGTTCGCAATCTATTGATACATTTATCTCTATCATCTAGTTCTACAATGACTTTGAGCTTTTTGGTCCTTCCACTTATCCTATTCAATAATTTATGAAAATTTAAACCAAGACCACCACCGAATGGCCCTCCCATTAGTGCACCCCATGAGCCACCATCGGCATCATGAAGTTTCCGTTCGTTTTGTGTTAAAGGTAACTTCACATTACCTGGAATCCCTAAATCATAGAAGTTAATATCGGTTTTAGCATCAGAATTTTCGAGATCCGATTGTAAACTACCTGTTAGTAGACTTCCAACTATTACTTTATCTAAAGCATTAATTTTTTCAGTTAATTGAACCGATAAGGTTTCTTTGTCTTCATTGGATTGCGTTATAACGACTTCTTTATTTTCATATTTAAGACTGGAAATAAATAAGGTATCTGATGTTTTAGCAAGAATAACAAAGCTGCCATCTGTATTGGAAATAGCAAACTTTGCTGCTGTTTTATTTAAAATATGAATACCCTCTACATCATCATCGGCTATGAGTTGACCTTTAATTTCTTTTCTTTGGGCTTGTAATATAAAAACGAAAAACAGAGCAACAAGGCCACATATTTGCTTAATCCTCTTCACTCTTGGTTTTTAAAAAGGATTTGCTTAACTGCGTGATGCGTTCTAAAAACTCCAATTCTTTATCCTTGTTCAACAATGCAGCATCAATGCCCTGTTCTTCGACATAATCGATAAAGGCTTCTACTTGCTTTAAGGGTATATCAAAATTAGTGTGTATATAATTCATACTATATTTATCCAAAGCTTCCTTAAAAGGTGTTTTATCTATGGCTTTCTCTTCATCGGTCTGAATATCCTTATTGACATCAACTACTTGACTCACTATAAAACCAGCTAAATTCACCACATTCAGCATATTTCCTACACGAGGGTTGTTTTCGTTAAAAGCCACATTTTCGGCTTTTGTATTAAAGTCTGCGGAAAATTCAAAATCCTCGATGTGATCTAAACCAAAATAAACATAGTCTAAGCTTACATTGTAAGTTCTTACATTCTCTAAATCAGCATTAATATTTCCTGTTAAACCAAATGGCAACAACACCACCTCATCTAGTTTGTTAACCTCCTCCACAAGAATAACGGTAAGTTTTTTGGACTTTAAAATATCTTCTGTAATTGTTATTTTAAAATCCTTAAACTGAAGCGCACCAAACTCAACAATATCGTTAAGTGCTACTTGAATTTCAAAATCACCGTTTTTATCTGTAACGGTTCCTTTATTTGATGAAGTATTAAAAACTGTCACACCTTCTTTATCTTCTGAAGTCACGACAATTCTACCGTTTATTTTAATTCTTTCTATGTCTTGTCCATAAATAGAAATGGTCAAAAAGCTACAAATTATGAATATTAGGTTTCTCATGCTGGTTTTATCGTCCTATAAATTTCGTTGATATTCTTCATTTCTCATAAAAAATAGCTAATAAATGTTTGTTAAATCGTTAATTGTTTAATATTTGAGTTATAATTCAGAATATTTAATTTTACGAAAAGCTTTAAAAGATGAAATCGATTATAATGGCGAGTACTTCCACACTCCATGGTGGAGAACCACTAGAGTATCTTCTGGGTACGTTGAAAGTCCACTTTAAATATGTTAATGAAATATTGTTTATTCCATATGCAAGACCTGGTGGAATATCTTATGACGACTATACTAAAAACGTAGCCAAAGCCTTTAAAAAGATCGGAAAGTCCATAAAAGGAATTCATGAATTTGAAAATCCAGAAGAAGCTATTAAAAATGCCAAAGGTATTTTTACAGGAGGTGGAAACACATTTGTCTTGGTTAATCAATTGTATAAGAACGATGTTTTAAGCGCCATTAAAGATGCCGTTAATAATGGGACTCCTTATTTAGGCACTAGTGCAGGTAGCAATATTTGTGGGCTTACCATGAATACAACTAATGATATGCCCATTGTGTATCCTCCAAGTTTTAAAACCCTCGGACTAGTTCCTTTTAATATCAATCCTCATTATTTAGATCCAAATCCAGATAGCACTCATATGGGTGAAACCCGAGAAACACGTATTAAGGAATTCCATGCATTTAATACTCCTCCTGTGGTAGGTCTAAGAGAAGGTAGTTGGATTGAAATAAAGGGCAATAAACTTACATTGAAAGGTGATTTAAATGCTAGAGTGTTTGAATATGGTAAAGTACCATATGAAGTACAACCTAATTCCGATCTATCAGACTTAAACTAGAGCTTTTTTAAAAAGTGATAACCTAAAATTTCATAGCCTTCGTTATAATAAAACTTATGTGAAGGATAATTCTGTACATAAGTATTAAGCTCCATAGATTGACAGCCTTTTTCTTTTACATAGGTAAAAATCCAATCCATAAATTGCTTGCCTAATCCTTTATTTCGATACTCTGGTTTTATATAAACATGATCTAACTCTACAGATTTGCCAATATAGTGTCTTGTACAAAACCAAAGCCCAGAAACACCAATAACTTTATCCTTATCAAGAATAACAGCACACTCGTAATTCTGTTGACCCATCTCATCAAAACGCAGCTTTAAATCGTTTTTTGGTATTGTACCCTCATTCAATTCATAAACTAAGGGTATCACTATATCTAAATTGGTATTAGGAATTATTTTGAATTGATAACTCATTACTAAGGTTTCTTGTTATAAAAGTAAGGCTTTAAAATTTTGGCAACAAACCAATGACTTTTCAATAATAATTGTGTCAAACTTTTGTACATTTATTTAACATACATAAGACCACCATCATGAGAAGAGGCAATTTTAAAGTTAGAATATTTATCGCACTGGCTGTAATTGCATTTGCTTTTATAAGAAAATGCAGTCAAGAAGAAATCAACCCTTATACTGGTAAAAAACAAGCGATATCGCTTTCGCCTGAACAAGAAATTGCTATTGGTTTGCAAAGTGCACCAGGTATGGCGCAACAACATGGTGGCTTACATCCAGACAACCGTTACCAAGCGTTAGTCGACGATATTGGTAATAAGTTAGTGAATAGCAGTATTGCCAAAGACACACCTTATAAATATGAATTTCATTTATTAGCTGACGAACGTACTATTAATGCCTTTGCACTACCTGGAGGGCAAATATTTATTACCTACGCCTTGTTTTCTAAACTTGAAAATAAGGATCAGCTAGCAGGAGTTTTAGGCCATGAGATTGGCCACGTACTTGGTAAACACTCTAATGAGCGGATTACCAATGCTAATTTCTGGAAAGTGATAGCCATGGGAAGCTCTGCAATTGATATGGGAAGTGTTGCCCAACAATATGGGCAGGGGCAATTGTTAAAAAATGGCAGAGGTGATGAATTGGAAAGTGATGAATTAGGAGTAAAGTTTATGATTGATGCAGGCTACAATCCTGAGGAAATGATTGGTGTTATGAAGATTCTAAAAGCTGCAGCTGGGCCGAATCGGATTCCTGAATTTCAAAGTACACATCCTGATCCAGAAAATCGTATTGAGAAAATAAAAGAAGCCATCAGAAAATATAGAAATAAAAAAGCATCCTAGAATAAAAGGATGCTTTTTACAATTAACTAACTCAAATAATTGTCTTAATTAGACAGTTTTCTTTTTAAAACGTTTCAAAAACTGTGCCGCATCATTGGCATTTGATTTTTCTGCATGGTTTAGCGCACTATAGCCTAAATCACAGTTCTTATGAACGTCAGCACCTGCTGTAATCAATATTTTTATAAGCTCTACCCTATTATACTTTGCAGCATAATGAATAGGACCCATTCCATTAGATTTAGCATTAACATCAGCCCCTTGCTTAATTAAGGTTTTTACAGCTTCAACATTACCTGTTGCTACTGCTTTACATAAAGGGCTTACTTCTACTTTTTCAACAGATACTTCTGCAATATTGTCAGAAGTTAACACGTCGTTTGTTGCATTTAAATTACTGATTGAGAAGCCCAATGCTAAGGCTAGAACTACCACTGTTTTTTTCATGATGAAAGTTTTTAAATTTAATTGATTTGTTTTTTGATTATATCAAAGAGACGACAATAGTTCTATTTTGTTACACTAAAAAAAATGAAATAACATACATTTAACGTTTTGAAAACAAATCTGTTAAGGTTTTCACAAAACCCAATTTCTGAGTAACAATCTGTATTTCAAAGGTTAAAATTTAAATAACCTTCAAAATTTTCGTAATACGAATTTGTGGTAGTATCGTATGTCTTATATTTGAACTTCATAAATTTCAAAAAATGAATAAAAAAGTTATCTTAATGATTTTAGACGGATGGGGAAAATCGCCAGACCCAAAAGTATCCGCAATAGATAATGCTAAAACACCATTTATTGATGCGCTATATACCAAATATCCGAATGCTAGTTTAAGAACGGATGGTCTTCATGTAGGGTTGCCTGAAGGGCAAATGGGAAATAGTGAAGTTGGTCATATGAATCTGGGAGCAGGAAGAATTGTATATCAAGATTTAGTAAAGATAAATCTGGCGGTAAAGCATAAAACACTTCAACAAGAACAAGTCCTAAAAGATGCTTTTCAATATGCCAAGCACAATAACAAAAGTGTACATTTGTTAGGTTTAGTGAGTGACGGAGGTGTACACTCTCACATTAATCACCTATTCGGCCTATTGAATGCTGCTAATGAATTCGGCCTTAAGGATATTTTTGTCCATGCCTTTACAGATGGCAGGGATGTTGACCCAAAGTCTGGATACGGTTTCATTTCAGATTTAGAAGAACATTTAAATAAAACCACAGGGCATTTGGCTTCTGTAACAGGACGCTATTATGCCATGGATAGAGATAAACGTTGGGAACGTGTTAAACTAGCCCATGATGCTATTGTTGAAGGCAAAGGAACTACAACTAATAATATATTAAAATCCATCCAGCAAAGTTACGAGGAAGATATTACGGATGAGTTTATCAAACCTTTAGTTATCGTCGACAAGGAGGAAAAACCCATTGCTACAATTAATGACCAAGATGTTGTCATCTTCTTCAATTTTAGAACCGATCGTGGCCGCCAATTAACACAAGCTTTATCTCAAGAAGATTTTCATGAATATAATATGCATAAACTAAATCTTCATTATGTAACGATGACCAATTATGATGATAGTTTTAAAGGGATTCATGTCATCTTTAATAAAGAAAACTTAACCCATACTCTTGGGGAGGTATTAGAAAAACACAATAGGCAGCAAATACGAATTGCGGAAACTGAGAAATATCCTCACGTCACCTTTTTCTTTTCAGGTGGTAGAGAAGAACCTTTTAAAGGTGAAAAAAGAATCTTGAGGAATTCACCTAAAGTTGCCACATATGATTTAAAACCAGAAATGAGTGCC
The DNA here is from genome assembly GCF_028289625.1 of Winogradskyella sp. Classification (GTDB taxonomy): domain Bacteria; phylum Bacteroidota; class Bacteroidia; order Flavobacteriales; family Flavobacteriaceae; genus Winogradskyella. The sequence goes on along the minus strand of NZ_JANQOM010000021.1, from coordinate 6,579 downwards.
TACGAATTGCGTGATGCTTTAATCCCTGAATTGCAGAAAAGAGATGCTGATTTTGTATGTCTAAATTTTGCAAATGGAGATATGGTAGGCCATACTGGTGTTATGGAAGCCGCAATTAAGGCATGCGAAGCTGTTGACGATTGCGTAAAAGATGTTGTGAATGTGGCTCTAGAGAATGATTACACCACTATTTTGATTGCAGATCATGGTAATTGCGAAACTATGGTCAATCCAGATGGTACACCTCATACGGCTCATACAACCAATCCAGTACCAATCATACTCATTGATAAGGATTTAAAAACAATTAAAGATGGTATCCTAGGTGATATAGCTCCCACAGTTTTAAGGCTCATTGGCATAGAACAACCTGAAGCTATGACCCAAAACAGTCTTGTTTAAATGACGCATTGTTGTACCTTTGCTTTTCAATTGAATTAATAGCATGAATTTTCAGGATAGATTGATAATCGCGGTTGATTTTGATGGCACAATAGTAGAGGATGCCTACCCTAAAATTGGGAAAACTAGAATTTTTGCTTTTGAAACCTTAAAGCGTTTACAGCAAGACGGACATAGACTAATATTATGGACTTATAGAAGCGGCACCAAATTGCAAGAAGCTGTAGATTTTTGCAAAGAAAATGGTATTGAGTTCTATGCAGTAAATGCTAGTTTCCCAGAAGAAAAATTTGATTATAGCAGAAGCCGTAAAATTCACGCTGATCTATTTATCGATGACCGAAATATTGGTGGTATTCTTGGTTGGGGGGAAATCTATCAGATGATAACCAAAGAAGAACCAAATATAAAGAACCAAAAAAAGGGTGGTCTTTTTGGCTGGTTTAAATAAATTTTACAACAAATCAAAATAGGCTCTATCGATAGATTCCCTATGGTCTGGATGTGCTATATCAACCAATGCCTTAACACGTTGCTTAATGGTCTTTCCAAATAAATTAGCTATGCCATATTCTGTAATCACGTAATGCACATGTGCTCTAGTAGTTACCACACCTGCACCATGTTTCAAAGTTGGTACTATTCTGCTTATCCCTTTACGGGTAACTGACGGCAAGGCAATTATGGCTTTACCCTTTTTACTCAATGATGCACCTCTAATAAAATCCATCTGTCCTCCTACACCCGAATACATATTAGGACCAATCGAATCTGCACATATCTGTCCAGTAACATCAACTTCTATAGCAGAATTAATGGCTACCATTCTTGGGTTTTGCTTTATATATGAGGCATTATTAGTATAGTTAGAAGCACGCATCTCTACAAAAGGATTATCATCAACGTAATCATATAAGCGCTTCGAACCAATTAAAAATGTTGTTAATGCGCGTCCTCTATTAATTTTTTTATAGTTACCATTAATAACATTACTTAAAATGAGATCAATAACACCATCAGAAAACATTTCGGTATGTAGTCCTAAATCCTTATGATTTGTAAGTCTAGATAGAACAGCATTTGGAATATTACCAATGCCCATCTGCAAGGTACTTCTATCATCGATTAATCCAGCTACATAATCTCCTATCTTGCTTTCAATTTCAGAAGGCTCAGTCATTCCAACCGTAGGAATGTCGTCATCACACTCTACAAAATAATCAATTTCTGTATAATGAATAATCCCAGCACCATGGGTTCTTGGCATATTTTTGTTAACCTGTGCAATAACAATAGTAGCGTTATCTATCGCTGCCAAGGTAGCTTCAACAGAAACCCCTAAAGACAAGTAACCGTGTTTATCTGGTGCTGAAACATGAATCAATACCACATCTAAATCAATAATATTTTTATGAAAAAGTGTCGGTAATTCACTTAAAAAAACAGGTGTGTACGAACCGTTGCCAGCTTTAAGAGTATGTCGGACATTTCTACCTATAAAAAAAGAGTTGACATGAAAACTATCTTTTAGTTCTGGATTTGCATAAGGAGCATCCCCTTCTATATGCAAATGACATACTTCAACATTTCGTAATTCTTCATGTCTTGCCGTCATGGCATTGATTAACTTTTGTGGCACTGCGGCTGCAGCTTGAATATATACACGGTCGTTAGACTTTATGACTTTTACTGCCTCTTCGGCACTTACTGATTTAAACATCTTTTCTCTGATTTCTTTGGCAAACTTAATGCTCAAAAGGTATAAAAAAACTGTCTTTTATCATGTTTTTCTAAAATTATTTAATCGTTATAATTAGCTATATTTGTGGCTCAATTGAGAAAGCTATGATTATTGTAAAAACCACTGAAGAAATTGAATTAATGCGCCAAAGTGCACTTGTGGTTTCTAGGACTTTAGGTATGTTGGCAAGTGAAGTAAAAGAAGGAGTCACTACTAATTATCTAGATGCTATTGCAGAGGAATTTATAAGAGACCATGGTGCCTTGCCTGGTTTTAAAGGTTTATATGATTGCCCCTCCACATTACTTTGTAGTGTTAATGAAGCTGTAGTTCATGGATTACCAACCGAAAGACCATTAGAAGATGGAGATATTGTGTCTATAGATTGTGGTGCCTTAATGAATGGATTCTATGGTGATCATGCTTACACCTTTGAAATTGGTAATGTTGATGAGGCTACTAAAAAGCTAATTAAAGTCACTAAAGAATCGCTTTATGTAGGCATTCGAGAATTAAGAATCGGTAATCGTGTTGGTGATGTTGGTTATGCCATACAGCAATATTGCGAAGCTCAAGGCTATGGTGTTGTACGCGAATTGGTTGGTCATGGTATAGGGCGTAAAATGCATGAAGATCCTGAAATGCCAAATTACGGAAGACGAGGCCGAGGAAAAAAATTAATCGAAGGTATGGTCGTTGCTATTGAACCTATGATTAATATGGGAACGCATAAAGTAAAGCAGCTTAAAGATGGTTGGACGATAGTTACCCAAGATGGAAAGCCAAGTGTACATTTTGAACATGACGTTGCAATCGTCAATGGTCAACCAGAAATTCTCTCCTCTTTTGCTTATGTTCACGAGGCTTTAGGAATTACCTCTGATGAAGAAAATGAGTTCAGACAGAACGCCTTGGTGTTATGATGGTTAATCAACGCATATTGGATATTGAACCAAAAGAAATCGTAAAAGGTTATAAGGCCCGTTTTTTACATACTGAATCACTAACCATAGCTTTTTGGGAAGTAGAGGTAGGTGCAGAGTTACCCATGCACAATCATATACATGAGCAAGTTTCCCAAATCCTAGAAGGAGAATTTGAAATGACCATTGATGGGATTACTAAAGTCCATAAACCAGGATCTGTTTTGGTAATTCCATCTAATATACCACATAGTGGCAAAGCTATCACTGCTTGCAAAATTCTGGATATCTTTAGTCCAGTTAGAGAAGATTATAAATAAAAGTTCTTGAAATCCGTCTTTAAATTTTTTCTCAATCTTTTACCAAGACCTTTATTGATAAGGCTTAGTTACCTAATAAGACCATTATTGGAGTTTTTTTTGAGAGGAAAAAAATATACTGATCCCATAGACGGAAAAGGATTTAGAACATTTTTACCTTACGGTTACGGCAAGCAACGGCCAAATGTATTATCGCCATCTACCTTATCATTAGAACGCCATCGGCTGTTTTGGTTATACCTAAAAAACGAAACAAATTTCTTTTCGGATCATTTAAAAGTTCTACACTTTGCACCAGAACAATGTTTTCTTAAACGATTTAGAAAGCTCAAGAATTTAGAATATACCACTACAGATTTGTTATCGCCTATAGCCGACGTTAAGGCAGATATATGTCACCTACCATTTGAAGAGAACAGTTATGATGTTATTCTCTGCAATCATGTACTAGAGCACATTCCTGATGACACCAAGGCCATGCAAGAGTTATATCGTGTTATGAAACCAAGTGGTTGGGGCATTTTTCAAATTCCACAAGATTTAAATCGCGACATCACTTTTGAAGATGATTCCATTACCGATAAGGTAGAGCGTGCTAAAATATTTGGGCAATACGATCATGTTAGAATCTACGGCAGGGATTATTTTGACAAACTCCGTGCTATTGGTTTTAAAGTCGAAGAAGTTAATTACACTGCACAACTTTCTGACGAAGATATTGACACTTATCGCTTAGCTAAGGGTGAGATTATTCCTGTAGTGAGAAAATAAAAGCCACACTAAAAACGAAAAAAGTGCGGCTTAAGGGGTATAAATTGTGGTCAATAGCACTTATAAGACACAACACTTTTCGTAAGGTCACTTTTCTTTACTCTGGAAAGTTATTTAAACTCAAAGTATTCAATTCCTTATTTTCATTTTCGTAAATAAAATAGGCTTTTAACTCTGGACGCGTCTTCAAAAATTCAGTAACTCTTTCGGTTCCCATAGCCTGAAATGCTGTGGCGTAAGCATCTGCCGTCATACAATCTGGCGCAATAACAGACACACTCAAAACATTGGTCTTAGTTGGGTATCCTGTTTTTGTATTAATAATATGCGTATAGCGATTACCGTTTTCATCAATTTTAAACTTTCGGTATGTTCCTGAAGTTGCCATAGCCTCATTTTTGAGAACTATAGTTCTAAACACAGATTGCTGACCATCAAAACGTGGTTCATCGAGTCCTACCTTCCAAGGCGACTTCTTTTCAATATTATCACCTTTTACCCGTATCTCACCGCCAATCTCAACCAAGTAATTTTCAACTTCATTACTTTCTAAAAATTCGGTAATAACATCGACACCGTAGCCTTTAGCGATAGCATTGAATTCTAGATAACTGCTTTTAGGCTTTTTAATCTTACCTTCTACCAAACCAATACGGTTTAAACCTACAAATTGCATCAAACTATCAATAGTTGTACTATCCGTTAAGAATTTATTGGTTTCAGCACCAAAATTCCACGCATTTACCACATTGCCAATAGTAGGATCAAATACGCCTTCCGTAAATCGATATACTTCTTTTGATGCATTGAATACACGTTTAAAATGCTCATCTATATTAACGTCTTCATTTCTATTAAGCCTTGAAATATCAGAATCAGGAATATAAGTAGATAAGGATTGATTAACCACGGCAAATAGACTATCTATTTGGTCAATATAAGTTGTATTGTCGTAATGCGAATACTGAATGTTAAAACCCGTCCCAAAAACAGGGCCAGATAGCTTTATCAATTTATCTTGTGTTTTGTCTTGCTTGCAAGCTATAACTACAATGGCTATAAGAACTATAATTAATTTCTTCATGATTAATTGAGATTCATTTCTATGACCTGAATACCATTATATTCTATGAGATATTCTTCATTCAGGTAAATTGGTAAATCCTCACCGTTAGGATTTCCTAAACCCACACCTGCATATAACACCTTAGCATCCTTTTCGTAAGCATGCTTCTTAAAGGTTTCCATCCAAACCACGTCATAATTATTTGGATTTTCAGGAAGCATAACGGCTCTGACCAAGACAAAAAAATATTGATTGTTCTTATCAATACAGACAAATTGTGGGTGGCGTTTTAACTTACTATTTACAGCTATAAACTCAAAACCACGTGCTTCCAAATCTTTCCCCACGTGGTTCATGGCTAGATTATGTAATTCTTGTGGAGATAACGGCTGACTCATATCACAAAGATAAGAAGAAGCTTACTTAAATCGTACAAATTTTGCGCTTCCAAATGTGTAATTGGAAACAGGAATTGTAGCATCATCTTCTAATACATACCAGGGTGAAATTGAAGTATCTTCTAGGTTCTTTACCAAATGAACACTTTGTGCTGGAGTATTTCCCTGAAATAATAAAAATAACTTTTCGCCATTAGCATTCACAACCTCGTCGCAAAGCATTACAATATGTCCAGGTGAGCCACCTTTAATCAGCATATCGCCAATCTTTAAGTCTTTGGCCTTAACGGATTCTAATTCATTGAAGAGCGATAAAGTTCCTGAATACATATAGATAAGGTTCAAAAACTTATAAAAATTTTCTTTAGAATGATTTTCTGAAGCTGTTTTATGAAAGTTAACCTTACTCCCATTAATTTTTGGGCGATAGCCTTCTGCATAAGACTTCCAAGAGCAATAGTGTCCCGAGGTAAAATTGAATCCAATCTCATCTTTTCTATCGTTATCCCAAAGGTATTCGCTTCGTATTCTAATCAGTGCATCGGCACATTGCTGCAAACCATTTTTAGGAACTGGCACTTCTAAAATGCCTATGTGTCCTCTTTGCCAAAAGTATTTGGAACCATCGTAATTGATAATCTTACTTCCAAAAGGTTTAAGGTCATAATTTCGTAAATAGTTTTCGAAACTACCTTTAGGATAAGACACTCGCTTATACCCTTTAGGCTCACTGACCCGAGACTCTATGGTTAAACTATCTTTATTGATGAGACTTGGTGTTTCTACAATGGCAACCACCTTATCTACAGCCCCTTCAACGGGCCTTAATTGAAATGCCAATACAGCTATAGCAATAATCACTAGTACGAGTACCATTTTCTTCATATGCTCTAAACGTCATTTACCATTGGTTTCGTATTAAATCTTTATTTTTATCCTTAATGAAACGAGCGTTAGT
>NZ_JANQOM010000007.1 GCF_028289625.1 Winogradskyella sp. | reverse complement strand
ACGAGCGTGGACTACAACAACATCGTCGTGGACGCGCAGACCCTGTATGCAAGGGTGGAGAGCGCGACCATAGCCACGGACTGTGCGACGATAGTGGAGTTGGAGCTAATAGTGGAGCCGAGCCCGCAGATCGTGTCCCCGACGCCCTTGGAGGCGTGCGACGATGCCTCGGCGGACGGGTTTGCGACGTTCGACCTAACGACAAAGGCCCCCGAGGTCCTGGACGGTCTGGACCCTATGCAGTATACGGTGGGCTATTACCTTAGTGAGGCCGATGCGAACGCACCGGTGAACCCCATAGCCACGCCCAATGCCTTTACCAATACCGATATGGGCATGCAGACGGTCTGGGTCCGCGTGGAGGACACCAATACTGTGGAAGGCTGTTATAAGGTCACCAGTCTGGAGCTTATCGTCAACCCGTTGCCGGTACTGGCCCAGCCTTCCCCTTTGGAGCTATGCGATGTTGATAACCCCGGTGACGAGCAGGAGCCCTTTACGTTAGAGGATGCCAACGGTGAGGTACTCAATGGGCAGACAGGGATTACCCTGACCTATTACCTTACCCAGATGGATGCAGACAATGCGACCGGTCCATTAACGAGCCCTTATGTAAACACCAGCAACCCGCAGACGGTTTATATAAGGGGCGAGAACGATATTACAGGCTGCTACAGCACGATCACGGTCACCTTGAGGGTGAACCCGCTGCCATCACCGGAGCAAGATCCGGAACCCATCGAGATCTGTGACGACGATAATGATGGTTTCGCGGAATTCGATATGACGGTCCGTACGGTGGATATCACCAATGGGGAATCGGATGTAGTGATCACCTACCACGAGACCCTGGAGGACGCCGAGATGGGTGACAACGCCCTATCGAGCCCATATACCAATATCGTGCCCGGAAGCCAAATGATCTATGTACGTTCCCAGAGCACCCTTACGGGATGTTATAGACTGACCCTGAATACCCTGGAGCTTATCGTGGTGCCCTCGCCTGAGGTGCCAACGGCTCTAGACCCTATTATCGTCTGCGACGATGGCCCTGACGGGTTTACGCAGTTCGACCTTACGGTACGCGATGGGGATATACTGGGCTCCCAGAATCCGGCGGACGTAATCCTGACCCATCACGTTAGTGCGGCAGATGCGGAATCAGGTGACGATCCCATCATCAACGTAGGCAACTACACCAATATCTCCAACCCGCAGACGATCTATGTACGTCTGTATGACCCGACAACGGAATGTTACGATACTGGCGAGTTCGAGCTTCAGGTAGAGCTTCCGCCGACAGCGTTACAGCCGGCCCCTTTGGAGCTATGTGACGACCTAGGGGAATCGCCAGGGGACGAGATGACCGCATTCGACCTTACGGTCAAGGATCAGGAGATTACGGGTGGCAACGCGAGCTGGTCTGTGGCGTATTATGAGACCGATGCCGGCGCGCAGTCACAGACGGGTGCGATAGCGGACCCGACGCAGTATGTCAATACGTCGGTAGACGGCCTTCCTGCCAATCCTCAGACGTTATACGTTGTGGTGACGGATACCGATACGGGCTGTGTGGACTTTACGACGTTGACCATAAGGGTGCTGCCCAATCCGACCCCTACGCCGAGCGACCAGTTGCCGGATTTGGAGCTATGCGACGATATCAATACGGGCGATGGCCTTGAGGTGTTCGACCTGACGGAGAACGAGGCGCTCCTTCTCAACGGTGAGTCGGGGGTAACGGCGACCTACCACGAGACAGCGGAAGATGCCGACTCGGGAACGGATGCGATAGGCGACCCGATGCAGTATACCAATATAGAGACCCCGGCACAGGAGATCTATGTCAGGGTGACCAACGATATCACGGGCTGTTACACGGTGGTGGACTTTACCATACGTGTTAACCCGTTGCCTGGGGTAGTGGCGGTAACGGACTTTATCCTTTGCGAGCTCAATACCGACGGTTTCGACAGCTTTGATTTAAGTACCAAGGACGCGGAGGTGCTCAATGGGCAGGATCCCGGCCAGTTCATAGTGACGTACCATGTTGACCTGGCCGATGCGGAATCGGGCATGAACGCCCTGGTTAGCCCCTATACCAATACGAGCAACCCGCAACAGATCTTCGTAACGATAACCGACAGCGTTACGGGCTGTTCCATCAGCACGCAGCGCTTTAACCTTCAGGTGGATGAAGCGGCACAGGCCAACCCGGATATGGAAGCTATAGTTTATGAGGAATGTGATGATAATATGGAGACGGACGGCGACCCGAGTAACGACAGCGTACAGTTCGACCTTTCCACAAGGGATGCCGACGTCCTGGACGGCCAGGATGCAGGTAATTATATTGTTAGCTACTACGCTACGGAAGAAGATGCCAACCTTAATGTCAACCCGTTGCCCGACCTTTACGAGAACGTCGTCAACCCGCAGGTCGTTTATGCACGCGTGGACAACGATACGCTAACGGTAATACCGATAGCCCTGGACCTTGGGGCCTTGACAACGGGCCTTGACCTCGATGCTGACGGTACGGTGGATACCTACGATACGGACGGTGATGGCGTTTTCGACCTTATAGACGTCGACGGTGACGGTCTGTCTGACGGGATAGACGCGAATGCAGACGGGCTTTTCGAGTTCGTTGACGTTGACGGTGACGGATCGGGCGATGCGGTGGATTTGGATAACGACGGGACGTTCGACAACCTTCGGGACGGTTCGGTCTGTTTTGCTGTTGCGCCGTTGACCCTGCGGGTGAACCCGTTGCCCAACTTTGCCCTTGAGGAGAGCTACATCTTGTGCGTCAACACTAACGGCACGGAGGTACTTGCGCCATTGGTACTGGACACGGGGCTATCGGAAACGGATTACGTCTTTGAGTGGAGCTTCGACGGGACGCCCTTGGCTGGGGAGACGGGACCGTCTCTGGTGCCCGCGCAGGGCGGTACCTACAGCGTCACGGTAACGGACATGACAACCTCGACCCAAACGAATTGTACCAATACGGCTACAACTGAGGTTGTGGAGAGCGCGCCGCCGTTGTTGACGGCGGTTGTGGGCACACAAGCTTTTGCAGAAAACCACGTTATAGTAGCGGAGGCGGGCCCGGGTGCCCCTGAGAGCTACGAGTACAGTCTTGACGGCGGCCCGTGGCAGGCCGGCGGGACGTTCACCGGCGTATCGGCGGGGCCCCATGAGGTGAGGGCCCGTGACATCAACGGCTGCGGGGAGGCCGTGGTGGACGTTTTCGTACTGGACTACCCGCGGTACTTTACGCCGAACGGCGACGGCAGGAACGAGACGTGGAACATCGCGGGCATCGGCGAGAGCGCGGAAATTTATATATTTGACCGCTACGGGAAGCTTCTGAAGCAGATCAGCCCTTTGGGCCCCGGTTGGGACGGCACCTACAACGGCAGCAGGATGCCGACGGGGGGCTACTGGTTCGTGGTGGAGTACGACGAGCCCGCAACGGGACAGCGAAGGGAACTTAGGGCACATTTTACCTTGAAACGATAATCAAGACTTAAATTCGTATTCACGCTCTACTTTACAAATACGAACATTATACCAATTGTACCATTGTTTTCGGCCTTTTTGTTGCGCCATTAAATGCTCAGTATTTGCTTTCCAATTTTTAATGTCTTCTAAACTTTCCCAATAGCTTACTGTAATACCTATATCATTTCTGGCACTATCAATTCCTAAAAACCCGTTTTGTTCTTTAGCAAGGTCTTCCATTTTAGTTGCCATTTCAGAATAACCTTCGATGTTTTCGGTATGAGTTGATGTAAATATTACAGCAAAGTATGGTTTAAAAGTTTTCATTCTTATTTTTTTGACTCTCTATATTGATACTTATCGTCTTTGAATACTAAATAATGAGACATTCTCAAAGAATCATCATTTCCTTTAATTTCAGTAATCAAATACCATTTTTCATTTTCAATATGTCTTGGGTTTTTCCAATCAATTTTTATGAAATGAGGTTGTACTTTCATAACAGATTCAATACTTAGTCCGTTCTGAAGATTATCTGCCCATTCAATTGTTTCATTATAATGGTTTTTACAACTGATTATGAAACTAAAAACTAGAAAGATGAATAACTTGTTTAATCGCATAAACGAATCAACTCTAAGGCATTTCAAATTCAATTATTTTTTCTGTAATGTTGTCTTCAAAATCAGTCAATATAAATTTAATATATACACGGTTAGTAGTAACGCTTACAGGGAAATCTTTAATATTTTCAATAGTCTTTACATAAGCCAACCAATCTTCTCCGCATTTATCTACTACATCGTCTTTTAGATTTTTAGTTGCTGATTCTATAAAGTCTAACCAATCCTTTTCGGTATAGATTAATGTTTGAAATGTATTAGATTTTAATTGCTTAAGTGGTTTCCATTCAGTATCAAATTGTGTCCATTCGTTGGTGCTGCATTGTGTATCGGCACTCATAAAGGAAAAACTGTTTTCATAACGTTGAAATAAGCTTACCTGCTTATAATCGTTATCAACTAAAATGATTTGTTTCCCTTCAGGTGTATCACTAGCATCTACATTTATTGTGGCTTTATCTTCATATTTTAAATCATGGGTTCTTTTGTAATCACTTGTCGCTACATTTTTTATCTCAACCTTCAGATTGTTCAAATTCATTCTTATAGTTCTGGCAATTTTATTTGGTGACAAATACCCATCGAACACATAACCAATATGGGTTCGGGTTTCTACCTTTACCCACTCACCACTGATTTTTTTACCAGCATCGAGAATGACTAGTTTTTTATCCGTTTTTTCTAAAATCCCTATAGCTTCTCCATAAGCTAATTTACTTAACATTTTTGCACTGATATCTGGTTGCTCTCTAAGGGAGAGACCACTTTCAGCAGCTACATAAGCTTCGTCCTGTTGGGCAGTTACAACTGCTAAATTGAATAGTAATCCAATCGCTAAAATAATTTTTAAATAGTTCATAATACTTGTTTTGAGTTAAACATTTTAGCGGTTTGTTTTTCTAGATTCAGTCTGTTGTTCATATGATTCCAAACGTATTCGGAGTTGAAGAATCTCAAATAATCGTTAAGTAATATCGTTATGAGATTTCTCACATTCGTTCGAAATGACATTTTAGGTCATTTTTTGACTGTGACCCATTGTCCTTTATTTCTTACCAAATAGTCATCATTGTTGTACATGGCTTCGGCTTGTGCTCCTGGAAGGTAATAGGTACCTAAATAGGACGCATTGAGCATCACAGTAAAGGTTTTGGTACTGTAATTTCCTTTTCTATTCATATTAAAATAGAAATTAACACGATCATCTCTAATATCTGTATGTCTTGCTTTACTTACCGTGGTATCCCCAAAATCAGTAAAACGTGTATTTACAATTTCCCAACCTGATGGGAAAATTTGTGTTAATGCCACATCATTGACAGAATCACTTGTTAGGTTCGAAATACTTACTGTTGCGACAAAATCTTGCCCTTGCTGTAAGTTGGAAATATCAATTTTATTGCCTCGCAAATCTTTATAAACTGTAGAAATTGAGAAGCCACGTTGTACTGCCAGTTCTTTACCTAGTTTTAGTTTACCCGAATTTAGAATGCGAACATAAGCGATATTACCTTTTTCATTTTTTACAGTTAATTGATTTAACCCATCCTTAATTGGAATACGACGTTGTGCCATACCATTTTTGGTATCGATTGTTTCCTTTTCCCCATTAATGGTATAGGTTAGTTTCAAATCTTTTCCACCATTTTGAGTAATAAATTTACCGATTACTAGTAAACTGTACGCTGTGGTTTGCGTACTCATCCATTGGTTACCTGATAGAGATTTGGCGATGGATTTCGCTATGTTTACTTTATTAGAATCATTAGTAAGCAACATGGTTTCAAGTGCCATAGCTCTATTTCTATGTAATGATCCATAGGTATAACTATCTGGTTTTAGTGGTTGGAAATCAATATTTGCTGTTTTGGAAATGGCATCACTGGCTTCTTTTTGACCTGCTAAAGCATAGGCTGCTGCTAATCTCCACTTAGCATCATTGGAGATTTCGCTAAACTCTCGCAGTCTATTCATACTTGCTAAATCAGGACTTCCGGCTAAAGCTAACGTATATAATCGGTAAGCTTGGGCTAAATCACTATTGTAAATTCTGTAACTAGGTCTCCAATCACGCGCAGCTTGCCTTTGGTAAGCAATCCAATTGCTCTTAAAGGTTAGTGGCAAAACAAATCCTTTTTTCTCGGCTTCAATCATAAAATGGCCAACATAACTTGTGCCCCAATCGGTTGCTGTATTTTCACCCATCCAATAGCCCAAACCTCCATCTGGATTCTGAAAATTGCCTAAACGTCTAATCCCATTTTCAATATTACGCTGCACTTCTTTTTTCTTTTTCTCCGTTAAATCAAAGATATCAGCTAAGTATAATTGCGGAAATACACTTGATGTGGTTTGCTCTACACAACCATGAGGATAGCGAATTAAGTAAGCCATGCGCCTTGAAAAATCCATCGGTGGCAATGTTGAAAATTCTACCAACGCTGAATTTGTCCCTGGTACTCCAAATGTTGTAAAGTCAATCGTTGTATTAGCATTAGCTTGTATTTCATTATCAATAACTCTTGAGGTCATTGGGTTTGGATTCTCAACATCGATTTCTACTTTATAAGTTGATCTTTCACCATGCCCTGTTGCCACCACTTCAATGGTATTAATTCCTTTTGCTTTGGTAACATCTAATTCAAAGTACACCATTTTCTCATCTGGTTTATTAAATTGGAGGGATTGTGTTTTGTTGCCTTTTACTGTAATACCATCACTTAGATTCAATGAAAGATCGACGTTTTTTACTTTATTTTCCATAGCAAAAACCGTTACAGGTAGCGTTACTTTTTCGCCTGGACTTAGCTTTCTTGGTAATGTCGCCAATACCATTAATGGTTTTTTGACTCGTACAGATTTTTCGGTACTACCATAAGCCTCTTTGCTATTATTACCTGCGACGACCATAGTTCTTACTGCACCAACATAATTTGGCATTTTTAGTTGGTGTGTTTTGGTCTGCCCTTCTTTTAATAAGAATGGGCCTAAATACGTTACCACAGGTTTAAAACGATTGGCTTTTTTGTTTTTGCCTTTAACTGCCGCTCCATCACCACCTATGGCAAATACTTGATCAATGCTACCAGAATAGGCACCAATGACATCATCAAAAATATCCCAAGTTTTTACGCCTAAAGCTTCACGCGCATAAAAACTGTTCCAAGCATTTGGTGTTTTAAAGCGTGTTAAGTCCAACAAACCTTCCTCAACGACAGCAATGGTATAGGTCATTGGTTTATTGTTCTTTTCGGATACTTTTATTTCGTAAGATTGCTCGGGCCGAATGACATCGGGCATGTTAATCTGTGGTTCTAGCTTTGTTTTAGGATTTTCAACCATCATTGGAATAACCCCATAAAGACGAATCGGTAAATCATTTGATGTTATGGCATGTGGTTGTAAGAGTGAAATATTGATAAAGACATTTGGTGCCATTTCTGAAGTCACAGGAATATCCACAGTCGTTTCACCTGGTTTTGTTTTTATCCATTGATGTTGTAGTACCTCGGTTCCGTTTTCTATACTCACTAATGCCCTGCCTTCTGACCCTGAAGGAAACGTTAATTTTGCTATTTCTCCAACATTATAATTGTCTTTATCTGTTGAAAACACCAACATCTTGGCAGCATCTTTATCTCCTGATGTTGCATTAGACCACCAATTTTTATAGAAATATGCTGTACGACCTGTGGCGTGTCCACTAACTGGATCTACGATTCTAATTAAGTAACGACCACGATCGTTTTCTGGGATATTTACTTTAAAGCTAGCTTTTCCTCTAGCATCTGTATTGATTACATACTGTTGTACAGGTCTGTGATAGTTGCTAGACACGTAACTTGAGAGATTATCGTACGATGAATTCCACCACCATCGCCATTCAATTTTATAGATTTTGACTTCTAAGTTTTGACGTTGAACAGGTTTACCTTCTGCACTCACTGTGGCGATATCAAAAGTGTGATTCTCATCGGTGAAATAAGAACCGTAACGACTCCCATTAGGTGATCTTAGACCGATAAAACTCTCATAAGGCGCGTATGGTATTGTGAAGGCATCAAGTGAAAAATCACCGCCATTTTCAAAAGCTCTTACTAAGAATTGCGCATTCAACATACCTGGTGCATTTTTACCAATATTTAATTCTGAATTAACCTTAGCATTGCCTTCGGCATCTAAATTACCTTCAAAGACATTAGTTTCTTCAGTATTAAATCGTTTTGTTGGGTCGTTAAAGATATAGTTGTTATAACCTTCAAAGCTTGTTGTTTTATTGGTGAATTTTGCTTTGATTTCAGCTTTTAGATTTTTAGCAGGTGCACCATGTAACCAAGCTACATTTAAATTTCCTTGTAGCGGTTTATTGTTGGTAAGCACTTTATCTTTAAAATCAATTTTAATCTTTAAACGATTGGGCTTTACGGTTTCGATTTTTAGATTTTTGGAAAAATTAGCTCCACCAACTGAGACCTTTGCATTATAGTTGCCGGTTTTATAATCTGATGAAGTAGGCACCTTAAAATCAAAGAAATTATTAATGTTGTCTATGGATACTTTTCTGTAGACGAGTTTACCAACGGGATCTGTAATTTCCAATTTCACGGGATGGCGTTTAGGTAGTTTATTGGCCTTATCATTAAGAACAAAGGTTAAGAATAAACTGTCTCCAGGTCTCCAAACGCCACGTTCACCATAGATATAGCCTTTTAAGCCGCGTTGTAATCTGTTCCCAGACACGTCGAATTTACTGAGCGATAAAGAGTTGCCGTCAAACAATTTGATATAGCTAATATTTTTACCTTTTGAAACGATGGCGAAAGCTGCTCGCTTTTTTGAATCAATTTCTATAATACCCTCTGTATTTGTTGATCCACTTGCCAGTTCTTGTTGTTGGTAATTGTACAAAGTAACTCTGGCTGCACTTTCAGGGTTTGTGGAAAGAATATTAGTAACTGCAAGGAAATAGGTATTGTCGTTGCCTTGTTTTGCAATGACACCTAGATTGGAGCCTATGAGATTAGCAGCAACAGTTCTATTGCCATAATTATAGTAAGAATCTGTACATGGTTTGTCTCTATCTCTCCAACGGTAGTTTGTGTTTTTATAGCTATAACTCAGATTATCCCAGTAACGTTCTTCTTTAAGATCTTGCTCTTCTTCGCTAATATCATCCGATGCGTAAAAATCGTCTTCGTAGTAATCATCGTAATAATAATCGTCATAGTAATCATCCTCTTCAATAGCTGTAGTTTCCACATTTGATGCACAATCGTATAAAGAATACTCACGTTTAAAGCTTAATTCAACTCTATAAATAGACCCAGGGTCTACATTCAAATATTTTGAAAGATCAAGACTATAGGCTTTCCATTTACCAGTATTCTGTTTTTCATCATCAATAAGTGTAATGGTCTCTTTAGCGATTCGTCTTCCTACACGTTTGATGCTGTTTTCATAGTTGCTATTCATATTGTTCTCTTGCAAAAACTGCAACACGTTATCTTCAAATATTTTGATGATTCTTACGTCAACTTTACCGAGGTTAACAGCTTCAAAATTGAATTTTAGGTCCTGCGAATTAGGTAAGATTGAACCATTAATTATTAAACGAATCTGTGGTTTTAGTTCTTCGAAGGTTAAGGTTTGCGTAAATGGATTTTTGAGCTTAAAACCATCTGTGCTCTTAATCCCTGTAAAAACGTCAACTCTGATATCTCCTACTAATTTGTTATCGGGATAGACTTTTAAAACATTGCCATCAACAATGTATTTAGGGTTTTTTACATTTTGAATGGTGACTAGTCCTGCAAAATTCTGTTGCTTCTTCAGTGGGTCGGAAAAGTTAATGGATAAGTATTGCTCCGGATTTTGAATAACGTTAGTCTCTACAATCGTAAAGTTGTTCTTGCCAGGAATAGTAATGGAGTTCTCTCCTTTATTTTCGGCTTTTATGGCTTTACCATTCCAAGAGATGTTGACCTTACTATCCTCCATTTGGCGTTCAATACTGTCAATTCTAAATTCAAAATATTTTGAAGGCTCAGATACTTCTAACCATACCATATTTAGGTCTTTTTTATTTTGTGAAGCTGAAACCAATTGCTTGGCATCTTCTAATTTTATGACATCAGCTGATCTTAAAGCGCCTAAGACATATTGCCATTCTTTACTATAGGATTGCAAGTTATTGGTAAGAATATTAAAGCTTGGTCTTATGGTTTTGAACTGAAAGGTATAATACTCAAACTCATTTGGAATGTCTTTATAAATATCATTTAGCTTTACAGTTACTGTATATTCTGTGTCTGGTTCTAAAGGTTCGTCTGGTGTGAATAATAGCGTATGTTTATTTAGTGTTTTTAGAGTCCCTTGTACATAAGGATGCATTTTTACCAATTTGGTTTTCAACTCTTGTTCAGCTTCCCATCCTTCAACGGCTTTAGCTAAATTAATTTTAATGGGCTGCATTACCGACACGCGACCTGAAGTTGTATAGCTTATATAATCCCTATACTTAAAAATATTATCAGTTTCTACTGGCTTTTTTTTACATGATGTAGCGATTACGATTAGAGCTAGGAAGGTAATGTGCTTTTTGATTTGCATAGTTGATGATGGTATTAAAATAAAACTTCAGTAAAAAAGAAGGGTAGGTGCTTTCTTGTTAAATAAGTACGCCACTTTTTAAACGTTTAGATTTTTGGTTGTTGTTAAATTGTTCTTAAAGTTAAAAAATGTCGCTTCGAGTGCTTTCAAATTATTGAAATTTTATCGAGAAGTTTTAAGAATTATGCGCCAAATAAATTCCTAATATATCTTGTTTGTGTTTCAATACTTCGACCAAGCTCAGTGCAGGCTGTTCAGCATAACACAAAACACTCCAATGGATGGAAGAATTTAATCATCGGTGAGCGTTTGGGCTGAGCTCTTCTTCTATAATATTAAGAATGGCATTAATATCTTCTTTTAAACCCGAGTAATAAACTGAAGATGTGGTTTTGCTAATGGCCTGATATAAAATGAAATTATTTTCTAACTCAAATGATTTAAATAGTAATTTCACATTAGAATTAGAGAATTCTGAATTTCCCGAGATGTTATAACCAATAGCCTCAAAGAGTGGCCTAAAACTAACGCGTCTAGAAATTTGCGAGCCGATATCGCTGTTTATAGTTTTAGCGTTGTTTTCTTGTTTTGAGATAATATCTAAATAAGTTTCAAAGTCCGCAATTCTCTGTCTAAGCTCAGTATTACTAATTTGTTTTAGGTTTCCTGAGCTAATGAGCTCGGTTTGTACGGCCCTTATTGGGTTAAAACTCACATTGTATTGTAAAGTGTTTCCTAAGGATTTTGCAATATACTCAGATTTTAGTGTATCTAATTTTTTGGGTTCAAAGAAGGTAAGGATTTCATCTAATTGATTTACTAGTCTATTGCATTTTGAAATTGATGTATTCAGTGCATTTAAATTTGCCGTGAATTCAGTTCTTAAGGATTCTAAGTAAGTGACTTCTATTTTATGGGCCTTTTTATCCTCATTCCAGTTGTTAATCTGAAGTGCAATCAGTATGCCAATCACTACAAGAAGGATTTCACCGATAGCGTATTTAAAGTATTTTCCCATTTTGTTTTGTTCTATCAATGATTTTCTGATATGACGGAAGAATTTAATCATTTGCTTCGGTTACTTTTATAAGTTCTTCAGAAATTCTGAGTAGATTGTTATACTCTTCATTTAACCGATTTAAGTGATAAATGTTATTATCAATTAGATTTTCAAATGTTCTGTCATTTAAAATGACTGATAGGTCATGATCAAATCTTGAAGATTTCTTCCATGCCATAGCGCCGTATTTATCAATATTTCTTAAAGAAATGTGTTGAGCTAAGTAGGGTAGAATATGCTCTTCCAACCATTTTTCAAACAAACTGTATGTTGATTTGTTGCTGTTGATCATTCGGTTATATTCGAAAAGTAAACTTTTTACATTCTCATTCTGGATGAGTTCTATCTCTCCAGTATTTATAATTTCGGTGTACGTGTTATTAGATGATATAAATGGTTTTCCTTCAAGAGCGTTATAGAGCAAACTGTCTAAATTTATTTTGTTTTTATTGGCATGTAATGAAACGTCCATTAATATTGTGCAGGTATTGGTTACGTCTGTATTGACTTCAATGATACCCTTTAGAAGATTAGAGTTTGTCTTAAACTCTTGATGTAAACTATTAAGAATCTGAGATTCGGTTTTTAAATCCTTTTGATGTTGATTCCAGTTATTAATCTGTAATGCAATCAAAATCCCTATAACCACAAGAAGAATTTCGCCAACAGCATATTTAAAGTATTTACCCATATCGTTTTGGTTAATTAGTGAACGACGAATATGACGGAAGAATTTAATCATTAGTTATTCTTACTTAGAATAAGTGCAGGTAAGTTTAAAGACTTATACGTACTGTTGTAAGCACCCATCTCAGTATTAATAATAGCATCGCGTTCCGTTTTATACACTTGCCAATCGTTCAATAAGTCCTTAAGTCTTTCTTTAGCGCCTTGAGTCACTTTTGGGTTGGCTTGGTCTATGTATCCTTTTAGATTAATAAGTTGTGCATTGAGTTTGTTGTTAAAATTAATCACATCCTGAAAGGTCTTTTGCTTTTCTTGTATTAAATGTTCTTCCCAATTATTAATGCGTTTTATCAAGGCCTCACCCTTCTCAATTAAAGGTTTAGCGGTCTCGTTATCTTTTAGCAGTTTGGCGTAACCCTTAAGTTGCGTTTTCGCCGATCGCATTTGGTTGACCGATTTATGCATATCTCTTATGGTATTCTCAATAGAAACCAACATGTCTTGCTGTTCTATAAAATCTTGAGGATTGGAATTAATAGCTGGATTTGGAAGAATGGTGGCTGTGGTCTCAACACTTTCCCCTTCCAACGTTAACCTCAACGTATAATTTCCTGGCGCAACACTAGACCCTGAAAGTCCGCCAAAAACAAAGACCTTATTTATGGCTGGCAAAGCCGCTCTATTAAAGTCCCAAGTAAACCGATTATAACCTTTTTTTGATGGTAGCACTTGAGGTTTCGAGGGTCCGCCAGGCCAAGATTTAAAATCTTTAGGTGCCTTATTGGTGTAAGTTCTAATGATTTTAGAACCCTCTAAAATCTCAAGTTTTAAGTCTAAGGTATCTGAATCCTTAGGTAAGTAATAATCAAACGTAATACCAGACTTAGGGTTTTGACCTTGACCGATAGCCTTTGATACACCACCAAAAATGCGATAGCTTGGTTTTGGGTTGTATAGGGCCAAATCGCCTTCATTGACCTCCATTTGTTGCAATGCACCTACATCATCTAAGACCCAAAATCCACGACCAGATGTTGCAGCTACCAAATCATTATCTTGAATGATTAAATCGTTAATGGCGACTACTGGTAAACCTAAGTTTAGGCGTTGCCAATTGGCTCCGTCGTCATTAGATACAAACAGTCCGGTTTCTGTACCAGCATACAATAATCCTTTACGTTTTTTATCTGCTCTCACCACTCTAGTGAATCCATTAGGGTCATCCAAACCATTGACGATTTTAGTCCACGATTTTCCATAATCAGTGGTTTTAAAAATATAAGAGTTGAGGTCTAAAGATTTGTACCGCATCACCACAATATAGGCAGTTGTAGGATTATGTTCTGAGATATCTATGCTGTTAATAATACCATCGGTAATGCCCTTTGGTGTTATATTATTCCAAGTGTTACCACCATCTTTAGTTATGTGCAATAAACCATCATCCGTACCAGCATAAAGAACACCTTCTTCATGTTGGGACTCTACTAGAGCTGTAATGGTATTGTAATTCTCACCACCAGCAGCTTCATTGGTGTAAGGCCCACCACCAGGACCATGTTTGTCTTTTTCATTCTTGGTTAAATCTGGACTTACAATGGTCCAGCTCGTGCCTCCATCTGTAGTTTTAAAAACCACATTACCTGCATGATAAATCGTGGATCTATTATGTGGTGAAGAAATAATTGGGGCATTCCAATTATAGCGATACTTAGAATCTTTTGGAGCAATGCTTAATCCTAATTCTGGATATTGTTTAATGGATTTTTGTGCTCTAGACGATTTGGTCCATTTACTAATATTGCCTTGATAAGTACCACCATAAACCGTTGCAGGATTATCTGGATCGAATGCTAAGAATGCACTTTCTCCCCCTGCTACCGAATACCAATCCTTCCAATCAATGCCTCCATCATTGGTGCGACTGGCAATGGCAATTGCAGAGTTGTCTTGCTGTCCTCCGTAAACATTGTAGGGCACCAAATTATCCGTAATCACACGATAAAATTGCGATGTTGATTGATTTTGTTGTGTGCTCCAACTTTTTCCGCCGTTGAAAGAGATATTAGCGCCTCCATCATTAGAGTTGATGAGGTTAGAATTATCGTATGGGTTTATCCATAAATGATGGTTGTCTCCATGGGGTACAGGAACATTGAAAAAACTTCGACCGCCATCAATAGATTTCATAACTGGAGCATTTAATACGTAGACCACATTTTCATTTTGTGGATCGGCAAAAACTTCCATATAATACCATGATCGTGCAATATTAACCCGATTACCATTAACCTGCTTCCAAGTTTTACCAGCATCATCAGAGCGATACACACCTCCTTTTTTACCTTCGGCTTCTATGACTGCAAACACGCGTTCTGCATTTGCCCTGGAAACTGAAATTCCAGCTTTACCAAAGGCTTCTGGAAGACCTTTTTCAAGTTGATTCCAAGTCTCACCGCCATCGACAGACTTATACAATCCAGAATGTTCACCGCCAGATTCTATAAGCCATGGATAGCGACGATGTTGCCACATAGCAGCATATAAAATCCTTGGATTGGTCATGTCCATAGATAAAGAGGACGCACCGGTGGTAGTATTGACAAATAGCACTTGTTCCCAAGTTTGGCCTCCATCAATGGTTTTGTAAATACCTCTTTCGTTGGTTGGGGCATATTGTGCACCTTGGGCACTAACATAGATGACATCAGGATTTGTGGGATGTATAATCACATCCGAAATATGATGTGCATTCTCCAAACCAATATGCTTCCAGGTTTTTCCGGCATCCATAGACTTATACGCACCATCGCCCATTGAGGTCATAACTCCACGAGCGGCGTGTTCTCCCATACCCACAACCACAATATTGGTATCGCTTTCGGATACAGCAATAGCACCAACAGAGCCTGTTTTAAAGAAACCGTCAGAAATATTTTTCCAAGTGATGCCTGCATCCGTAGTTTTAAATACTCCACCACCAGTAGAACCCATGTAATAGGTATGTGGTTGCCCAATAACACCAGACGAGGCGACACTTCGTCCACCCCTAAATGGCCCAATATTACGCCATTTTAAGCCATGAAACATGGAATCTGCAAGTTTAATTTCAGGTTCACTGGATGTCTTTTTACGTTTTTGAGCATAGGCGGTTATCGGCAGAAGAAATGCACAAATGACAAGAAGTCTTACTTTTTTCATTTTTTTTGATAAGGTTAGAGGTTAGTATTTGTTAAATGAAATTAATCACTTTGTTTCTAGATAATCGTTAATTGCATCAATAAGTTCTAGACTTTTTTCTTTATAAGATTTTAGGCTTGGGAGGTATTTTTCGTAAGTAAAAAAATGAACTATTGTTGCTGTATTTCTATATCTTACATTAGTAAAAGCATATTCCACAAATTCTTCGGAATATTTACCATTAACAACATCAGTAAACCACGGCGCATTATTTATTATACTTGTGTTGTAATTGCCTATTTCTTCCTTAAGCTCTGCAATACTCACCTCTATATTATGTCCTAAATCATTATATAGGTTTTTTAGTTTAATAGCTAAGGAGTCTTTAGAAGTATCATGATTTTTGTTGTAATCTAATAACAGGTCAATTCCATTTCTATGTAATTTAAAATCTGAATAGCTCATATTGATTTGCCAGCAATCCTCACAATTTTTAAAATCTTCCTTTTCTATCTTTTTATTTATAATTCCCCAATAGATTTTTTCTAAGTCTTCATTTGTAGTAATCACTTTGTTAATACTTCTTATATCCTCTTCTAAGTCTACTTTAATCGTAGCGTAAATATTATTCAGAATATTTTGCTGATTTCGGTGTTCATTCCAATTATTGATTTGTAACGCAATAAGTATCCCAATAACTACAAGAATAATTTCGCCAATGGCATATTTAAAGTATTTCCCCATTTTGTTTTGTGCTAATAAAGATCTACGGATATGTCTGAAAAATTTAATCATGACTATCCTATCACGCCATCATTATTAATATCCTGTCCAGAGCGTTCCTCAAGTATACGCAGTGTTCTTAAAAGTAAGTCTTTGGTAGTTTCTAGCTCTTGTTCTAAATCAGCAACGCGTTGTTCTAAAGATTCAGCTTTTCCTTTTTGTTTTTCAATTTCACTTTGTTGGATAAGGTCCCAAAATAGCCCCATGATGGTTGGTTTTTAAAAAGTAGGGACGTTAAGTAGTAGATGGCTGGCTAAATATATGTGTATGAAGATAATGAAATGTTACAGAATGTCACTTCGAGTGATTTCAATTTATTGAAATCGTATCGAGAACTCTTTTAAGTCATGACTTAAAAGAGTTCTCGATACAAAATTGCTTTACAATTTTACTCGAAGTGACTTTTAATCTTTATTTTCATAAATACCTATCGTCAATTCTCCTTTATCGTTCATTGTGGCTCTGTACATACCAGCTGTATTAAACTCAGCCACCATATTGCCATTTTTGTCCATAGCGACAATGCCGCCATCTCCTCCTAAATCAGCAACTTTACCCAAAACAATTTTAGCAGCTTCTTTAAGGCTTAACCCTTTATAATCCATAAGCGCAGAAATATCGTGAGCCACTTGTGCTCTGATAAAGTATTCTCCCCAACCTGTACTAGACACGGCACAGGTCGCATTGTTGGCATAAGTGCCAGACCCAATAATTGGTGCGTCACCAACTCTACCGTAACGTTTGTTGGTCATGCCTCCTGTGGAAGTACCTGCAGCTAAATTTCCATTTTTGTCCAAGGCAGCGCAACCTACAGTGCCGAATTTAGCGTTCTTAATGTCTGCATCGTAAAAGTCTAAATAAGCAGATTCAGTATCCACTTTTCCTGATTTGGCAGCTGAGTTTATCAAAGCTTTAGCTTCACGATCCTTAACGCGTTTAAGGGATTCTAAACGTCTATCTGTATGAAAATAAGATGGGTCGACTGTGGTTAATCCCTGTTCTTCAGCGAAGGTTTCAGCACCTTTGCCAGAGAGCATCACATGTTTTGATTTTTCCATCACAGCTCTTGCTAAGTTAATCGGATTTCTAATATTGGTTGTTCCTGCAGAAGCACCAGCATTTAACGTTTTACCATCCATAATTGAGGCGTCGAGTTCATTAGTCTCCGCATTAGTAAATACAGCACCTTTTCCTGCATTAAAAAGTGGAGAATCTTCCATAACATTAATCGTCTTTTCTACAGCATCAAGACTGCTCCCACCATTTTTCAAAATCTCATAACCCACTCTAATAGCTTCTTCTAGCTTGGCCTTATAGGCTGCTTCTTTTTCAGGAGTCATATTCTTTTTGAGAATAGTACCAGCACCACCGTGGATAATAATGGCAAATTCTGGTTTTTCTATAGTGCTTTCAATTGGGTTTTCTACCTCTGCGATTGTCTTTGAAGTACTTTCATTCTTGCATGAAAAGCATAAACATAAAACAAGAACAAATGGGATAATCTTTTTCATGATGGATTATGATTTTATAAGTGCTCTAAAGTTACATTTTTAGAACGCATGCTTCAAGTAAAATTGGGTTTTTATTAGTAATTTTATGCCATTATTTAATTATTGATAAAAAACACATATATATGCAAGCAGTTGCTACGGATTTCGGAATTAAGGAAGCTTTAAAACAATTAGGAGTTAAAGACATAAATGAAGGCACATCAACAGGTTCTGACAATTTTTCAAACGGAGAAATTATAGAATCCTATTCTCCGGTTGATGGTCAGTTAATTGCTAAAGTAAAATCATCCACAAAAAAGGATTATGAGAAAGCCATGTCTGCAGCTACAGAAGCTTTTAAAACTTGGAGAGTAATGCCTGCTCCACAACGAGGCGAAATAGTGCGTCAGTTTGGTGAAAAGTTAAGGGAAAAGAAAGAAGCTTTAGGTAAACTGGTGTCTTATGAAATGGGTAAATCTTATCAAGAAGGATTAGGTGAAGTCCAAGAAATGATTGACATCTGTGATTTTGCAGTTGGGTTGTCACGTCAGCTTCATGGATTAACCATGCACTCTGAGCGACCAGGACATCGCATGTACGAGCAATATCATCCTCTAGGGGTCGTTGGGATTATCTCTGCTTTTAATTTTCCGGTGGCGGTTTGGTCTTGGAATACGGCATTAGCATGGATTTGTGGCGATACTTGTATTTGGAAACCCTCAGAAAAAACACCTGTTTGTGGTGTGGCTTGCCAGAACATTATTGCTGAGGTTTTGGCTGAAAATAATTTACCCGAGGGTATTTCTTGTTTAATCAATGGTGATTATCGTGTTGGGGAAATGATGACCAAAGACACACGTGTACCTTTGGTGTCAGCTACCGGTTCTACCAGAATGGGAAAAATAGTAGCCAAGGAAGTTGCTGGGCGCTTAGGAAAGTCCCTATTGGAATTAGGTGGTAATAATGCCATTATTGTAACTCCAGATGCTGACATAAAAATGACAGTTATCGGAGCTGTATTTGGTGCAGTAGGGACTTGTGGCCAACGTTGCACAAGTACACGTCGTTTGATTATACACGACTCTATTTATGATAAAGTGAAAAACGCGATTGTTGATGCCTACAAGCAGTTGCGTATCGGAAACCCATTGGATGAAAATAATCATGTTGGACCATTAATTGATATCGATGCTGTGAAAATGTACGAAACTGCTTTGGATAAAGTTGTTGAAGAAGGTGGAAATATTGTGGTTGAAGGTGCTGTGCTTTCTGGTGAAGGTTATGAAAGCGGTTGTTATGTAAAGCCAGCGATTGCTGAAGCTGATAATTCCTTCGACATCGTACAACATGAAACTTTTGCTCCAGTATTATACTTATTAAAATATTCAGGTGATGTTACCAATGCTATTGAAATCCAAAATGGTGTGGCACAAGGATTGTCTTCAGCTATTATGACCAATAATTTACGTGAAGCCGAACGTTTCTTATCGCATGCAGGTTCGGACTGTGGTATTGCCAATGTGAATATCGGAACTTCAGGCGCAGAAATTGGTGGTGCTTTTGGAGGCGAAAAAGAAACTGGTGGAGGACGTGAGTCTGGCTCTGATGCTTGGAAAATTTATATGCGTCGTCAAACAAACACGATTAACTATACAACAGAACTACCTTTAGCACAAGGGATTAAGTTTGATTTATAGGCATAACAATATAAATTACTTCAAAATAATTGAAATAAAAAACCATTCCTAAATCAGGAATGGTTTTTTATTAAAGTCTCATTAAAAAATTATAGTTTAGGAACAGTTATTGTAGTTATTAAACCATTACGTTTATAACGAGTCTAATCTATATGAATCAAAAAGAACTTCAGCATTTATATTGGCGTGCAGGTTTTGGGATAAATCCCAAAGCACAGTCAAAAAGGTCTTTAAATAGAAAAGCTATTGTTGATGCACTTTTTGAAAACGCTCAAACCTTTACACCGCTTACTGTTAACTTATCCTATTTAGAAGGGGTTAGTCCAAGCGATATTAAGGACTTCCCATCTCTGGCAAAAGAAATACGCGAAAAAAATACCAAAACCATTTTAAAGCTTAACTATGCTTGGATAGAGCGTATGGTACATCCTAAAGAGCTACTCAGAGAACGGATGACCTTATTTTGGGCCAATCATTTTGTATGTAGAGATCGACATCCGAAGCATATGCTGCAATACAATAATACGCTTAGATACTTTGCACTTGGACATTTTGGTGATTTTGTTAAGGCCATTTCCAAGGAAACAAGTATGCTTAAATACTTAAATGGTAAGCAGAACAGAAAGCAAAAGCCCAATGAGAACTTTGCTCGCGAATTGATGGAACTGTTTACTTTGGGGGAAGGCCATTATTCAGAAAAAGATATTAAAGAGAGTGCTAGGGCTTTTACAGGATATAGCCATAATTTTAATGGGGAATTTATTTTTAGAAGGCTTCAACATGATTATGACTCAAAGATCTTTTTTGATAGAATAGGGAAATTTAATGGTGACGATATTATTGATATTATTCTAGAACATAAGCAATGTGCACGTTTTATCTCAGATAAGATATACCGTTATTTTGTAAACCCTATTCCTAATAGACATCATATAGAAGCGATGACAGATGTTTTTTATAAAGATTACAGTATCGAAAATTTGATGCGCTTTCTTTTTATGTCAGACTGGTTTTA
>NZ_JANQOM010000089.1 GCF_028289625.1 Winogradskyella sp. | reverse complement strand
ATATGACGTTAAGAATTTGAGTACTGGAACTTATGTTGTTAAGTTATATACTGTAAGCGGTTCAGTATCGACAAAGAAAGTTTTAGTTAAGTAATTTTTTACTCCAAATCTTGATTCTTAACCATGAAAAGCCTTGATTTAATCAAGGCTTTTCTTTATAAAGTTACCTAAAATCACTTAAATTATGTGTTTCATCGGAAAAATAATGCATTTAATAGGTTTTTTGATTGATTTTCACTATGTTTACGACTAAATATTAATTAATTAAAATCTCGAGCCCCAAACTCGTGAATTTTTAAACTTAACCTGCCATGAAGAGAAATTATACTGTCTTTAAAGGACTAGTCATTTGTCTTGTTTTATTATCATCTGTTGATGTTTACACTCAGACATCAGACTTTAACGTTCAACACCTTCAGGATGATATTGCAAATTCCAACGGTACGTCCACAAGTTTTACAGCAGTAGGATCTTTAAATTCTGCTCTAGCCTTATCAAATAATAATAGAAAATCTAATGCAGGTCCCAGTGGAAATGGTGGTACTCTCAATGGAGATGATGTAGCCGGAGCACGAGTTTTAACCGGTACCAATACCCTTTCCTATTACCGAGAGCCTGGTTCCTTAAATTCAAATATGCGATTCAGCACTTCTATTTGGGAATATATTGGCCCTGAAGGAGGAGCTAATGAGATGATAGTTCGCGGACGTTATGAGATAGCATTGAATGGGAGCACGAATAATGTAACCGAAACACTAAGTGGTGTTATTAATGCTGACAAGTGCATACCCTTTATCACTGGTATTCTCAACAGCGACAGCAGTCAGGGTGCAGATTCTGGTACCGCTATTGCCTATTTGGAGGATGCTTCAACCTTAAGGGTTCAAAAAGGAACTAATGGTAATAATGTTATTGTTTACGTCACTGTAGTTGAATTCACAGGAAGCAACTGGACTGTACTTCACGGCGATTCGGGCAATGTTTCTGCTGATACAGGATCAATCACATTAAAAAACGGTTCTGATGGATCTGGTACTACAACTAATGTAAGTTCTTGGAATCAAGCTATTATTTTTGCTCATCATAGAGGAGATAATACGACCAACGGTGTTAATAGAGCTATTGCTGATAACTGGCCAATCATGGAGCCTGGCAATAACAATCAAACTGTTGATTGGAGGTTTAATTCAAATCACGACTCTAACGGTACCAACAGGCAATTCGTTCATGTATTGGTAAATGCCAATTTAAACGTCACGCGTTATCAGTCAAACTCAAACTCTGCTAACGAAACTGCTTTTAGTATTACCTCATCAGGTATTACCAATATTAATGAAGCTCTTATAATTGGTTCATCGATTACAAGTGGTAATGGAACAGCCTATGCAAGAGGATGGAGAAATTATTATTTAAAATCTACTTCAGAGGCTGCTCACTGGTCGCATAGAAGTGGAAATACCATGTCTCACGAAATTCAAATCGTAGACTTATCAGGTTTAACTTCAATAGGTTACTGTAATTCATCAGGACATACCAGTTGGAATACAGGGATAACCAATGTAGCTTTTAATACCATTAATCATTCAGACGGATCACCAAAAGATAATGGTTATGAAGATTTTACAGCAACACACTCAACAACAGTTTACAGAAATTCTACTCGGAACTTAAGTGTTAATGTTGATACCGACGGAGCTTACTCGGCACATGCATTTGCATGGATAGATTGGAATCAGGATTACGATTTTGAAGATGAAGGAGAAAGTTACGATTTAGGAAGTGCGTTTAATGTATCAGATGGTATCACAGATTTATCTCCATTAGCAATTACTATTCCTGCTAATGCTACATTAGGAGCAACACGAATGAGAATAGCCGCTAATTTTGGCGGTGATCCTACACTTTGTGCAACAAATTTTGATGGAGAAGTTGAAGATTACGAAATAGTTGTTGCTGATGGGGCACCTGAAGCAGAAATAAATATTACTGGTAATGGTTCCGATATCGAAGATGGTGATTCTACCCCATCTTTAACAGATCATACCGATTTTGGCGAGATTTTTATTGGTTCTGGTTCTAACACTAGAGTATTTACTATCGAAAATCTAGGAGCTTCCAGCACACTTAACCTTACTGGCACTTCGCCCTATGTTGAAATTTCAGGCACACATGCTGACGATTTCACCCTGTCTGTTGTGCCATCTAACACTGTGGAAGGATTATCAAGTACTACTTTTTCTGTAACTTTTAATCCGAGTGCAGAAGGTGTGAGAACCGCCTCGATATCCATAGCGAATAGCGATACTGACGAAAATCCCTATAATTTCTCAATTCAAGGTAGTGGAGTATTTCAAACCCACTGTGAATCATGGGGAAATTTGGATTATGAGACTAGTATAACCAACGTTACTTTTAATACTATCAATCACTCTGATGGTGCTCCTAAAGATGTTGGCTATGAAGATTTTACTGCCTCACAATCTACTTCTGTTGAAACAGGATCAGTCCATAATCTAAGTGTAAATGTGGATACTGATGGTAACTATATTGTTCATGCCTTTGTATGGATAGACTGGAATCAGGATTTTGATTTCGAAGATGAAGGAGAAAGTTATGATCTTGGATCCGCTATTAATGTTGAAAATGGGATTACAGATTTATCACCATTGGCAATTACTATTCCAGCGGATGCCCAAATCGGAGCAACTCGGATGAGAGTTTCTGCAAAATACTGGAGTGACCCAGCCCCTTGCGAAACTGACTTTGATGGTGAAGTAGAAGATTACGAAGTAGTGGTAACAGCACCGCCAATTGCAGAGATATCCGTTACTGGTAATGGCGAAGACATTGCTAATGGTGACAATACTCCTTCTCCTACAGACCATACAGACTTTGGTTCGGCAAATACAAATCAAACTATTTCCAAAATTTTCACCATCAATAATACAGGAACTGCGGATCTGGAAATTGCAAATATTACCTTATCTAACACAACAGATTTCAATATTGTTGGAAATCCTTATCCTACAACAATTAATGGAAGCGATTCAGCCACTTTTGAAGTAGCTGTTAATTCAAGTACAGTTGGCATAAAGACTTCTACCGTAACTATTGAGAACAATGATACTGATGAATCTAACTTTCAGTTCACCATACAGGCCTCTGTTGTTGAAAGCTTTTTTGACAGTGATGGTGACGGCGTTTTGGATAATGTTGATATAGACGATGATAACGATGGTATTGCAGACGCTGTGGAAGAACTAGATTGTAAAAATTCCAATATTTCAGTAACTACCAACTATAAATTCTTAAATGAAACTTTTGGTAGTGGAGAAAGAACAACTATTAACACGACTTACGATGCTGTTACCTCCTATTGTTTTGAAGATGGTACTGCAAGCTGTCCATCACTTGGCGGTGATGACCTTAACGACGGTGAATATACCGTTTATTACAGAGCAGCTAATGGTGATGGTGTAGATGATACTCCAATCGAAGAGGTAGGTTCTTGGGCTGATGCTTATTGGTATACTGGTGAAGATCATACCCCAGGGGATACCAACGGTAGGATGGCAATGTTCAATGCCGCCATTGACCCAGGCATTTTCTATACTGCTAATATTACAGGTGCTTTACCAAATATACCTGTGACTTATAGCTTTTGGGTTTTGAACTTGGATACGGTTGATGCACCAGGAATAGCCACACGCTTACGTCCAGATATACTGGTTGAGTTTAGGGACACCAACAACAACCTGTTAGCTTCTATAACCACAGGTGACATTCCACCTTCTATAAATGGAGATGCGGCCGGAAGTTGGTACAACTTTTCTGCCAACCTTACCTTTTCAGTAAGTGAATTTAACGTCTATTTCTATAATAATCAACTTGGTGGCTTGGGTAATGATTTGGCCATTGATGATATACAAATTACTCAAACACTTTGTGATACCGATGGTGATGGCGTAGCTAATGTTTTTGATTTAGATAGTGATAATGATGGTATTCCTGATATTGTAGAATCGGGATATTCACCAATTAGTAATGGTACTGCATTAGTAGACACATGGGTAGATAGTAATGGTAATGGTATGCACGATGCCTTTGAAGGATTAACCCCATTGGACTCCGATGGTGATGGCACACCTAATTATATCGACCTTGATAGTGATAATGATACTATTTTTGATGTTGATGAGTCCGGTGCAGGGAATTCAGGAGATATGGATTTTCAAAATGGCGATGGCGATATTGATGGTGATGGTGTTGGTGACGGAGAAGATACTGACATGGTTAGGGAAAAAGACTTTAATTCTGATGGTAACCCAGAATATTTTGGAGACGGTATTCTCGATATCTATGATTTTTTTACTGGAGCGACGTTTGCGACAGCCTACGGAAATCAAAATCAAGGAATGACGCATACTAACTTTGTTAGGGATTCAGATAACGATGGTCTTCCCGACTATATCGATGTTTATAACAATACAACCGAAAGCTTTGACATTGCATCAACCTTATATGCTGATTTAGATGCCAATAACGACGGTGTAATCGATGATACCATGGATGCTGAAGGTGATGGTATTTTAGATTTATTTGATACAGCTGATAATCAATTTGGCTCACCAAGAGACATTAGCACCAAACTTCAAATTCATTTTGACGGACGTAATGATTATGTGCAGGACAGCAATATTATTGGTGAATGGGGTGAGATTACCCTTATGGGCTGGATTAAATTAGATGCTGATGGTTCTGGTGATCGCTTTTTATTTGGTCAGAACAATATTTATGTTCGAATCTTGAGTAATGGGTATCTTCAAGCTAATATTAGTGGGACAACAGTAAACTACAGTACTACAATACCGACAGGTCGTTGGACTCATATTTCATTAAGCTACAGTGCTTCAAGTGAAACATACAACCTCTATGTTAACGGTGAAAATGTAAGAAATGGCAGCAAATCAGGTGTATTGAATTCAGATACCAGTGCATTTACTATGTCGAAACACCCAGTTAACAGCGCCCAATACTTTAAAGGCTATCTCGATGAAATCAGGTTGTTTAATAAGGCACTGAGCTCAGAAGAAATTAGAAAAATCATCTATCAGGAAATCGAAGATAACGGCTATATACGAGGTACCGAAATTCCTCTTGATATAGAAACCCTATCCTGGTCCGATTTAGTAAAGTATTACCGTCTCGATAGTTTTAAAGGTAATATTACAGACGATCTTACAACTCCTGCCATTGATGAGAACACTGGTGCTACACTATATAATATTAAGGATATAGCATATGAAACCGCGCCAATTCCATTTACATCACAATCTGGGGATACAAATCTTGCAATTGCACTTAATAAACCTGAAGACGGTATTTATGGAATTGATGCCATAAACTATGATTGGTCTATTGTCCGTATTTCTCATAACAACATTTTTTATGATGGAAGTCAAAAACATCTTGGTCTCATTATCAATGAGAATGACCCAAATTCAAATCCAATTGAATACCATGTAACAAACGATTCCGAATTAAATGTTTCGTGGTATTTAAAGCTCGATGGTTTTATAGACCTGGAAGGCGAATCGCAACTCTTACAAGGTGAAAATAGTGTTCTTGATCCAAATAGCAAAGGGAAAATAGAACGAGATCAACAAGGTACAGCAGATACCTTTACCTATAATTATTGGTCCTCCCCTGTTGGAAGCATCAATGCGACTACGAATAATAATAGTTATCAGCTCAATAATGTACTCATGGATGGAAGTAATGCCGAAAATCCTATTCCAATCAATTGGATTACCTCGGGTTATAATGGGTCTAATGCTTCCCCTATTGGTCTAGCTGATTATTGGATCTGGAAATTTGACAATCATCCTAATGATGACTATTCCTCATGGCAGCATGTAAGAAGTACAGGAAATTTAGGTGCCGGAGAGGGCTTTACGATGAAGGGGCCAGGATCAGGTCCGATTACTGCAGACCAGAATTATGCATTTGTCGGTAAACCCAATAATGGTACTATAAATTTACCATTAAATGCAGATAATAACTATTTAGTTGGGAATCCCTATCCTTCTGCATTAAATGCAGATGAGTTTATCAATGATAATCCTCATTTATCAGGAACATTATATTTCTGGGAACATTGGGGAGGTGGTTCTCATGTCTTACAACAGTATCAAGGTGGTTATGCTGTATACAGTTTAGCCGGTGGAGTCCCTGCCTCTGCTCCAGACCCAGACGTTGCACAGGTTGGTGTTGGCACAAAAATACCTGGCAGATACATACCGGTAAGTCAAGGGTTCTTTGTTACAGCGACTGGCACAGGTTCTATAACTTTTGAAAACGACCAACGTATATTCGCTAAAGAGAGTGGTTCAAACTCCGTATTTATGAGAGGTGCAAATGTATCCAACTCTGAATCTGACGACACAGATACTGATGATAGAATGAAATTCAGATTTGGTTTTAAATCTAGTAATGCGCTGCAACTAAGCAGACAAATACTATTGACCATTGATGAGAATACAACCCCAGATGTGGATTGGGCTTATGATGCTTCTCTAAATGAAGACCAGACTGATGATATGTTCTGGGTGATTAATAACGAAAAATATATCATCCAAGCCAATAACGTGGCTGAGGCGTCTACGATATATCCTCTAGGCTTTAAAGCGAGTATTGACGGAATAAACACCGTAAGAATAGATTCTTTGGAGAATGTCCCAGATGATATTGACATTTATATCCATGACATTGACCAAGACACCTATCACAATTTAAGAAATAGTGACTATGAAGTAACACTGAATACTGGTGAATATTTAAACCGTTTTGCGATTACATTTGTAATTCCTGAATCATTATCCACTGAAGACGTAATTATTGAAGGTTTAAGAATGTACTATAGTGCCCATAGACACAAAATCGTAGTCTTAAACCCTGAACTGATAGAATTGGAACAAATTCAACTATTCAATATTAATGGTCAACAGGTCTACAACAATGATAATATATGGCAAGAAACCTATAACGAATTCCAGTTACAGGAGTTAAGTACAGGAGTTTATATCATAAATCTAAAGACACCAACGGGAACGCAAACGAAAAAGATTATAATTAAATAAGAGTGATTTTTTTATTTTTAGTTAGTAATTAGAAAAGCCTCGACCAATCCTTCGGTCGGGCTTTTCTTATTTTAAGGTGTTTAATAAGGCATCCATATCCAAGGTCTGTTGTTCGCCTGATTCCATATTTTTTAAAGTAAACGTCCCAGAATTCAATTCCTCCTCTCCTACTAAAACTACATAAGGAATACTACGCTTGTTCGCATAAGTCATTTGCTTTTTCATTTTAGCAGAATCGGGATATAACTCTGCTTTAACACCTTGCTGTCTTAATTCTGAAATAGCTTTTAAACACACTAAAGCTTCTTTATCCCCAAAATTGATAAATAGTACTTTAGTTGTATCAGTTATAGTCTCAGGGAATAAGCCCAGTTCTTCCAAAACCAAATAAATTCGATCTAAGCCAAAGCTAATGCCTACTCCACTGGTATCTGGTTTGCCAAAAATACTGGTTAAGTCATCATAGCGGCCACCGCCACCAATAGAACCCATTTTGATTTCTTCTGACGCAGACACTTCAAAAATAGCGCCTGTATAATAATTGAGACCTCTGGCTAATGTGACATCCAATTGAAGCTTAGCTGTCTTTAAACCTAGACTTGAAATTGCTGAATTAATAAATTCTAATTCCTCTATTCCTTTTAAACCTACTTCAGAAGTATTTAGAATAGATTTTAAATGTTCTACTTGTTCACCAAAATCCCCTTCTAGTAAAAATAAAGGCTGAAGTTGGGAAATACCCTCTTCAGATATACCTTTACTTCGCATGTCTTCTTTGACCTTCTCGGTGCCTATTTTATCGAGCTTGTCTAAGGCTACAGTAAAATCAATCAATTTATCTTGTGCTCCAATCACTTCAGCAATACCCGACAAAATTTTACGATTATTGATTTTTATGGTAACACCTTCTAATTTTAGAGCATTAAAAACGGCATCATACAGTTGTATAAATTCTACTTCCTGAAATAAAGACTTAGATCCTACCACATCAGCATCACATTGGTAAAACTCTCTAAAACGGCCTTTTTGCGGACGATCGGCACGCCAAACCGGTTGAATTTGGTACCGCTTAAACGGAAAGGCTATTTCATTTTGGTGTTGTACCACATAACGTGCAAAAGGTACGGTAAGGTCGTAGCGGAGGGCTTTTTCTGAAATCTTTGAAGTAATTTCTGATGTTTTAATATAATCTAAATACCACCATTTTATTGAGTTCATCAACAAATTTTGGGAACTTTCATCTCTAAAATCAAACTTACTAACAGCAGCATCAATTATAGAATTTTGATTTTTAATTTTGATGTGATTAACAAAATCTTTGAATTCAATTGAACTACTTTTATAATAAGAATCCCCTTTAATCAATGAATCAAATTGATTCACATAAATTTCAGAATAAACAGAATCATTTCTTTCTTCTTCTCCTAATAACGATATTTCCGCAACTAACCTCCTTATGAAGTCTTTAATGAAGTGCTCAGCGTTGGTAAGACCTTTTATACTTGCTTTAAATTTTTCAAAGTAATCACCAGAATTCAAAATCTTAAAAATCAAACGATCACCTTCATCACCATACTTACCCATTAAGGTCTCGGAATTTTCAAAACTTGGGGTCTCAATAGGTTGAAACCCATAAAGCTCAAACTGTTGCTTTATGGTTTCTATAATATAGGAACGTTTTGCAACCTCTTCTGCATTAAAATCTCGTGTACCTTTAGGAATACTTGGTTTTTGCGCCATAACTTTTCCCACGAAAGTAGGAATCTCTTTTTAGTGAAACTTTTCTTTTAAAATAGTACTGTCATTTCGAGCGTAGTCGAGAAATCTCACAAATACAAAAATATCTTGAGTACTTCCATAACACTTAGATGCTTCGAATGTACTTGCGCTAAAGCTTCAGCGACACGCGTGCGCTCAGCACAGGCAAGCTCAATGTAACTTCATATTGTTATGAAATAAACCATTTTTCGACAAGGCTTCGACATGCTCAGCCTGACTTGAGGCAGTAGTTCAAAATTACTGCTTCAAGTCACAAAAATATTATAAATTTTATAGGCAAAGTCAAGTAATTTTAAATTTATAGTAACTTTATGCTGTTTAAAGCGTCTTATGGTTTTAAACAGTCCTACTAACTACAAAAAAGACTATGTTTTCACTAGCGAGAGAGAATATTAAAATTGCTTTTGGTTCTATAAAAAGTCAGCTACTTCGTACTATTTTAACGGTTTTGATTATAGCTATTGGTATTATGGCTCTAGTTGGGATTTTGAGTGGTGTTTCGGCTTTAGAGAATACCATTTCTAGCAATTTTTCATCTATGGGTGCCAATACGTTTAACTTTCAACGCTATGAGTTTAGAGCCCAGCGCCAAAGTAGTAGGGAACGCCAAAAAGTAAACCCTGTTATAAGCTATAGGAACGTTAAGGACTTTATTGATACATACGATTTTCCGTTTACGCAAGTTGCCGTGTCTTTTTATGGTTCAGTGGCTTCTGAAGTAAAATACGACAACAAAAAAACCGATCCTGAAGTTGCAGTTATAGGTTCTAACGAACATTATATTGAAAATTCTGGTTTGGAAATAGAAAATGGACGTTCCCTAAATTTTGCAGATATTGAAAATAATAATGCCGTTTGTGTTATTGGCAGCGACCTGCAAAAAGCTTTGTTCCCAGATGATAATCCCATTGATAAAACCATTAGTGTTAGAGGCTCTAAATTTAAAGTGGTAGGCGTTATTAAAGAGAAAGGCTCGACTTTTGGAAATAATCAGGATTTAACGGTTGTTATGCCTATACAGAAAGCACGTTCTATTTTCACCAATCCGAATATCAACTATAGACTTAGTGTGAAAGTGGAGAAAACAGACATGCTAGAAGGCGCACAAGATGATGCCATTCTAACGTTTAGAAATGTCAGAGGATTAAATCCCATTGAAGAAAATAACTTTGGCATAGAGCGTAGCGAAGATTTGATTAATCGTGTGGCAGAAAATACGAGTACTTTGTACGTCGCAGCTTGGATTATTAGTATCATTACCATTTTTGGGTCTACCATTGCCTTGATGAATATTATGCTGGTTTCGGTTAGTGAGCGGACACGCGAAATCGGTGTCCGTAAAGCTTTAGGAGCTAAACGCAAAACTATTGCCTTTCAGTTTTTTATGGAAACTATTATTATTGGACAGTTAGGTGGCATCTTAGGGATTTCGCTTGGTATCTTAATTGGATGGGGCGTTGCTGCCGGATTTGAACTCGAATTCTCTACTCCTTGGGTGGCGATGATTTGGGCCACATCCATTGCTTTTATAGTCGCTATAATTTCTGGATTGTATCCTGCCACAAAAGCCGCACGGTTGGATCCTATTGAGTCCTTACGCTACGAGTAATATCAATTTAAGACTTATCACTTAAAAAGCTTAATGAAAGTCATCAGGAAAATATTCAAGTGGTTTTTATACATTTTGATAATTCCCGTGACTTACATTCTAGTAGCTTTAATTCTCTCGTTAATTACCATCAATCGGGTTGATTTAGACCAAAAAAGTGACAACACAGTTTTCTTGAGTACAAATGGAGTGCATTTGGCTATCATTTTACCCAAAGCACATATAGACAGCCTGGTCTTATCTGGAATTAAGCATTATAATAACGATAATTATCTATCATTTGGTTGGGGAGAAGAAAACTTCTATTTAAATACGCCTACTTGGGGTGATTTAACTTTTAGCAATGCTACTAAGGCATTGTTTTTAAAAAGTTCCACATTGGTTCATGTCACCAGATATAGTCAGAAAAAATCACATTGGATAGAACTAAAAGTAAATGATTCAGAATTGCAAAAATTGAATCTTTATTTACTTAAAACCTTCAAAATAAATGATGATGGCACAAAAAATATTCTAAAAAGTAAAGGGTATACCCAAAGCGATGATTTTTACAAAGCTAATGGTAGTTACTCGTGTTTTAATACTTGCAACAGTTGGGTTAATACAGGTTTTAAAGAAAGTGGCTTAAAATCTTGCCTTTGGACACCTTTTGACTTTGGTTTACTCAATAAATACAAATAGCAAACCAAGTTTTGGTGAACTTAGCTATTTTAATAGTAATCTAGTTTTGTCTTATCAACTTCTCAAAATATTGAAATAATTCGCCTTTGGTAATATTAGCTCCTTGTTGAACAATTTTAAAAATATCCTGATGCTTATCGCCTGAATACTCCTTCTTGGCATTATAAAATTCAATATCATCCGATAATAAATTATCCCTCAACCACTGAAAGCCTTCTTTAGTAGTAAAATCAGCCTTATTGTCTTTGAGTTTAAGCGCAATGAGATGCATATCCTTTGTCCTACACTTAAAAAGGTGTATTTGGTTTGGTGAAATATGCTCTAAATATTCAACTTTATTTAGTACACCATACCATACCAAGTCACTAAATACATCGAGCTCTTGCTCGGCAGCTTCAGGTTTATTTTTTTTAATGTCTTCCCACTCGTCTGCAGTTATAGATTGCGTTGCCAAAAAGTTAATAAACTCTTGGTGTAATTCTTCAAATTGTTCTTTTGTTAATCTAGCATACTTCATAAAAAATGCGCCCTTATTTTAAGAGCGCAAATTTAAATAATTATTATATGTTTTTGGTAATTAGAAGATATATCTAACTCCAAATTGTGCTTGCCATCTTGACAATAGACTCACATCTGCACTGAAGGTTTCTGTGAGGTTTCCATCAAATGTGTACGTAGGGTTATTATTATCATCTACAGTAACTCCTAATGGTTGTATGCTATTAGGAACTTGCACTACTCCCCAATCACTGTTTATTAAGTTACCAACGTTCAACACGTCAGCACTCAATTGTATGGTATGTGTTTTTTCACCTACCTTGAAGTTAAAGTCTTGAAGTATCTTAATATCCCAACGTCCTCTCCATGGCGATAAGGCTCCGTAACGCTCGGCATAACTTCCTCTATTTTCACTTAAATAGTCATCTTGTTGAATATAGGCCTCAAAGGCTTCAGCCTGTCCAGGACCAGAAAAAGTCATTTGCTGTACTTCTGCACTGGTTGGGATATACAGTAAATCATTAAAGTTAGAACCATCACCATTGATATCTCCACCATAGGTATAACTAAATCTTCCGCCTCTGGCATATTCAAAAAATGTTGATATCGTAGTTGCAAATTTACCTTTACCATATTCAAACTTCTTAGAACCTACACCAATAAAGCGATGTGTATCACCATAACGAGAATATGACAATACATCATCATTAGCATTACCAGAGATAGCATTACCTGCAAAGGCATCACCTGTAATTTCTGCCTCAATGGAGTTAACATCCTTTGAGTTTAGATAGTTATAAGCTAAGCTTGTGTAGAAACCATTACCAAATGTTTTTTGGGCTTTTAAAGTACCATTCCAGATTCTTCCTTTATCAGAATTTGTAAACACATAAGCATTAGTCGGTCCACCAAACTCGTCAGTCGCTCTGTCTGAAGGTAAATATACTGGTCTATTATCTACACCTTGTAATGTCCCTGAAGGGTCATCTAATGCCCAGTTTTGAACATGCGCACCATTAATATCTTTGGTATAGGAAATATCCGCCGATAAGGTCAGACCATTTTCAAATCTATGATCTGCACCTATATTGGTTCTCCAGACTTGTGGCCATTTAAAATCCGGATCAACGATTTGATAGAAGAAAAAGTCAACACCTTGCACTTGATTTCCTAACCATACAAATGGGAAACGACCTGTAAATACACCTGTACCACCTCTAACTTGCGTATTATTATTACCATTTACATCCCAATTAAAACCTACTCTTGGAGAAATTAACAAGTCACTTGAAGGCAATGTAGTTGAATCTAAATTAACGATTTCGCCTGTATCTGGGTCAAAATAATCAATGGTTGGTTGGTAGGTTCCTCCTGAAAAATCAACAGGATTAAACACGCCACCTTTTCTATCGATGTTCTCTTGAATCTTGGTAGCTGTATCAAAATATAGAGGTCTATCAAAACGAATACCATAGGTTAATTTAAAATCTTCTGAAATATTCCATTCATCCTGAACATAAAACGCCAACTGCCCCACATTCGTCTCTGCTAATGCCCAACCACCAGGATTACCTACACCTGCAGCGTTTAGAGCATTATCAGCAGCTATCGCATCATTAAATAGTCCTTGATAAAAGGCTACTAAATTGGCCTCAGCCATTGGATCTCCTTGAGCATCCCTAAAGCTCTGGATATCTGCCGTTGGGAAAAATACACCTTGTGCACCATAAGCACCTAAATTAAAGGAATTGTCAAACTCAAACTTCTCATAAGAAAACCCTACTGTAAATGTATGATCACCTCTTACAAAGTTTAAGTTATTAGTAAATTGAAATACTTTCTGGTCTAGCGTATTGTTAATAGAAAACGGCTCGTGACCAGCTATAATATAGTTAGCGCCTTCATTGGTAATGGTAATTGTTGGAGCTGGAGAGGATAAAGGATTTCTGAAATCATCAAAATGTGTATATCCTACTTGCAATTTATTACTGATGCCATCGCCTAAATCACTATTCAATTCTAATTGAAAAGAGTCTATATTATTATTGATTTGATACCCTGCATTTTGAAATTGTAACTGGTTAGGGCCAGGACCTCTAAACCCTAAAGCCGATGGGTGTGCTGGTTGCTCTCTTGAAGCTTCCAAAAAGTTGTAGATGAAAGCCAATCTGTTCTTATCATTAATATTCCAGTCTAACTTAAATATACCTTTGGTAGAGTTACTATCGAAGGTAAACCCTTCATAGGCACCAGGATTATAGAACTGACCTCCACCAATTGTAACTTGTCGAAGGATATTATCAACCAATTGAAAATCTGATTCCAACACTCTAGATTCGCCTGCTGCACCAGTTCCCGCAGGAGTTGTTCTAGCAAAAAACCCATTGGTTCCTAAGTCGGTACGTTGATCTTTTTCAAAATTAGCAAAGAAAAACAGCTTATTTTTGATTAAAGGGCCACCTATACTGAATCCAAATTGGTTCTGTTCTAAGTCTGGACGCAGTACTTCATCACCTTCTACTTCTTTACCTGTAAGGCTTTCATTTCTTGAGAATCCATAAACTGTACCATGGAACTCATTGGTACCACTTTTGGTTACAGCGTTTACACTGGCACCTGTAAAACCCGATAATGTAACGTCATAAGGAGCTAGAGATACTTGTATCTGATCGATGGCATCTAAAGAAATAGGTTGTGCTCCACTTTGTCCACCTGGTGTCGGAGAATCTAAACCGAATGGATTATTAAAAATAGAACCATCCAATGAAAAGTTATTAAATTGATCATTTCTACCACCAAAAGAATTACCTGTTGATGAAGGCTCTAAACGTGTAAAATCTTGTGCCGATCTTGATATTGTAGGAAGCCGGGTAAGTTCCCTTCGGCCAACACTGGTTTCTGCACCAGTCCTATCACTACTAAATGTGCCCGATGTACTACCTGTTAAAACAACAGCATCCAATTGTTCAGCACCTGGAATCATCTGATGGTCCACATTTTCGGTTTTACCCAATGTTAAATATATATCCGAAAAGACTTTGTCGGTATAACCAACATAGGTTATTGTGATGGTGTACGGACCACCAATCCTTAGGTTTAATAGACTGTAACGTCCTTCTACATTAGTTATGGCTCCATACTTTGTACCAGTCGGTGTATGGATAGCGACAACATTTGCGCCAAACAGCGGCTGACCTTCTTCATCTTGAATAAGACCTTTGATGTTAGATGTTGTTACCTGCGCATAGGAAAAGGACGCAACTAGCAAACAAATAACCAAAACAAAATTTTTCATAGGTTGTGATTACGAATTTGTTATTAATTGATTTTTAGTTAACACAAAATTAACAATAAATAAAAAAGCCTCTAAAAAGAGGCTTAATACTTATGAACTAAATGTCTTAGTTATTAACTTTCTGCGATAACTTCGAATGGTAAATCTACCGTAACATCTCTGTGTAATCTTATTACAGCATTGTATTTACCTAAACGCTTTACATTACCACCTATTACATTAATGTACTTCTTATCTACTTCGTGACCAGCTTTTTGTAGTGCATCTGCCAAGTCAATGTTGTTTACAGATCCAAACAACTTGTCTCCTGTCCCTACTTTAGAAGCAATTTTCACTTCTAATTCTGCCAGTGCGTCTGCAGTTTTTTGAGCTGCTTCGATAATTGACTTTTCCTTGTAAGCACGCTGCTTCAAAGTTTCGGCCAATACCTTCTTAGCAGAAGGTGTTGCCATAATAGCATGTCCTTGAGGAATTAAATAATTTCTACCATAACCGTTCTTAACTGTTACAATATCGTCTTTAAATCCTAAATTCTCAACGTCTTGTTTTAATATAAGTTCCATTGTTATGATATTTTACTTTAATAAATCAGCAACATATGGCATTAAGGCTAAGTGCCTAGCTCTCTTTACAGCCACAGATACCTTTCTTTGGTATTTTAAAGACGTTCCTGTTAAACGTCTTGGTAATAATTTTCCTTGCTCATTGACAAAACTTAATAAGAAATCTGGGTCTTTATAATCTACATACTTAATACCAGACTTCTTAAAACGGCAGTACTTCTTAGTTTTTTGAGTCTCTATATTTAATGGTGTAAGATATCTAATCTCACCATCTTTTTTTCCTTTTGCTTGTTGTTCTATTGATGACATAATTAAGCTTTTTGTTTGTTTCTTTCTCTTCTTTTCTCAGCCCAAGCAATAGCATGCTTGTCTAATTTTACAGTTAAGTAACGCATAAAACGCTCATCACGTCTAAACTCTAACTCTAAAGGTTCGATAACTTCACCAGCGACCTGGTATTCAAATAAGTGATAAAAACCACTTTTTTTGTTCTGGATTGGATAAGCCAGCTTTTTTAAGCCCCAATCTTCTTTGGCAATCATCTTAGCTCCTTTAGAAACGAGGAAGTCCTCATATTTCTTAACTGTTTCCTTTATCTGGTCTTCAGATAAAACGGGATTTAAGATGAAAACAGTTTCATAATGATTCATAATTGTTTATTTTGTTTTTGTTTATTAATAAAACGGCTGCAAAAATAAGCATAAATTCTAATTCTGGCAATGTTTTTGATAGCAAAATTTTAAACAATTTTTACACTAAAGATTATGTTAAATTTTACAGTTTGTCGGTAAAATTTGTTTTTTAACCGAAATTATTGTACTATTGTCGATATCTTAACCTAATAAAATATTAATGTTATGACTTTAAACTGTGTAGTTGTTGATGATTCTGCGATTCAACGTCTTTCTATAGTAAAGTTAATTGAGAATCATTCTTCACTTAATCTTATTGCAGAATACAGCAGTGCGTTAGAAACAAAAAACGGTCTTAATACACATAAAGTAGATCTTATCTTTTTAGATATAGAGATGCCTGTATTAAACGGTTTTGAACTCTTGGATGTACTCAACAACAAACCCCAAATTATTTTTGTTACAGGTAAAACGGAATATGCTTTTAAGGCATTTAATTACGACGCTACCGACTATCTTCAAAAACCAATCACTAAAGAACGTTTTAATACTGCTGTAGAAAAAGCTATTGAACAGCATAAATTAAAGCTAGATTTCAACGAAACTGACGGCGAACACATCTTTGTGAAGAGTAATCTTAAAAAACGTAAAGTTTATATTAAGGATATTAAATGGATTGAAGCTTTAGGCGATTATGTTAAAGTCGTAACAGAAGAAAATAGCCTTGTAGTCTTATCAACAATGAAAGCTTTTGAAAAAGAGTTACCTGAAGGAAAGTTTTTAAGAATTCACAAATCCTATATTGTGAATTTGGATAAAATCGATCGTTTTAACAGTAAAAATGTTGAAGTAGGTGCTTATGAGATTCCATTAAGTCGAAACAAAAAGACACAATTAGTAGATGCTTTGAACAATATGTAAAAAATTACTTTTTAACAGAAAATCTCAACAATTACTGATATTAAGAAATCCCAACGATATGTTGGGATTTATTTGTTGTTAGTAGTTATCTACAT
>NZ_JANQOM010000035.1 GCF_028289625.1 Winogradskyella sp. | reverse complement strand
GGAATATAAAATCCTCCTTTAGATGCTTCGGTAAAATAAGTTTCTTCAAATCTTTTTTGATCGTTATATATCGTAAGCATTTGTCCTGGCCAAGGCTCTTTAATCACTAAATTCCCTGACTTTTCTTTTGTTAAATTATGACTATCATCTACCAAACCAGGTACAATACCGAATAGCGGTTCCGCGTTTTCTCCTTTTCCATATGTAAGAGTATGCGGCAATTGAGAAATCATTATCCCACCAGTTTCTGTTTGCCACCACGTATCCAGTATAGGGCATTTTCCATTACCTACTTTCGTAAAGTACCAATTCCATGTATCGGAA
Organism: Winogradskyella sp.; assembly: GCF_028289625.1. Lineage (GTDB taxonomy): Bacteria > Bacteroidota > Bacteroidia > Flavobacteriales > Flavobacteriaceae > Winogradskyella. The sequence goes on along the minus strand of NZ_JANQOM010000035.1, from coordinate 5,438 downwards.
TCGATCGGCTCTCCAACCGTACCTAGCAATCTAAGACTTTCACGTGATGAACGCTCTAAGTGATCGTCTCCCATTCCTACAAGCGTTCTTAATATCGTTGGCGCAGTGTAGAAAGTATTGACTTCATAACGATCGATTATATTCCAATATCGACTAGCACTAGGATAATTTGGCACACCTTCATACATAACTATTGTTGCACCATTTGCTAATGGCCCATAAAGCACATAAGAATGCCCTGTAATCCAAGCTAAGTCAGCTGTGCACCAATATACGTCTTCTTCTTTATAGTTAAATACGTACTTGAAAGTTAATGCACAATGCAACAAGTAACCCGCTGATGAGTGAAGTATGCCTTTAGGTTTACCAGTAGAGCCTGAAGTGTATAACAAGAATAATGGATCATTTGAATCTATTTGCTCTGGAATACACGCCTCATCTGCACTACCCATTAATTCGTGATACCAAACATCACGCCCTTCCTTCATATACGTACTTTCATCAGTATGCTTAATAACTATAACTTTCTGAACACAATCATTACCTTGCAATGCTTCATCCATTATATTTTTGATTTCAACAGCACTGCCGCCTCGCATACCTTGATTAGCTGTAATAACAACATTGCATTGCGCGTCATTAATTCTGTCTTTTACAGCATTTGCAGAGAACCCACCAAATATTACAGAATGAATCGCTCCTATGCGGGCACATGCTAGCATGGCTACTGCTGTTTCTATTATATTAGGCATATAGATACATACTCTGCTGCCTTTTTTAACTTGAAATGATTTAAGTACATTCGAAAATTTACATACTTCGATATGCAATTGCTTATAACTTAGAGTGCGACGATCTTTTGATTCATCTCCCTCCCATATAATTGCTGTTTTATCTCCTCTTTGCTCTAAATGTCGATCTAGACAATTAAATGAGACGTTTAATTTTCCGCCCGTAAACCATTTCGCGTGAGTGACGTCTTTGTCTTTGATAAATACTTTTTCCCAGGCCTGCATCCAATCCAAACAATATCCAGCCTGCTCTGCCCAAAAATTTTCTGGATCTCGAATCGACCAGCCATATAATGCGGCATATTTTTCATCTTTAGGATAAGTAATCATTTTTTTGTATTTTTTGTATTTTTAAAACATCTAAGTATCTAGTTTAGCTATTATTAGGATGCACTTATTTTTCCAATCACATAACTAATCTCTTAGCTACTCAACCAGATTTTCTTTTAAACTTACTTATTATTCTTTCTAGCAATGAGTCACTACTGTCTATATGTTTCTGATCAAAAACATCTCCATTAATCTGTGTAGTGCCATTAATTTTTACATTTCGTGTTAACATATCCATCACAGGACATTGATTCTCTACATCTTCTACTAATTGTTCTAATTTTTCTTTCTCAGCTGAACTTTTTAACTTTGTTTCATAACTTATATCAGAAAATCCTGGGAAAACATTCATACTTTCATTTATCCCTAATAATCCACGCACGTCTAACTTTGCTTTCAAAGTTACCTCGCATTCTTCTAATGGGATATCTCTCACTGAGGCTAGTGCAGAATACATAATTTGTTGACACGAACCTAACGCGACTAATACTAATTCCACAGGACTGGCACTTAAATCATCTCCACCAAACGCTGCTGGTTCATCTACTAACAACTTATGGGCTCTACGTATTTGGTTTTTACACAGAGTCCCACCTTCCCAAGTTGTGTTTACATAGTATTTAAACTTGCCAAAATCCGGATCTTTCTCAGCTTTTTCAATCATATTATTGACTGACACTTTGACCCTATCTAGACTTTGTATATTTTCCTCTGACATGTTTATTCAATACGGATTAGTAGGTTCTGATTTATGATTATTATTAAATCGACCAACGACGAGCTGTTTTATAGTCGTGCACGTTTCTTTAAATTTTTATATCTATAGATAATGCAATAAATAAGCCATTTTTCTATGTTTTTGAAATACTTAGGCTTATAATTGAATGAATGAAAGTCATTATATATATGTTTCGTAATGACTCGTTGATTGTTCTTAGTTGCTTTTTATTGTTTCATATTTACACATCATTACATTGTCGCAGGTTCCGGTATAAACCCTAGGTTTTTGAAAAAGCATTTAAATTCTTTTACAAGTATTTTATAGATTTACTTGATCTATTAAATTATAAAATCAATCTCTTCTATACTCAGTCTGGACATATTTCATATGTGTCGTCTGTTCTAAATCTATATTTACCCTCTGTTTTATCCTGAAAATACCAGTCTAAAACCTGCCTCATTAATCCATATGACAGATTTTCCCAAGGTATGTCACACTCGGAAAAATATTTAACTTCAGAAGTTTCTTCGCTTGTGCATGTGTTTTCGTTATGCACATGCCCGCGAAATATGAAATATACTTGATTTATAGCAGGGCAGTTAAATAAGGCATAAAGTTGTAAATTTTTTACATCTACCCCAGTTTCTTCTTTTGTTTCTCTTATAGCAGCGCCATCAGTCGTTTCGTTACTCTCCATGTATCCACCTGGCAACGTCCAAAAGCCAATTTTGGGTTTGACTGCTCTTTTACACAATAGTATTTTGTTGTTGCACTCTATCAAAGTATTTACGATAATTTTTGGATTATCATAAAATACCGCATCACAACGTAGGCAAATATGATGCATATGGCCTGCGCTGTCTATTTCTATTTGTTCTATTTTAGATCCGCATCGGCTACAATATTTTATTTCTTGTTGAAATGAATCCACATCCATACCATATATAAAATTAGTTTTAATTTTATACTAACAGTCCTTTTTATCTGTTAGTCAACAAGTTACATTACATTTAATAGTTCTTAAAAATTAATCATCGTACAGATTGGTGTATGTATCCATTCCTACGCCACCATGATTTTTAGGAAATGCAGCTGTAATATTCACAACATGTTTACTGGGTAAGCTATTCCATAATTCTTCTGCTTCTTCTGTTTCTAGCACTTTTATATTTTCTTCATTATCATCTTGTACAAAATAATTTGAATTTAATGCCCTGAAAAGAAATTGTTTTTTACTTTCATCATACGCAAGCAAAGTAGAAGTGTCTGTTCTGTAGGTTTCTGTATCTACTACTTGCTGGATGACTTTATATTTTGGACTCTTGTCGGTCATTTACTAATCCTCCTATAATTTACGTCTGTATCATTTGCTATTTATCTGATAACGACTTACGTTTAATTGTAGGTCCCAATGCACCAATAATGCTGTACTTATCGTCTGGCATCATTCTATGAAAATTGACTATGGAGGTGCCTAGCTGTTTTAGCTTATCCTTTATTTCATCACTACTAAGCTCGCCATTTGTGTAATGTTGATTGTTAGCATATACCACACCGGGTAATACTATTGCTAAAAAGAATCCCAGTAACGGCTTTAGTTCGTGCTCTAACGCCAAATAATGGTGATCACTACCCCCTGTTGCTATTAATCCAACTGGCTTACCTAAAATTGCATCGTTAGGTATTAGGTCAAATAAGTTTTTAAGAATTCCAGTATAGGTACCCCTATACATTGGTGTTCCAAATATTAAAGCATCTGCACTAATTATTTTATCAATGAGTAACTTTGAATCTCCTTCGTACTTAGCAGGGTCTCGTGCATCGCAAAATTGAACATTATATTCACTTACATTTACAACTTCTGTTTCGACAGTTTCGTCATAGGCTTTCGCATAGTTCAATGATGTTTTTACAGCTAATAACGTCTTTGAACTTTGAGTTGGTCCACCAGATACACCTAGTAATCTCATTTTAACAACGCTTCTTATTTGTTTTTTTAATTCCTATATTTGAATTGAAAAGGAACGCATTCTATAAATTAGTATGGTTCCTTTTTCAATTACATATATAGCTATATGAAACTAATTGTACTGTCTAACTATGTTTATGCTGATTTTTTCTTTCCGTAACTTTTTCCTTTTCTGAGATCTTCTTCCTTTTCTCTAACCAATGGTATTACTTGTTCACCAAATGCTTTTAAATCCGTGTTGTAATGTAAAAATCCGCATAGTATTACTTTCATTCCAAGTTGCTTGAGTTCAATAATTCGATCTGCAACCGTCTCAGGCGTTCCGATTAGCCCTGTTTTAAAGCCATCATTGTATTGAACTAAATCTTCAAATGAAGAATTTGCCCACATTCCCTCACCTTCTTTAGATTCTCGACCCGCATGTTTTACTGCCTCGCCAAATCCTTTTACGGCTTCGACGTCAGCATTAACAATAATATCTCTTAAAGTTTCTGTTGCTTCATCTACAGTGTCTCGAACAATACAAAATCCATTCGCACCAAATTTTAATTCTTTGGGATCTCGACCAGATTCTACTGCTGCTGCAATTGAATCATCCATAATCTCTTTAAAACCTTTATTTGTATTGCCATTCATAAACAAGCAGTCAGTTACGCGTCCTGCCATTCTACGCGCATCTTTTGAGTTTCCACCTTGAAATACTACTGGTCTGTGCAGAGGTTTTGGCAGCATTGGTGCACCATTAATTTGGTAAAAGTCACCATAGAAAGTAAACTCTTCTTCAACCCACATGCCTTTCATAATACGAATAAATTCTTCAGATCGACGATATCGTTCTGTGTGCTCTAGCCAAGGCAACCCATATCCTGTGAATTCGCCCTTGAACCATCCGCTCACAATATTTATCGACGTTCTACCTTGACTACAAACGTCAAGCGAAGCCTGCATTTTTGCAACAATAGCCGGATGCCATAAGCCTGGATGAACCGCAGTTATGACTTCTATTTTTTTCGTATGCTGTAAAATTACGTTTGCGATAGTAAACGCTTCATGTTGATGATCTGCACCATAACTTGCAAACCACCTTGTTTGCGCTAATGCTGTTGCAAACCCTACACTTTCTGCGTCTTGCGCGTATTTTATATTTGCTTCTGGCGTCCAGTCGGTATCCATAGGTAATGTGGTTATTACCAATCCCCCCGAAATATTGGGTACCCAATATGCAAACTCGATCTGATCTGATTCCAGCCATGCAGACGGCTTCAACGGATTTTCAGAATGTGGTAAAAGATCTGGATAACTTGCCATCTTTATCTCCTCATACTTATGATTAATTAAATATTTACTTAAGATCTACCCCAGATTCTTAAAGTCTATATTATCTTGTGTAATTTATGTCCATACCTTTTTTGGTGTTCCGATTCCTTTCTCTTTTAATATTGCAATTGCTTTATCAACGTCTCCACAACTCTCAATTAGAGCATCTCGACAATCAATAGTGCCCGCTCTCGTTTCTTTTCTAACAGCCTTAATCATGGCCGCAGTAACATCTTTCAATGTGAATTCCTGGCTTGCACTCATACGCTACTCCTAATTCAACTAATTAATGGTTCATTTGTACTCATAG
>NZ_JANQOM010000069.1 GCF_028289625.1 Winogradskyella sp. | reverse complement strand
GTGATCAAGAGATTATAGATTATTTAAAGTACAATTTGCGTTCCCAAATGTTTGCAAAATCTTTGCAAATGCAACTCACGGTTGGTGCACTAAAACGTTTGGAAATGTTGCGTACGATGCCAGAGCTTAAGGAAAATCTTTGGACTATAGTTAACGCTTTGCAGTCTGGATTAAAAGAACGTGGTTTTGATATTGGTACGACCCAGAGTTGTGTAACTCCAGTATATCTAAAGGGTAGTATTCCAGAAGCTATGGCTTTGGTTAAAGATCTTCGTGAAAATCATGGAATATTCTGTTCTATAGTAGTTTACCCTGTGATACCTAAAGGATTAATTTTACTAAGAATGATTCCTACTGCTACACATACTTTAGAAGATGTGAAGAAGACTTTAGATGCATTTGATGCCATTAGAGACCGACTACAAAATGGTACTTACAGAAGAATGTCTGCAGCTTTAATTGCAGCTATGGGTGAATAAAAAATACAATTTCAAAATACTATTAGACGCCTAAACAAAGTTTAGGCTTTTTTATGCAATATTTTTGCTCATAGTACAGCGCCTTTTATGAACTTTAGGGTTAAAGTGTTTCCATATCTGATGAATTGCCGTATTGTCTGCTAGTTCAGGGCCTCTAATACACTGTTCAACCCCTTTTTTAGTGAACTCTTTGTAAAATTCATTGAATATAATTGCAGTAACCCCTTTATTTTGATATTCTGGTAAGATTCCGATTAAATAAAATGTTACGGATTTCGAATGCTTTTTAGCATGCATTATGTGCCTGAATCCGAAAGGAAATAATTTACCCTTCATTTTTTGAAGCGCTTCTGCGTATGAAGGTGTAACGATAGCAAATGCAATTAATTTGTGGTCTTTATCAACGACGAACTTAACGTATTCGGGATTTAAAAAGGGTAAAAACTTCTTTTTAAAATAGGCTTTCTGTTCAGGATTGATGGCTACAAATGAAGAAAGTTTTGCATGTGAGGTTTCAAACACATCAAACATTTCATCAGCATAGACCATAATGTCTTTGGTAGTCTTAAAATCTAGGGCTTCAAGCTTATATCTACGCTTAATAAGGTCTTGTATTTTAGTAAACGTGTCTGGATTTATATCATCGAATGAAAACTTGCTCTCAACATATTCTTTGGATAATTCTAATCCATAAGCCTTGTAATGGTCTTGGTAATACGAATAATTATACCAGGTAATCATGGTGCCGATATGATCGAATCCTTCGGTCATAACCCCAACTTTATCTAAGTTGGAAAACCCTACAGGGCCTTCAATAAATTCTAACTCTTGTTTCTTGCCTATTTCGGTTACTTTATCAAATAAAGCCTTAGAAACTTCAAGGTCATCTTCAAAATCGAACCAACCAAAACGCATTTTCTTAATGCCTTGCTGTTTTATCTCTATCCAATTAATAATAGCCGCGATTCGACCAACAATTTTATTATTCTTATATGCCAAGAAAAACCTAGCCTCTGCATCATGAAAAACAGGATTTTTTTCTTTATCAAAAGTTTTTAGTTCTTGGCTAATGATTGGTGGTATCCAATATTTTGATTCTTTATAAAGCGAAAAAGGAAACTTTACAAATGCTTTTAAATCTTTCTTAGATGTAACTTCTTTAATTATAATCATGTAGGAGTTTGTATACTATCGGAATCGAAATTGTCGGCTTTTTTCTTTTGTTCTACTACTTCTCACGCTTATGTTATTTCCTAGCGGAATTACTATTATCGATTTTCTTGTCTTTATGGAAATCGAGACGGTAAGACGCACCAAATGCAATATTAAAAACTGAAGGTGTATCTTTTGTATTGAAAGCAATATTAGCATCGAGTTGAAAATCCTTATTCCAAAGGTAAGCTCCACCAACCCTAAAGATATTGTCAGCATAAAAATCGCTATCAATACCTTGAGCTTCCCCAAAGACAACCCATTGTGGGGTAAAGGAATGGGTTAAAGTAAAAATATATTGAAACTCAGAAAAATCAGAGCCAATCCTATCCTTAATCAAATTCATAACAAAAACCCATCCACCATTAAAATTGTTTTGGGTAGCTATCATCACTTTTGGACTTATGCCTTCAACATCTGGCGCTGTGTAAGGGTTATTTTCAGAATCAAAATTTGCACCAGCATAAACAGCTACAGCTGGTATTAAAGATTTCCATTGAAATCTTCTATTAGCGCGATAACTGTACAAGTTTGGTTTAGCTTCTTCAGCATTCTTATAAGGATCATATACTAAGTATTTTGCACCTAAGGTAAAATTTCTAAAGTTAGAGCGTTTGTCTTCTACAGGGATTTGTCCTGCATTAAAGGTCTGTGTGTCATTTTGGTAAACACCATCTAGCTGTACTTCTAGTTGCTCAAACAAAAGTCCATAACGAATAGCAAAATCTAAACCAAATCCAGAGACTTCATAGTTGAGTGGCGTGTGTTCTTCCTTAACAGTAAAGGCACCAGCTTCAAATTGTAATACATTGGTGCCAACTGAAAAAGCACTTTCGGACAAACCTGGACGATTAGAGTTAATAACCTCTGTATATTGAGCATAAGTCGTAGTGTAGGCTAATAGGATAGTAAAAGCAATAATGGATTTGAGTCTTCGCATTTTGTTTGGTTTAAATTCAAATATAGATATTTTATACTTTTTTTAAGTATTTATAACGGATTATACGTAACTATAATTGTATTTTTGAGACTTACATATTAATATGATACAAGAAGCTTCGGTGATGGGATTACTGAGAACAATATTAATAATACTTCTCGTTTGGTTTGGGTTAAGGATTTTAGCACGGCTTTTTGCTCCAATTCTTATGAAATTTGTAGCCAAAAAAGCAGAAGAACGATTTGGGCAACAATTTGGTGGCTTTCAAAACCAAGCACAACAACGCGAAGAACAAAAACGAAGAGAAGGCGAAACGGTTATAGATAAGATGCCTCAACAAAATAAGTCCTCTAACGAAAAAGTAGGCGAATATATCGATTACGAAGAAATAGATTGATATAAGTTACCATACATTCAAGAATTTTATCAAAAAATAACTACTTTTCGGAATCAATAATTCATCGATTTCATGTCATTTTCTTTCAAACGTTTTCTGCCACATATTCTAGTTCTCGTTGGCTTTGTGGTTTTATCTTTAGCATACTTTAGTCCGGTTTTACAAGGCAAAAAAATATTCCAAAGTGATATTATGCACTACATTGGAATGGCACAACAGCAAAAAGAATTTGCAAAAGCCACAGGGGAAGAAACTTATTGGACCAATAGTGCGTTTGGTGGTATGCCTACCTACCAATTAGGTGCTAAATATCCACACAATTACATAAAAAAGCTCGATTTAACACTACGTTTTTTACCCAGACCAGCTGATTATCTGTTTTTATATTTTTTAGGATTTTATATTCTATTGCTCTCTTTAAAAGTGGATTTTAAACTTGCTGCACTCGGAGCTTTAGCATTTGGATTTTCCACTTATCTCATCATCATTCTTGGTGTAGGACATAATGCAAAGGCACATGCTATTGCTTATATGCCTATGGTTTTAGCAGGTATTGTTCTGACCTTTAGAAAGAAATATATCCTTGGGTTTTTGTTAACAGCAATTGCCTTGGGCTTAGAGATTGTGGCCAATCATTTTCAGATGACTTATTATCTATTATTTTTAGTCATAGTCTTAGGAATAGCTTATTTTATTGATGCCTATCAAAAAAAGGTATTACCTCATTTTTTTAAATCAGTCGGATTATTATCGGTGGCAGCCATACTCGCCGTTGGACTCAATGCCACTAATATTATGGCTACACAAGAATATGCAAAAGAAAGTACACGTGGTAAAAGTGAATTGACCATTAATCCCGATGGGTCTGAAAAGGAAATTACGAATGGGTTAAGTAGGGAGTATATCACAGAATACAGTTACGGTTTAGCTGAGACCTTTAATCTCTTTATTCCAAAATTTATGGGTGGCGGCAACTCAGAGAATATTGGTAAGGATTCAGAAATCTATAAAACTTATGTTAGTATGGGTGCTTCACCTATGGAAGCCTTAGAGATTTCCAAAAATGCACCTATGTATTGGGGAGACCAAACCATCGTTGAAGCTCCAGCTTATGTTGGTGCCGTTATTATTTTTCTATTTGTACTAGGATTGTTTTTAGTGAAGGGTAGATTGAAATGGTGGTTGGTTGGTGGTACTATCTTATCATTATTGCTCTCCTATGGTAAGAATTTAGGATTTTTAACGGATTTCTTTATTGATTATGTGCCTTTGTACAACAAGTTTAGGGCGGTAAGTTCTATTCAGGTGATATTAGAATTATGCATTCCTGTGTTAGGCATTTTTGCTTTGGTACGCTTGTTTAATGACTTTCAAAAGGATGAAGAAAAATTAAAAGCCTTAAAATATACTGTTGCCATTACAGCAGGGTTATGCCTCATCTTTTTATTGTTTAAATCTGTGTTATTTGATTTTAAGAGTTTTAGAGATGAAGGAATATCAGAAGTTTTGGTTGATGCTATTATAGCCGATAGAAAAGCATTATTTACGGCAGATACGATTAGAACTTTAATTTTGGTTCTGCTTTCTGCTGGCACGGTTTATTTCTTTCTTAAGAAGAAACTGTCTGAAAATCTAGTAGTTATTGTTTTTGGTGTCCTCATTCTATTTGACTTAGTTTCTGTAAATAAGAATTATGTTAATAACGATGATTTTGTATCTGCGCTAAAGGTTGATAAACCCTATCAGCCTAATGTGGCTGATGGAGAAATTTTAAAGGATAATGGCCATTTTAGGGTATTTGATGCTGCTAGTGGTGCTCCTGCAAAAGCCTCTTACTACCACAATTCTTTATTTGGTTATCATGCTGCTAAACTTGGTCGATATAACGATTTACTAGAATTTCATATTTATAAGCAAAATGTAGAAGTATTGAATATGCTCAATACAAAATACGTCATTGTACAGAACCAACAAGGTCAGACCAGAGCCTCAACAAGTTATACCGAACCCAATGGCAATGCTTGGTTCGTAGAGGAGTTAAGGCAAGTGGATAATGCGAATGCCGAAATAAGAATTTTAGATAGTTTGGACACAAAACGTAAAGCTGTTACAACGATGTCTGATTTTAGTGATAAACCAGAAGTTATGGAATTCAAAGTGGATTCAACAGCTTCAATAACTCTTAAAGAGTTTCGACCAAACTACTTAAGGTATGAGTCCACTAATCCAAATGAGGGCTTTGCTGTATTTTCTGAAATCTATTATGAAAATGGATGGAATGCTTATTTAGGTGGGAGTTTAGTAGTTCCACACCAGCGTGTAAATTATGCCTTAAGAGGAATGAAAGTTCCTAAGGGTAACCAGATTATTGAGTTTAAGTTTGAACCAAAAGTTGTCGCCACAGGCAGTAAAATTGCTTTAGCTAGTTCTACAGTTTTTGGGATTTTATTGGTTTTGGGAGTTTTCTACAGTCTTAGAAAGAAAGAAAATTGATTGTCATTCCTGCGAAGGCAGGAATCTACTGCATTACCAAAATACAATTATATGGATTCCTGCGAAAGCAGGAATGACAGATATGAGTAAAAAGAAGGTATTAATAATTTGTTACTATTGGCCTCCAGCTGGCGGACCTGGTGTACAGCGTTGGTTAAAATTCGTGAAGTATTTGCCTGATTTTGGAATTGAACCTATCGTTTATTGCCCTAAGAATCCTAACTATCCTATTATAGACAGAAGTTTGGTAGATGAGATTCCTAAAGGTATTACTATTCTAAAACATCCCATTAAAGAACCCTATGGTTTGGCTCTCTTGTTTTCAAAAAAAAGTGCAAAAACTATAAGTTCTGGAGTAATCCCAAAAGCTAAAAAACAATCTTTGATTGAAAAACTAATGCTTTATGTTCGTGGAAACTTCTTCATACCTGATGCACGTAAACATTGGATAAAACCTTCTGTTTGTTTTCTTAAAAATTATATAGACGACCATGCAATCGATACTATAATTACCACTGGACCTCCGCACAGTTTGCATTTGATAGGTCTTCAGTTGAAAGAAAAATCTAAAATCAATTGGATAGCCGACTTTAGAGATCCATGGACTACTATTGGGTATCACAAAGCTTTGAAATTAACCAAGTCATCTGAAGCTAAACATAAGGGATTGGAGACTCAGGTTTTAAGTTCAGCCGACCAGATTGTAGTCACAAGTAACCATACTAAAAGAGAATTTCTCACTAAAACACAGCAGCCCATTTCGGTGATAACCAATGGCTATGACACACATTCCATACGAATAGAAGGGAAGGATGAAAAGTTTACATTATCGCATATTGGGTCTTTACTGCCGGACCGAAACCCCAAGGTTTTATGGGAAGTATTTTCAGAATTAGTTCAAGAGAATAATGCGTTCTCAGAGGCTTTCCAACTTAATTTAATAGGTGTTGTTAGTGATGATGTCCTCGAATCTATGTATGATTCAGGATTAAAAAACTTCGTCAACTTTGTAGGCTACGTTAGTCATGATGAGGCTATTAAATTTCAAATGAAGTCGCAACTTTTGTTACTCATTGAAATAAACTCTGAAGACACTAAAGCCATCATTCCGGGAAAATTATTTGAATATTTAATTTCTGAAACACCCATATTAGCTATAGGACCAAAGGATTCGGAGATTGAAGGTATTATTACATCAACCAATACAGGGACTTACTTTAATTATGAGGAAAAGCAAGAGCTTAAGACTCAGGTCATGTGTTATTTCAATGACTATAAAGCCAATCGATTAAAAGTGAATGCTATTGGTTTACAGTCCTATAGTAGAAAAGCACTAACAAAGAATTTAAGCGAGCTTATAAAACGCATGTAATGCCATGTTACAAGTTTTCGTAATTTAAAGCACTATGGGCATTGTATTAGATCAATCTTTCAAAAATACTATAAGCACCTACATAGGTTTTGGTATAGGTGCTATAAATACCCTTTTTCTATATACTAATTTTTTAAAGGATGACTATTACGGTTTAGTAGCTTTTTTATTATCTGCAGCAAATATTATGATGCCATTTATGGCATTTGGTGTTCATAATGCCATTATTAAATTTTATTCATCCTTTAAAACCAAAACCAGTATTAATAGTTTTTTGACCTTGATGCTGTTTTTGCCTCTACTATTTATAATTCCTATAGGGTTTATCGGTTATGTGTCTTACGAAGGTATAGCATCGTTTTTAGCTAAAGAGAATGCTATAGCTGACGATTATGTTTGGCATATCTTTGTTTTGGCTGTTGCTATGGCTTATTTCGAGATTTTTTATTCATGGTCGAAGGTGCAAATGCGAACTGTTTTTGGTAATGTGATGAAAGAGATATTCCATCGTGCTTGTATTATGCTATTGCTGTTTTCGGTATATCTAAAATGGTTGACCGTAGATGAATTTATTCTCGCTTTAGTTGGTGTTTATATATTAAGAACAATGATTATGAAGCTTTATGCTTACTCGGTTAGATTTCCAAGTTTTAGGATTCAGAAAGTGGAGAACTTATCATCCATATTAAAATATGCAGGACTCATGATTATTGCAGGTTCTGTCGCTATGCTAATTCTAGATATAGATAAGTTTATGATTGGTGTGATGTTAGAGCAAATTGAACAGGTTGCCTATTATAGTGTTGCTATCTTTATAGCTACCGTTATAGCTGTGCCACAACGTGCCATGCACCAAATAATGATGCCATTGACAGCTAAATATCTAAATGATAATAATATACAAGCACTTGAAGATCTCTACAAACGAAGCTCTATAAGCCTTTTGGCAATAAGCGGTCTTATTTTCTTACTGATTATATTAAATATAAATCAACTGTATGAAATACTGCCAGATGAATTTACTGGCGGATTATTTGTTGTTCTTATTGTTAGTCTTGCAAAGCTTTTTGATAATAGCTTAGGAAATAATAATGCCATCTTGTTTAATAGCGAATATTATAAAATGGTTTTATTATTCGGTGTTTTATTGGCTATCGTAGCTATTGTATTGAATTTTATTTTTATTCCTGTATATGGTATTGAAGGCTCAGCTATTGCTACTTTTTTAGCAGTGGCTATCTATAATACGGTTAAAATAGTATTCGTAAAGTATAAATTGAATATGCAACCTTTTTCTTGGTCTTCATTAAAAGTTCTAGTGCTTTTGACCTTTCTTATAATGCTCATGTATTTCTGGGACTTTCCCTTTCACCCAATAGCTAACATAGTATTGAAGTCTGTGTTGGTAGGAATCATCTATTTAGTTTTGATTTACAAACTCGACATTTCTGAAGATATCTCACAGCAAATAAAAAAGTACCTAAAACTTTAGGTACTTTATATTACTGAGAAATCCCGTAAGGTGCTCTGAGGCATACATCATACGGGACTTCTACTAACCAACCAAAAAAATCATATTTTATATTTTATCCTCTAGTTCGTCTTGAGTTAGATCTTGTAGAACTTTGGTTACTTCTTCTACTTGTGTTAGATCTAGTCGAAACGGAGGAAGACTTTCTCTTATTCTGAACAGTAGCACTTCTATTTCTACTGTTGTTAGAGCTTGCTCTATTATATGTACGAGATTTCGTCGCTTTTGGTTTTTTTACCGAAGATTTTCTCGCACTTTCTACTCTATGAGACACACTACCTCGACTTCTGGTCACATTACTTCTAGAATTTCTCGTAGTATTTATTGAGTTACTACGCGTTGTTCTAGTTGGAGTAGATACTCTGGTATTAGATCGAGAGGTTCTTACACTTCTACTATCTGAGTTACTCCTAGTATTTGGTGAAGTCATGCTAGTATTAGAATGTGTTCTCGAGCTCTCATTATTACTTCTGGTATGAGAACGTGTTGTACCTACTTCGCCATTACGACTTGTATTTCTTGTACTACGTGTCGTATTACTTCTGGTAGAACGTGCTGTGCCTACTTCGTTACTACGAGTTGTACTTCTTGTATTACGTACTGCATTACTTCTAGTAGAACGTGTTGTAGTACTTTCGGTTAATCGAGCAGATCGCGTTCTAGTAATTTCAGTATTTCTACGCGTAACCGTTCTTTGAATATTCCGTTCTCTTCTATTTCTAGGTGTTTGCACATAATTATTACTGTTGTTTCTCCTTATATTACTGTTGTTTCTTCTAATGATTTGTGCATTTCCACGCCTTCCATTATTAACATTAAAGAATCTTACATTATTTCTGTAGGGTCTGTACCATATGTGTCTTACAGGTCTATAAAACTGTCTATACGGATTAACGTTAACCACACAGAAGTTTACAGGTGGTACCATGTAGAATCTATGCCAAGGTCTCCATATATAGGCTCTGTTAAAAGCATTGATAAAACCGTCATATCTCCAAAAGACATTATTTCTGTAAAAGATATTCAACCCACCAATTCTGCTTATTCTATTAAAGTTATTGTATGTAATGAATATATTTCCGATTTGATTTACTCTACCATAAAAATCGTAGAATATAGGCGTGTTTTCAACCTGAACAATAGCACCAAAACTATCGTACTGAACGTATGGATTATAATTAAAACCTCCGTTGAAACTTAAAGCAAAGCCAGGAGTATTTATACCAACACTAACATCTGGACCATACTGTGGGATATAGAAATCGAATTGACCATCACGGTAAACCGAGAATTCAATACCATTTTCAACAAATATGAAAGAATTTCCATAACCTCTCACAAAAGTGTTGATTGAAGCTTCTGCTTCAGATGTTGTGGTGGCTAGATTAGATGCGTATGCAGAAGTGGAAAAAGCCACTAAACTTGCAAATAAAAATAGAATCCGTTTCATAGTTAAGGGTTTTAAAATTAAACTCATCTATTGTAAAACAAACAGCGTGCCAAAAAACGATTTATTCATAAAGTATAGACCTTAAAAGATAAATTAAGCTATCAATTAAATGTTGTGATTAACTTTTGCAACAATCTTTAAATTTAGTCTTCTGCAAAATAAATGGTTGTTTCATAAAATTCATTACTTTTAAAGTTAGCTAACCATGCTTAATGAGTACTAACCAAGAGATTTGCCGGAATTGTGAACAACCTTATGAAAAGGGGTTTAAATTTTGTCCGCATTGTGGACAAAAAATCGACGATGATTTAACCATTGGTGTTCTTTTCTACAATACTATTAGCAATTACTTTTCTTTTGATGCGCGCTTTTTAAAGAGTTTTTTGCCTTTAATGTTCAGGCCAGGTTACTTGGCATCAAAATTTTTGGAAGGTAAACGTTTATTATATCTACATCCTGCGCAGATGTATCTGTTTATTTCGGTCATTTTCTTTTTCATAATTTCCTTTAGTACTAGGGATTTAGTGAGTAAGGCCAATGAAATTAACCAAAAAGTAGTAGATGCTGACGCTGTTACTATTGAAAAGGATAGTGCTAAACAAGTTTTGGATTCTACCCAGATTGATAAAGTGATGAAGCCAATAGAACAAAACAAAGAACTACTCGGAATAGATAACGAGAATTTTAAATTAACGGATTCCATTATCAAAGCAAACGCTAAAGCAACAAGCACTGACAACATAACTTGGGATTTTGATAAGAAAAAAGTGGACTCTTTAATCGCTGTTGGAGCTGACGAAAACATTATTTTGAAAGAAATGGGAATGTCTGATAATCCTGGCTTTTTTGAACGACGGATTTTTGAGAATGCGCTAAAGCTTACAAAGGGGAGAGGAGCAGGAGGTATAGTACAGGCATTTTTTGATAGTATCCCTATCTCTATGTTTTTTCTATTACCACTCTTTGCATTGATACTAAAAATATTTTATTTCAACAAAGGAAAATATGCGCACCATTTAGTATTTAGTTTTTACTTCTTTTCTTATTTATTTACGGTTTTTAGCATTTTGTTTGCGGTGAACAGATTTATACATGATATTCCAGATTGGATAGATTGGCTAGTGGCATTATCTACCTACTTTTATTTTCTAATAGCACTAATTAAGTTTTACAAGCAAAACTGGTTTCTATCTTGGATTAAAAGTGGAATAATCTCATTTACCTTCTTACTATTTGTACTGCCGATGTCATTTTCAATTTTGGCGTTTGTGGCATTTGTAATGAATTAGGACTGACTAGTCCATATAGGAATATCTAAAAAATTCGAAAGACTTTTTGCAACTTCAATAATGGATGCCCAAATATCATCTAGATTAATGTACAACTTATTTACCAGATTTAGCGTGCCAAATCGGAATATTAAGATAGGCACTTAATTCTTGGGCATCATCAAGCATACCCTGTAAATTGTTATGATCTATAACATGTACGCGCCTTAGACTTTTTAGGACAAGATTTAATTCAAAGCTATTTGCTTTTAGTCCAGTTTCAATATCATAAATTCTTTCACCTAAAATTTGTATTGCTAATATATCACCTATTTTAATTTTTCTATGAGTTAAAAATGAAGGTAATAGCGGGAACCCTTCATAATACAGACCTTTTTTTCTATTAAAATTATAAAGCTTGAATTTTAGCAAAAAGTATCTCGTAAGTGAAAAAGTTATTATAATTCCGAAAATGAATACCATTAGATTGTTCAATACAAATCCAAAAGAACCTGTAGATAGAAACATAATGATTAAATAAGTTATAAAACCAACAGGAAGAATGAGTATTGATATCAACTCGAAGCTCTGTTTATATGATGGGCTAAAACGATAGGAACCATTTCTAAGTTTATGAAGCGAATAGGTTTCAAAATTTGAACCTCCATGATTAATTAAAGATGTAGATACTTTTTTCCTTGCATTTTCTCTAGCTTCAATAACTTCTCTATGAAAACCTTTAGGTAGTTCCATTTTACAATTTTTCTTGAAGATATGTCCCGGTAACAGATTCTTTATTAGATGCTATTTGCTCTGGTGTACCTAAAGCCACCAAATTGCCTCCTTGTTTTCCACCGTCCGGTCCCAAATCAATAATATAGTCAGCACACTTAATCAGATCAATATTATGCTCAATGACTATTATTGAATGCCCTTTAGCTATTAATGCTTGAAAAGACTTTAAAAGTTTCTGTATATCATGAAAATGCAATCCTGTTGTGGGCTCATCAAATATGAATAAGGCATTATCACTTTTACTGCCCTTACCCAAGAATGTGGCCAGCTTTATACGCTGTGCTTCACCTCCAGAAAGGGTAGAAGAGGACTGTCCTAAAGTAACATAGCCTAAACCGACGTCTTGAAGTGGTTGTAATTTGTTCTGAATCTTAGTTTGCTTATGAGTTTTGAAGAATTCTAAAGCATCATCGATAGTCATACTTAAAATATCATGTATAGATTTACCCTCAAAATTGACTTCAAGGATTTCCTTTTTAAAACGTTTGCCACCACAAGTGTCACAAGTTAAGTGCACATCTGCCATAAACTGCATCTCAATTGTCACTTCACCCTCGCCTTTACAAGTTTCACAACGTCCTCCATCCACATTAAAGCTAAAGTGCTTTGCTTGATAGTTTCTTATTTTGCTCAGCTTCTGAGATGCAAATAAGGCTCTTATGTCGTCATAGGCCTTAACATAGGTCACAGGATTTGAACGCGATGAGCGACCAATTGGATTTTGATCCACAAATTCAACATGCTGTATATTGCTATAATTCCCTGTCATTTCTGTAAACTGGCCAGCTTTATCGCTAAACCCGGTAAGTTTCTTTTGTATCGCTGGGAATAATACTTTTTTAACCAAAGTACTTTTGCCACTACCTGAAACGCCTGTAACGACGGTAAGCATTTCCAAAGGAAACGTTACATCAATATTCTTGAGGTTATTTTCGCGTGCACCAATGATATCGATATGATATTTTGAAGTTCTTCGACTTTCTGGGACTTTGATTTCGAGTTGACCATTTAGATACTTAGCGGTTAGCGTATCTGATACCAGAATATCCTTAAATTCTCCAGTCGCCACAATCTCACCGCCAAAGGTACCCGCTTCGGGACCAATGTCAATAATTTCGTCTGCAGCCCTCATGATGTCCTCATCATGTTCAACAACAATAACCGTGTTACCAAGATCTCGAAGCGATTTCAAGACTTTAATCAGCCTTTCGGTATCTTTTGGGTGCAGACCAATACTGGGTTCGTCTAAAATATACATAGAGCCAACCAAGCTACTTCCTAAAGATGTCGCCAAATTTATACGTTGACTTTCACCACCTGATAAAGTATTTGAGCGCCTGTTGAGTGTTAAATAATTGAGTCCAACATTAAATAAAAATTCTAATCGTGTGTTTATTTCAGTAAGAAGGCGCTTGGCTATCTTAGAGTCATATGCATTCAATTCTAAATTTTTAAAGAATTTTGTGAGCTCATTTAATGGTAAATCCACTAAATCGGTAATTGTCGCTCCATTTATCTTGACGTAACTTGTTTCCTTACGCAGACGTTTACCTTTGCAAACGTTGCACTTTGTTTTACCACGATATCGCGAGAGCATTACGCGATTTTGAATCTTATAAGCTTTAGATTCAAGCTCAGCGAAGAAACTATCTAAACCTTCAAAATACTCATTTCCAGACCAAATGAGTGCCTTGTGTTCTGGGCTTAATTCGAAATAAGGCTTGTGGATAGGAAAGTCGAACTTATGCGAATTGTTGACCAATTGATCTCTATACCAACTCATGCTTTCTCCTCTCCAGGGAAAAATAGCATTTTCATAAACCGAGAGTGCTGTGTTTGGTATCACCAAATCTTCATCTATACCTATGACATCACCATAACCTTCACATTTTGGGCATGCTCCGTATGGGTTATTAAAACTAAATAAATGCACATTTGGTTCAAGGAATGTCATACCATCCAACTCAAACTTATTATTGAAAGTTACTTGGTTTTGGTCTGAAATTGATTCTATAATACAGCTTCCAACCCCTTCAAAAAAAGCCGTTTCTATAGCATCGGCAAGACGGTTAAGAAAATCTTCATCATCTTTGTAAACAATTCTATCAACGACCAAAAACAAATTCTTATCAGATTTTATAGCCTGTTTTAATGCATCATCAATTCTTAAAATATCATTTTTATACTTAATTCTGGCATACCCTTGCTGCTGAAGGGTTTGTAACTTGTTTTCTACGGTTCGACCTTCTTCAAGAACGATAGGTGATAGCAATAAAAGTTTAGAACCCTCTTCAAATTTTGAGATATGGTTAATGACATCCGTAACTGTGTGTTTCTTCACTTCATTACCTGAAATGGGCGAGTAGGTTTTACCAATACGTGCAAACAATAATTTTAAATAGTCGTAAATTTCAGTTGTTGTGCCAACCGTTGAGCGTGGGTTGGTAGAGTTTACTTTTTGCTCAATGGCTATAGCAGGTGCAATACCTTTTATATAATCTACCTTAGGTTTATTTAATCTTCCTAAAAACTGGCGAGCGTAACTAGAGAGGCTTTCAACATATCGTCTTTGACCTTCAGCATACAGCGTATCGAAAGCCAAACTCGACTTTCCAGAGCCGGATAAACCTGTAATGACCACTAATTTATTTCTAGGTATAACAACATCAATATTCTTTAGATTGTGCAGTTTTGCACCTTTTATAATGATATTTTCCTTAGGATTTACGTCTAAAATACTAGTGTTCATTGGATATTTGAGTGTATAATTTTGCAAAGATACGCTATCTATTTTAGCTGGTAAAATGACAATAATATTGGATTAAATGTTAAAATTTGATGGTTTTTTTTGTTTTTTCGGAATGATTGTTGTTATATTTACCACATAATCATTTAAAAAAACAACTGCGTATAGTATAATATTACTTTTCAAAATTTAACCCCTTGCTAAGAAGCTTGCTTCTTACTACTAAGAGTAATATTATGAAAACAGAACTTATCCAAGACGCAGAGTTGGTCAGCAACTACATCAGAGGAGACGAGAGTGCACTATCAGTTTTGATAGAAAGACACAAGCAAAAGATTTATAGCTTTATTTATTCTAAAGTTTATGACAGGGACATTACAGAAGATGTATTTCAGGATACTTTTATTAAGGTAATTAGAACCCTTAAATGCGGAAAATATAACGAAGAAGGCAAGTTCCTTCCTTGGGTAATGCGTATTGCCCACAATTTGGTTATTGATCATTTTAGAAAAAACAGTCGCATGCCTAAGTTTGATAATGCTGGTGAATTCAGTATTTTTTCTGTACTGAGTGACTCTAGTCTAAATGCAGAGAAGAGTATGATTAAAAATCAGGTGGAATCTGATGTAAGACGCGTTATCGAAGAACTTCCTGAAGATCAAAAACAAGTACTATTAATGCGTATGTACCAAGATATGAGTTTTAAGGAAATTTCGGAGCGTACAGGTGTTAGCATCAATACAGCTTTAGGAAGAATGCGCTATGCACTTATCAATATGCGTAAGGTCATAGAACAAAACAATATAATTTTAACGAATTGATACAATAATGCGTTTCAGAGTACGTTATTGTCATATAACAAACCCTAATTTAAAAATATGGCAAAAGTTTACTCTAACGTTACCCCAAAAAATGATAACCTAAAACCAAAAGATGAAACGGTACGTTTCCTTTTGAATTACTCAAAGGCTTTAAGTGTTATAAATTATAATAAATTGAAGTTTGAAGCACTTCTAAATTAAGTTGGAAAAGAATCCTGATTTAACAATCAGGATTTTTTATTTGTATTAAAAAGAGGAAGTGTTCAAATATTCGTTTTGAAGAAGTCTTAAGTAGTCCAGTACTATTTTTCTTGCTGGGTAACTCCGTTTAAGACAATTTTTTCCATCACTGTCATATATTGTTATTGCAAGAAACCAGTGTCCCTCTCGTTCTACATAACCATCTTGAAATATGGGGTCTAAACCTTTTATTTTTAGCGAAGCATCAACAGCCAGTCCTAATAAGTTTAATTTTTTGTTGGGTATTTCGGCCTCATGATAGGTTAGATAATAGGTTACTTTATTTATGGATATGGGAACATCGAACCCAACATCCATATCATTGAGCTCAAATTTAGTATTTATGAAATTATAGAATTTATCAGCATCCTTTGGGTCTTCAAAGATAAAAGCAGTTTCTCTTGGGAATTTTCGTTGAAATTTTTTTGCTGTGGCAATTTTATGTGTAGCAATTGAAGGAGCTTTTCTTAAAGAGATGCACGAGGTCATTAAGATAGCCAAGAAAAGAAGTGGAAAATGCTTTATGAAAGAGAAGGTTTTCAAGATTTAACGATAGATGATATATTTTCAGTATGTAGATACTCTTGTTTTAGATCTTTTAAATACTTCAAAATTAGTTTATGATTTTTGTGCGAAGATTTTAAACAGTCTTTAGATTCATTATCCATTATGGTCAAAACTATATACCATGTGCTGTCCTCAATAAGCACATCATCGGTAATACCAAGTACATCAATTGCCGTTGACATTTTTTCAACCTCATAAAACGATAAATAGTAAAGCTGGTTATCTATTCTAAAAGGTACCTCAGCGTCTACTTCGAAATCATAAAGTTCATATTTTGTATTTATAAAATTGTAGAATTCACCTTCTTCTTTAGGGTCCACAAAGATGAACGCTTGCTGTTCGGGAAGTTTTCGTTTAAACTTTTTTGCTTCTTTTACTTTATAGCCCCTTTTTTGAAAATCTGGTGCTAAACTTACGGGAATACAGGAGGTTATTGTAAATGCGAGTAGTAAGAATATAAAATGTTTCATGAACGTGATGTAAATAATAAAGCGTCGTGATTAAATGTTGTTAGGTATTCTCTACGTAAATCCTTTAAGTAATTTAGCACTATCGATTTTTTAGGATGTTTATCCAATAAACAGTTTTTGATATCTTCATCGTATACAGTTATAACAATATACCAGTAGCTGCTTCTCTTGATATATTTATGTTCAAAGCGTTTAGAATTTTTATTTAAACCTTGTTCTGAATTAATAACTAACGCTTCTTGATCTGAACACTCGTCTACATATATGGATTCCACTTCAGAAAAGGATAAATAAAATATTTCATTGTTTAATTCAAAAGGTGTATTCACCCCAACATTGATGTCTTCTAAGTTGAATTTTTTATTAATGTATTGGTAAAACTCATTAGCACTTTTGTAGTCTTTAAAAATGAATGAAGTTTCCATGGGAAGATTATCTTGAAGTTTATTGGCCTTCATGACCTTAAAGTCTTCATTCTTAAACGTTGGTGCAACCTTATAAGGAATACAGGATGTGAATACAAAAATAGAGATCGGTATTGTAAGGTTTTTCATTAATTGATGGTTTTTATAGTAATCATCAATAATTATACCAACACTACTTTTTTTGCTTTTTATAATAATCGCTAATTACCGATTTCCGACCAACCGTTTTAGTGATGATGTCTTTGTCCAAATCCCAACCACGAGCAGGTGAATACTCTCTTCCATACCAAATGATTTGAAGATGTAAATCATTCCAAAGTTCTTTCGGAAAAATACGCTTGGCATCTTTTTCAGTCTGCACCACATTTTTGCCATTACTTAAATTCCATCGGTACATTAAACGATGTATATGTGTATCTACTGGAAAAGCAGGCATCCCAAAAGCCTGTGATAAAACGACTGCCGCTGTTTTGTGTCCTACTGCCGGTAAGGCTTCCAATGCTTCATAGGTTTGGGGAACTTTCCCATCGTATTTATCAATGAGTATATGTGATAAGCCATAAATACCTTTACTTTTCATAGGTGATAAGCCTACGGGCTTAATAATGTCTCTGATTTCCTCAACACTCAATTTAACCATATCGTAAGGGTTGTCGGCACGTTCAAACAATAATGGAGTAATTTGGTTGACTCTCACATCAGTGCTTTGTGCCGAAAGCAATACAGCAATTAATAGGGTATAAGGGTCTTGATGGTCTAAGGGAATTGGGATTTCTGGATACAATCGATTTAACGTATTTATAACAAATTGTACCTTTTCTTGCTTTGTCATTCATCGTATTTTTACAAAAACAAATTTAAGCAATATGACGCATTTAAAAGTAGGTGATAAGGCACCAGATTTTACGGCAAAAGATGAACAAGGGAATACGATTTCACTTTCAGATTATAAAGGAAAAAAATTAGTGGTTTTCTTTTATCCTAAAGCCAGTACACCAGGGTGTACTGCTGAAGCTTGTAATTTAAATGATAACTATGAGCGTTTTCAAGCCCAAGGTTATGAAATTTTAGGCGTTAGTGCCGATAGTGCAAAACGTCAATCTAATTTTAAGAACAAATATAATTTTCAGTATCCCTTATTAGCAGATGAAGACAAAGCTGTTATAGATGCTTTTGGTGTTTGGGGCCCTAAGAAGTTTATGGGTAAAGAATATGATGGTATCCACAGAACTACATTTGTGATTGATGAAAATGGAATTCTAGAAGACGTCATTACCAAAGTAAAAACTAAAGCGCATACATCTCAGATTTTAACAGAATAGCTATAAATTATAGTAACAAAAAAGCGACCAAGTTGGTCGCTTTTTTGTTATAATTATTTTTTTCATTTATGAACTACTTCCTCGGCTTCACAACCAAATAAACTCTTTTCCTTAATGAGCTTAGCCACACCTTCTGGAAGCATTTCTTCCCATCCATCTTCACCGTTTGCAATCATCTTTAATACAGTTCTAGAGAATACGGATAGGTTAGAGGAATCAAAATCTGTGATATCAACAACTTTTCCATTGTATTTAAAGAACTTGTAGAGCTCCTTCATGCGTGGATGTACTTTTAGGTTTTCGCTATTGGTAAGGCTACCATCTCGATCCTGCATAGGGTAAAGATATACACGTAAGTCCTTGTAGAATAGCTTACCAAAGGCTTCAAGAATCCCTCCGCTTAAATGGCGATAGTATTTTTCATCAAAAATGTCTACCAAGTTATTTACGCCAAGGGTAAGTCCCATTCTACTTCTGGTATATTGCGAAAAGTATTCTACAAGCTTATAGTATTCCTGAAAATTGGAAATTAAAACGGTTTGTCCCAAAGAGCAAAGTAATCTAGCACGATCCATAAAATCTTGCTCATCAATTTCTCCCTCGGCACGTAAGTTGGATAAGGTAATTTCAAAAATGACCTGAGTCTTTTCTTTGTCTACCTTATTTTCTTTAATGAACATTTCATAAGATTTCTCATACATGTCCATATTGACCTTTGTTACAGGTCTAAAACTACCTCTCAGCGCTAGTATATTCTTTTTATAAAGGACACGTGCAGGTAATACATTGTTTCCGTCTGGTGCAAACATCACCGCATCCGTCATTCCATTTTTAACTAATTGTAAACTCATTAAACGGTTATCAATATCTTTAAAAACAGGGCCGGAGAAGTTAATAGTATCAATTTCTAATTGATCTTTATCTAAATGATCATATAGGTAGCGTAATAATTTTTTAGGCTGATTGTATTTGTAAAAGGCTCCATAAATTAAGTTGGTCCCTAATTTTCCTAAAGTTTCTTGTTGTAATCGTGCATCGTTTTCCTTAAAACGGATATGCAATACAATATCATTATACTCTTGGTCTGGTGCAACCTGATATTTAATACCAACCCAACCATGACCCTTAAACTTCTTTGCAAAATCGATAGTAGCCACTGTATTAGCGTAAGAGAAGAAAAGTTTAGTAGGATGATTTTCTCTTATAATACGCTTTTCAATGAGACTGACCTCGTGATTGAGCATTTTTCGCAGTCTGGCTTCGGTCACATAACGCTTGTCATCTTCAATACCATATATGGCATCACTAAAGTCTTTGTCATAAGCAGACATCGTTTTTGCTATGGTTCCAGAAGCACCTCCTGCTCTAAAGAACTGGCGTACAGTTTCTTGTCCTGCACCGATTTCTGCAAATGTACCGTAGATGTCTTTATTTAGGTTAATACGTAAGGCTTTATCTTTTAGAGAAGGAATATTCTCAAACTCAGAGTCCCCTTTATACGTTATTTCTTCCATGTTTATTGGGATTACATCAGTAATGCAAAGGTATTAATTTAGCTTAGTAAACAAAAAAATAAGCTTACTTTTGTTATAAACTTAACACCTTTGAAAATAACATTTTTAGGGACTGGAACTTCACAGGGAATACCGATTATAGGTAGTACACATCCTGTTTGTTTAAGTGATAATCCAAAGGATAAACGACTGCGTGTTTCGGTTCTGGTCGAATGGGATGATTATTGTTATGTCGTCGACTGTGGTCCGGATTTTAGGCAGCAAATGTTAAACGCGAAGGTTTCAAAAATAGATGGTGTGGTGTTTACCCACGAGCATGCTGACCACACCATGGGACTAGATGATATTCGTCCGTTTTTCTTTAGGCAAGGCGATATTGATTTATATGCGCATAAACGCGTTTTTAAAGCCTTAGAAAAGCGTTTCGACTATATTTTCACTACGAAAGCTAAATATCCAGGCGTTCCTAGCGTTGTGAAGCATGAAATTAAGAACAAACCCTTTACATTAGGAAATCTTGAAGTTATTCCAATAGATGGATTACATTATAAACTACAGGTCTTTGGATTTAGATTTAAGGACTTTGCTTACCTCACGGATATGAAAACGGTTCCTGATGTTGAATTAAAAAAGCTTAAAAATTTAGAAGTGTTAGTAGTTAACGCATTGAGAGAGGAGCCGCACATATCTCATTTCAATCTAGTGGAAGCTCTCGAGTTTATTGAAAAAGTGAATCCTAAGAAAGCTTATTTAACGCATATTAGTCATCACCTAGGATTCCATGACGATGTGCAACAAAAACTACCGGAAAACGTTTTTCTGGCATATGATAGTTTACAAATTACAATTTAAGATATAGTAGATATGAGGAGTAGAGTTTTTATGTACTTGTTTATCTTTTCGGTGCTGATAATTATTTTTCAATATGTCAATTCCAAAAATATTATTGATAAGTACGAAAAGGATATTAAAACATTTAAGGCTAAGATAGAAACCCAAGAAAAGTCCGTTGCTGATTTGGAAGAGCAAAACTTTGAACTTAATTACTTTAATATAGATCGCAATGATAACGCTCTAGATTATTTTATCGCTCAAGGCTATGATGCCGATGAATTGATTACGGCGATAACGGAAGGCTTATATAATATGAATGATTATGAAGGTGAAGATCATCCCATTGTGCCTTTTGTTTCTATGACCAATTCTAAACTACTTATCAATAAAATCAGAATCGTCAATCATAGATGGATACTAGCCAATTTTACAGACGGAGAGCATTGGGGCGAGATTTTCGTGACCTATGAGATTGATGAAAATAATAATCTTAAATATAAGTTGGCAGAGTACTTTATGTACCCTAAATTGGGTTAGATGTACTGTCTTAACCAATTTTTGAAATCATAAAAGTTCTGAGGAGCAACGCCATGCCCAACAGGATATTCTTTATAAATATGATTTATTTCTAAAGCATCTAGAAAACTTGGCGTTTTTCTTGCCCATTCTACAGGAATGACCTGATCTACAGTTCCATGTGAACAGAAAAAATTTAAATGTAGTACATCTTCATCATCAATCCGATCAGGAAGAATATCTTCATTAATATAACCACTAAGCGCAACTATATTTTTTACTTTACGAGGATAGCTCAATGCCACAGCATAGCTCAAAATAGTACCTTGACTAAAACCTAAAAGCGTTACATTATCGGCATTTACAGGATAAGTTTTACAAGCATAATCAATAAATCCAGAAATCAAATCAACAGATACCCTAGCTTGTTCGTCATCACTCCATTTTCCTTTGTCGGCATCGAAATTAATGGCGTACCAAGCATTACCAAAAGGATGCATGGCGTGAGGTGCCCTTAACGAAATAATGAATAATTCCTCTGGTAATTCTGATGCAAATGAAAACAAATCGTTTTCATCACTGCCATAGCCATGGCACATAATAAGTAGTGGAGCATTTTCCTTTAAAGATGATGGTCTTGTAATGTAATGTAAGTCAGCCATATTTTATTGACCAATGGATTTAAACAAGTTCTGAAAGAAGTTACCTAGCAAAGGGATTTTGTTCATCTTACCAGTAATTGCACTAAAAATACCATAGAGATACAATACCGAGAAGAAAATCCAAAAGGCCATACTGATATTCATACTGTTAAAACTACTGACTAAAAATGCAATCGAAATATAAAGCAAACCCAAACCAAGAGCTTGTCTTACATGAAATGAAGTAAAAGGATTCTTTTTATTTTGATTCATAAAAAAGGCAATCAACGTACCAAATAAGGTCAAGTAAGCTACAAAACTTAATGTTTTTCCTTCTTCAACTGTATTTTGATCCATTATTTTAAAACAATTTTGTTATTGGCAATGACTCCATAGGTTTTACCATTTAATTCCATACCTAGGAATGCGGAGTTCTTGGATCTTGAAGTAATATCAGGTTTACCAAATTGATATTTCACATCTGGATTAAATAAACTTAAATCAGCTACTTCACCTATATTAATAATTGAATCGCTTACTCCAAACCTTGATCTTCCTTTCGTGAGTAGACTTATGGTCTTTTTTGTGGTGAATATAGTTTGAAGCGCACCAAAAGCGGACTCCAGACCAATAGTGCCGTACTTGGCGTAATCGAATTCAACTTTTTTATCCTCAATATCAATAGGGTTGTGATCTGTTGTAACCATATCTATGGTGCCGTCTTTTAGTCCTTCAATTAGCGCATCGCAATCGTTTTGAGTACGCAAAGGTGGTAATACCTTATATCTCGTGTCGAAACCACTCAGACTATCATCAGTAAGCACCAAATTATGTATAGCTACACTGCAGGTAACGTCTAATTTTTTAGCTTTTGCTGCTCTAACCAATTCTACTGATTTTGCAGTGGATATGGTTGGAATGTGTAATTTACCTTCGGTATACTCCAGTAAAAATAAATCCCTTGATATTTGAAGTTCTTCTGCCAAAGCCGGATTCCCTTTTAAGCCTAGTCTAGTACTGTTAATATGCTCGTTGGCAACACCTAGACCGCAAATTTTCGATTCTTGAGGAAATGAGCACACCAAACCTCCGAAATTACTGGTGTATTGCAATGCAATTTTCATCAGATTTGGGTTAGCAATGGGTTTTTGATAGTCATAAAACGCCATAGCTCCAGCATTTTTCATATCGAAAAGTTCGGCTAAGTCTTCACTATTACTTGACTTGGTTAATGCACCAATAGGATAGAGGCTTGTAGCTTTACCCTCAGCCTTAGACTTTACAAACGTAATATCGGCGTAACTATCGATAACTGGGTTCGAATTTGGGTTTAAGGCAACAGCTGTAAATCCAGATTGAGCAGCAGTTTTTAAGCCATTATCAATGGTTTCTCGCTCTTCATAGCCTGGCTCACCAAAAGACACACTACTATCAAACCAACCTTGGGATACATGTAGATTATCAAGCTTTATTTCTCTGTAATTATTAGGATTTGAAATACGTTTGGAAATCTTAGAGATACGACCTTTTTCAATTAAAATATCAACCGTTTCATTGTGAAAATCACTTCTAGAATCAACGATAGTGGCAGATTTTATAAGTACGTTCATTTAAGATATTTTAGTAGTAGTATTTCTATGATTAGGAATACTAGCGCAAAAATAACAAACCATTTCCATAGTGCATTAATTGTTGTGCTACTTTTTATGTTATCGATAGTTGACGCCAAACTAGTATTGAAACTTACATTTTTAATGGTTTGTAAATCATAATAACTGAGATTGCTCTCATTTCTATTGTAGTTAAAGCTTAAATTCTGTAAGATTTGTGCTTTGTTTTTTACGTTAAGAATACCAGCAGTATTAGGGTAATCTTCGGTTTCTAAAACTACTAATTTGCTATATGTTTTTTGAAGGGGAATGACTGAAGTTTCTCCAGAATCTAAAGTTAGTATATCATCTTGTCCTAATGTGGCATTGATTGCAATTGTATTTGACTTTCCAATGGAATAATAAAGCTGAGGTAATTTTAAACTTTGCTTTCCAATGTTATAAAGTACAGGCACTATTAAAGGCGAATTTTTAAAGTTGGAATTGTCTTCATTTAGAGGAGATGAAAAAACATATGTATCAGTGTTACCCATCAAAAAACTGCTACCATCATCATAGGACAAAATAGTGTTTGTATTTGAAGAAAAACGATATGCTTTTTCTACTTTGGGATATTGAAAATTAGTCACCTTCGAATAAAAAGCATTCACTAAAAGTGGATGGTTGTAATTAATCGATGTAATTCGTTTTTTATTATTGTTTTGAGCATTAAACAAAGGAATATAATTATCTCTAAACATTTGATTATAAGAACTTAAATTAATATTACCTGATGGTATAATTAATATAGTGCCTCCATCCTCTTTAAATGCATTTAAAGCAGTTCTCAGTGCTTCCGAAATGATTTCTATTTCGTTTAATACGATTAGATTTTGATCTGGAATTAAATTGAAGTTGAGCGCGTTGATATTGTAAGATTGGTAATCAAATTCATCATCGGTATAAATCCGTTTTAAGAAACTATCTTCTACCAATTCATTTATGGTCAAAACCTTAATTTTTGGTTTTGAGTTGATATTAAAATAAAAGGTATTGTCGTACTGTAATCCCAAGTCGTCGATAACCAATTTACCGTTTATCACCATATTGTTAGAAATGGTAAAGGACGTTTCGATTTCGCCATCAATATCAACAGCACTTTTTGCCATTAAGGCATCATCGTTAAAAAGTGAGATAGTAACATTTTCCAAGGCTTCTCCTTGACTAGAAAGCTTTGCACTGAGGTCTAATGTCTCAGCCGAAGTATTTGATATGTAAACACTGTCAATACTTACATTAGAGAGTAAATTATGTTTAGGCTGCACCAGTTTTAAATGTACTGTACGATCACCTTCAAAAGAAAGTGGGCTAGCTTTTTGTTGAAAATCAGAAACCAATACCAAATTCTTTGTTGAAGTAAGGTCATTGGAAAATAGCTGCTCCCCTTTCAAATGTAGAGCTTCGTAATTGAGTTGCGTAGGAGCGTAATCCAATTGTATTAAATCATTTTTTAAGGCTTTGACACTGGTATTTCTAAAGGTTTGATTATTGGTAAATAGACTTATGGGTTCGTCTTCCGGTAAAGTGTTTATAATATCTTGAATAGCTTCGTTTAACAATGTCCCATTTTTACCCTTGGCTTGCATACTATAGGAATTATCCAAGTAGATAACCGTCTCTTGAGCCTCATTAAAATCTTCAGCATTTGGTATAAAGGGCTGGGCAAAGGCTATTATAGCAGAAGCTAAGAGCAATAGACGCGTTAATAAAGTCAACCATTTTTTTAATTGCGAACTTTTACGTGTTTGTAGTTTTACGGCTTTCAAAAATTTGACGTTGGTGAACTGTACTTTCTGAAAACGGCGTAATTGAAATAAATGGATAAGAATAGGAATAACCAGTAAAAATAGAGCGTAAAGTAATTCGGGATGTTTAAACTGCATTCCTGTGTGTAGGATTATTATTTAGCCAAATATAGAAAATGAAAAAGGATAACGGTATTGCGCTTTTGAGAATTTTAACAGAAAAAAAAGTAATCTCTCATTGGTAACATTTCATGGGTTTTAAAATACTGAACAATGTCTTTCTGTTCATTGTCATTGGCCACAGTGACTATGCTTTGAGGACGATTAAGTTGTTGCAAATATTCAAAATTTAAGAGTTGTTTACCGTAGATATCTTTACCTATTTTCTTTTGATTGTCACAAATCCAATAGAACGGAATTTGATTTTCAATCAATAATTTAGCCACGGTTTTACCTTTATTACCAGCTCCCCAAATGGTTAGTGGTCTTTCACTATCGTAATCCAACTCTAAAAAATAGTGCACTTTGATATCCAGAAAATAGTTAATGGCATAATGTTCGTGAGTTCTGGACGTGCGTGTATTGTAATCACGCCAATGAAGTAACACCTCATCGCAAGGAATACACTTGTAACCAGCTCTGTAGAATCTAAAGGTCAAATCATAATCTTCAGGATATCGGTTAGGCTCAAAACCCTCACAAGCTGTAAAATCATTGCGATGCAGCATCCAGCAAGGTGATGGAATGACACACTCTTTGTATATTTCGGTATAGTTGGTTCCGGTTTTAGTTAATTGGTTAATCCAGTGTTCATAGCGTGCATAACCATCGCTTACACCATCGTCTCTAAAATATTTAACCTTACCAACAGCCAAATGTTTCTTGCCGTATTTAATAAGGTTAGTTACCATTACTTCTAGGCGGTTTGGAGTCATCATATCATCGCTATCCATTCTAGTAATATAGTTGCCGGTAGAATGCTTAAATGCAGTTCTCAGGGCTTCTATGATGCCATTACCTTCATTTTTATAATGTTTAATTCGATGGTCTTTTCTCGCAAATTCTTCAACAATATTAGAAGACAAATCATCAGAATGGTCATCTACAAGTATCGCTTCCCAATATTCATAAGTTTGATCTATAATAGATATAATACATTCAGCAATAAATAGTTCAGTATTCTTATAAGGGACTAATATGCTTACTCTTGGATGAGACATGCTACGAATTTAACAAAACCTTTGGAGTTAAAGTGGTTACAGATTGTAGTTTTGTGCGTCTTGTAACGGAAACATTATTAGAATGAAGAATTATTTAGCCACCTTGGGTTTAAGTGTAATTTTGGTCGGTTGTGGTTCGGCGAAACCGAAAATAGATGATTTAGCGATAAACAACCCCATACAAACCAGTTTAGATTTAACGGCAGTAGTTGATGATAAAGTACCGGTAACTATTAATCCTGGACGTTTTACTTCGGAGACCGTAACCTACAGATTGCCTAGGGTGGTTCAAGGCACATATTCTGTCAGTGATTTTGGTAAATATGTAGAAGATTTGAAGGCTTTGGATTATGATGGTAATGAGCTTGAGGTCACTAAAGTAGATACTAATACTTGGGGCGTTACTGATGCAACTAAGCTCGATAAAATTACCTATTATGTCAACGATACCTTCGATGTAGAATCTAGCGGAGGTATTGGTGGAGAAAACCCTTTTTCTCCTGCTGGAACCAATATCGAAGAAGATAATTATGTGCTGAATTTGCATGGTTTCATAGGTTATTTTGATTCTTTAAAACGCAACCAATATGAGTTAGATGTTATATCTCCTTCAGCATTTGTGAGGACTTCGGCTTTGCCAGATCAAGGGACTACAACGAGTGAAGATGGAAAATCAGTAAGAACAAGCTATTTTGGACAGCGTTATTTTGATATTACCGATAATCCAATGATGTACGGTGAATTGGATGTAGAGGAATTTATGGTAGGCAATATTAAAATCGTATTAAGTGTATATTCACCAAATAAACTACACACTGCCGCTAGTCAGAAAGAAACGGTATATAAAATGATGCAAGCCCAAAAGAACTATTTGGGAGATATTAACAGCACAGCGCGCTATGACATCTATTTATATTTGTCTGATGGTTCTGAAACTGCACCAAAGGGTATGGGAGCTTTGGAGCACCATACTTCGACTGTGGTTGTATTACCTGAATCGTCAAGTAAAGAAGGCCTAGCAGAGTCTATTATAAATGTGGTTGCGCACGAATTCTTTCATATCGTTACCCCATTATCAATACACTCAGAAGATGTGCATTATTTTGATTATAACCAACCAACGTTTTCAAAGCATTTATGGATGTACGAAGGCACGACCGAATATTTTGCCCAGCATTTTCAAGTGTACGAAGGATTGGTAGAGCCTGCGGATTTTTATAATACAATGATGTCTAAGATTGCGACTTCTAAGAACTTAGATGATGCTATGAGTTTTACCATTATGAGCGAAAACGTACTGCAAGAGCCTTATGCATCCAATTATTTAAATGTTTATATGAAAGGCGCACTAATTAATATGTGCATTGATATTTTAATGCGCAAAGAAAGCAATGGTAATCGAAGTGTCTTGTCCCTAATGAAAGAGCTATCGGCAAAATACGGTCGGGAAAAACCTTTTGTTGACGATAACCTTATCGCAGAGATTACAGCTATGACCTATCCTAGTATTGGAGAGTTCTTAAAGACCCATGTAGAAGGTGATGTGCCCATAAACTATAATGAATTCTTTGAGATGGTCGGGTTAACCATGGGGGAATCTGAAGTCCCTACCAATTATATTTTTGCTGGAGGTCAGAATATCATTTTCGATGCTGATCAGGCCAAAGGCACTATTTTCTTCTCACCAATGGCATTAAAGAATTCATTCTGGAGATCCCAAGGTGTGCAAGTTGGTGATGTGATTAAAAAAGTTAATGGTACTGAGCTCACCTTGCAAAACGCACAACAAGTTATTGGCGGCATGTTTGGGTGGCAACCAGGACAACAATACAGTTTGGATATAGAACGTAACGGTGAAGCCATGACTTTAAGTGGTACTTTGGAAAAGGCCACGGCAAAGAGCGAATCTTTGGTAGAAGATGAAAATGCAACCGATGCACAAAACACATTAAGAGCAGCTTGGTTAAAAGGCTAATGTTGCCATTCTTGCTAAAGCAGGAATCTCATGATAAAACGAAAGGCTTCCAAACGGAAGCCTTTTTTAAATATTAGAAATTATAATGACTACCAAAACGATGAAGACTATTCCTAGGACTATGTTCAAGCAACCATGTGCACCATCATATGTTAATGAATCATTATCAGAATCGTAAATATATTCTTTAAAGGGCCGTTTGGGTCTGTTAAAAACCAGTTTCCATAATGATGCAAAAAACCATCGTATAGCACCTCCTATAAAATTCAAGAACGTAAAGATAATTAACTCACCAATGATTTCACCCATAATGACTTAAGTAAGAGACCTAGTATTAAGCTCGAAAGTTATAAAAGAAAATGTAAAAATCAGAACCCTTCAAAAACACCTAGACCAAATAGTGCAAAATCGTACTTTACAGGATCGTTGGGGTCGAGCTGACGTAAGTTAATATCCAATTCTGCCAAGGCCTTAGCGTCATTTTGTTTTCGTTTTAAAAGCCCTAGTTTTCTGGCCACATTACCCGAATGTACATCCAACGGACAACTGAGTTGGGAAGGCGAGAGGCTTTTCCAAATGCCAAAATCAACACCTACGTGGTCTTGTCTTACCATCCAGCGTAGATACATGTTAATCCGTTTAGCAGCCGAATTTTTTAAAGGATCGCTCACATGTTTTTTAGTACGTTCTAAATGTGGAATTTCAAAAAAAACCTTCTTAAAAGCATGAATACTTTGCTTCAAAGAGGTTTTCTCAGCAGGTTTGGCAAAGACAGCTTCAAGTCCGTTATAAGTCTTATAAATATGTTGCAGACTTTTAATAAACTGAACAAAATCATCACCATTAAACGTGCGATGCACAAAAGATTGTAAGACTTGCAAATCTGAGTCTTGGTGCTGCATCACAAACTCAAAAGGGGAGTGATCCAATAACTCCATCATTCTATTGGCATTGTTAATAATGCTCTTACGATTTCCCCAAGCAATAGTAGCGGTAAGGAAACCGGCAATCTCGATATCTTCCTTTTTAGAAAACTGATGCGGTACCTGTATAGGATCGCTCTCAATAAACCTAGGATGATTGTAAAGGTTGACCTTTTCGTCTAGAAAGGTTTTGAGTTCTGAAGTTTTGAGTTTCAACTGTTAATGAATTTTGAATGCAAAAATACATCTAATTGGCGTAGTAACGTTAACAGAAACTCGTCAGTTCGAGTGTCCCGACAGTTAAGGTCGGGATGTATCGAGAACAAGAATTAGAATTTAAAGAAAGTTCTACTGAACGCCGTCGCAGTGCAATTCAATCATGAATTACTGAATCGCTCGAACTGATATAAAAGTTTTATCTTTAAAAGCATTATAAATCTAGGATTATGGCAGCACTTGCAACCCAAGAAACCGATAAAAGTGTCTCGGATTATATAGACCGTATTGAAAACGAGACCAAACGCAACGATAGTAAAACCTTAATAAAGATAATGTCTGAGATTACAGGTCATGAACCCAAAATCTGGGGCGATTATTTTATTATCGGTTTTGGCAAGTATAAATACAAACGCAAAAGCGGAAAGGAAGAATTTGAATGGTTTAATGTAGGCTTTGCGCCAAGAAAATCCAAAATGACCATTTACTTAACGTTTGACATTAGCCAAGAACAAGCGCTTACCGCTAAACTCGGCAAGTTTAAGTGGGGAAAAGGCTGCTTGTATGTGAATAAATTGGCAGATATCGATTTAGAGGTATTAAAACAATTGATCGCCAAAAGTAAAGCTGCTACATGGCATTGATTTTGGTATAACACTTACAGGTATTTTGTATAACACTAGATATAAATACAGGCAATTTGATATACAAAATGCATGCTTATGTAAATTTATATAGCTCTTGCTATTGTTAGGGATACGGATAATTGCTATATTTCATTTGGTTAATGTAAACACAGACCTATTTACGTGTTGGGCGTCATACCTGAAAAACGAAAATGCCAGAATTAAGCAACATACAGACTTATGAAAAATTGAATGGTAATAATATTAAACCTTCAATTAAAAAATTTACCAAAGTTTTGGAGCGAATTGGTGTATGGAATTCTGACCTTAAAAAACAATTTGAATCATTGGAATGGAAAGTAGAAGATAACGGATTCGTTTACTTTTCAAATTCTGAATTCGGATATTACAAAACTGATTTTTCGGAAATTAATGTCAGACCTCTTGTTATGGCTTTGACACCAGCGATTGACAAGACGTTTCAGGATAATTGGATTTCCTGCGAACTACTGATAGAAACGGGAACTATTCGGAACTTTGAAAACGGAAATTATAATGAATCGACTTTTGAGTTTATCAAAAAACTTGTGAAAGAAATAGCAACGGAATTTGACCAAACTGGAATTTATTTTACAGACGAGGCACAAGATGGAGAAGACTTTGACGGAATAAGAGAAAATAACCAAAAGAAACTTTGGAATTTTGATTATGCACTAATCCCTAAAAAGATTAAAGAACTTTACGGAGAAAAACCGAAAAATTATATCATTAACGAATATGACAATTGGATTGAATCTTGGAATTCGGAAAATTGGAATGAAAAAATTAAAAGTACGAACGCACAACAATGGCCATAATTCATTGTGGTTTTGTACCACACCAAAGTAAAAGTATAAATCAAACGGCTAGATTTCAGCGGAATAATCCTGCGGATGATTCCACAACGAAATCATAGCCGAGACCGTTAGCTACAATGCCGAACAAAATTCATAGATGATTTTATTTTTAATGCTTCTAACCTTTATTATAGTCTTAACTTATCCTATTTGGGCATTAAAAATGTATCGTGCATTAAGGGCAAAGAATAAGCCTAAATTTTATAAGTTCTCAATAATATTAATAGTTTTGATTTTAATTCCAGGCTTCTATTGGAAACTATTACCAGGTTCAAATCTATTTTGGAATCCTATTGAGAAAGCAGAAGAACGCAACTATAATGTCGAACTGACTGGATTTGAATTTAACGATGGCGAGTTGATTTATGAATACGAAACCGAAAGAGCTTTTAATGGAGATGGATATTCGATTTGGATTTACAAAATTGACGACCAAACGGTTGAATATTTTAAAAATCCGAAAGAGGAATTCTTTACTAAACATCCAAGTACCGAATTAAGGAGTCAATGGGAAACTGAATTCTGGAAAAAAACACCATTTGACAAGCAAGAGAAAAAGTTTTTGGACTTTGCCCACACCACTCTTGAGAAATTGGAATTTGAATTAGAGGACTTACTTTATGAAAAAGGGAATTACTATGCCTATAAATATTATATGCACAGTTATGGAATTGGAAATATTGACTTTTACATAATTTGTCCGAATAGGAAAATAATAGTACAAATAAATCATAACACTTAAAAGCACAGTAGCTAACATTGGCTATAATTCATTGCGGTTGAATTCCTTAATCGGAATTCAACGCAATTTTGCTATCTTTCGGCTACGGCGGAAAGAATCCTGCGGATTTTTCCGCAACGAAATCATAGCCAAAACCGTTGTGGTTAATTTGAGAATGAAGAACTTAACAATATATTTCTTACTGATTTTCACACTTTTAAGCTGTAATGAAAAAGTGGTTGACAGAATTGAAATTGGTCAAGATTTATATGTTGGGCAATCACTCGAACAGAATAAAAAACTATCGGATTTGATTACTCGAATGCTGAATAAAGAATCTGGGGCATTTTTGGAATTGACTGAATTTTGGTGTGGTGGTGGAGCTGGTTGTTATGATTTAGGTTATGTTTTGACCCAAATAATTTACCGAATTGGAGAAAACGATTTTGCGAAAATTTTGAGTGAAATACCAAAATCAAAACGGAATGAAATCGAAGGGCTAATTGCAGTTGGACTTGAATACGGAGATAACGACTACGATGGAAAAATGGACGATAAAAGAATGGACACGGAATTTCCTAAACTGACTGAAATACTGAATGAATAAAAAAACTAACCACAACAATGGCTATAAGTAATTGCTTGTTCTCGCCTAGTCTTCGACAGGCTCAGACCATCGCTTCTGAAAATCCGCGAGGATTTTCAGCTTGGTGTGTACTTGCAAAGTTAACCGCTAAACCACGGAACTACTCATGGCCGAGACCGTTGTAACACATTTAACCAACCAATAATGTTCTGGAGCAAAAAGAAAAAACTACCAATTACCGAAGAAGACAAAATTTGGGTTGATGAAGACCTGAATTGGTTAAAAACGGAATTTGGAAAAGAGCATTTTATGGAAATCCGGACAGTAACACCAACTAAGGATTTCTACGAAAGGACTTTTGACGGAACTGAAAAAGACGCGGAATTCATTCTTGAACGCACAATGGAATTGATGAATATCCAAAGTGTGGATATAAAATTGGACTTTTTCTCTGACTCACCTATCGAAATGGCTGACGGAACAATTTTGACAACACCAGCTGACTTAGATGGAAGTTGGAAAAGTGCAAGCGGAACTTATCAGCAAACAGAAAATGGAACTGTAATTTCAATCGAGATTG
Organism: Winogradskyella sp.; assembly: GCF_028289625.1. Lineage (GTDB taxonomy): Bacteria > Bacteroidota > Bacteroidia > Flavobacteriales > Flavobacteriaceae > Winogradskyella. Next base: position 611 of record NZ_JANQOM010000069.1, on the reverse strand, counting down.
GACAATTAAAAAATCCGATTTCACTAATTGCAACTATTTCTCACGAATTAGCGCATCAAATTCTATTAGGCGAAAATAGAATTGCGGAAAATGATGAATTTCTGACTGACTTCACGGCTATTACTTATGGATTTGGAATTTTTATTGGTAATTCTCGATTTAACTTCTCGTCATTTAGTACAAATGGAGGATTTGGATGGCAATCAAGCAGTCAAGGTTATTTACCTGAACAGATAATTGCTTATGCAATGGCTTGGTTATCAAAAGAACGGAATGAAAAAACTGATTACAGCCAATATCTGAATAAATCAATGAAAAAATATTTTGACCAAAGTATAGATTGGTTAATGGAAAATGAATAAAAAACTGCTTACAACAACGGCTATAGTTCATTACGGCTGAAATTCCACACCTACGCTAAAGCTTCGGTGCTCGCAGTCGGAATTTCGAGCCTTTTCGCTAAATTTATGGTTACTGCGGAATGATACCCGCGTACCATTCTGTAACGAAACCATAGCCTAGACCGTTGTATGCAATTAAACCAGACAATGAACAGCAGAACTGAAGAAATACTAAATCGCTTCGAAGAATCTTGGTCGGAAACTTATGAA
>NZ_JANQOM010000074.1 GCF_028289625.1 Winogradskyella sp. | reverse complement strand
CTCTGGTTTTGGAGCTGGCTTAACAGAATTAGGAAAAACTAATGAAAATGTAGTTGCGCTCTGCGCTGACTTAACAGGTTCTTTAAAAATGGATGACTTTAAAGCCAATCATCCTGATCGGTTTTTTCAAGTAGGCATTGCAGAAGCCAATATGATAGGTATAGCAGCTGGAATGACGATTGGTGGTAAAATTCCATTTACAGGAACTTTCGCTAATTTCTCTACTGGAAGAGTATATGATCAAATTCGTCAAAGTGTTGCATACTCTGATAAAAATGTAAAAATATGCGCATCTCATGCTGGAGTAACTTTGGGTGAAGATGGAGCCACGCATCAAATTCTGGAAGATATTGGCCTAATGAAGATGTTACCAGGAATGACTGTTATCAATACTTGTGATTTTAATCAAACTAAAGCAGCAACTTTAGCTATTGCCGAGCATCATGGTCCTGTATATCTAAGATTTGGACGCCCTAAAGTACCAAATTTTACACCTGAAAATCAAAAATTTGAGATTGGTAAAGCCCTAAAACTCACTGAAGGTAGCGATGTTACTATTGTAGCAACAGGCCATTTGGTATGGGAAGCTTTAGAAACAGCTAAAGCATTGCACGAAGAAGGCATCAGTGCAGAAGTAATTAATATGCACACTATAAAACCTCTAGACGACAAAGCGGTTTTAGACTCAGTATCCAAAACAGGATGCATTGTTACTGCCGAAGAGCACAACTTTTTAGGAGGTCTCGGCGAAAGCGTTTCTAGAATCTTGGCTAAACATCAACCGACCCCTCAAGAATTTGTAGCTACCAATGACACCTTTGGTGAATCTGGGACTCCTGCTCAATTAATGGATAAATATGGTCTTAATAGTGCAGCCGTAGTAAAGGCCGTAAAAACTGTATTAGTAAGAAAATAGCTTCATTTTGGCAACGTTTTTGATATTTAGATATCTAACCTTAAAAAACGAACATTATGAAAAATTTGAAAAAAGCAGCATTCCTCGCTGCAGCTTTTACTCTAATTGGATTAACAGGAAATGCCCAAAAAGGAAATGCCTTTGGTGTTAAAGGCGGTGTTAATTTTGCTAGTGCTGGTGAATTTAGAACTGCTTTCTTCGGCGGTTCGAATACAACTAGATCAGACGGAACTAATTTAGAATTTGGATACCATATTGGAGTATTCGGCAAGCTTTCACTTGGCGATAAGTTTTATTTTAGACCCGAATTGGTGTTTACAAAAAGGCAACATAACTATAGTATAGTAGAATCAGAAGAGAATGAGAGTCTTAATATTTCGAGTCTTGATATGCCATTATTAGTTGGGGTTAAAATTGTTGGCCCGGTGAGTTTTTTTGTGGGACCATCGCTTCATTATATGCTAGACGAAAGTATTGATAGTCCCGGAGATCTTAATATTCGTGATATTGAAAATGATCTAACGCTCGGTATAAACCTTGGAGTTGCTGTTAGTTTCAATAAATTGGGTATAGATTTAAGATACGAAAGAGGCTTTGGCGAAAATTTAGTAAGCTTTCAAAGTGATATAAACCAGTCTTTTTCTGGTACTATAGACACAACAGTAAGTCAAGTTATTTTATGCCTTTCTTATAAAATATTATAGCGTAAATTATCTAAGTCTTGTGTTACTTTTGATTGTGTGAACTTAAAAATCAGAAGTACCGCGCCAACTAAAAACCCATTTCGATTTTATTCCAAAAAGAATCCGTAAAGCTGAGGCTTTGATAGACTAAACTGCGTTTGGCAACGTTTTTGATATTAGTTATCAAATCTTAAAAACGAACATTATGAAAAATTTGAAAAAAGCAGCATTCCTCGCTGTAGCTTTTGCTCTAATTGGACTAACCGGAAGCGCCCAAAAAGGAAATGCCTTTGGTTTTAAAGGTGGATTGAATTACAGTGCCAACGGTGACTATTTTGAATCTATTGGTGATAATGCCAGAAATCCCGATCGCAATATTGGTTATCATATAGGTGTTTTCGGTAAAATTGGTGATCAATTATACTTTAGACCAGAGTTGGTATATACGGCCACAAGAAGTGAATACGATAGTAACGATTTTAATATTCAGAAAATCGATGCTCCACTTCTCGTAGGCTTAAGAGTATTGGGCCCTTTAAGTGTTTTTGGCGGCCCTTCATTACAATATATTCTAGATACTGAATTTGATGGCATAGATATAGATAATGTGGAAGATGACTTCTCTGTTGGACTAAATTTTGGCATCGGATTAAGTCTAAATAAAATCGGAATAGATTTGAGATATGAAAGAGGTTTTAGTAACAATGAAGCAACATTTATCAATAATAATCTTGGAGAAGGAGTCGCAAGTAGAATAGATACCAGACCCGATCAATTAATCTTAAGTTTATCTATTGCCCTATAAACAATCGATAATAAAATAAAAAAGCCGCTTAAAGCGGCTTTTTTCGTTGTACGTTTTATCTATGAGTCTTCATCCTCATTATAGTTAATCGTAACTTCACTGTCTAAATGGTCATAAATGCCATTGCTGTTCGAATCAACTAAGGAAACTGTATTTATGGTAATAACACCACTACTTTCTGACCTACTTAATTCAAACTCATTCTCGCCTAAGGTTGGTTCAGGGTCACCAACATTTATAGTATAAGTATTTGGCACTAATTCATCAAGGGTACGCACCTCATCACCATCATCATCTAAATCGAAATAATTTGGCAATCCATCTTCGTCTGTATCATCATCCAAGACATCTAAATTTTCATCTAGGTCTTCAATATAAGTCGGAATTCCATCACCATCATGGTCATTTACTTCAAATTGCAATAACTCGAACTTAAAAATTAAGTTAGAATATGACGGTACATCAGGTACAGGCGATGAAAAATATCCTAAACCAGATGGAATAAACATCATACCCAATCCATAATCATTGTATTCTACAACACCATTGTTAATACTAAAACTACTGGCCGTATTGAACTCCGATAAAATCAATTGCCATCCTCTTATCACTCCACCTGCTTCTGGGATACCTGGTATGCCTTGCATGCTTAACTCAATAGGTGTTGCCACCTCATCAAAAACTTCTCCTGTATCTTCTAAAAATCCTTCATAAACAACACGAACTTGATCGGAAAACTCAGGAGATTCTCCTCCTCCTTGATTTAACCGTAAAATATAGTACTCATATTCGGCATCTTCATAAGTTGTAGTCTTAATTTCTACGGCATCCCAAAGTCTAGTATTATTAGTAGGGTCTGGTGGTATCTCAAGATAGTTGCCATCATCATCTACTGGCATTTCGGTAATTACAATATCGTCTATAGTCAAATTGGTTTGAGTTTCAAAAAGACTAGAGTTATAATAATGTCCTTTTAAATAATTCTCTATAGAATCTTTATCTGCTAATTGTTGCTCCGTTCTATCTCTATCTGGAATTTGCACAAAATTATCATCATCACTATTACAAGCGATTAGTAACAAAACAAACACCAATAATGGTATGTATTTTTTAAACGTTCTAAATGTCATTTTTTAGTTATTTTATGTATGCCCTTAACCACATAAGACACACATAGTTCATTATTGCTTATTTATAATGGCGCAAGATACATTAAATTAATATTTTTATACCATAAGGTTAACGTAGATTTTAGTTAAAACCATATGCGAATAGACAAATATCTTTGGTGTGTACGCTATTACAAAACTCGTAATATGGCAACCCAAGCCTGCAAGAAAGGACAAATAAAACTTAACGATACTGTTGCAAAGCCATCAAGGGAGGTGTATCCCACGGACAAAATAGAACTGAGAAAAGACCAGATTACTTATCAATTAATCGTTAATGATTTACCTCCTAATCGCGTTGGTGCCAAGCTTGTTGATATATATAGAACAGATACCACTCCGAAAGAAGCTTTTGCCACTAAGGAACTCCTAAAATACAGTAAGGATTATTATAGAAAAAAAGGTACCGGAAGACCTACAAAAAAAGATAGACGCGATATTGACAATTTTTATGAAGAAGAATGACCTAAATAAGCAGTATTGGGAAAATCGCTACCATAACAACGAGACAGGTTGGAATATTGGTTATCCTTCTACTCCACTCAAAACGTACATTGATCAGCTCAATGATAAATCGAAAAAAATTCTAATTCCAGGAGCTGGTAACAGTTATGAGGCAGAATATTTTTGGAATGCCAATTTCAATAACACTTACGTTCTCGATATTGCCAAACCTCCATTAGATCATTTTAAAAAGCGTGTGCCTTTTTTTCCAGAGGAACAACTACTGCATCTAGATTTTTTTGAGCTCCAAGAGCAATTCGACCTTATATTAGAACAGACCTTCTTTTGTGCGCTCAACCCAAACCTAAGAGAACACTATGCGCAGAAGATGGCTCAGCTCTTAAAGCCTAAAGGTAAATTAGTGGGTTTGTTTTTCGATTTTCCATTAACAGCATCTGGTCCACCATTTGGTGGAAGTCTTGATGAGTACAAATCACTTTTTGGAAGGTATTTTAAGATTAAGATTTTAGAGCTATCCAGAAATTCCATAAAAGAACGACAGGGTAAAGAACTGTTTTTTATCTTTGATAAACCATAAGGACATTCCTAATTTTAATCAGATAAGCTAGCATGGCACTTACAAAAAATACTATTTTAAGTCATAAGGAAATTGAACACAAAATAAGACGTATCGCTTATCAGATTTACGAAAGCAATGTCAATGAAACCCATATTATTATTGCTGGAATTGATGATAATGGCTATATCCTTGCGAGAAAAATCAAGCAACACTTAGACAAAATCTCTGATATTGAATCTACCCTATGTAGGGTAAAGATTGACAAAGATGAGCCTACAAAACCCATCGCCACATCTATAGACAAAGAAGATTACGCTAACAAATCTATTGTGTTGATTGATGATGTTTTAAATTCTGGCAGTACGCTAATTTATGGCATTAAGCACTTCTTGGATGTGCCCTTAAAGCAATTTAAAACAGCTGTGCTCGTTAACCGTAACCATAAAAAATATCCTGTTAAGGCGGACTTTAAAGGCATTTCTTTGTCCACATCACTTTTTGAGCATGTGCATGTTAATCTCTCCAAGCAACCTTACGAGGCTTATTTAGATTAAAGCCATTAACAATTCCTCTAAAATATCTTTTTGGGTTTTATGATCAATTGTAATAGTATGCTGTGCCTGATTGTAGAACGGCGTACGTTCAAAAAGATGTTTGCCGATAAACTCTAGAAGCTCGTCTTGGCTTTGCAAATGGCTAATTAAAGGTCTGTGCACTTTCTCTTTAAATAAGCGCTCAGCCAAAAGCGGAATAGACAGCTTTAAATAAAACAATGTCACATGGTCTTTATCCAACAACACATTTAGATTATTTCCGTAGCAAGGTGTGCCACCACCAAGTGCCAAGATAATATTGTCTTTAGTATTTAAAACTTCATTTAAATATTCGGTTTCTTTCTTTCTAAAGTAGATTTCCCCTTTTTTGTTGAATAGTTCTGGAATTGTGGCATTTTCTTTTCCCGAAATATAGCTGTCCAAGTCTAAGAATTTGTAATTCAATAGCCTAGCTAATGCCTTACCAATTGTAGACTTCCCTGATCCCATATATCCCATTAAAGCGACAATCATTAGCTTAAGTTTTGGTTTAAAATCCTTAAAAATACCAAGAACAAAAAAACAAAAATTTAAGCAGAAAAAGTATTGTTTTATTAATTAAACATTTTATATTTGCACCCTCATTTAAGAGAACACATTAATGACCAGTTAGCTCAGTTGGTAGAGCATCTCCCTTTTAAGGAGAGGGTCCTGGGTTCGAGCCCCAGACTGGTCACGTAATGAGAAGCCATCCCGACGATATCGTCGGGATTTTTTTATGCCATAAAAATGGGGCGAAAAACCTGTTTTAGTTAAGCCTGGTAATACAGCATAATCAAAACCCTAGATAAAACTAT
>NZ_JANQOM010000071.1 GCF_028289625.1 Winogradskyella sp. | reverse complement strand
ATTTGAAATCCCATTTCCAGTCGAAACTATCCTTGGTGATATTATAGAATTTAGTTTCCCATTTTTTGGTATCGTCATGTAAAATGATTTCGTTGTTTTCATTCGTATAGGATGTCCAAACACCTTGCATATTATTACTATCAGATTCTAACCAAACCGTTTTCCATTCTTCTTTATCTGGGTTGTATATTCTAATATTAGAACCGAAATAGTCTTTACTATTGTCGTCATTTGGTTTTGCCAATTGTGTCCAATAATCTTGTACAGCATAGCCACCCATTACGTATTTGAATACCCAGGTGGCTTTACCTTTAGTCCAATTGCCTTCCTTTGTAAGGTTTAAAACCTCAACATCCCATTTACCAACCAATTGCCCATATTGCAAGGTTTCTTTTGGCGCATTTGCGTTTAGTTTTCCATAGTCTTCATTTACTGATTTGGTATTATCTAAGGTGAACAAGCCTTTTTCTGTCATCCACTTTTTCAAAGTATAAGTGTTGATACCATTTTTAATGGTTGGGTCAGCGTCTACCCATTTTTTTGCTTGTTCTTCATCTGTTGTATTTAAAATGAATAGTCCGCCACCAAAAAGATAGGGACCTGCTAACACCAGTTTCTTGCCCTTGGCTAAGGATTGTATATATTGCATATGCTCTTTCTGAACTTGCATTTTTTTTGAAGCATCTATCTGGGCGCTTTTATTAGGACTAAATTCAGCAACAATATATTGTTTGATGGAGCGGTCGTAGTTTATGCTTTGCGAAAATCCACTAGTTGAGTAAACTAAAAGTAGGATGAGAAGTCCAAAACATTGTTTTAATTGTTTTACTTCCATAGTCCTAGTATTATTCCCATTACTATAAAAGATACTACGATATAGCCAGCATTAATGAGGAATATTTTCATGCTGCGCCTTTCAAAAAGATATATGATACCCAGACTCATTGCTACCCATCCCAAACCTGCTAATGCACCACCAATTAAGCCCCATGTCCAAGATTCGTAGCCACTTACAAAACCTGCCAAATTAAAAGCCATGATTAAAGCCAAAATAAATGCGCCACCAAAGATGAGTTTCATATTTCCTGTTTCTAGAAATGATTTGTCTTTACCTAATTCTTTGAGCCATTGATTACCAAATAGTTTTGGCGAATACCATAAACCACCGATTAGAAACATTGATAGTGCTGCAGCTACTACAGCGATTACGTTAATTTTTACGTTCTCCATAACTTATTATTTGATGTTAGTTGATACTTAATTTTGTGTATGTAACTCTGTAATTTGTTGTGAGTTTTTCTTCTATTAGATGTAATTCGTAAGGGTCATCTGTTGCAGCCCCTTGTTCAAAATACCGACGATAGGTGCCAATATATTTGCCATCTTGAAATTTTACATTGAATATTTGACTTCCTTTTCTTAAAAACTTCAATTTTACCTGGATTAATGACATTGGCTATATAATCTCTTTGTCTTTTTACAACTTCGAAAACCACATCTTCTGGACCTTTCCATTGACCAATAATTTTATCTTCCTGCCTCTGGATACTTTCCTTGTTGATTATTGGATAGCTATAGGTCGTCTTTAAGCTTTGAGAAGAACTTAAAAGCGTAAACATATAAGCTAGTACAACAAAAAAGTAGTGTTTGTTAATTAATCGCATATGTTTTGTTTTATTAATTGTAATCGTTATAGATGAACTATTTTCCAGTCTTTAACTTCATATCTAATTGTATCATTGGGAAAGCATACATTTGTTTCGACACCATACATATCTTTTATCTCTATATACATTTTCAAATTTGTACTCGCTAACTTCTTTTTAGATATTTTGAATTCGTAATCGTTGTAGTTATTTAGCTGACTTTCATTAAGATCTTCTAGGTCTTTTCCTCTTAACAATAACCTGTTGGCTATCCAATTTTTATGATTTCCCCAATTCCACTTTGGCACGGTATCATTCCAACCCTCTATAAGTTTGCGTTCACCGAGTTGCATAGATGCATGAAAGTTTGTTATTTCATTAATTTCATTTGCAATGTAAACATCAGCATACCTTAAAACACTTTCATCGTTATCTAATCCTATGAATACATAATCATCGTTTTGAATAAGCATGATTTTGTTATTTCTTTCTAACTGAACAACTAAAGCCTTTTGCCAATCAATTTCATCTAGTTCACCATCTATCTCTATCGACAGATTATTGCTATATGGCACTTTAACTTGTGGCTTACACAACCATAATAGGGCTATAAATGAGAAGACTGATGGTTTTAGAAAGACTTGCATAAACAGTTATTTTCTACCTTATTGGCATATAGAAGTCCCTATAGATCTTAAATTCGCCATCTTGTTGTTTTATTGTTAATATTGCCTTTGATTTTGCTGTAACTGCTTCATCACCTTTTTTATAAACAATGTCAAATCGACAAATTGCCAGAACTTGTTCTCCAATACTTTCGGTCTCTAATATTTGAGTTTTCCAAGACACCGCTATACCGTCCAATTGCCTCCAATAAACAGTAACGTCATTAATACCCCTAATCTCATTGCCATTTGGATTATAGATAATAGCGTCAGTGGTATAGTAATTAGCAACTTCATCCATTTTGTTTGCCTCATAGGCTTTAGCCTGTTTATTTAATAGGGTTTTTACAATTTGATAGTCAGGACTGTTTTGTTCTTGCCGTTTTTGTATTTTGCCATTATCTAACCAATGCATAACATTAAGAACAAATTGTTTGTTTTGTGGTGCCCTTGGTGAATTAAATCCAACTTTGAATTTGTCTTTTACTATTTGGGCGGTAAACATCGCAGCCTCAGTAAAAAAGGCTACCTTCCCTTTACCGAAGTGCATAATAGCTCCCATCATTAAATCTGACGCATCTAAACGTTTTGTGTTATTTTCGAATTGCCACGCTATTTCTGGGATTAATAACTTATGTGTTTTAGGAAAACTTGCAACTTTAATAGCGTTTTCAGGTATTCTCAAACCAGAACCTGTAAATCCTGCAAGTGAATCTATATTTTTAGTAATAACCGTTTCGTATAAATTGCCTTGTTTTTTTGAATACACTTCTGGTGGCCATACTTGTTTTTCGCTCATTACAAAACCATCCTCATAATTAAAACCAAATGCCTTAGCCAGTTCATTAGTTGCACCAGCATAAGGCATATGGTCGGCAATAACCATCAAACTACCACCATTAATTACAAATGATTTTAGCACTTGGATTTCTTGAGGACTAAACGCATTTTCAATAGGACGTTTCCAATTACCTATGTTAGATTGATGAATTGGATTTGCAATTATAAATGTGTTTAGCAACTTTAAATTAGCTGATGTAATGTTTGATACCGGTTGTAATTGATAGCCATCTGCTCTCAATAATTTAGCAAAAGGTTGAAAGCCACCATCAATGGTATGTGAATTATTGTGTGAATCATCCACCCCAATAAGTGCTGTATATTCATCTGAATATTTTGGGCTTTTGATGCTTACATCAAAATCTAAGTCAGGCTTTTGCTGTTGCGCAAAAACTTGAATAGATAAAACACAAAGTACTAGTATTAAGAATTTGATGATTTTCATAACAGTAAATTTGTTCTAATCAAAAATGACCAATAAATTTCACTGTAAAGCTTAAATGAAACTTCCTACGAGAATTATGAAACCAACTACTGGAATTTTGAAACAAGACATTATTACCGTGCTATGAATTAAGCAATTTTCACAATCTTCAAACTTTTAAAAAGTTGATATTTGCAATAAAAATACTTATGGTAGCCTTTAATAAACTATTTACATCTCGGTTTAAGTACCTTTTTATTGCTTGGGGATTAATTGTAGTATTCGTTCTTCTTCAGATGAAGCTAGTAGGCTATTACAACCCTCAACAGATGTGGCGTTTATCGGACTATATAATTTACACATTGATACAATTAGTTATCGGTTGTTTTTTAATACTACTTTATGTTATTCCTTTATATGACTACATTAAGAATATAAATTCTGTGTTCTTAAAAGGCATAGCCATAATTTTGCACGCTCTCGTTTTCGGTATTTTATATATAGGATCTTTGAGTCTAACTTATGAACTTAAAGCTTTTGGAAAAATAACAACGCAACTAAAAGAGCGCGTTTTTAATTTATTCTTTACCGATTTGCACAATTCTATAAAAACCTACTTGATATTTATAGCAATATTATATGCTCATGATTTTTTTAAAAAAAATGCACAATCCATTATAAAACAGAAGAGTTTAGAAAATGAAATGGATAAGGTTAAGCTACAGTCTCTACGTGCACAATTGCAACCTCATTTTTTATTTAATGCTCTTAACAATGTTGTTGCTTTAATTGATGAAAATAAGCGTAAAGCGCAAGAGTCTCTTATACAACTTAGTGATTTACTGCGGTATACAGTTAACTTAGAACCCTATAAACTTGTAACGATTAATGAAGAAATAGAGACGCTTAAAACCTATATTAATATTGAAAAGGCCAAATATGAAACACAACTTAAGGTTACTTGGGATATACCTGATAAATTAGATAACTTCATGGTACCACCACTCATAATACAACCTTTGGTAGAGAATGCCATAAAACATGGATTTAAAAATAATGACAATCAATTGAGCATAAAAATTAGAATAAAGAAAGGACTTGTCGAAGTTAAAAATAATGGCAGTGTTTTGACACAACCTATTAATAAAGGTAATGGTTTGCGTTTGGTAGAAAAACGGTTAAATGTGCATTATGGTGACAAATTTCTCTTTTCTATTCATCAGAATAATGAGTGGATAGTGAATTCAATAGAATTATTAGAATATTATGAAAAAGAAGAAATTTCATAATTCGTGTAAAATGTTGCAAAAAACAGATACAACGTTTCAAATAAGAAATCAGCCACCCAATAAAATTTAGTTTTGAAAAAACTAATAACAGCATGAAACATCAAACTACTTTATTTCTATTTCTATTATTACTAGCAACATTTACATCTTACTCTCAAACCATCTGGAACGGACCAACAATTACATTCAACAAACCTAATGGCGCTGACTGGAATTTAGCACAAAACCAAGACAGGATAACAGACAATGTTTGGCTAACTCGCAAGTTTAATATGTCAATTTTTAATATTCAGCAAGAATCTGGTTCTGGTTTTGGGGCAACAAATACATCACCAACTGATACAGAATGGGCATTGGGAAGTTTGTCAGATGGCATAGGAAATTTAACCTTTGCCACTTTATCAACAACTTTAAACAATCAGCTTGGTAACAATATCGTTAACAACCCTATGGTATTACACCTAATTACAGATGACATATATATTGATATAAACTTTACTTTTTGGGCAGTGAATAATGTAGGCGGTGGTTTTACATATACTAGGTCAACTGAAGCAACGCTAGATATTGAAGAAAACAAAAACTTTCAGATTGATTTGAAATCCAATCCCGTTAAAGATTTTTTAGAAATATCTAATCTTACAAAGACTAGTGATTTTCAAATATTCAACATCAATGGGCAGCTTCTTAAGAAAGGGATTGTTAATAGAGATGACAAAATAGATGTATCAAACTTAACTACTGGAATATACTTTGTACGAATTAATAGTGTCAATTTGAAAATTATCAAACAATAATTGTATCCTTACATTATTTGAAAATTTAATACGTCGTATTAATGTAAAACTATTTTTCAATTTTTATTACCTTGTATCTAGGTAAAAGTTTTCAAATTTGATTTCTAAGACTATAATCGTAGAAGATGAAGGACCCGCGAGACGTAGGTTAGCGAAAATGGTGGAAGCGCATCCATCTTTAGAACTTATTACGTCATTAAAAAGTGGACAAGAAGCTATTACCCAAATACCTCTGCATCAACCGGATTTATTATTGTTAGACATTCAATTAAAAGATAAAACCGCGTTTGATGTATTAGCCCATATACAAACATCTATTACCAGTAAAATTATTTTTATTACCGCTTATGATAATTACGCTATTAAAGCCTTTGAGGTCGAGGCCATAGATTACTTGTTGAAACCTTATGACGAAGTACGTTTTAATACTGCTATTTCTCGTGTTATTAAAAACAACAATCCCCCTTTAGATGCTACAATTCTTAATGTTTTAAAAAAGAGTTTACAAGGTAAAAATTCGAAAATTAGTATACCAGAAGGCAATAAGACTCATCTATTTTTAGCCAAAGATATCATCTATATACAATCGGATAAATACTATGTGCATGTTCATACTAAAGCAGAAAAAAGACTTATCCGTATAACGTTAAAAAGATTGGAAGCTATACTGCCAAAAGATTTTATTCGTATTAATAAATCAGTTATAATCAACACTCAGCATATCAGTCAAATTGAATATCAAAAAAATTCAAGTCGAATACTCTTAACTAATGGTGGTGAGTTCTTTTCTTCAATGACTTATAATAAAGTGTTAAGGTTGAGGGTTCTATGATAAAAGCAATAAGACAAATATAAGCTCCCTACCATCTTTTTTCTTTCGTTCTCTAATGGATACATTCATGTGACAAATTTTTGTACCGTTTTGTACCTCGAAATAAAAAAGGTACAGATATGAGATTAAAATAGTTTAATTGAAACAAAAACACAAAAGATAGGTTTTCTTTTACAACCTAAAATTTTATATATCAGTTGTTTATATTTGTTTAGTTTGCTTAGTAGGTCTAAGTTATTTCCCAATACAGAAATTAGCAAAGATATTACCCAACAAATCATCATTGGTAATCTCACCGGTAATCTCACCAAAATGATATAAAGCCTGGCGAATGTCTATTGCCAATAAGTCCCCAGACAAACCAGTTTCCAAACCATGTTGCACCTTTTGGATTTCTTCAAAAGCTTTTAACAACGCATCATAGTGTCGTGAATTGGTCACTATAGTTTCATTATTCCTCAAAGCACCAGTATTGATTAGATTCAACAATGAATTTGTTAATTGTTCAACACCAAAACCTGTTTTAGCAGATAATAAAAGGACATCTGCAATGGCGTTATTGATGTGGGCCATTTGAGTATCGTCTAGCTGATCAATTTTATTAGCTATTACTAAAAGTGGTTTCTGTGGATATTTATTTCTTATTTTTTCAATCTCTATTCGCACAATCTCCAAATCATTGATATTTTTAAGCGCATCAAATAGGTACATAGTAACTTGCGACTGTTCGATTTTTTCAAAAGTCTTCTTTATCCCTATACTTTCAACAACATCTTCAGTATCTCTAATGCCTGCCGTATCAATAAACCGAAAACCTATACCTCCAATTGAAATTTCATCTTCAATCGTATCTCTTGTGGTTCCAGCAATCTCTGATACGATTGCACGATCTTCGTTAAGCAAGGCATTTAACAATGTAGACTTACCCACATTGGGTTCACCTACAATAGCAACTGGAATTCCATTTTTAATTACATTACCTACCGCAAAAGAATCAATAAGGCGCTTCAATACAAAACGGATACGCTCAATTAACTCTTTAAACTGTGTTCTATCCGCAAACTCCACATCCTCTTCTGCAAAATCGAGTTCTAACTCTATCAAGGATGCAAAATTTAGGAGCTCTTCTCTCAACTTTGCAATTTCCGAAGAGAACCCACCGCGCATTTGCTGCATAGCAATTTGATGCGATGCTGCATTATCACTAGATATTAAATCCGCTACGGCTTCTGCCTGACTTAAATCCAACTTCCCGTTCAAAAAAGCTCTTAATGTAAACTCACCTGCTGTGGCCATTCTACATCCCAGCCTTAAAAACAACTGTATAATCTCTTGTTGAATGTATGAAGACCCATGGCAGGATACTTCAACAACGTCCTCACCTGTATAAGAATTAGGATTTTTAAAAACAGATACTAAAACTTCATCTAGCGTTTTATCACCATCAACAATATGACCTAGGTGAATTGTATGTGTAGCTTGCTTTTTAAGATTCTTGTTAGAAACCGACTTAAATGCTTTTGAGGCGATTTCAATTGCTGCTTTCCCTGATAATCTGATAACTGCAATAGCACCACTACCTGATGGTGTGGCTAAAGCTACAATAGTATCGTTATGCATAATTCTTTACTTTGTTGCAAAAGTATTGTAAAATACGGGATTCCTAAGGGAAGTCAGAAGGATTTTAAGATTTAATTTACATCCACTTTTTAGATGTTTTAAGCATAGTTTTTATATTTGTAGAATTAAATTTTTTCTTATGAAATCAGTACTTGTTTTATTTATTTCAATTTTATTTATCTCTTGTAAATCGGATACAAAATCTGATGGTTATGTAATTAATGTTGATGCGCCTGGTATTTATAATGGTATAAGAGCCTATATTATGGCTGCTGATGAAAGAGGAAGACAAACTCCTATTGATACAGCTATTGTTATGAATGAAAAGTTTGTTTTTGAGGGAAACATAGATAACCCAGGGCAATATTTCCTTAAGATTGACAATGTTCAAAGACCCCTTGCTTTTCTATTGGATAATGAAGCTATATCTATTGGTTTCAATAAAGATGATATTAATGCATCAGAAATTAACGGTTCTCAGATTAATGATGAATATAAAAAGTTCAATGATGGCTTACAAGCTATGATATCTGAATTACAAGAGATTCATATAGAAAGGCGCCAAGCCATTTATAAGAAAGATACTGCTAAAGTGAAATCCTTGGAAGAAAAACTAAAAAGTGAACAAAGTAGGGTTTTAGATTATGGATTTAATTATATAAACGAAAATCCAAATAGTTTTGTTTCTTTAATATTGTTAGAACAGCAAACCAAGGTCAGAGGTATCGATGGCAAAAAAGTAGTTAAGGCCTATAATAGTTTAAGTGAAGATTTAAAAGCAACACCTAAAGGGAAAACTTTAAATATAACCGTACAAATTCTTGCTGAAGAAAGTAAAAAGGAAGCGGCTTTAGCTATTGGCAAGGTAGCTCCAAATTTTGAAGCCCCCACCCCAGATGGTAATATGATTAGTCTCAATGACTTAAAAGGAAAAGTTACTATTATTGATTTTTGGGCAGCATGGTGCGGACCATGTAGAAGAGAAAATCCTAACGTCGTTAAGGTTTACGAGAAGTATCATGATAAGGGTCTAGAAATCATTGGTGTATCTTTAGATGGGCAAAGTAGGCAGCAAAATCCGAGGCAAGCTTGGTTAAGTGCCATTGAAAAAGACGGATTGACGTGGAATCACGTTTCCAATCTACAGTATTTTAATGACCCAGTCGCTAAATTGTACAATATTAATGCCATTCCTGCGACGTTCATTTTAGATAAAGATGGAAAGATTGTCGATAAAAATTTGAGAGGTCAACAATTAGAAAACAGAATTAAGTCACTTATTGAAAATCAATAAAAATTTAGTTTAGTTTCCCCGTTTTGTAGAGCACATATAAAATAATTATTGGTATAGCCAATAATCCTACATGACCTAAATCTGTTTCAAATAAGCTAGGCATTAAAATCAGTGTGACGGCGTAACCGCCAACTGCACCACCAAAATGGGCATCATGACCAATATTGCCAATTCTATTCTTCATGCCATATATAGAATATAAGAGATAGCCTATTCCAAATACATAACCAGGAATCTCTATTGGAATAAAAAACATAATTAAACGCATTTCTGGCTGAAGTAAAATCGCTGCATATAGCACACCAGTAACTGCACCACTTGCACCAACGGCACTGTACCAATATTCCTCCTTATGAAAATATAGTGATAATAAGTTGCCGAATATTAGACTCGCAAAATAAATAATTATAAAATTGAGCCTGCCAAGCTCAATAATAACAGGGTTTGCAAAAAAATAAAGAGTGAACATGTTGAAAAATAAATGCATGCTATCCACATGCAAAAACCCCGAACTCAACATTCTAAGCTGTTCTCCACGTCTTATACTGCCTACATTGAACTTGTATTTTTCAAAAAACAAACGGTCATCAAAACCCTTTAATGACATAATAACATTTGCCGCAATAATCGCGATGGTAACAGGATCTAAATTGTACATAAAATATCTATTAAACCAAATATAATATATTTGCGCTTCAGAAAGAACACGCTTTTATGCAACTTATTGCTTACATATTAATTTATCCAATATTATGGTTAATCTCCTTGTTGCCATTTAGGTTGCTCTATGCCTTATCTGACATCATCTGCTTTTTTATTTATAGAATTTTTGGCTACAGAAAATCGACAGTAAAAGGTAACTTAAGATTAGTTTTCCCTGATAAGTCTGAAAAAGAAATCAATACCATTACTAAAAGATTTTACAAACATCTATGTGACTTGTTTTTAGAAATGGTAAAAACACTAAGCATTTCAAAACATCAATTAAGTAAGCGATTTGTACTCAAAAACGCTGAAAAAATAAAGGCTCTAGAGGATTCAGAAAATAGTTCCATCTTAATGTTTGGGCATTATGCAAGCTATGAGTGGTCCATAATGTTACAATCTCATATTACTATTCCTGGACTCGTCCTATACAAGCCAATTGCCAATACTTATTTTGACAATTTAGTAAGACGAATCAGGTCAAAATATAACACCGAACTCATAAGTTCAAGAAAAGCAATTGGCCGCATAAAAGCACTTCATAGAAAGAAGGAAAAGCGCATGATTGCTTTCTTGAGTGATCAATCTCCCAAATTGCGCGTTAACAACGTATGGCTTGATTTTATGGGAATTAATGTCCCTTGCTTTATAGGTGCAGAAGCAGTCGCTAAAAAGTACAACTACCCTATTGGTTTTTTAAAGATTGATAAAGTGAAACGCGGTTATTATGAGGCTGAAATTGTATCACTTTCTGAAAACCCAGAAGTGGAACCCGAATTTAAAATAACCCAAAAATTCAACCGTCTTTTAGAAGAACAAATCAAAGCTAAACCTGAATTTTACTTGTGGACCCACAAGCGCTGGAAGCATAAAGACAAAGCTCCGAAGAAAGCCTAATCTAAATCGAACCAATGATCTACATTAGTAGCACTGCATGGTTTGTCAATTTGTGATTTGTGAATAAACTCATTATTACAACGTGAGTACTCATAATCCTTCGACCATGCGTCGTGATGTTTAGCTAAAGCTATAATACTATCACAAACAAACTCTATTTCCTCATTTGTTGTCGTTGGATGAATGGACATACGTATCCAACCGGGTTTGCGTACCAAATCCCCTATAGAAATCTCATCGGTTAGCTCTTTAGAGGTTTGCTGATCTACATGCAATAAAAAATGACCATAAGTCCCGGCGCAACTGCAGCCTCCACGTGTTTGAATGCCAAATCGATCATTCAATAGTTTAACACCTAAATTGTAATGTAAATCATCAATATAAAACGAAATCACTCCTAACCGATTTTTATGTTGACCAGCAAGTATATTTATATTCGGAATGGACTCCAACTTTTTAAAAATAATAGCAATTAACTCGTGCTCGCGTTCTAATATATTGGCCACTCCCATTTGCTCTTTCAGTTTAATGGAAAGTGCTGTTCTTATAGTTTGAAGAAAGCCTGGAGTACCACCATCTTCACGGTCTTCAATGTCATCAATATACTTATGTTCGCCCCAAGGATTGGTCCAACTTACGGTACCACCACCAGGACAATCAGGTACCATATTATTATATAGTTCTTTATTGAATATCAAAACACCTGAGGTACCTGGGCCACCTAAGAATTTATGAGGTGAAAAGAAAATAGCATCCAATTGAGCCTCCTCATCTTCAGGATGCATATCTATATCCACATAAGGTGCAGAACAAGCAAAATCCACGAAGCAAACACCTCCATGTTTGTGCATCAGTTTAGCCACATCATGGTATGGAGTTTGAATCCCAGTAACATTAGAGCCGCCAACAATAGAACATATTTTAAGGGTACAATCTTTATAGCGTTCAAGCAGTACTTCAAGGTTTTCAAGACTAAACAGCCCATCCTCATTTGGTGGTACTACTTCCACTTTAGCCATAGTCTCTAACCATGAGGTTTGATTGGAATGGTGTTCCATATGTGATATAAAAACTACAGGGCGTATTTCGTTTGGAATATCTGCATATTGCCTCAAATTCTCAGGTACCTTGAGTCCCAAAATACGCTGAAACTTATTAACCACTCCTGTCATACCATTGCCACAGACAATTAAAACATCGTCTTCATTGGCATTTACATGTTCTTTTATAATATGCTTTGCTTTGTGGTAAGCTTTGGTCATTGCAGTACCAGACACCGTAGTTTCAGTGTGGGTGTTCGCCACAAAAGGGCCAAAATCATTTAGCAACTTTTCCTCTATAGGTCTGTACAAACGACCCGAAGCGGTCCAATCCGTATAGATGATTTTTTGTTCACCAAATGGAGACACGAAGGTTTGATCCTGACCAATGATATGCCTTCTGAATTGACCAAAATAAGCCTCTAAATTAGCAATAGCATTTTTCTTAATGTCAGAAATCAGGGCCATGAAATAGTTTTAATTGAGCTTCAAAGATACTAAATATTAGCAACTGCCTTAATTTCTGCTATAAATCGATTGGCTAAGCTATCCGCAGCTTCTTGAGATTGTGCTTCAGTGTATATTCTAATGATTGGTTCGGTATTACTTTTTCGCAAGTGTACCCAACAGTCAGCAAAATCAATTTTAACACCATCAATTGTTGTTATATTTTCATCACTATAATTCGATTCTATAGCACTTAAAATTGCATCCACATCTAACTCGGGTGTCAACTGAATTTTCTTTTTACTCATATAGTAATTCGGGTATGTTGCTCTTAACTCACTAACGGTCATTTTCTTTTCGGCCAGAAGACTTAAGAACAAGGCTACACCAACTAGTGCATCTCTACCGTAATGCAATTCAGGATAAATAATACCACCATTGCCTTCACCACCTATCACTACATTGTTTTTCTTCATAAGTTCCACAACATTCACTTCCCCTACAGCACTAGCCCCATACATTCCACCGTGTTTCTCCGTAACATCTCTCAAGGCTCTGGTTGAACTCATATTACTCACCGTATTACCTGGGGTTTTGCTCAGCACATAATCAGCACAGGCTACTAAGGTGTATTCTTCACCAAACATCTCTCCTTTTTCATCCATAAAAGCCAAGCGGTCCACATCTGGATCAACAACAATCCCAAAATCAGCATGATGTTTAACGACAGCTTCCGCTAAATCTCCCAAGTGTTCCTTTAATGGTTCTGGATTATGTGGAAAATGTCCTGTTGGGTCACAATATAATTTCACAGCATGGACACCTAAGCGTTCCAATAGTAATGGAATAGCGATGCCGCCTGTTGAATTGACACCGTCCACAACCACTTTAAACTTAGCAGCTTTAATAGCTTTCTTGTTTACTAGTGGTAACTTTAAAACCTCATCGATATGCATATCGATATAGGCATCATTTTTTGTGATTTTGCCTAAATCATCAACTTCTGCAAAAGTCATGTTATCAGAGTCAGCAATCTCCAATATCTTTTTGCCTTCAACCCCATTTAAAAATTCACCCTTATGATTCAATAGTTTCAAGGCATTCCATTGTTTCGGGTTATGACTTGCCGTAAGTATAATGCCACCATCCGCATGTTCCATGGGTACGGCAACTTCAACCGTAGGTGTGGTTGACAAACCTAAGTCTATCACATGAATGCCCATGCCTACTAGCGTATTCATCACCAAGCTCTGAATCATTTCACCAGAAATACGCGCATCTCTCCCAACCACTACCCTATAGTTCTCCTTATGGCGTTGTTGTTTAATCCAAGTACCATAGGCAGCGGCAAATTTAACCGCATCAATTGGTGTTAAATTCTCTTCAACAGCACCACCAATAGTACCGCGAATTCCAGAGATAGATTTTATTAAAGTCATAGGTTTTTGATTTTCAGCAAATATAATATCTAAAACGTATTTTGTTATTATGAATTTGTAAATTCGACGAATGAATTTTCTAGCTCATATATACCTATCAGGAGATAATGAACTAATAACCATTGGTAACTTTATGGCAGATGGTGTGAGAGGTAAAAAATACAAATCTTATACGGATGAATTACAAGTAGGTATTCTACTTCATAGAGCCATTGATACCTTTACCGACGCTCATTCAATCTTTAGAAAAAGTACTAAAAGGCTACACAAAAATTATGGGCACTACAGTGGTGTTATCGTTGATATTTTCTACGACCATTTTTTAGCTAAGAATTGGAAGAATTATTCTAATGTACCCTTAGCAGATTATGTTGAGGGTTTTTATCAAAGCCTAAAAAGACAGATGGACATTCTACCAGCAAGGTATCAACATATTTCTCCAATAATGATAGAAGGTAATTGGCTTTTGAGTTACGCTAGTATTGATGGTATTCAATCGGTTTTAAATGGCATGAATCGTAGAACTAGAGGGATTTCAAGGATGAATGGAGCCACAAAAGAACTAAAGGAATACTACCAAGACTTTGAAGAAGATTTTACCGCATTTTTTGAAGAATTAATCATTTTTAGTAATAATAAACGTTTAGAGCTTAAACAACTGTATAACCTATGACTCGTATTGTACTTCTTTTATTTGTCTTATTTACTTTTTTCAATTGTAAAAATGAACGTGAATTACACGCTTCAACCACAAGTAAAAGAGGACTTATAGCCAAAAAAGCAATGGTGGTGAGTGCTCGGAAGGAAGCTTCTGAAATAGGTATTGCTATACTGAAAAAAGGCGGAAATGCTTTTGATGCCATGATGGCGACTGAGATGGCACTAGCCGTTTGCTATCCTTATGCTGGCAACTTAGGAGGTGGTGGGTTCTTGGTCTACAGAATGGCAGATGGAACAAAAGGAGCACTCGACTATAGAGAAAAAGCACCTATAGCAGCGACTAAACATATGTATCTCGATGATAATGGAGGTGTTATTAAAAATTTAAGCACCGTTGGAAGTATGGCTGTTGGAGTTCCCGGGACTATTGCAGGTGTTTTTAAAGCACAACAGCGTTTTGGAAGGCTTGATGTTGAAACTATTCTACAACCAGTTATTGAGCTTGCCAGAAATGGTTATCCTATTACTAACAAACAAGAACAAAGAATTCTATCATATGATAGTATACTCAGAGTGGTCAATGAAAAAGAGATTCTTTATAACAAAAATCTAAAAGTGGGTGATATCATTAGTAATCCTAATTTAGCATATACATTAGAGCGTATAGCAAAATATGGCTCTGATGAGTTCTATAAGGGAGAAATCGCCGAAGTCCTAGTAAACTATCTTCAATCTAAAGGCAGTATTATTACTTTAAAGGATTTAGCTAAATATGAAGCAAAATGGAGAGATCCAATTACATTTCAGTATGATGACCTTACAATTACATCCATGTCGCCACCATCATCTGGCGGTATTTGTCTAGGTCAAATCATGAAAATGGTAGAACCCTTCGACCTTAAAGACTATGGTCACAATTCACTAAAAACTATTCAAGTTCTGGTTGAAGCTGAAAAACGTGCCTATGCTGACCGAAGCTATTATTTAGGAGATCCCGATTTTGTGGATATTCCTGTAGAAGCCTTAATGAGCGATATCTATCTTCAGTATAGAATGAAAAACTTTTCTTTTGATGAACCAACTCCTGTAGATTCCATTGCCCATGGTCATATTGTCGGCTATGAAAGTGATGAAACCACCCACTATTCCATTGTTGACCAATTTGGAAATGCCATAGCCGTAACCACAACATTAAATGGAGGCTATGGCTCAAAACTCTATGTAGATGAGCTAGGATTTTTTTTGAATAATGAAATGGACGATTTTAGCAGTAAACCCGGAGAGCCTAATTATTATGGGCTCATCGGTGCTGAAGCAAATAGTATTGCGCCAGAGAAGCGCATGCTTAGTTCCATGACGCCAACGATAGTAGAAAAAGATGGAGATTTCTATATGTCGGTTGGCACTCCAGGTGGATCAACCATCATTACCTCTGTTTTACAAACCCTCTTAAATGTCCATGAATTTGGATTGACCATGCAAGAAGCTGTCAATGCACCTCGTTTTCATAATCAATGGTTGCCTGATGAGATTAGAATTGAACCCAATTCATTCAGTGCTAAACTAAAAGAACAGCTTAAAGCACTAGGTTATATTATAAATGAAACTAAAACTCCTATCATTGGTAAAGTCGACGGCATTTTAAAACTTGAAGACGGCACATTAGAAGGTGGTGCCGACCATCGAGGAGACGATACAGCTGTTGGTTTTTAACATTGTTTTACGAGATTCACGTTGTCTATATTGTATCTTTAGGAACACTAAATATTCAGAATTTAATCACTTCCTAAAACCAACTAAAATGCGACATTTTTTTGTATTGCTAGTATGCTGTTGCACATTTGCTAGTTTTTCCCAAGGCACACAATTATTAAGACAACCAACACTTCATGGTGATGATGTAGTCTTTGTATATGCCAATGATTTATGGAAAGCTTCCACTAACGGAGGAACAGCCATAAGACTAACCAGTGATGAAGGCTATGAATCTAATCCACATTTTTCTAATGATGGAAAAATGATTGCATTTACCGCACAGTATGATGGCAATGTAGATGTATTTATAATTCCTTCTGAAGGCGGTGAACCTAAGCGACTCACCTATCATCCAAGTGCTGATATTGTACAAGGTTGGACTCCTGATGGGAAAGTATTATTTCGTTCAAGTCGAGAGGCGCAACCTACTATGACTAATAAGTTCTTTACCATATCGATTAAAGGTGGTTTACCAGAAGCTTTGGATATTCCTAGAGCGGCTTATGGAGAAATATCTACTGATGGCGAACATATTGCTTACACTCCCATTACAAGTTGGGATGCCGAATGGCGTAATTATCGTGGTGGACAAGCAATGCCTATTTGGGTAGTAAACATGAAAACCAAAGACCTTGTAAGAACCTCTCAACCGACAAAAGAGCGTCATTTAGATCCCGTATGGTTGGATGGTATGGTCTATTTTATGTCTGAGCGCGATTACACTATGAATATTTGGTCGTTCAATCTGTCTACCAAAGAAGAAAAGCAAATTACCTTCCACAAAAAGTTTGACGTTAAAAGTTTGGATGCAAGTAATAACAAGATTGTTTACGAACAAGGTGGTTATCTTCATGTTTATGACCCAAGTACTGGAAATACAAAACAATTAAGTATTGATGTTAAAGCCGATTTAAACTTTTACCGCACAAAATGGGATGATGTCTCTGCTTTTCAATTAACAAATCCTAATGTCTCTCCAAAAGGAAAGCGAGCTATTTTTGAACATCGCGGTGAGATTTTCACAGTTCCGAAAGATAAAGGTACATGGATAAATATCACCAATTCACCTGGCGTAGCAGACCGCACACCAATTTGGTCACCAAAAGGAGATAAAATTGCTTGGTTTTCTGATAAAAGTGGGGAATATCAGTTAATGTTAGCAGACCAAGATGGGCAAAATGCTGAAGCTATAAAATTGCCAAATCCCACGTTTTATTTTCAACCAGATTGGTCACCAGATGGAAAATATATAGCTTACACGGATACTCATTTTACTATTTGGATCATTGATTTAGAAACCAAAAAAACAAAAGCAATCGATACAGACCGTTATGCACATCCTGTGCGTTCCATGAATCCTAAATGGTCGCCCGATAGCAAATGGATTGCTTATGCCAAACAACGAGATAGTCATTTCAAGGCCATTTTTGTTTACAACATAGCGTCCAAAAAAACCATTCAAATTACGGATCCAATTGCAGATGCCATCTCACCTGTTTGGGATGCTTCAGGAAAATATATCTACACTTTGGCTAGTACTAATTATGGCTTACAAAGCGGTTGGTTAGACATGAGTAATTACGATCCAGGAGCCAACTTAAAAAGAAGTTTATATGCTATTGTTCTAAGTGCTGACGATAAAGCGCCTAATCTTCCTAAGAATGATATGGAAGCCGTTGACAAGAAAGATAATAAAAAAGATGAAGATAAGGGTGAAAAGAAAGATGCTAAAGACAAGAAAGATGACAAAAAAGATAATGGAGTTACGGTTAGCATCGATGAAGAAGGCATTTTTGACAGAGCAGTTGCCTTAGACTTACCCGCCAGAAATTACGTGGCGTTATTAAAAGCACCTAAGCATAAAGTATTTATTGCAGAATCTATTCCGAATGAACGCGGACTTAAAGTGCATTCCTATGATGTTGAAAAAGAAAAAGCGACAGATTTTGCAGATGGTGTGTCACAAATGGTCGCTTCAGATGACAGAAAATCCATTCTATTAAGAAAAGGTAGTAGTTGGGTGATGGCTGGTACTTCTGCTCCATCTAAACCTGGGAAAGACAATTTAAAAGTCAACATCAAAATTAAACTAGATCCAAAAGCAGAAGCGCATCAAATCTTTAAAGAAGGTTGGAGATACATGCGTGACTTCCTTTATGTTGATAATGTACATGGTGCACCATGGGACGAGGTTTACAAATGGTATGCTCCTTGGATAGATCATGTACGCCATAGAACCGATTTAAACTATGTCGTGGATATTATGAGTGGTGAAGTTGCCGTTGGACACTCTTATGTATCTGGAGGTGATTTCCCGGATGTGGATTTTGTATCTGTGGGATTGTTGGGTTGCGATTTTGAATACGATAATGGTAATTATAAGATTTCAAAAATCTATTCTGGTGAGCGCTGGAACCCTAATATAGATGCACCACTAGGAAAACCTGGAATAGATGTTAATGAAGGTGATTATTTATTAGCCATGAACGGAAAACGACTAAATGCAAATACTAATCCTTACGAATTATTAGAGCAAACGGCTGGAAGGGAAATCAATATTACAGTGAATTCCACACCATCAATGACTAATGCCAGAACTGTTTTGGTGAAACCTGTTAGGAGTGAACGTAACTTAAGAGGTATCGATTGGATAGAAAGCAACAGAAGAAAAGTGGATAAATTATCTAATGGCAAACTCGCTTATGTATACGTCCCTAATACTGGTGGTGGAGGCTTTACCTCTTTTAATCGCTATTACTTCTCACAACAAGATAAAAAGGGGGTTATTATTGACGAGCGCAATAATGGTGGCGGTTCAGCCGCGGATTACATGATAGATGTGATGTCTCGCGAGCTCTTTGGTTACTTTAATAGTAAAGCTGGAGATAAGCGCCCTTGGACGACACCAATTGCAGGCATTTGGGGACCTAAAGTAATGCTCATTAATGAACGTGCAGGTTCGGGAGGTGATTTATTGCCTTATATGTTTAAAATGAAAAATATTGGACCTTTAATTGGTACAAGAACTTGGGGAGGACTAGTAGGTACTTGGGATACTCCTCGTTTTATTGATGGTGGACGTATGGTTGCACCAAGAGGAGGATTCTATGATATCGATGGCAAATGGGCTGTAGAAGGCGAAGGTGTAGCACCAGATATTGAGGTGATTCAGCATCCAAAAGAAACGTCTAAGGGTAAAGATCCGCAGTTAGAACGTGCAGTGGAGGAAGCATTGAAATTACTAAAAGGCAATGAATTTGAATTAAAACCAGAGCCTAAAGCTCCCATACGTTGGAAACGTCCTGCTGGTTATAAATCGGATAACTAGATAACTAATGGTTATATAATCTGAATGTCTTTCATTAATCAACTCAGTGCTGAGTTTGAAGCTCAGGCAAATCGCGATAATGCTCTGCAAATGCAGGCTTACATGAAAGACTTATTTCCTTTTTTTGGCATAAAAGCCCCAAAACGGCAAAAAATACTAAAAGATATTTCTAATGCTAACAGCAATGAACTGAAAACAAATTGTAGAGCTATAGCTATTGAACTCTATGAATTAGAGGCTCGTGAATTTCATTATTGTGCCATAGAATTTGTGAGCAAATTTTTGAAAAACAAATATGTTGAGCCCGATTTTAAATTCATTACCGATTTAATCGCTAATAAACCACATTGGGATACAGTCGATTTTATAGCGAAACATATCCTAGGCAATTATATCTTACAATTTTGGGACAAAAGAAATGCTTACATAGAGCAATTATCAAATACTGACCACTTGTGGCTCAACAGATCAGCCATACTTTTTCAACTTGGTTACAAAACCAAAACGGATGTTGAGATTCTCTTTAAGGTGTGTGAAAAACATGCCAATTCTAATGAATTTTTTATTCAAAAGGCCATTGGCTGGGCGTTACGGGAATATGCTAAAACGAATCCTCAATCCGTTTTGGAATTTACTTCTAAAGCTGATTTAAAACCTTTGAGTATGCGAGAAGCTTTAAAACGATTAAAATAAATGAAGTACGATATCGTCATCCTTACGGACCATAAACACGCCTATCCCAAGACCATCGACGATTACACCAAAAACGTTATAACAGAAGATGCTTTAGTTACTAATGCTTTGGGTAAATTAGGTCTAAATACGATTCGATTGGCTTGGAACGATCTCTATTTTGACTGGTCTTCGACCAAGGCCATACTGTTTAGGACGACTTGGGATTATTTTGATGATTTCCCTAAATTTTCGAATTGGTTAGATACAGTTTCAAAAGTAACAACACTCATAAATTCTGAAGCCTTAATCCGTTGGAATATTGATAAGCACTATTTACAAGACTTGCAAAATAATGGTGTTCATGTTGCTGAAACCTTATTTATAGAAGCTGGCACTACTAAAAGTTTAGAACAACTACACACCGAAACTGGGTGGACAGACACCGTTTTAAAACCTTGTGTGTCTGGTGCAGCTCGCCATACTTATAAACTAAATGCCGAAAATAGAGCTAATCATGAAGGAGTGTATAAGGTATTAATAGAAAATGAAGCTATGATGTTGCAGCCCTTTCAGCATCGTATCGTTTTAGAAGGTGAAGTATCCATGATGGTTTTTAACGGGCAATTTACACATGCTATTTTGAAGAAAGCAAAGGCTGGAGACTTTAGGGTTCAAGATGATTTTGGAGGCTCAGTTCATAGTTATACTCCGACAGAAGCGGAGATTGAATTTGCAGAAAATACGGTAAGAGCCTGTAAGGAACTGCCTTTATATGCCCGAGTGGATATTTTTAATGACAATGATGGTAAAATTGCTTTAGCAGAATTAGAACTTATTGAACCCGAGTTATGGTTTAGAAACCATCCAGAAGCAGCTTTGATTTTGGCAGAAGCCATCAAAGAAAAATTATCTTTGCTTTAAACTTTTAAACATTGGCAAAAAAGAATAAAACAAAACGTATCTTAAAAATTATCGGAGGAGTAATAGTCTTTCTAACTCTACCCTCACTCCTATTCTTTGGGTTTTTATATCTGAAATACAATGAAGATTTGCCCCAAGGTATTGAAGGCCCTGAAGCAGATCAATTAGCCATTAAAATGCTTGAGGCCTTAAATGAAGAGGCCTACCTTAATACAGATTACTTGGAATGGACTTTCAAGGGGAGAAATCATTATAAATGGTATAAAACCGATAAAACCTGTGAGGTTTCTTGGGATGAAATTACCGTGATATTAGATTTAGAAAACAACAATAATTCTAAAGTCTTTGCTGGACAACAAGAATACAATGGCGTAGAAAAGCAAGATTATATTAACAAAGCACATGCCTATTTTAACAATGATTCCTTTTGGTTGGTAGCACCATATAAAGTGTTTGATCATGGTACAGAACGTCGATTGGTAAAAACAGAAGAGGATGAAGATGCGCTTTTAGTCACTTATACCTCTGGCGGTACAACTCCAGGCGATTCCTACTTATGGCACTTTGATGACACTGGTAAACCAAAAAGCTACCAAATGTGGGTAGATATCTTACCGATTGAAGGCTTAGAAGCGACTTGGGACCAATGGATCACTACAGAAAGTGGAGCTTTGCTACCAACTTCACATAAGCTACTAGTTTTAGACTTGGATATGGGAGAAGTAAGAGGATTAAGCTTTAACAACTAAATAGTCATTTACTTCTTTGCCCAACAAATTGTTGGGTTTTTAGTTTAAACAGTACATTAAAACTAGTTAAACTACCATAGCATCTTGTGATGTATTGCTGCAAATCTATCTTTTCCTGTTCTTCTAAATTACTAGAGTTGATCTTTTGTTCCATCACACGCAGACGATCACGAACCATGGTTATTTTATGAAAGAATTTATCTATGGGTAACTCACTGGCTTTTAGATTTTCATCACCTGGCTGCATAATTAGTTTGCCTCCCTTCCATTTATCACCGATGGCAATAACTTCAGATACGTCAGACCATTTCTTAAGAATATCCCGCAAACTTTTTTCAACTTCATAAAAACTAACCGTATCTACATCATCTTCAGCAGCTTCAATGACTTCGAACTCATCTTCAAGCTCTAAAGTTTCTAGCCCATTCTCTATAAACGTTACCCAATAATGTTTTGAAGTTACATTGGTAACTACTCCTTTACCATATTCTGGATGGTTAATCCGAGAACCTATGCCTAGTAATTTCATATAAATTTTCAATTAGTTTTATTATAGAACTAAGGTAAAAATTAACTTATAAAATTACCAATAAATTAATGCAACAATAATTACAAATTAAATAAATAATGATGCTTCACCATCCTCTACATAACGCTTTGGTCTCACACGACGTTTAAGGAGCTCAAGTTTAAGTTTAGAATTCTTTTTTGAAAGCACTGCATGTTTCAATTTTTGTTTTCCAAATAGTTGTAGCAGTTTCATAGCAAGTCTATTAAAGTTTATACCTTATATACTCTATTTAGAGAGGTTTTGGATGTTACTATTGCTGCTTTGGCAAGAAATTAACGCCTTAGTAACAACATTTTAACTTTAACATCAATCTTTATAACTGATTCGATGACGTATACCTCCACGCTCACGATGAATAATAACATTAGCTTTATAGTGCTTGCCTAGAGTTTTGGCTCTACGAATCGCCATACTTTGCCTTCAGTGTTTTGAAGTAATGCGCTTGTTACCTTCCCTGCGAACCGCCCATCCTTCTTCATATGGCACTATTCTTTAACAGGGCTATCTTGAGTTATTTTAATGGTAGTAGTTTGTATATTCAAAAGGGTCTTCACTACCAATATTCAATTGTTCTAATTCTGATTGAATTTCATTAATAAAATGTGTGGTACCGCAATCTCTCTCGTGAATGGTGTTTCGTTCGATTGCCATTGAAAAATGAATTAAATTATCGTTAAAAAAATCATCTAAGTATGAGGCACTTTTTAAAAATACATTATAAGGCTCACCTCTAGAATGGAAGTTCTGTACTTTAACATTAAACTCGTATGCCAAGCTTAGGTGATAGGCCTCATTAATATGCATAGATGTTTTTGTATTTAATATAGTTTCTTCTATGATTTTGGTATAAATTCCTTCTGAGTTAAGAACAGCATAATGCTTACTCCAAAAAGCCATTGCATAGTGTGCTTTTGCTAATTGGTTGTGATTAGTAGTTACATAATTAATATCAAATAAGTAATGTGATTTTAGTAGTTCTGTATTAGCTCCTAAACTATCCAATATGAGATAGGCTTTAAATTGATTCTTGGTAAAATTATTAGCCATTAAATAGCGATTGAACAAACATGGATTAGCCTTTATATAATTTTCTGAATCTGTATTAAAATAGCGATCGAACAGCAACCTATTGATTTTTAATTTTAATCGTAACTGTAATATCCTATTGTGTTTTCGTCTTATAAAGGAAACCGTATTAATGTTGTTAGTTATTGTTTCTTGAAAATTTAAAAGCATTTCGTCATTCTGACGGTCTATACTATTTAATTCTATACGCATTACTAAAAGCACAATCTCATTAACTTCTGTAGCGACATTAGATTTGGTAAGATTGGTCGTAACACCCTCAATAGGTATATTTTCACCAAACGACGCTATGCCTTCCTCCATTAACTCTGATATTTTTTTACCTTCTATAAAATGACTGTACCCATATGTGGCATAAACGCATTGAATCGCTTGTTTTACAATATCATCTATAGTATTTCCTTTAACCCAATCACAACCATCAACCAAGAAATAACCGCACTTTCCTCTTATAGTGGCTTCTCTTACAATGTGTAATATTTTAAGAAGTTGCGACTTAGCTAATCGATAACTGCCTATACTATGATAGATTTCATAAGCCTGATAGTATAGCCTAATGATTTCGAATAATGTTAAGCCCAAATTATCAAAAACATACAAAAACTTATTTGGCAAATGTCTATGCGTGTAGCTGTCTATCACAAAACTAGATAAGGATTCTGCCAAATCTATAACTCCATTAGCTATAGAACTCAGATATTCGTGAGAATAGCGTTCTTTAAAGCTATTGTTGTTTTTGGTGGTTACGATATCTAGTTTTATTCTAATATCGTCAAGATTTTCTTTTAATAATTTAAAAAAAGTATCGTGCGTTTCACCAGTATTAACAAGTAAAGTATTGTAAAAAGTCAATAAATCAATTTCAATTTCTAATACTTTAGAGCCAGTGAAACACACTTTATGCTCTGGTATGAGTAACACTGCTAATGATTTTATATAAAATATAGTAGCGTCTACGGGAGATACTAATATATTTTTTAAGCTTTTAATCTGCTGATTACTTTCCTCTGTTGTTAAAAGAATTATTTGTTTTAATTCCTTTACTATTGTGGATTCTATGACTTTAATTTTGGCTTTAATATCAGTTTCTCTTAAGGGCAATAAAAGATCTAGTTCTGTATCTAATATTAGCTGTAAACTTTTAATTTTATTCTGATTTTCGGAGTTACTCAAGGCCATTAGTAATGCTATTTGCTTCGTTATGTTATCTTTTATAGCCTTAATTTTTTTCTTACTTAACTTGGACGCTGATAAGTTAAGAAACTCTAATTGAACCAGGATTTTCTTTTCTATAGTTTCAATTTTTTCCTTATTGCTAAAACCATTGTGTTGTACTAGCAGTTCTAAATTAGAGAGTACTTGCTTTTTAAAACATTTGTTGAGTGTTCCGTTTTTGAAATATAGCAAGTCCCCAATTTTATTATAAAATTCTGACACTACAACGCGCTTCTCATTTGTTTTAAGCGGACGCTTAATAAAATTAAATTCTTCTATAGCACGCGTAATATCTACATCTTTTAATTTATCAGGTCCAGATTTTTCAATCATGTGTAATTTTGCAATTAATGGCTGATAGAGTAGCCTAATATTCTCCAATGTCGATTGTAAGAAGTAATTTTTTAAAGGTTTATAATTGGTGTCTATGGTATCTAAATCTGCAATTAGACCTTCGGAATTAAGCCCATAATATACTTGCATGTTAGCTAATGGATAAATTCGTTTCCAAGTATTGGCATGTTTAAAATCATTTTCAGAGTCCATAGAAGTAACTAGCTCTGACTTTAAACGTCCTAATACAATTAGTTCTTTTTGCATGAAACTAGATTTGGTAACGTCATAACCTTTAAGGTTCTTGTTTTTTTGCTTTAAACCATTGGTTACTTGCGTGATGTAATCCTTTAATTCAGCAAAACGCTCTATTGGTGCTTTTTTAGTAAATTGTAAGTCTTTATTCTTGTATATTCTTTTTAATTGACTCGGAGTTATAATAAATCGTGCCAAACCAAACTTACGTATTGGTATGTTCCGTTTTCTTAAAATTATATCGGTTAACTCTGAGTACGTCATTAAAGCATTATCGTACATCTTGTTTTTTTCGTATGCCAAGCCTAGCTTTAGTTTGTTTCTCACAAATATGATAAAATCATAGAGCACCATCTTTCTGAGGTCGACATGTCTTAAATTTTGTATGGACTCCAAATAATGAGAAATGGCTTCATGATATTCTTCATCATAGAAGTGCAAATCTCCGATCATTACATGCAAAAGACCTTTATTATTAATGTGTTGCTCATCACTAGATTCTATTTTTATAACTTTCTTTTCGTTAATGGCATTTAATTGTTCTAGTCGTTTATTGAAATAACGTTTTAGCTCTATTGACTCATCGAGAGTGAAATTTAAGGCAGCACCTTCTAACTCGTCTATTTTAGATAAAAACTTAATTTCTGAAGATATTTTACTATGAAATTTAAAGTCATAAATACCACTCACAATTGGTCTCAAGTGACTTTGTGATAAAACATGAACCAACTTGTCTAAAAATTCTCTAAACTGAGGCTCTTTATTGATATCGATAATTTCGGGAGTCAAGGATAAACTGCGGTAAGAAATACCAAATTTATGAAACTTATAAAGGTGATCTAGCATATAACTAATAGATACTAATAACTTATCACTATACTCATGAATAAAATTACCGACACCTAAAAAAACTGGAGTTGTCATAGAAGATATAAGCGAAAACTTGTACTGATTATAATATCCTATACTTAAGTATATATTATTATCATTTCTACCTACAACTAATTCACTGTCATCATTTAGGTCCTCTAGCAAAATAGGCTTTGTGTATTGTTCTATTAAATTAGACAGTTTTCTTGGAGCTCCGTTACTTCGATAACTCAAGTAAACAATAAAATCTTTTAATGTAGTGATGATTTTTTTTCGCTTCTCATCTGAATCTTCAATACTATGTTTCTCATAGTAATCCTTTAAATAATTATTATATAGTTTTAAACTCGGTTTTTGTGTATGCGTATGCTGCGACAAGAAAGATTCTGGTATTAAAAATTGACATAAATATTGCTCAGTGATACTAGTAATATCACTTTTATTACCATCTGCGCCTTCTGTATAAAAACTATTTACATAAATTTTATTATCACTAAAAATACTATCTAAGCTAGATTCGCGATCCGATATTCCTGCCAATGCCGCATCATACATCTCTCTACCTGCAATAAAAATAAACTTAGCCTTTGCTGAATTAAGAAAATGCTTCATACTTGATAAAATCAATGCAATACGTTCTTTTCGTCTGGCTTGATATCTTACCTCGTTGTGATCTGTTTCGAATTCATCCTCTTTAGATGAAAGCACAACAGTACCATGTGGATTTATTTTATCTAATTCATCAAAAACAAATATAAATTTTACATTTATAAATATTGAAGGTATACGATCCACTGCATCTAATAAATGAATTAATTTTTGTGTAATGTCTTTAGATTCTAACGGTGAATAATTGGTTTGCTTTTTAAAGTTAAACCATGACGTTTGCATGGCAACAGCATTGGCGTTTTCCTCATATGTTATAGAGGCTTCTATTTGCTTTTTTATGTTTTTTAATTCTAAAAGTGTATGAAAGTGCGTGCTAATTAATAAAAATCGTTTGGGTATAAATCTTAATGCTAACAAGAATAGTAACATCATCATATACACAAACAATATAGGTATATTAGGGTAAATAGTATTAACTAGGCCTGAAAACTGATTTTCACTACCATCGAAATGCTCAAAGACTAAAATGCGTTTTAGGTTGATCCAAAATTTTAAGGTTAAATAATCGAGCTCATTACATATCTGAATAATTCCAAAATGAAAATATGTTAATACTGAATATTGTCCATCATTATCTTCTCTACTATCCCAGAACCTATCTTCTTCAAATAAAACTATATCAGTATCTGCATCAATTGTCTTATCTTCAAGCTTTTGAATGTATTCGTCTAATGTAGCCTGCCTTTTACTTTTGTCATTTTTATCCTCATTACTTTTCACATAAAACAAGTCATTTACCTCCTTTGATGTTATACCCTTATCTGTAACAAGTAAAGATTGACTCGGAAAATAATACGATAAACGGATAGTTTTATTACTGAAGTTGGAGAATTCGGAACCTAAAAATCCTGTGTAGAAAAAGGTGAAGAAGATATATAATATTGTTATAAGTCCTACAGTATTTAAAATCCGTTTTATGTTTTTAACATTTACAAACCAATCAGAATAGACTTTATATAATTCGTTTGTAAGGTATTTTAATACATCTTTCTCTGTAAGCTTATCTTTACCTAAATTGACATTAACTGTTATGTAATGTTGAAAATTAAAAAAACCTGTAATTCTTCTTAAGGCATTCTTATAAACCTTTAGCTTTCTTTTAGGTTGCTTTGAGAGTATAGTATACTTTATTAAAATAAAGCTCAAGGTGAATAAAAAACAAAGCCAAGAAATAAATAGAATACGTTTATCCGTTAATTTGGTAAAAAAATCTGATTGACTTATTATACCATTAACATAGATAAAATGGATTAATAAAAAAATAACACAAATGGCAATAACTAAAGTGGTACGATATAATTTTCTATCAATACCTTTACTTTTTAACAAAACTATAATGGCCTCATATATATCAATTAAAAAATATAGAACTACTAAATCTATTGTTATTAGCCAGAATGCGATATGAGATATGTAGACACCGCCAAAAGGAATCTTTGACTCACTCAAACAATAAACTATATAACATATTCTAATTGTATAAAAAACTAATACCCAAAAGTAGATAAACACAAATCGAAGCTTAGAGTAAAAAGCAAATTTACTTTTGTCAAATACTGGATTGAAAATGGACTCAATGCCATATTTGAAAATATCCCAAATCCGCTTAAGACTAAAATTAAAAGCTAATTTATCTCTTCTTGCATTTTCTTTTCCTAATAAAAGAATAGTTAGTATTGAAAATGCAAGAAATAAAGAAATAAGAAGAAAAAAATCCTCCCCTTTTAGTACCAAGGAATTCAAATACTTTGCTATTCTATGAGACATAAATATAAATGGCAGTAAGGTTACCCAGATTAATATAAAACTGATGCTTTTAGGTTTTGAATTTAAAGACCCTAAGGCTTTTTTTACAACTGAGGTTTTCCCCATACCTCTAAAACCTGTAATTAAATAAGACCCTGTATTACTAGAAGTTTCGTTAATAAAGCTTAATAGTCTATTAATAATTTTTACACGTCCTACAAAGCGTCCGTTAACTTTATTATCATCTTGTATAGAGGTATGAAAAAATTTATAATTTGGTAACTCTAATAAAATTGGTTTAATCTTAAAACTATTCTTATTTAAAAACTGTTTAAGATTTTCGTTGTTAGGTGTGTTATTTATTTCTTGCATTAATAATAGATTTGTTTAATAGCAAACCACCTCTACTAATAAAGTGTAATTATGCTATTCGGTGGAGTTAACAACGAATTATGATAGTTCTATACTGTTAAGGGTACAGTACTTAAGGAGATATGTTAAATTATCATATTTAGCAAGTTATAGATAATAAAACAGATGAAATGTTAAATTAATCTGTATAATGCTTTACATCTATCTTTAGTGAAAAAAATTATAATAAGAAGATTACTTTGTTGTCCTTCAAAGTTTGTAGAAAGGTAGGCTTACAATGACAATTTAATTGTATAGCTAATTTGTTGTTTAAATTATAAGTGGTTTATAACACTCGAGCTAAAAAATAAAGTAATCTTTAATCCTCATGATTAATTCTATATCTAATCCCACCGACTTCTCTATGTATAATTACATCAGCTTTATAGCGTTTAGCAAGAGTTTTAGCTTTACGTATGGCTGTACTTTGCTTACGGTGCTTTGAAGTGATGCGCTTATTGCCTTCTCTTCGCACTGCCCATCCATCTTCATAAGGCACAACATGTTGATGCCAAGTGCGCTTTTTGGTTGTGTTATAACCTAAAGCCTTAAGTATCGCTTCTATTAGGTTCAGGATAGCTTTAGTAAAATCATTTTGTTTGGACATCATCCTTGGTTGTTATAACTAAGATAGGAAAACCTTAATAATAAAAGATAAAACAATTAAATAAATTTAAACAAGGTCAATCTCTTTTAGTTTATATAAAACCGAGGAATATCGGTTTTGATTTTTCAGAGCTTTTGTTTTACAATCGTAGTAATACTTTCACATCAATTTAACATCAAAAATCGTACCTTTGCGACTTTGCCACAAATTATAGAATTTAGTATCCATTTATGAGCCATTTTGACGAAACTATTGAGGTTAAAGGTGCACGTGTACATAATCTTAAAAATATTGATGTCACTATTCCAAGAGAGAAGCTCGTAGTAATTACAGGACTCTCAGGTAGTGGAAAATCGTCTTTAGCATTTGATACCATTTATGCTGAAGGTCAACGTCGCTATATCGAAACATTTTCAGCTTATGCACGTCAATTTTTAGGTAGTCTCGAGCGTCCCGATGTCGATAAAATCGATGGCTTATCACCAGTTATTGCTATAGAGCAAAAAACCACGAGTAAGTCTCCACGCTCTACCGTAGGTACTATTACTGAAATTTATGATTTCTTACGGCTATTATTTGCAAGGGCTGCAGATGCTTATAGCTATGAAACTGGAGAGAAAATGGTGAGTTATAATGACGAGCAGATTAAGGATCTAATATTAGACTCATTTAACGGTAAACGTATCAATATCTTATCTCCTGTGATACGATCTCGAAAAGGACATTATCGTGAGCTGTTTGAGCAAATTGCTAAACAAGGCTTTGTCAAAGTACGTACAGATGGCGAGATTGTGGATTTGGAAAAAGGTATGAAGCTCGACCGCTACAAAACACACGATATTGAGATTGTTATTGACCGCTTAAAGATTGATAATTCTAAAGATAGCGAAAAGAGATTGATGGAATCCATAAATACAGCAATGTATCATGGAGATGATGTGTTAATGGTTATTGATGAAGATACTAACGAATCGCGTTACTTTAGTCGCAACCTCATGTGTCCGTCTTCAGGAATTTCATATCCTAATCCAGAACCAAATAACTTTTCATTTAATTCTCCTAAAGGAGCTTGCCCTAATTGCAATGGTATTGGTGAATTGTATGTAGTCAATGAAAAAAAATTAGTTCCAGACGAAAACTTGTCTATAAAAAATGGTGCCTTAGCACCACATGGTCCTGAAAAGAAAAGTTGGATTTTTAAACAGTTTCAAACCATTGCGCAACGCTTTGATTTTTCGCTGAATGACACCTGGAAAGACATTCCCGAAGAAGCCAAACAAATGATACTCTATGGCGGCAAAGATAAGTTCACCGTAGAAAGTAAACTTCTAGGAGTTACAAGGGATTACAATATTGATTTTGAAGGTGTTGCCAATTTTATTGAAAGCCAATATAAATCCAATTCTACATCATTAGTGCGTTGGGCAAAAGAGTACATGGATAAAGTAGAGTGTTCGGTTTGTGAAGGCTCAAGACTTAAAAAGGAATCACTTTACTTTAAAGTAGATGGCAAAAGTATTGCTGATTTAGTAAAAATGGATGTTGTTGAGCTAGGAGAATGGTTAGAGGGTCTTAATGAAAGACTTTCAGAAAAACAGCGCAAAATATCAGCAGAGATCGTTAAGGAAATAAAAAATCGTGTACAGTTTTTGCTTGATGTCGGACTTACCTATCTCTCCTTAAATCGAAGTTCTAAATCACTATCAGGCGGTGAGGCCCAACGTATCCGATTGGCCACTCAAATTGGCTCACAACTGGTTGGTGTGCTTTATATTCTGGATGAACCTAGTATTGGCTTACATCAACGCGATAATGAAAAACTAATCAATTCCTTGTCATCTTTAAGAGATGTTGGGAATTCAGTCATAGTGGTAGAACATGACAAGGATATGATAGAACGTGCTGACCACATTATTGATATAGGACCTTTTGCGGGTAAACATGGAGGAGAAATAATTAGTGAAGGCACACCCGAAGAACTACGTGCACAGCATACATTAACTGCTGAGTATCTCAACGGCAAGAAAGAAATCGAAGTTCCTAAGCAGCGTCGCAAAGGTAATGGCAAAAAAATAATACTTAAAGGCTGTACAGGTAATAATCTTAAAAATGTAGATGTAGAGTTTCCATTGGGCAAAATGATTGGAGTCACTGGTGTTTCGGGTAGTGGTAAATCTACTTTAATTAATGAAACCCTCTATCCCATTCTTAATGCACACTATTTTAATGGTGTAAAAAAACCAATGCCCTACAAGAGTATCAAAGGTTTAGAACACATTGATAAAGTCATCGATATCAACCAATCTCCTATTGGAAGGACACCACGGAGTAATCCTGCCACCTATACTAAGACTTTTGACGAAATACGGAAATTATTCGCACAGATTCCCGAGGCTATGATTCGTGGTTATAAGCCTGGCCGATTTAGTTTTAATGTCGCTGGGGGAAGATGTGAAACCTGTCAAGGGGGTGGTTTGCGTGTCATTGAAATGAATTTCTTACCTGATGTATATGTAGAATGTGAGACTTGCCAAGGAAAACGTTTTAATAGGGAAACCTTAGAGATACGTTACAAGGGGAAGTCCATAAGTGATGTTTTAAATATGACGATTGAAGAAGCTGTAAGTTTCTTTGAGCATATCCCAAAAATTCATCGGAAACTTAAAACTATCAAAGATGTTGGTTTAGGCTATATAACACTGGGACAGCAAAGTACCACACTGTCTGGTGGAGAAGCACAACGCATTAAATTGGCCACTGAACTAAGTAAGCGCGATACTGGCAATACGCTTTACATATTAGACGAGCCCACAACCGGTTTACATTTTGAAGACATTAGGGTCTTGATGAAAGTTCTCAACAAACTAGTGGATAAAGGCAATACCGTTTTAATTATAGAGCACAACTTAGATGTTATAAAAACTGTTGATTACATTATAGATATTGGTTACGAAGGTGGCAAAGGTGGCGGACAAGTTGTAGCCAAAGGAACTCCAGAACAAATCATCAAGGATAAAAAAAGTCATACAGCTAAATTTTTAATGAAGGAATTGAAATAATAGTATCTTGTGCAAGTCTGATATAGGAGCTCGTTAAAATACAATTGAGCAACATAAGAAAAGTATATTATGAGAAAAGAAAGTAAACATAAAGGATGGAATGAAATAAAAACCAACGACTCGTGGGCGATTTTCAAAATCATGGGCGAATTTGTTAATGGTTATGAAAAACTCAGTAAAATTGGTCCTTGTGTATCTATATTCGGTTCTGCACGCACAAAACCAGATCATAAGTATTACCAGCTTGCTGTGGATGTTGCACAGAAAATAGTTGAACATGGGTATGGTGTT
This sequence comes from Winogradskyella sp., assembly GCF_028289625.1. GTDB lineage: Bacteria > Bacteroidota > Bacteroidia > Flavobacteriales > Flavobacteriaceae > Winogradskyella. Next base: position 37,108 of record NZ_JANQOM010000071.1, on the reverse strand, counting down.
ATTACAGGTGGAGGTCCAGGAATCATGGAAGCTGGTAATAAAGGCGCGCATATTGCCGGCGGCACTTCGGTAGGACTTAATATAGAATTGCCTTTTGAGCAGCACGACAACCCCTATATTGATAAGGATAAAAGTTTAGACTTTGATTACTTTTTTGTAAGAAAGGTAATGTTTGTAAAGTATTCTCAAGGTTTTGTAGTGATGCCAGGTGGCTTCGGAACATTGGATGAACTCTTTGAAGCGATGACACTAATACAGACGCATAAAATAGAAACATTTCCTATTATTTTAGTCGGAAAGGAATTTTGGGGAGGCTTGTTTGACTGGGTTAAGACCACTTTAATTGATGCCGGAAACATTAGCCCTAAAGACTTGGATTTATTGCATATGGTAGATACTTCCGATGAAGTTATTGATATTTTGAACAGTTTCTACAAAGAATATGGGTTAAGTCCAAATTTCTAGAGAAAATTAACGTTGTATTTATTAGCTATGAAAAAGAAAATACTAAGTTATTTGATGCTTCTTTTACTATTCAATTTTGAAGTTATCGGACAGGAAACCTTTAAGGTGATGTTCTATAACTTACTTAACTATCCTCTAGAGGATGCTGTTCCTAATCGTGAAGACGACCTAGAATTCATACTATCGGACTACCAACCAGACTTATTCTTAGTTTGCGAACTCAATAACAGTACAGGTGCCAACAACGTTCTTAGTATTACTAAAAATGCCATAAATTCTAATTTTGAAATGGCTTCTTTTGTTCCTAATACCTCTGATGACTTATCTGGAAATCAGAATGATCTACAGAATTTATTGTATTATGACAGTACTAAGTTTATTCTTGAAGAAGAAGTTATTGTCCCGACAGATTTAAGGGATTTTAATGTTTACAAACTCCAACTCAACACCATTGATCAAGACACAAATCCGATTGAGCTATATATTGTAGTATGTCACCTAAAAGCATCTAACGGTACAGCAAATCAGCAACGACGTTTTGATATGGTCGTAGAATTAAACAATTATCTAAATACTCTTCCATCAGATGCCAATGTCTTATTAGGTGGTGACCTCAACCTCTACACCGCGAGTGAACCTGCATTTTTATTGCTTATACTTAATACCAATAATATCACCTTTGCCGATCCTATAAATCGCATTGGTAGCTGGAGCAATAACCCAAATTTTGTAGATGTCTTCACACAATCAACTAGAACACAAACAGGATTTGGAGGTACAACAGGTGGTTTTGATGATCGTTTTGATTTTATAATGACTTCAGAAAATATGTTGAGTACAGCCAATATTACTTATGTAGACGATTCGTATCAGGTTTATGGTAATAATGGCTTGTTTTCGTGTTGGAATAGAGCTATCAATTCATCGGATTGCGAAATTCCTGGATCGCCCTTTTCTTTTGAAATTAGAGATGCGCTCCATAATTTTAGCGATCATTTACCAGTAACGCTTTCATTAGAGGCAAATGTTACTCTATCGCTTTCAAACGAGGAGGAAATTACTGCGCAAATAAAGCTAGAAAAATCAATAATTAGCTCAGAATTAATCATGTATATCCATTCACCTAACTATTTTAATCAACAATTAAGTGTTTACAATACACTTGGCCAGGTTGTAGAAAGCTTTCAAACAAGTTCGGACCAAATACAAGTTTTTAAAACCAGTAATTTGGGTAATGGTATTTACTTTATAGATTTTTCGCAGTCTAATACTAAACCCCTAAAATTTGTTATATCGCGTTGATTAAACGGTTTTTCATATCATATGCTTTAATCTTAATTTGTGCGTTTACCTTTGCTCAAAATAAAATTGATATCAATGCCAATGTAGATGTCGAAACTAAAACCATTTCTATTTCGCAATCCATTGTTTACAAAAATGAGACTAGAAATACTTTAAATGAAATCTATTTACACGATTGGAATAATAGTTATTCAAATAAATCTACACCTCTGGCGAAACGTTTTGAAGAAGAGTTTAGTACTAAATTTCATTTAGCTAACAGTGAGCAACGAGGTTTCACACTCATAACTACCATTGAAGACAATGTAAACAATTCTAAGCTTAAATTTGAATATTTAGCCGAACATCCCGATGTTATTAAAGTAATACTAAACCAACCTCTTAAGGCTGGTGAATCTTACAGTATAGATTTAAACTATATTCTAGTATTACCAGATGCTACATTTACAGATTATGGTTTTACTAAAAACAAGGATTTTGAACTTAAGCACTGGTATATTACTCCAGCCGTTTACGATGGGAAATGGCACTACTATAGTAACAAAAATCTTGATGATTTATTTATACCTAAATCAGATATTACACTGTATTTAACACATCCCATAAATTATAGGGCTACCTCTGAGTTAGACGTTGTATCAATGAATCCAAATACCGCACAGAGAAGTCAAACCACAGTATTTTATGGTAAGGATAGGGTTGATACTTATTTGGCAATTCAAAGATTTCCTTTGTTCAGTTTTGTACAGACTGATGATTTAATTCTAGTTTCAAACATAAACGAAAAAGGATTACCAGGTCCAGACAAGGCCATTCTTTCGGACAAGATTGCCAGATTTTTGACTGAAAACTTGGGGCAATATCCACATAAGCGACTATTAGTCTCACGGATAGACTATAACAAAAATCCGCTTTACGGTCTCAACCAACTTCCAGATTTTGTTAGACCATTCCCAGACCAGTTTCAGTATGAACTAAAACTGCTCAAAACATCTTTAAAAAAATATATCGATAATATTCTTTTACTCAATCCTAGAAAAGAACATTGGCTAAGTGAAGGGCTTCAAATTTATTTTATGATAAAATATGTTGAAGAGTATTACCCAGACATGAAATTACTCGGTACTTTGGCTAATGTTTGGGGTGTAAGAGCCTTTCATGCTGCAGATTTGGATTTTAATTTTCAGTATTTCTTGTATTCTATGGAGTTGGCAAGAAAGAATAGAGACCAACCCCTCACTACATCTAAAGATTCTTTATTGAAATTTAATGCCAATATTGCAGGTAAGTATAAAGCAGGTGTCGGTTTGAATTATCTGGATAAGTTCACCGATGATATCAGCCTCTCGAAAACGATTAAACAATTCTTGGAGGACTACAAACTAAAATCAGTATCAATATCAGATTTTGAATATTTTTTGAATTCAAAAACCAAAAAAAATGTGGATTGGTTCTTTACTGATTATGTTGGCACAAGGAAAAAAATTGATTTCAAAATAAAATCCGTTGATATACAAAGGGATTCCTTAGTAGTGACCATAAAAAATAAGCGTGATAACTCAATGCCAATATCATTGTACAATATTAAAAAGGATTCTGTAATTGGTATGCAATGGGTCGAAAACATAAAAAAAACAAAGACAATAAGGCTCCCTAAGGATAGTACCGAAAAATTTGTATTAGACTTTTACAATGTTGTCCCAGAGTTTAATCAACGTGACAATTACAAGGCCGTAAATGGTTCATTTTTAAACAATAAACCTTTACAATTTAGACTTTTCAAGGATATCGAAGACCCTTATTATAATCAAGTATTTCTTATGCCTTTAGTAGAGTTTAGAAACATATACGATGGCTTAACCCTTGGAACTAAAATCTATAATAAAACCATTCTTAGAAAACGTCTTAATTACAGGTTTTCACCACAATATGCTACTAGGTCGAGAGCATTAACTGGGTCCACATCTATATTTTACACCCATAATATAGAAAACAAAAATTTATTTGATATAACTTATGGAATAGCTGCTGGTTATCAGTCGTTTGCCGAAGATGCATTTTTTACAAGAATAAATCCCTCCTTAACGTTTAGATTTAGAAATGATGACGATTTTAGAGCCGATCGGGTAGATAATATCACCGCAAGATACTTGAGCATAAATAGGGATATTGGTGAAGATGCAGTCATAGAAATTGAAGATGAAGAACCCGACTATGGTGTTTTTAATTTAAGGTATACGCGTTTTAACCCTGGTATAATTAATTTTTCAAGCTTTAGCACAGATTTTCAAGTTGCGAGCAATTTTAGCAAACTATCTTTTAATTACGAGTTTAGAAGACTGACAAAAGGTAATCGAAACATTAACTTAAGATTATTTGCGGGATTCTTCTTAAAGAACAATACCGACCCTACCTCAGATTTCTTTAGTTTCGCTTTAGATAGACCTCAAGATTATTTGTTTGATTTCAACTATCTGGGACGATCAGAGGATGCCGGAATATTTAGTCAACAAATTATAATCGCGGAGGGTGGTTTTAAATCGCAACTAGATGAATTAAATGCCGCTTTTGCGAACCAATGGATGACGACAGCTAACTTTAGTACCTCCATTTGGAGATATATACAAGCCTATGGCGATATAGGTTTGGTTAAAAACAGATTTAATAGTGCAAAATTTGTATACGATTCTGGTGTAAGACTTAACCTTGTAGAAGACTTTTTCGAACTTTACTTTCCTGTATATTCTAGTCTTGGCTGGGAAATTGCAGAGCCCAATTACGAAGAACGTATTCGATTTATAATTACTGTTGATCCACAGGTTCTTCTTGGACTATTTAGACGCAAATGGTATTAACAAATTCTCACTTAAATGTTAATTTTTTAAATAAAATTAGTTAATTTTCTATTTAAGGGATTTTTTATTACGAATAATTCAATTTTATAACAATTCTGTCTATTGCATATAATCCTGTAATTTAGTACCTTTGTGCTTCCAAAAAATTTCCCAAATGAAAACTAATCCAGACATAAAAACAGAAATTACATTTGAAGATTTTAAAGCAGAAGTTGTAAACGATTACAAGCTAGCTGTAACAAGTCGCGAGTGTAGCCTGTTAGGTCGTAGGGAGGTTTTAACAGGCAAAGCCAAGTTTGGTATTTTTGGTGACGGTAAAGAAGTACCACAAATAGCATGGGCTAAGGCTTTTGAAAATGGGGATTTTAGATCTGGTTACTACAGGGATCAAACCTTTATGATGGCTATAGGCGAGTTAACCATTGAACAGTTTTTTGCGGGCTTATATGCTAATACGGATATAAGAGAAGAGCCGATGTCAGCTGGCCGACAAATGGGTGGCCACTTTGCAACACATAGTTTGGATGAGCATGGTAACTGGAAAAATTTAACTGAGCAAAAGAATTCTAGTTCAGACATCTCTCCTACTGCTGGTCAAATGCCAAGATTGCTTGGGCTAGCCCAAGCATCTAAGATATACAGAAACGTAGAAGGTATTGACACTACCAACTTTTCTAGAAATGGCAATGAGATTGCCTGGGGAACTATAGGAAATGCCAGTACCAGCGAAGGTCTATTTTTTGAGACCATAAATGCCGCTGGAGTATTGCAAGTACCCATGGTCATTAGCATTTGGGATGATGAATACGGAATTTCGGTACATGCCAAACACCAAACTACCAAAGAAAATATTTCTGAAATCCTAAAAGGTTTTCAACGTGATGAAAACCATAAAGGCTACGAAATATTTAGAGTCAATGGTTGGAACTATGCCGAACTAATTGATACCTATCAACGTGCAGCCCAAATATCACGAAAAGAGCATATTCCTGTGATGATCCACGTGCAACAATTGACGCAACCTCAAGGGCATTCAACTTCTGGTTCTCATGAGCGATATAAGGATCAGTCGCGATTGGCGTGGGAAGTCGAATACGATTGCAATGCACAAATGCGTACGTGGATGATTTCCAATAATATTGCTACTGATGAAGAGTTGTCCATATTAGAGAAAGCTATAAAAAAGGCTGTAAGAGAAGGCAAAAAGGCGGCTTGGGCTAAATTTTTAAAACCTATTCTTGAAGAAAAGCAAACCGTCATTTCTATTTTAGAACGTGCAGCAGCATCAAGTGCTAATAGTGCATTCATCAACAAACTTAGAAATGATTTAGAGAGTATTGACGAACCGTTGCACAAAGACATTTTGTCAATAGCTCGCAAAGCCCTACGCTATGTTATCTCGGACGATACCCCAGAAAAGTTAGCTCTTCAAAGTTGGATTAATAGTTACTTAGAACAAATACGACCTAAATACAGTTCCCACTTATATAGCGAGTCTGACTTAAAAGCAACAAACCAAGGAGAAGTTCTTCCCATATATGATAGCAATGCAACAGAAGTTGATGGTAGAATTGTGCTCAGGGATAATTTTGAAGTGATTTTTAGAAAATACCCTGAAGCTTTAGTCTTTGGTGAGGATGCAGGTTACATCGGTGATGTTAACCAAGGATTGGAAGGCCTTCAAGAAAAGTTTGGTGAACTAAGGGTTTCCGATACTGGCATTAGAGAAGCTACTATTGTGGGGCAAGGCATTGGTATGGCTATGCGAGGTTTAAGACCTATTGCCGAGATTCAATATTTAGATTATTTATTGTATGCACTTCAAATTATTAGCGATGATTTGGCTACAGTTCAGTATAGAACGGTCGGTCGACAAAAAGCACCTTTAATTGTTAGAACACGTGGCCATCGCCTAGAAGGTATTTGGCATTCTGGATCGCAAATGGGTGGCATATTAAACCTTATTAGAGGTGTTAATATCCTTGTGCCAAGAAATATGACCAAAGCCGCAGGATTTTATAATACACTTATGGAAAGTGATGAACCTGCATTAATAGTGGAGTGTTTGAACGGCTATCGTTTAAAAGAAAAAATGCCAAGTAATATTGGTGAGTTTAAAACACCTATAGGAGTTGTGGAAACTATTAAGCAAGGGGAGGATATTACTTTAGTCTCTTATGGTTCTACATTAAGATTGGTAGAACAAGCTGCTAAGGAATTGCTCGAAGTTGGCATTGATGCAGAAATCATTGATGTACAATCCTTATTGCCTTTTGATTTAAATCACGATATCGTAAAAAGTATAGCCAAAACAAATCGCGTCATGGTCATTGATGAAGATGTAAAAGGTGGAGCTTCTGCGTATATACTAGATCATATTTTAAATGCACAAAATGCATTTCAATATTTAGATAGCTCGCCTAAAACATTGGCTGCCGAACCACATAGGCCAGCCTACGGATCTGACGGTGATTACTTCTCAAAACCATCTACTGAAGATATTTTTGAAGCCGTTTATGACGTTATGCACGAAATGAGTCCAAATGATTTTCCAAAATTGAGATAACATACAGACTAACTCGTATGAAGCCTTCCTAAAAAGAAGGCTTTTTTTATATCATTAATTTGAAATGACAAAAATCATAAAATAGCGAGGTTATAACATATAAATTTGATAATTTCCAGCTTAATTAATTGTCTATGCTTACACAAGATGTCCTAGCGAGTTTTAAAAAACATTCCGATTTGGTTGCCTATTTGGATAAATATAAGGACGAGCACTTATTATTTCAATCTGCCTTAGAAAAGTACCAATACGAAATTGAATTACTACCGCTTCAGGCCGAATTAGTTGACTTTCAGAGATGGGTACAGAAAGAAAATAAAAAAATTGCCATCATCTTCGAAGGCAGGGATGCTTCTGGCAAGGGTGGAACCATAAAACGTTTTAAGGAACATCTCAACCCGAGAGCCATGCGAATTGTCGCGTTAAATAAACCAACAGAAGTAGAAAAAAACCAATGGTACTTTAATCGCTATATTAAGGAACTACCTAATGCAGGTGAAATCGTATTTTTTGATAGGAGTTGGTATAATAGAGCTGTGGTTGAACCTGTTATGGGATTTTGTACCAGGCAACAATACGACCAGTTCATAATTCAGGTTCCTGAATTTGAAAACATGCTCTATGAGTCAGGCACTTCTATTATAAAATTTTGGTTTTCTGTTTCTAAAGACGAACAATTGCGTCGCTTTGAAAAGCGCTTAAATAATCCTTTAAAAAAGTGGAAGTTTAGTCCCGTAGATGAAAAAGGTCAAGAATTATGGGATGATTTCACACAATATAAAGATCAAATGTTCTCCAGAACCCATAACTCTTTCTCACCTTGGGTAATTATCAAATCCAACGACAAAAAACGAGCGCGACTAGAGAGTATAAAATATGTACTAAGTTTATTCGATTATGAAAACAAGGGTAATAATTGCAAGTCCATACTACCAGATCCAAACATTGTACAACGCTACTTTAGAAATACCATTCAATTAGATCAATAATAATGAGTCCTCTTCGAAATTTATCAGAAAAAGAATTGAGTATCATCAATACAAAAAAAGGTTTAGGTGCCTTACTTAGACAGCAGCATTTAGATATCAACAAAACGGTGAGAAACGTTAAATATGAAAGGCGTTTAGAAAAACTTCAGGAAGAAATGTTGATTCTCCAGCAGTGGGTGGCAGCTAATAATAAAAAAGTAGTTATTCTATTTGAAGGACGAGATGCTGCTGGCAAAGGAGGTGCTATACGACGAATTATTCAGCATTTACCTCCTCGTGCCATTAGGGTTGTTGCATTGCCAAAACCAAATGAAACGGAAAATGGTCAGTGGTATTTTCAACGCTATATCAACAGATTACCTAATAATGGTGAAATCGTATTCTTTGATAGAAGCTGGTACAATCGTGCGGTTGTTGAACCTGTAAATGGATTTTGTTCGCAAAAGCAATACGATATTTTTATGTCCCAAGTCAATGAATTTGAAAAAATGATTCAAGAATCTGGTATTTATTTGCTGAAACTCTATTTTTCCATTACCAAAAACGAACAAGAACGTCGCTTTAAAGATATTATAGATACTGCAACTAAAAAATGGAAATATAGTGATGTAGATAGGCGAGCGTTGTCCCTATGGGATGAGTACACCAAATATAAAGAAGTTATGTTTAAGAAAACACAAGTTCATTCACCTTGGAAAATCATTAAAGCAAACAGAAAGACCAGTGCAAGAATAAGAGCCTTTGAATATATTCTTAAAATGATACCGTATGAAACCAAGGATCTCGATACCATACGACCAAAAACATTCCGTTCGATTTTAAGCGATACTTAATCCTATGAAAACTACTCGATTTGTATTGCAAATACGAAATGAGCCTTATTGATTTTCCTAAATTGAGATAAATCCTATACATTTAGGTTTTATTCTTATACCGATTAATGTTTCCAGATTTTAACAGACACAGCTTGCCATTGTTAATCCTTGTTTTGCAAGGACTGATATTTGTGATATTACTTTTTATAAGATATTACAAAAAGCGGCATCTATCAGATTTGTTTTTAGGCTTAATTCTGCTATTATCCTGCTACTCGCAAATATGCTATACCGTTGGGTTTATGGGATGGTATGATGAGTTCAGAACCACAAAAATCAATTATTTCCTTATCAATATTGCAGTAGGAATAGCACCATTAATCTATCTCTATGTAAAGTCCATAACTACATCAAATTTCAAATTCAAGAAAAAATATTGGTGGCATTTTTCATTAGCGTTTTTGTATGTGTTTTATCGCTTGAGTATTTACACCTACGATGCGTTTCAACCAGGTTTTCACGAAACCCAAAACGGTATATTAAAAATAGAACTCGATGAAGCGTATTGGCAACCAATTATGGGCTACATCGAAGCTCCCTTTATGCTTATGTATTTGGCATTCACCTTTCAGCTATTCTATAGTTATAGAAAAAAGATTATTCAATATTTCTCTAACACCTATAAGCTAGAACTCAATTGGATTCTCAGCTTCTTAATTCTGTTTAGCTTACTATTCCTATACGGTACAATTCAAGATATTATTGGGTCTCGATTTATAGATTTAGGCTATCAGCAACGTTGGTGGCTTAACTTAACTATGGCCATCGTTACACTTTATGTAGGTGTTAAAGGTTATTTTACGGATACTACAAAACTCAATAAATTAGATTTTTCGTTCTCTCCCAAAATCATAGGCATTCCTGAAGACGCTAATGTCTTTGATGAAGAAAAATCAATCTCGGAGAATGACATTGCCATTGTTAAACAATTAATGGAAGATGATAAAGTCTATTTAAATCCGGAGCTCAACTTATCCGATTTGGCAAAAATGGCAAATATGTCTCGTGGACAACTCTCCGAAATTGTTAATACGGCTTTCGAAAAGAACTTTAATGACTTTGTTAACGGTTATCGTGTTGAAGCCTTCAAAAATATGCTCAAAGAAGAAAAGCACAAGCAACTGTCATTGCTTGGTATAGCTCAAGAATGTGGCTTTAATAGCAAGGCTACTTTTAACCGTGTATTTAAAAAATTGACCCACCTCTCTCCTACCGAATATTTAAAAACCAAATTAAATTAAGACGTCTCAAATCGTATTTAGGACGCTCTAGTACATTATAAGTCGTCCACTGACAACACTTGTTAGAAATTTGTGTCATCGAACAATTTAAATCCTTTTGTTATGACACGAATAAAATCTTTATTAAAATTAGTAGTAAATCCTGTAACACAAAAACACTGGTTTGCAGATGCTTTTTTAGCCATCCCAAGAATCCTATGTGGATTTTGGCTCACAACGATGTTCGGAGCCGATAAATTTGGGATGCCTTGGACTGCAGATAGCCAAAATCTCAATTTATTTGAAGTGTCCGCATGGTTTCCTGAAGATGTTGCATCTTATAGCGGCATCTTTGCTATGGCACCAATATTTTTCGCCTGGATGGGAGCCTTTAGTGAAGCGGTTGGTGGTTTATTCTTAATGCTTGGGCTTAAAACAAGAATAGCCTCTTTCCTTATCATGTGCACAATGCTTACTGCCATATTTATGCAGAAATGGAATCAAGGTCTTTGGGGCATGCTACCAGCTATGGGATTCCTCTGGGTAGCTCTGTATAACCTTATTTTAGGATCAGGTCGTTTTGGACTGGACTATCTCATTAGTAAAAAATTAAAATAATATTATTATGAAAACACTATTTACAACATTAAGCATTTTTCTTGTTGGGTTAACTTTCTACGCACAAGACACCATTAAACTTTCTGATTTTGAAAGCATAAACAACACGAGTTGGGAGGGTACTTTGACTTATAAGGATTATCAATCAGGTGAATTATCTACCGTTGATGCAACGATGCAATTCAAAATTGAAGGTGATAAAATTATTACTCAAGTTCAATATACCTATGAGCCTAGCAAAAACTATAAAGGTTCAATAAAAATCACGAAAAACGGCACCTATTTTGGCGATGAAAAGGTGCTAAGTTTTACTGAAGATAATGGCACAAAAATTCTAGTTACTACTTACAGAGGTAAGGATGACAATAGAAAGGCAGATATGTATTTAACGCATACTATGACAGACTCAACCTATTCCGTATCTAAGGAAGTGGTTTATTTAGATACTAAAGAACGTATACTAAGAAACACCTATAACTACACAAAAATTAAATAATCATGAAAGCCAATAATGGCATTTGTTAAATGTCTATTAGAGACTAATTATGTATGATTAAGTTAATAATCTGTAAACAATTAAAATCTTAAAAAAATGAAATACTTAAAAGCAATAATTATTTATTTGTTAATTATAACCCAAAGCTGTGTACAAGAAACACATACAAAGACCGTAACATTCAAAGTTGATATGAACGGAGTAGAAAACACAGAAAATATTGGAATAAGAGGTAATTTCACCTCGAGCCCTTGGAACGAAACCGCTCCTTTAACAGATGATGACGGAGATGGTATATACGAAGGCACATTTTCTCAGAAAACTGCTGTTAACGGCATAGAATTCAAATTTGTGAACAATGGCGAATTTGAACTTGAAGGACAAAACAACAGAAGTATTCAGTTTGAATACAAACCCGAAACCATAATCTACGAAGCCGTATTTAATAACCCTGAAGGACAACAACAAAACATAAACAATTAAAAAACAAAAAACAATGAAACAGTTAAGTATATTACTATTGCTCATTACAAACATAGCCTTAGGACAAGTAAAAGGAAACAACACTATTGTTACCAAATCCTATAATGTAACTAACATCGAAGAAGTGAAAATCAATCTTTACGCGAAGATTACAATCGACCAATCGGCTGAAGAAAGCCTTACCATTACAGCAGATGAAAATCTATTAGATTTAATAGATAGAGAAATTATTGATAATAAACTACACCTCGACCAAAAGGAATGGATATCACCATCCAAATCAATTATCATAACAATAGGTACGCCAAATCTTAAGCGTGTAGAATCTGACACACATGATACTACAAGAATCATTAATCTAAATAATGATTACTTGCAAATTATGGCTCCTATTGGTAATATCATTGTAGAAGGCAAAACCAAAGAGTTAAGAATCGGAAGTGAATTAGCCAAAGTCGATGCCTCTAAAACCAAAGCAGAAAAAGTATATGTTAATCTATGGAGCTGGGGAAATGTTACAGTAAACCCTACCGAAAAACTTTGGGCGGAAGTATCAAATGACGGTAAATTATTTTACTTATCCAAACCAGAAAATTTTGACGTAAAAAAGAAAAATGGTGGACAAGTATTATCCTTAGCAGAAAAGGACAAGATTAAGAATCTAGATGCTGTTTTTATTAAATTCAAAATTAAAAACAACTCAACGAATCGAAACAATTTTTTCGTTGTAGGACCTAAACCAGATGGCACAAAATTTAGCTATGGTTTTCCTATGATGCCAAATACGAAACGTAAAGAAAACTGGTCTGTTGGCACCAAGGTCTATAAGGTAAATAGTTTAGGCTTTAGAAAATTACTCATTACCATAAAAAAAGAAGACGAAGGTAAAGTTGTTGAGCTATTCGATTAGCAAAATATAAATCTCAAAAACCATCATTTTTATGATGGTTTTTTTATATTTAAATACTAATCTATGCTTCATGTTAACTAAATCGGATAAGTCACATCTTAGAAGTATCATTTTTCGTCACCTAGATGGTATTGCGACTGCGACATCTGCTTTTTCACTTCACAAAAAAGAGGTTTTAAACTATCTTTTAGAAAAAGAATCTGTTTCTTTAAAGCATCTCGCAGATTTATTTGATGCCAATGAAGGCTATCTAAATGTAGCGCTTAGAGTCTTATGCTCCCAAGGATGGCTAGTGCAACACCTCGACAATAAAAGCAATACGATTACTTATAAAACAAATAACAAATCAAAAGCGGCTTTTGATTTGGTTCATTTGTACAAAGATGCCGTAAACCTTTTAAAATATTCGGATCGTTTTGCTCAGGACAAAATGATTAGTCTAGATGCATTTGTCGCCTTGGAGCGTATTTTTAATAAGTTCGAAACTCATTTTGGATTGGATATCAGTGATGAGAATTCTATTGAATATCAAATTTACAAGCACATCGAAGGGGTTATAGCTGGTCCAATCATCGTTCTTTTAGGGGTAAATGGCTTATTCCACAAATACTTTATGGAAGCGTCATTTACAGCAGAGGAATATCATAAAGATCCTGAAAGCTTTAAAAAAATATTAGACTTCTTTGCGCATCTTGGGTGGTTTAATAAAAAAAAGAACACCTATCAATTTACGGATAAAGGCCTGTTTTTTGCTAAGCGTGCAAGTGCTTACGGAGTTACAGTATCCTATATACCCACTTTTTTACAACTCGATGAACTCATTTTTGGTAATCCACTCATTCTTAAAACAAGCTCACCATATGAAACTGAAAAACATGTGCATCGCGAAATGAATGTTTGGGGAAGTGGTGGTGCACACGCTACTTATTTTAAAGTCATAGACCAAGTTATAATTGACTTGTTTAACCGACCGATTGATTACCAACCAAAGGGTATTCTAGATATGGGTTGTGGTAATGGTGCTTTTATTGAACATATTTTTAATGTTATTGAACAGCAAACTCTAAGAGGAAAAATGCTTGATGACTATCCGCTGTTTCTTGTTGGTGCAGATTTTAACAAGGCAGCACTTAAGGTTACAAGGGCCAACCTTATTGCTGCAGATATCTGGGCAAAAGTCATTTGGGGAGATATAGGGAGACCAAAGGTCTTGGCTTCAGATTTAAAAGAAGATTATAACATAGACTTAAAAGATTTATTAAACGTAAGAACGTTTTTAGATCATAACCGAATTTGGGAAGCACCTATTAACACCTATGATTTTATTAGTGATTCTTCTGGTGCCTATGCCAGTGCTGGCAACAGACTGGGTAATAATGATGTTGAAGCTTCTCTTTTAGAACATTTAGTCAAATGGAAACCTTATGTTGATAAATTTGGGCTTTTGATTATAGAATTACACACCATAAATCCTGAACTCGCTTCAGCCAATTTGGGAAAAACTGCAGCAACAGCTTATGATGCAACACATGGCTATAGTGATCAATACATACTGGAAGTCGATGTTTTTAAAAAAATTGCAGAAAAAGCTGGTCTAAAACCAGACGATACCCATTTTGCTAAATTTCCAAATAGCGAATTGGCCACGGTTAGTATTAATTTATTAAAAGGTAACAGCGACTAATGCCAAATTCATCCGAAAATCAAAACAAACAACTTATCACTCGCGACTGGTTAGCCATAGAGCGCACAAAGCTTGCCAATGAGCGTACCTTTTTGGCTTATTTTAGAACCTTTCTCGTTATTCTTGGAACAGGTGTTACCATATTGAAACTTGAATTTTTTTCGGATATAAAATCTTATGGCATCATACTAATCATAGCATCAGCAATAATACTCCTTATAGGCATCTATAGATTGTTTAAGGTCAAAAGAAAGATTAGAAATCACTACTAATCCTGTTGAATATAGATTGCCAAAATTATAATGCCTAATTGTTGTAAATTCGCATGCATTTAAAATCTTACAATTCAAATATCTAGTATGAAAAAAATTATTCTTCTATTATTAATAGGACTTCCATTATTGAGTCATGGTCAAAAAATAAAAGTAAAAAAAGGAGTTGTTACTTTTGATGGAAAAGCGGTAGCTAAGTTAGATGATGATGTTAGGAATTTCTACAAATTTTCAACTCTAGAAGGTAAAAAAGCTTTTGATGTAGAATTTAAGGGTATGTCGGCATCAAATCTAGAGGGTTTTCAATGGTTGGAACTGACCTCAGCCGAGGGAAAGAAAACAGAAATACCTTACGAAGTGCTAATGACATCCTTTAGTGTTACTAAACTCATTATAAAACTTTTAAGTGCAAAATACGAACTCATAACTTCGGATGGTATAGACATGGCTAAAGTTGATGAGTTCTTTGCCGTTGAGCGTGAAAAACTAAGTGATAAATACGCCACAGCAGTAGTGTCTGCTAAAACCGATGAGGCTGAACGGCAGAAAACTGTTGGCAAGTATAATGCATTTGTTAAAGATGATGGTACGATTTTATTTGGTGGTTCGAGAGGTACAAAAATAGCAGGAAGAGCAACTTATAGTGCAAAAGAAAACACGTATTATGTAGTTGATCTCGACCGTATTACCGTAGGAACTGCCAAAGGTTGCTCTACATGCACAACCGTAGAGGCAAAAACGTATACAGACGAAGAATTTAAATTCGATTATGGTTCTCGTACCATGATGTCTGGTCGTTTTGACCGTTCGCTAGCACAAATTTTTGTTGAAGAATTATTAGGAAGAGGTTACCAATTACAAAACGAAGCTAAAGCATATAAAGATAAGTTACGCAAGGAGCGTATTAAGCTAGCCAAGGAAAATAGTATTAATTTATACGGTGTTGATGGTGTTGTAACCGATAAAGACGGTAAAACTTATAAAGGCACTGTATATGCCATATTCGAAAAACTTCAAATTGATCCATCACAACAACAAAGTGATTTTGCCGAGATGAATTCCATTGACAAATTTGGGAAGTTTGTTAGTGTTAAATACAAGAATGAGAAAAACAGAGAACGAACAAAGAAATTCTCTGCTAAGGATAAGGTAAAGTTCTGCGCTATGGATGATGGTGCTGAGAAATGCTTTATGGGTATGAAAACCAAAGGTAACGCTTTAAAGAAGTTATCTAATGCCTCAAATCTTGGTTTCGACAATTCGTATTTCTATGAAATCATTTATGAGAACAAAGGACACATGGTGTTAAGTAAGCCAGGAGAGGAAGACACTTATGTTTTAAAGTTTTCAGATAAGAAAGAAGGCTTCATGATCGATGAGCGAAAGAATGACAAGATTTCATCTAAATTGGCAAAATATATTTCAAACTGTAAAAGTCTATCAGAGGATATTAAAAATCAGGAGTTTGATTTAAGCAACTTGGATAATTTAAAACAAATCCTCGAAGAATATTGTAAGAGTTAATTCTCTATTAAAATCAAGACAATTAAAGAGGGTGGATTTACCCTCTTTGTTGTTTACAAAATGTTTGGCATGAGTTGCTCTGTGTTGGTCGAAATTAGTTGAAATATGCTCTAAATAATTAGATTTTTGACCTAAACATTAAAAGATTTTATTATGAAAACTAGAACATCAATTATTTTAATCGGGTTAGCTTTATTCTTAAGCTCATGTATCGTAAAATCTATTCAACCCTTTTACACAGCAGAATCACAATATTTTGACGACCGCCTTGTAGGTGATTTTATTACAAAGGGAAAGTCTACTTGGAAATTTCTAGCGTTCAAAACAGAATGGGAAAAAGAAAACCAGGACAAAAGTAAACTCACCAAAGAGGACTATGAAGAATTTGAACAGTATAAAAATGCTTATTATGTTGAATATATCAGTAAGGGTGATGAAGCCTATTTTATTGCCATGCCCTTTAAAGTTGGTGAGCATTTGTTCTTGAATTTCAGCCCTTTATATTATGATGAAAATGATGTAAATGGGATGTATGCACAACACTTATTGAAAACCCATTCGGCCGCTAAAGTCGACTTTAATAAGGATGACACAATTATATTATCTTGGATTTCAGAATCTGTCATAAAGCGTTTGTTTAATGAGCAAAAAATCCGGTTAAAACATGAAACTGTAGGTGTAAATGAAGATTTGGTTTTAACGGCTAGCAGTGAGGAGCTACACAGTTTTCTCAAAAAATTTATGTCCTCAGAAATTGAAAATAAATGGAATAAGGACGATATAGTTACTTTAAACCCACATGATGCAAAACCTTAGTTTATATTCCATTATAAAAAGGCCCAATTACCACAGACCACTATTATTTAATAGTGTGCTGTGGTCTTTAGCTTTTGTTATTCTATTGTTTGTGTTTTCAAAGGGGAAGACACCAATAACTATCGATTTTATATATACAGTTACTTTTTTAGCTGCTCTGGCCATACCTGCATCAATCAATTTTTATATTCTAATGCCTAGACTTTTAAAAAAAGAGCGGTATATTATTTACGTTGCATGCTTCGTTCTTAATCTATTACTTTTTGCATTTTTAAGTAGTTGGCTGTTGCAACCTATATTAGATGCGCTTTTTAGCAGTTACTTTTTCATCTCATATTTGTCCAAAACAAATATTCTGTTGGTCTTTGCTATTTTCTTAATTGCCTCAACTTTAATTAAACTAGCTGAAGACTGGTTTTATTATAACACCAATGAGAACAAGCTTTTACGCTTAAAAAATCAACAAATAGAAACCCAGTTATCCGCATTAAGATCACAAATAAATCCACATTTTTTATTCAATTCCCTTAATGTAATTTATGCTCTAGCATTAGAAAAAAAAGAAGGTATCACCAATGCTATTGTTCAACTATCGGATATTTTGCGTTATGTGATTTATGATTCCGATACAGAACAAGTAACCTTAAGGGATGAAATAAAGTTATTAAAGAATTATATTGCATTTCAAAATCATCGCGTTAAAACACCTTATAAGACAGATTTTGACCTAGATGTAAAAGACGAGGGTTTTAAAATCTATCCAATGCTACTTTTACCTTTATTAGAAAATAGCTATAAGCATGGTATTGGCACCAGTAAAACAACTCAACCCATATCGATTAAAATGTCTCAAGCAGGCACTAATTTCGAATTTTTAATCACCAACGTAAACCTCGATAACAAAAATCAGCTCCGAGAAAAACATTCTGGTATTGGGCTAGAAAACATTAGGAATAACCTTAATTTGGTGTATCCCAATAGGCATCAATTTGAAGTCAGTGAAACGAGTGAACAATTCAAAGTAAGATTATCTATTAACAATGACATCCCATAAATCCATTTCATGCTTAATTATAGATGACGAGCCATCATCACAAAAGGTATTGCAACATTTCATTGCACAAACTCCAGTACTGGACTTAAAAACCACTTGTAACAATGCAATGGAGGCTTTTAAATATTTACAGCTTAACGATAAGGTTGACTTATTGTTCTTGGATATCAATATGCCCAAACAATCAGGACTGGATTTTTACAAATCATTACAAAATCCACCATCGGTAATTTTCACAACGGCCTATCCGCAATATGCCGTTGATGGTTTTGAGGTCAATGCCATAGACTACTTGCTAAAACCAATAGCCTATGAACGATTCCTTACGGCTGTAAATAAGGTACTTCACAATAATGACAATATAGGAAATGATGATGAATTTATAATCCTCAAAGAAAATAAGGCATTGCATAAAATTCGTTTTGAAGACATTCAATATCTGGAAGCCTTTGGTGATTATGTAAAGGTGCATACAAAACAAAAGACGATAATAACGCATAGTACATTTTCTAAGTTTATTGAAAACTTACCTCATTATTTTCTAAGAATCCATAAATCCTTCTCTATTAACCTAAAGAAGCTCAATCATCTTTCAGGAAATCAAATTAGTATCGACGACCATAAAATTCCAATAGGCCAAACCTATAAGCAGACCGTTTTAAAAGCCTTAAATTTGTGATTCATGAAAATAGAATCAATCGTCACCATAAAAAAAGAGCTTCAACATTTGCCGAAAGAGGATTTGCTAGAATTATGCTTAAGACTCGGAAAGTTTAAACAAGAAAACAAAGCGCTACTCACCTATTTATTATTTGAAGCCCATAATGAAGATGGCTATATTGCAAGTGTAAAGTCCACCTTAGACGAACTTTTTGATGGCATAAACACGGACAGTTATTTCTACATGAAAAAAACCATTAGAAAAATACTTCGTCAAATTAGAATATACAGCCGTTACTCCCTTAAAAAATCAACAGAAGTCGAACTCCTACTCTATTTTTGTGAACGATTGAATACGCTACGGCCTTCTATTCATAGAAATAGAACATTAAGTAATTTATATGAGCGCCAAATAATATCCTTAAAGAAAAAGATACCTGTCTTGCACGAGGATTTGCAATACGACTACAATTCCCAATTAGAAGCACTTCGATAAGCAAGGCATTTGATTAGATTTAGTTTTTATATTCTTAGTTATATGCTTTTATTAAACAACCAATCTCTAAAATTGACATTTGTCATAGTATATCTTAACTGTAATTCAGAACTTTAAGAACATTCTAAATTATAGTGTCATGAGAGTTTATCCATTTATATCCAGCTTTTTACTTTTATTACTTTTTAATTGTGCAGCGACGACCGAAGTCGTCTACGATTACAACCTTGATGTTGATTTTAATCAATACGATACCTATGTACTATGTATCGATGATTTTATGGTAGAGCATACAAATCATCCAAAAATTGACAATGACAATGTGAGACAGCTTATAGGTGATGCCGTCGCAGTGGAGATGGAAAATAAAGCTCACAAAACCAATGTCCTGAAACCACAATTACAGGCAGGCTTTAGAATTTTAATTAGTGAAGAAACAGCCCAGTTCAAAAACTGTGAACATTCCAAATACCTAGAATATTGGGAAAGTTGTACGCTTCATGAAGAAACTTACGAAGAGGAAACCTTAATTGTTTATGTTGCAGATTTTGAAACCAACAAAGTATTATGGCACGCATCGATTATTTGTGAACTCGATAAATCCGAAAAGAAACTAGAACCTTATATCAGGAGTTTGGTCAGGGATTTATTCGAAACCTATCCAAAAACTCAAGTAGGACAAAACCCAGATGAGTTTAAGGAAGACATTCAGTGATGTTGTTTCTTAGCTTTGCGGCTACCTTCGTACATTTCATATTTTAACAAGCGCGATTCTAGTTTGGCATTAAAGACTTTTATTTTGCGAGAAGGTCTTAACCCAATATACTTCAAGGCTTCTAGATTAGACGTAATAAGCCATGCATTGGTGTTGGGATACCCATGCTTTAATGTATTGCCAATATTTGTATAGAATTCTTCAACATTTAAGTTTTCTAAACGCTCACCATAAGGCGGATTAAATACCATATGTAATTTATCCGTTCCTGCTTTTTGGGTTTTAAAGAAATCTTCATGCTGAATATGAACAAACTCATCTAAATGTGCATTTTTTACATTGGCTTTCGCCTTTCTTACTGCAGAAGGCGATTTGTCGTAACCAATAATCTTATGATGAAAATCCCTTGTCTTTTTCAAAAGCGATTCTTCTATAGTTTCAAAAAGATCGACGTCCCAATCTTCCCAACGTTCAAAAGCAAATTCCTTTCGCATTAAATTAGGTGGAATATTACACGCAATCATAGCAGCTTCAGCCAGAATAGTGCCACTACCACACATAGGATCCATAAAATCGGTCTGGCCATTCCAACCGCTCATCATAATTAACCCAGCAGCAAGTACTTCGCTAATGGGAGCAATATTTGTAGCTGTTTTATAGCCTCTACGATGCAAAGATTCACCTGAGGTATCCAATGAAATGGTGCAGCGCTGGCGATCTATATGGACATTGATTTTTAAATCTGGAAAGCGCAAATCTACATTAGGTCTTGTGCCACCAAGCTCTCTAAAGCGATCTACAATAGCATCCTTGGTTTTTAAAGCCGTGTATTGCGAATGGGTAAACACGCTATGATGCACTGTGGCATCTACTGCAAGAGAACCTGTGGGTTTTAAGTAATTTTCCCATTTAATATGCTTTACGCCCTTGTAGAGATCGTCTTCTCTTGCAACCCTAAAGGATTTAATAGGCTTTAAAATCTTAATAGCTGTACGTAGGGCTATATTAGCTTTGTACATAAAGCCCTTATCGCCCAAAAAACTTACATTACGGACGCCTTTTTCCACTTGAATAGCTCCAAGTTGTGTTAACTCCTTTGCCAAGAGATCTTCAAAACCAAATAAGGTTTTGGCTACCATTTTAAAATTATTGCTCATCGGTTCTAAAATACCTTAAGGTAAGTGCATTTAAAATTAATTGAAATCAACATTTAACTATCGCGACATAGATTGTACCCAAATCTCGCTTAACGCACATAAAGAAAACAAATTTAAACTATTTTTGCAGCACGCATTACACTTATGACAAAATCAACGCAACAGTGGTACGCTTCATGGTTCGATACTCCTTACTACCACATTTTATATAAAGACAGGGATTATTCCGAAGCACAAGGTTTTATGGATAATCTCACCAATTACCTTAACCTCCCGGAAAATGGAAAAATTCTGGATTTGGCTTGTGGAAAAGGAAGGCATTCCATATACCTCAACACATTAGGCTATAAAGTGACTGGAGTCGATTTGTCCGAACAGAGTATTAAACATGCCAATCAATTTGAAAATGATACGCTCAAGTTCGATGTGCACGATATGACCAAACCTTATCCCGACACCTTTGATGCCGTCTTTAATCTCTTTACCAGTTTTGGGTATTTTGATGACGATGATTGCAATCTCAAAACCATTGCTTCAATTAAATCGGAATTGAATGTATCTGGTTTTGGCGTCATAGATTTTATGAATGTCAACTATGTTATTAATAATTTGGTTGCTGAAGATGTAAAAAAGGTAGAAGGCATAGATTTTCACCAAAAACGTAGTCTAAAAGATGGCTATATCACAAAGGACATAAGCTTTAGTAGTAATGGTGAAATGTATGAATTTCAGGAACGTGTCAAAGCGCTGACATTAGAGGATTTTAAAGTCTTATTCAATAAAGCTGATGTACATTTATTGGATATTTTTGGGGATTATAAATTGCAAAAATACCACCCTAATACTTCCGAGCGCTTGGTCATGATTTTTAAGTAATTTGTAGGTATGAACAAATATCTATTTCCTATATATGCGATCATCATTGGTGTTATTATTGCCTTTTTAACCAAAAGACAAAACTCCATTTACACCAAATTACTACTATCGTTTAGCGGTGCTTTTTTATTGGCTTTAACCCTCTTCGACTTGCTACCCGAAGTCTATGAATTCCTCGATGCCAAACTTACAGGTTTATTGATTATGTGTGGTATTCTGTTGCAAATCATCCTAGAGTTTTTATCTAAAGGTGCTGAGCATGGCCACGTACATATTAGAAAAAATGATAAGAAATTCCCTTGGTTATTATTTATAAGTTTGTGTATTCATAGTTTTTTAGAAGGATTCCCCATACACCAGCATAATGATATCGTGTATGGAGTCTTTATACACAAAATTCCTATAGCAGCTCTATTAACTTCTTTTTTATTGCAATCCCAGTATATGAAAGAGCAAGCATTGAGTTTTATTTTAATTTTTACGGCTATGACACCTTTAGGGACACTAATCTCAAATACGACATCTATTGCACCAATGTACCTCAATAGTATCAATGCTATAGTGATTGGTATTTTTCTACATATTTCCACGACCATTTTGTTCGAAACTGGCGAAGGCCATAAGTTTAACCTATCGAAGCTTTTAGCCATTTGTTTGGGAGTTTTAATTGCTTATTTTATCTAAATGTTTAGCAAGGAAGAAAGTCGCCTATTGCGCCAGGAATTCTGGACGAGTTTTGGAAAATCCTTTCCGAGAAAATGGTTGTTGTACAACACCAAAATAAAAGGCTTATCCTTTAAGTTTCATTTCGATACCAAGTCGGCACTGATTGCCTTAGACCTAGAAGATGATTTGGAAAATCGCATCAACTGCTGGGAAAAGCTAGTGGCTTTAAAAAGCATCCTGCATAATGATTTTTTACCCGATGCCATTTATGAGGAGACGTACTATTTAGACAATGGTAAGGAAATATCGCGTATCTATTTGCCGCTAGATAAAAAAGTCTCTATCCATAACAAAAACACTTGGCAACAGGTTATGGAGTTCTTTAATACGCATATGCTATTATTTGAAGCATTTTTTGTGGAATATAAAGATTTTATTAAAGGTTAACTGAATAAAGGATATACCTACTTTAATTACAAATCTTTTTGATTGAAAATTTGCAAGAAAAGCATATAGATGATTTACTAGTTATTTGCTATCTTAGAACTACAGCAGAAACAACAACTGTGTACATTCCTGCAAAGAGCCATATACTAGATCGCTATAAGCAAGCTTATCTAAACATAACTAAAAAAAGAACTGACTTAAACTTATACAATAATTTATACATAGAGATATGAAGAAACTATACTTACTCATTGCAACATTTTTATTTTTTAATTTTTCAGAAGCTCAGGACGGTTCAATTGACACTAGTTTTGATACAGGAACAGGATTCAATAGCTTTATCAGCACTGTTACAATCTTAGACGATGATAAGATATATGTTGGTGGTAATTTCACTAATTTTAATGGGACCCAAGCAAATTTCATAGCAAGGCTGAATTCCGATGGAACTTTAGATGCTAGTTTTACACCCGCTAGTAATAACAATGATTATTTTAAAATAATTCCCGATGGAAATAATAAAATACTTGTAGGTGGTTTTTTTACGACTTATGATAATACTTCGGCTAGTATGATTGTTCGTTTAAATAATAATGGTAGCTTAGATTCAAGCTTTAACTCTGAGAATGGTGCAAATTTTTCTGTTCAGGATATTGTTGTCCAAGAAAACAATAAGATTGTAATTGGTGGGGTATTTACATCTTATAATAATTCAACGGCTAATAGAATAGCCAGATTAAATAGTGATGGTAGTTTAGATTTGAGTTTTAACTCTGGAAATGGATTTGATTTTAATAATTCAAGTGCAAATTTTGATACCTTTTTACAGTTTATTGAACCTCAAAATGATGGTAAACTAATTGCAGGAGGTAAATTTTCAAATTATAATGGAAGTTCAATTAATAATTTAGTAAGACTAAATAGCGATGGTAGTTTAGACTCAAGTTTTGATATAGGAACAGGATTCAATGATTCAGTTTTTGCCGCAGCTACTCAAGATGATGGCAAAATAGTTGTTGCAGGTGACTTTACCAGTTTTAACGGGACTTCTGTTAATAGAATAGTTCGCTTAAATAGCGATGGCAGTTTAGACTCAAGTTTTAATATCCAATCTGGTTTTAATAATTCTGTATTTAATATTGCTATTCAAAGTGATGGAAAAGTTGTAGCTGGAGGGAATTTCACTCAATTTAATGGAGCAATAGCAAATTATATTACAAGATTAAATATTGATGGAAGTATTGATACAACATTTAATATTGGAAGTGGTCCTGATAGTAGAGTTAATGACTTGGGTATTCAAAGTGATAGTAAGATAATTTTAGTTGGAGATTTTAATAATTATAATGGCTCGCAAAACAACAAAATAGCCAGATTAAATGTTGATTCTACATTATATCTTGATGACACAATAAATCAAAAACAATTTTATTTATTTCCTAATCCTGCAAAAGGACAATTCACAATTCAATCAAATAATACCTCTGATATTTATAATATATGTATTTACAATAATCTAGGTCAGTTTGTGTTATCTTCAAAACAAACTGTTATTAACACATCTGAGCTAACTTCTGGAATATACATTGTTGAGATTTTAACTTTAAAAGGAAAGGTAATGAAGAAGTTGCTTATAGAATAATGCTTATTTTAGAATTAAAACTAAAATAGTGGCCGAAATAGAAGCCAGCATACAACAATGGCTAAAATTACTAACGCCTGTTTACTGCGCTCGTGTCAGCTAATTCGACTACCCTTCGACGAGCTCAGCGGCCTCGTCAAAATCCACTCAGAATTATTAACTTGGGTAACAAATCAAAGAATTAAGTAACATAAAGCCGTAACTACGGTTATACGAACCGTTGCCAGTAATTAAAATCAACCCATGAGAGAACAAAAAATTGGATTAATAAAAATCGGTGAAGCATACTTAAAGTTTGATATTCATTTTTACTAAAATTTAAATAAATAATGAGAAAAATAATTTCAGTTTTCATTTGTTTACTATTATTCTCCTGCGGAACTAAAAAAGTTACATTAGAACAATTAAATTCTGCAAACAAAAACTTTTCCGTAAGGTTAAAAAATGCATTATTGACTTCAAATGTTCTAGGAGGTCATAAATCGAAATTTGGTAAAAACAAAAAAGAAGCTATTACAATGTATCATTTACGATTGAGAATAATAATAGATGGTATGTCCGAATATAGTCTTGTTGATTTTAATGATTTTTCATTGCTCGAACATCAGAATAAAATTAGACATCGACCTGAATATGTCACTTTTGGTGATGCTTTTAACAGCTATTCCATCCAAAAGATAAAATTAGAAGAATTCAAAGGGGAAGATAAGTTTTTTAAATATTCACAAGCTGGATACAAAGACGATGACCATCTTAAATTAGAATCTAATGCTATATCAGCTCTTACTGACAATTCATATCAGTATAGATTTAAAGTAGGTTTATTGCAAAAAAGGTTTATTAAGAAGAAAGCATTTACAATTCATTTTTATACGAGGATTGAGAAAGAAGGCGAATTTTCACTGTATTATAAGGATAAGTTAGTGAAAAAGTTCATTGGAAAAAAAAGCATAACAAAATTTGAATAAAAAACGAAATACCAACATTGACTATAATTGCTAACACCAGTTCGCAGTGCTCGTGTCATTGCAATTTGCTATCTTTCGCCTAAGGCATAAAATCATAGCTGGTTTTCTACAACGAGCCATACACAAAACCGTTGTGGGTAATTAAGAATTGAAAAGACCAAGTAATGAAAAAACAAAAAATGGCAATTTGTCTTTGGTATGATAACCAAGCAGAAGATGCTGCAAATTTTTACACTTCAATCTTTGAAGACTCGGAAATACTTAGAATAAGTAGATTCGGAAAAGAAGGATTTGAAATTCATGGTAAAGAAAAAGAATCAGTAATGACTGTCGACTTCAAGCTGAATGGAATGCGTTTCTTGGCATTAAATGGAGGTCCAAAATTCAAATTTAATGAACAAACCTCGGAATATTCTCTACGAATTGGCTCAGTCAGACGATATTTGGGAAAGAAGAACAGCAATTGTAAGTACCTACGCATTTATTAAAAAGGGCCAATTAGACGATACATTTAAAATCGCTGAGATTCTCATTAATGATGAAGAGGAATTGATAAACAAAGCAGTTGGAAGTTGGATTAGAGAAGTAGGTAAAAAGGATGAACAAAGACTTAAAAAATTTTTAGACAGATATGCGTCCACAATGCCGAGAGTGACTTTGAGATACGCGATTGAAAAATTCGATAAAGAGACGAAAAAGCAATATATGGATTTAAAGTAAAAATAAAACCTACCATAACAATATGTATACGTAACAACAGTTTAAATGATAAAATAAAATCATAAACATATAACAAAGGTTGGTGAATAGAAATCCGCTACTATTCATACATAAAACCTTTGGCAGTAAGCTAAAAAAAACCATATGAAAAAACCATTGACAATAATCTTGATTTTTCTATTTCAATTTATAATTGCGCAAACGAATTCAGCAACTGTGATTTACAAAATAAATTTGAACAAAGATTCTATACATAATGTTTCTAGCAAATTCGTAAAAGAAATGATTGCACAAAGTGATTCTGTTTATGCTACACTGAATTTCAATTCAATAGCGTCTAATTACTATCTAGACCTCGACATTTCAAAAATGTATGGATTTCCTAATTTTACTAGAATATTTGGAGGAAGTGACAACCTTATTTATTACAATCAAGACAACAAGGAGTTTTTGAGCGAAACACTTGTTCTCGATTATCCCGTGATTATTTCAAAAGAACCTATAGAATGGGAAATTTTAAATGAAGAAACCAAATTAATTAATGGGTATTTGTGCAAAAAAGCAATTCAAAAAAGAGCTAAAGCCAATGATACTGCATTAACAAAGAAACCTGAATTTACAGCTTGGTTTTGTCCTGAAATACCGTTCAGTTTCGGACCTGAAAGATTTCACGGTCTACCGGGATTAGTTCTAGAATGTAAAAGTAATATTGTAAAATTTAAATTGGAAAAAATAACTTGGCATAAGGAGGAATTGGAAATTAATAAACCGAATAGTGGTGAAATAATCAGCGAAGAGGAATTTAAAAATAGAGTTGGAAGATTTTAAAATATATAACAGACAAATAAAGCTTACTGTCAACAAAGCGTATAGCTCATTACGGCGGAATTTCCTCTCGGAAATTCTTGCTTGTTTGCAATGTTTGGTTTACGACAGAATAATTATATGAAGTATCTTGAGCATGAAATATCTACTCCAAATAATCTGATTATAAAAAGTGTCTTTTGGCTTGAATGCGATAAAATTAATCGTTTTCAATTTTTCTTACCAAATGGACACCCAGAGTTTATGGTAACAGATTTTCCAGTATCAGTTATTTCTAAATCAAAATTAATAATTGAACACAAGACTTGTTTATTTTGGGGACAAATTAGATTCTCGGGGCATATAATATCTACTCATCCATATAAAATGTTTGGCATAACATTTCAGCCATGGGTGCTAAGATTAATTACAAATCCAAATAATCCCCAGTTACTGGATTCTATTGTTTCTGGTCATCTTGTTTTTTCACCAGATATTATAAAATACACAAATAATCTCCTAAAAACTGAAAAATTTCACAACTCACTAAATTATATTGAAGAGGAGTTGTCGGATTTATTAATAAATAAAATACTAAATCAGTGTATTGATCAAGAAGATTTAATAAAGACAACCCTAGCAATAAAAAATTACCCCAGTTTAAAAATATCAGAACATCTGACATTATATAATAAATCATTAAGAACTCTTGAAAATCAATTCCGAAAGAATATTGGAATAACTCCTAAAGAATATCAAAAAATAGTGCGTTTAAGAAAGGCAAGTGAAGACATTAAAAACGGTAAAAAATTTATTGACGCTGCGCTTGATTCTGGATATTATGATCAGCCACATTTTAATAATGAATTTAAAAAAGCTACGGCAAAAAGTCCTACCCAATTTACTTGGAACGAAAATTTAATTTTAAGTAAACTTTGATTTCGTTTTTTTACAAGATTTGAAATATCTAAAAGGATATTTTTACAAAAAAAATGATGAAAAATCTACTCTACACAATAATACTATTTGTTGTTGCACCTATTATTTATGCACAACAGAAAACACATCAAATTAATAAATCCTTTTTATTTGAGTCGAAAGTTTTAACTGGAAATCGTGAAATTTGGATTCATGTCCCTGAAATAGAAAAAAAAAGCTTAGAGAATCCACAATCTGTCTTTCCGGTTATTTATGTTCTAGATGCTGAACATAACTTTTTAAATACTGTTGGTATTACACAGGCACTATCTAGAGCAAATTTAATGCCAAATGTAATTGTTGTTGGAATAAGTGGTTTGTATAGAGAGTATGACTACTCTCCTACAAATATTAACGTTGACTATATGAAAACAGGAGGAGGTCCAAACTTCCTTACTTTTTTATCAAGTGAGCTAATACCATATATAAATAAAGAGTTTCCTTCTTCTAATCATAATACCATAGTAGGACATTCAATAGGCGGTATGTTCACCTTATATTCACTCGTAGAGAATACGAATAAAGTTTTCAGTAATTATCTGGCAATTAGCCCAAGTCTTTGGTGGGACAATCAATCTTTAGCCAACGATTGGAAGACCCATTTAAAAACTTTGAAATTAAAAGAAAGTAAACAGGTATTTATTACAATGGCAGATGAAGCGAAGCTTAGCAATGATGGTAAAGCCATGCATAATCAGTACCTTGAGTTTAAGAATAGTGTCAAGAATAGGTCAAATTTTAAAATAGAATACCTCGATTTATTTAAGGAAGATCACCTTTCAACAGTAACTCCAGCTATGCACTATGGTTTAAAGTTCCTATTTCAAAACTGGTGTATTGATCACTATTATAATACTCATAATTTTTCTGGTCTTAAAGAGTCGCTGCAAAATTTATCTATGATATATAATTTTAATGTTGCTCCAGATTACAATCAATTGGTAAATATGGGTCGTTATTACTATAATAAAAAAGAATACAAAAAGGCAATTAATATTTATGAATTTGGTTTGGAGAGTTATGATGAAGGTTTAATGTTAAACGGTTATGTAGCTCAGGCTTATTTAAAAAATGGTGAATTAGAGAAAGCCAAAAAACACTTTAATAAAGGACTTGAAATTGCAACCATTAAACAGTCTCCCATGAGTTCCTGGTTTAAGAAGGAACTCACAAAGCTATAACCAAGAACATTAAAATAGATGAGTAAATATAGTTATTTGACTGTATCGCACAAATAGAAATTGCTATCGTCTAAATTACTGTACATAATCATTTTCAGTTACTCATTGTATGTAATTAAAACCTATAAATTATAAGAACTATAATGAAAAATAGATTCATTGCATTTTTATTAATAATATCATTAGCCTGTTCAGACAAAAAAGAAGCTTCTAAAAAACGTCATTTAGAAACTTTAAGTCACCCTTATAAAATTGATTCAATTCTTCATAAACCTATCAAGTTTCATCCTGAGGTTGTGTCCACACATGTTGACAAATTCAATACTAGTTTTAGCCCTGACGGACAAACCATTTACTATACAGTAACAGCGCAAAAACTGGGTGTAACAGGAATTGCTTTTCAAAAATTTGAAAAAGCAACCTTCGGATCACCTGAATTTGTTCCCTTTGTATCATCAGATATTCCAGTGACTGATGTCCAAATCTCACCTGACGGGAATTTAATGTTGTTCTCATCTTTCAAAGATTACGAAGGAAAACCTGAAGGGTTTAATTTTAATATTTGGACTTCTGAATTAAAGAATGGTCAGTGGCAAGAACCAAAACCTTTAGGTTTTCCCGTATCCTCATCAGGAAATGAATTTTATCCTGTAATGACTAATAATAAAAATTTATACTTCAGTTCTGATAAGGAAGGAAATTCCGATATCTATTTGTCAAGATTTCTAGATGGAGAATATCAAGAACCAGTAAGGCTTCCAGACAATATCAATTCAAAAAAAAGAGAGGCTGATGCATTTGTGGCTAACGATGAATCGTTTATGATTTTTGTTAGAGTAGATGAACCTGAAGGTTACGGTAAAAGCGACTTATACATTAGCTTTAAAAAAAACCAAACCGAATGGTCCGACCCGATAAATATGGGTAAAGATGTAAACAGCAATGAGATTGATGGCAGTCCATATGTTACATCAGATAAAGCCTATTTAATTTTTACTTCAGGAAGAATCACAAAAGGGATTAAGAAGAGCGCTGCTAAAAGTTATAAAAACTTTATTTCTACTATTTCTTCAAGTAAAAATGGTTCTCTAAATTTTTATATTATGAATCTCGATTTAGATAAATATAGACCATAAAAACCATAGTTGTATAGTAAAACTAACTTTAATAAAAAACACATAAATATGAATTTTTTTAAGCACTTCAAATCATGCATCTTTCTTTTAACCATTTTATATTTTGGTAGTAGTTTTATAGTTATTCGCCATGATAGTGAAGATCAAAAATATCTGGACTATGGAAAAAATGGAGGCTTTGAATCCTTGGCAGTTTTTCAACATGGAAATGGAACTCTAATTCATCCTAATTGGATAATAACCGCTGAACACGTAACTGTAGGGGTTTATGAAGGTAGTATGGTTACCATTAATAATCAAAAATATGAGGTAGAAAAAGTTTTCATATATCCTCAAGAATCAAACAATGATGTTTATAAAAAAAAGGATATCGCACTAGTCAAGCTTAAAGAATCAGTAACTGAAGTCTCTCCGGTAAAATTCTCAACTAAAAATCCAAAAGAGGGAACAAAAATTCATATTGCTGGAAGTGGAAGAACGGGCAATGGACTTTCAAAAAGATTGGAAAGTGATGGAAAGATAAGAGGGGCTACAAATGTAATTGATAATGTCTCTGAACTATTTATAACCTTTGACTTTGACCGTCCTAATGACAAAAATGTGACCGAATTAGAAGGTGTTTCTGGATTAGGTGATAGCGGAGGTCCGGCTTACATAAAAGTCAACAAAGAACTAATTCTAGTGGGTGTTTGCTCATTTTCATTTCATGAACAAATACCCGAAGGAAACTATGGCACTATTGATTATTACGTAAATGTTGCCAGCTTTACCGATTGGATTGAAACTATATTACGAGGAAAAGAATTTTTTGAAATGGAATATAATGGAGCAATCTTAACAGCGATTATTCAGTATAATTCTGTTGAGACACTTAAGGTTAATGATGAAAATGCATCTATTAAGCAAAAAGAGGAGCTAAGTAATATGATTTTAAATAAGTACAAATCTTATTTAGAAAACCTTTCCAGTGCGGAAAAAAAGCTCGAAACCTTCTTGAATTTTGTTAATCAAATAGCAGTTGCTGAAAATATTACCCAAGAGCTAGAAAATGTAGCTTTTGTGTTGAGTGGAAATAAATTACTTATTAATGGTAAGGAGACATCTTCAAAAAGTCACAAGGAAACCTTAACTTTATATGAAAGTTTCTATGGAGAAAAATTAATTGGAGATTCTAATATTGCATACAATCCAGAAGGGTAATTTAAATGCGGCTTAGCAACCAAACAAAAACGTCTTATAACAATATGTAATCATAATTAAGGCCGGTTCGACTATCCTTCGACAAGCTCAGGGCAGGCTCAAGCAAATCTATTTGCAATTGCTAACGCCAAAACTAAACCGAAAATTAACGCTTATAAATCTGTAGCTGAAGCTTATACGAAGCTGTTGCGTACAATTAAATCTTATAATATGTTTCAAAATATTAGAATGAATGTAATAAGAACTGCCCCAAATGGAATTGTCAATTCAGATACTATTTTTGATTTTACCCAAGATAAGGAATTAGTATCCGCAAAATATTCAGGGGGGAAAATTAGAAAAGGGTATTTAGTGGGTAATGTGAAAAATAATAGATTGTATTTTAGCTATTGTCAAGTAAGAACTAATGCAATGATAGATCATGGAACTTCTGTTTGTGAGATTTCGTATCAGGATGATAAGCTCATTTTAATAGAGAAGTTTGAAATGTCTTCTGAGAGAGGAAAAGAGATAGGAGTAAATATATATAAGGAAATGTAATTAATGTATATAAATAAAGAAAGTAAAGAGCAAACTGAAGAAAGGTTAATAAGAGTTTTGAAATCTTCAGACTTTAAGGTTTATCCAGAACCATACTATTTCAGAGAATTACCATTAAATAACTTTGTAATGGATCCAAATGCGTTGGCAATTGTTAGGGATGACGAAGTATGGAGTCTTTTAGTTCCTATTGAAAAGCAGGGTACTGAAAATTTTAAAATTTTCCGATTTCACTTTAAACCTAAATTAGACAATAGTGGATTTATTGGTTGGCTTGCTACTAAAATTAAGGAAAAATTTGGTTCTGGAATTTTTGTTACTTGTGGTCAGAATTCTAATTCGGGAGGAATATTTGATTATAATGGATGCCCAATCGAAATAGCTGATGAGATAATCAGTTACATTCACGAATTAAGAACATAAACTGAATGGATAACAGCATAATCGGAATTGGAATTGCACTTGGGATTAGTTTCTTTATTCTTTACACAAGGAAAAAGAAATGGATGAATCCTAAAATAATATGGCTGACCTGTTTCGGACTTTTAGCTGTTGGACTTTTCGGATTGTTAGATTCAAAAACAGAATTCAGAAATGACCGAATTATGTATTTCGGATTTTGTGTACCAATAGTTTATTGGATTTTTGACAGAATCTTTAAACGGATTAGTGAAAATATACATAAAAGAGATTTTATCCTTTTTATGAGAAATTCGGATGAAATTAACAATCGATTTGGGGCAAAAAATCCTCACGTAAAAGAATTTGACAAAATATTTTCGTTTGGACTTTTAATAATAATAGTTGTAACTGTATTGATTGGAATTAAAGTACTATGAAAATAAAAACGATTTGCCAACAATGCATACCGCAATTTGCTATCTTTAGGTTATGTTGGAAAAGTCAGCCAGAAATTTTCTGCAACAAAGCCATACACAAAACCATTGCGAGTAAGTTTATAGCAAATGTTTAAAACCTTTTTTAATTGGAGTACAGGAAAAGATTCCGCGATAGCGCTTTATTATCTTCAGAACAATAATGAGTTATCTGTTGACCATTTATTAACCACAATGAATAGTTATCATAATCGGGTTTCGATGCATGGTTTAAGGAGAGAGTTATTAATCAAACAAATTGAGTCTATAGGATTGCCCTACAGCACAGTTGAACTGCCTGAACAACCTTCAATGAATCAACACAACAAGCTAATGAGGAAAGAAGTGAATGAACTTAAAAAACAAGGATTCACCGATTGCGGGTTTGGGGATATTTTTCTTGAGGACTTAAGGCACTATCGAGAACAACAACTTAAGGATATTAAATGTCACTTTCCGTTATGGCAAAAAAATACTAAAGCCTTGTATTTAGAATTTTTAAACCTTGGATTCAAAGCCATAGTCATTTGCGTCAATGGAGAATTACTCAATCCATCCTTCGTGGGTAGAGAATTAGACTATAAATTTCTTCAGGAATTACCCAATAATGTTGACCCTTGTGGTGAAAATGGTGAATTCCACACGTTTTGTTATGATGGTCCAATCTTCTCCCATCCAATAGAATTTGAATTAGGAGAAAAAGTTTTAAGGCAGTACAATAAGCCCAATGGAGAGATTAACGATAAAATAGACTATTGGTTTTTGGATTTAAAAGATAAAACTGCTCATAACAATGGTCATAAATGCTAACAAGAGTTCGATTTGTTGGCATCCTAGTCGGAAATCGAAGTCTTTTTGCTAAATTTATGGTTGGCTTCGTCTGTTCGTTGCACTCTTGTCTAGCCTCGAATTGACTGAGTAAATTGAGCTAAGACAAAATGGAAATCAAGAAAGCCTAAAGTAGTTAAGGAAGCACACTCTATAGATACAGTTTAGTATGGACGCAATAAAAACTATTGTAGAACAACTCGATTTAAAACCACATCCTGAAGGTGGTTATTTTAAAGAAACCTATAGAAGTACTGGCTGTATAAAACAAGATAGTCTAGATACAGAATATAAAGGACAACGCAATTATTCAACGTGTATTTACTTCTTATTAACATCTGAAAATTTCTCAGCCTTGCATCGCATCAAACAAGATGAAATTTGGCATTTTTATCAAGGCTCACCTATTCGACTTCATATGATATCCAATGATGGTATACATTCAGAACATTTGATTGGAAACAACTTAAGTAAGGGTGAAGCTCCTCAGTTTGTAGTACCTGGTGGCTATTGGTTTGCTGCAGAAGTTTTGGGAAAAGATACTTATGCGCTAGTGGGCTGTACCGTATCCCCTGGCTTTAGCTTCGAAGACTTTGAGTTAAAATCCCGACAGGAGCTTATGGAACTATTTCCACATTTAGAAAATACAATTACGAAGCTAACACATCATTAAAACAATGTATTAATGGAACCTTCAACACAACTAGCAAATAGACTTAGAGAAGTCATTTTAAACGGTACGTGGATTGCAAACACAAACTATAAACATCAAATTGAGCATCTAGACGTTACTACTGCCAACACCAAAGTGCCATCTTTAAACACAATAGCTGTTTTGGCTCAACATATTCATTATTATATTGAAGGCGTAAAAAACGTTTTCATCAATGGGGAATTAAATATAAGAGATAAGTACAGTTTTGATTTTCCCGCAATAACATCACAAGAGGAATGGCTGGCGTTTCAAAAAAGATTTTGGGATGATACCGAAGCTTTAGCAAATTATGTGGAACAACTCAATGATGATCAACTTATGGAACATTTTGTTGATGAAAAATACGGAAACTACCAGCGCAATATTGATGGTTTAATAGAACATGCTTATTACCATTTAGGGCAAATTGCAATCATTAAGAAGATGGTACTTTCTTCTTAAATAACGTGATTAAAAATCATAAAAAAGTGACAAATAGCACCAGCCAAAACAAATATATGCCATATGACGTGATTATAAGGTATGCGTTCTATAGCATAGAATACAATTCCTACAGTATAAGAAAGTCCACCTGCAAATAGCCATAAGACTCCGTTAGGACCAATAACATCCGAAAGGTTTGAAAAATCAAATACAATCAACCAACCCATAACCAAGTACAATAGTGTTGAAAAGATTTCGAGCCTACCCGTAAAAAAAAGTTTTAAAACCACACCAAAAGCAGCAATGCCCCAAACGGTCCAAAACAAGGGCCAGCCCAAACTATCTCTAAGAGCCACCAATAACACTGGAGTATAAGTTCCCGCAATCAACAAGTAAATACTGATGTGATCAACGATTCTGAAATTGTGTTTACGCCTCTCCCCTTTCACCGCATGGTAAAATGTTGAAGCCAAAAACAAAACAATGATGGAGATACCATAAACTATTACACTAAAAAGACTCCAAGGTTTAGCAGTATTATTAGAAAAAACAATAAGTAAAACTAGAGCAACTACTCCCAATGCAGCACCTATTCCATGAGACCAAGCATTCAACTGTTCTTCGAGTTTAGTTTGCCTACGCATTTAATTTTCTCCTTTATCGAGTTGTTTTTTGGGTTTGGACCATTTATCGACACAAGCATAAAAGTCAATGTCAAAAGCTGGCTTTTGGCGCTCTAATAGCTCACTCCTAAAGGCCCGCTGTAAAATATCCTCAATTAAGTAATCCTCCTCCACTTCTATTGGGCTAAACTCTTCTTTTAGGGATATATCAAATAAACTTGCCGTATTATTAAACCAGAATGCACGCCAGCCACTCCGAAGCTCTTTAATAAGTTGAAATGTTGTTTTGCCAGTTTGCCTGTGAATTAATTTTATTAGAATTTGTCCTTCAGTTTTTGTTAGCTTTTTGAGCTCTGTTGAAAACTCATCTTCAATATACTTCTGAATTACTTTGGCATAACGTTTCTTATCACGCTTACGCTCTAAAGTAGCCAATCGTTTTTGTAAGGTTTCTAATCGCTCCGCCGCCAATTTAGCGTATTTATAGACCTTCAGTGTTTTACGACGCAAAACAATATAACGTATACGCTCATCCCTGTTTCTAAAATTAAGGTCTGGTAGCACCAATACTTCATCTAATTCCACTTCAGTTACTGCTACAGAATCGCCTTCAATAATCATATAATATACCTGCGTAGTATCCTTCTTAACAGGGTTTTCCTGGGCAAAAGTCAATGCAGAAATTAATAGTATTATGTATGTGATATACTTCATATATAATGACACTTCCAAAATCGTTCCAAAAAACAATTTATGGCGGTTTCAAAATTAACAATTATTACAGGCTATAACCCTAAATTCCTATTAATATTATTATTTTTAAGCAAAATTTGTATACATGGCAAAAAAGCAATTACTGACTAAAAAGTCGATGGCCTTTTTAGAAAAATATCTAAACAATGCATCACCAACAGGTTACGAATGGGACGGTCAAAAACTATGGATGGACTACTTAAAACCTTATGTTGATGAGTTTATAACAGACACGTATGGAACTGCAGTTGCGGTTATAAACCCCAAGGCAGCATATAAAGTTGTCATTGAAGGGCATGCCGACGAAATCTCTTGGTATGTCAATTATATTTCTGATAAAGGTTTGTTATATGTTATAAGAAATGGTGGTAGCGACCATCAGATTGCTCCAAGTAAAGTGGTAAATATCCATACCAAGAAAGGTATTGTAAAAGGGGTTTTTGGCTGGCCAGCAATTCATACGCGAAACAGAGCTAAGGAAGAACCACCAAAACTAGATAACATCTGTATAGACATTGGTGCAAAGGATAAAGCTGAAGTTGAAAAAATGGGAGTTCATGTCGGTTGCGTTATTAC